>CAVUIU010000025.1:0-195905 GCA_963741615.1 uncultured Actinomycetes bacterium
GCCCGGTTGACGGCGGCGGTGCTGGCTTCAGCGTTCCTTATCCATGGGCGGCGAGTGCCTGGTCGAACGGTCAGCGGCCGGTGGATTCGTGCCATGCCAGGTCGGTGCCGAGTGCCCTGGCGAGCCGGGTGATTGTCTCGCGTGTGGTCCCAGGAAACGCGCCCCTAGTACTGCAGCGCGGGGAAGTCCGGGTCGTCTCCGCGGCCGCCCGGCGTCATGTCGAGGACATTCCAGATCGGCCAGATCAAGTCGACGTGGCGCGGCTCTTCGCCTTCGTCTCGGGGCGCGAACATCAGCTCGGTCGCCCACCGGTGGCGGAACCCGTCGCCGTCGCGCGTGAACACGTTCAGGACCGGGCTCTGCTCACCCTCCGGTGATTCCGCGTGGTAGTCGCGGTTGTAGTTGTTGTTCCGCGAGGACAGGAGCCGTAGGTGGGACCAGCCGCGTTCATGGGCGAAGTTGCGGATCCGGGCCGGATCTGACTTCGCGGCCACGACGAGGCTGAGCGGGTGGGCGAGGTGAGGGGCGGCACCGTCGAGCGAGTCGAGGATCGAGGTACACGACGGGCACGGTGTCTCGGCGAGCGGCAGCCGGGCCGTCTCGCCCCCGGCCGGGCCCGGCCTGGTGTCACCTGACCAGCGCGGGAACATGAAGCTGTAGATGACGAGTGTGTCCTTACCCGGTCCGAACAACTGTGAGAACGTCACCTCGCCGCCCCCGTCGGCCGCCTCCTCGAAGACGTAGTCCTCCGGGACGGCGCCGCCCGGCGGGAGCGCGCGCCGCTGCGCGGCGACCCGCTCGATCGCCCGCCGCAGCTCGGTCTCCGCCGCCAGCAGCCGGTTGCGCGCGAGCCGGTAGTCGCCTGACTCGCCGGGGAACCGGATGGCCGGGTCTACAGACATGCGGCCGAGTCTAATCTGCGCCCGCAGGCGGCGGCGAGGATGCCAGATACGTCCTGCGTCACCACTGGGCCCATAGTTGGGGTGTGATCGTCGTCGTGGTGGTGGCACTGCTGGCCGTCCTGCTCGGGGCCGACCGGGTCGCGCTGCGCTACGCGCAGAACCAGATAGCCACCCGGGTCATGAACGGGGACTTCGCCACCAAGCCGGACGTGAGCATCGCGGGTTTTCCCTTCCTGACCCAGGTGGCGGTCAGGCGCCTGAACAAGGTCGTGGTCGGCGTGGACGAGCGGAGACTGGGGTCGGTGGAGGTCCAGCGGCTCGACGTCACCGCGTACGGGGTGCGGCTCAACGCCAGTTACCACGCCAGCACGGCCGCCCGGCTTTCCGGCACCGCCCTGATCGGCTTCGCCAGCCTTGCCGGGGTGACTGGCCTGCCGGGGCTGACAGTCTCCGCCGATGGCCCCGACCGGGTGAAGATCACCGCCGGCCTGGGCCTGGTCACCGGGACCGCCACCGCACGGGTGACCCGGGCCGGTCACGGCGGCATCCGCATCGCAGTGATCGCGGCCGCCGGCTTCCCGGTGGCGGTGCTCGGCCCACTGGGCTACATCACCCTGCCGCTGCCTGCCCTGCCGCCGGGGATGACCGTCCGGGATGTCAGCGTCACCGGCCAGGGTGTGCTCGTGCACCTCGCCGGCCAGGACGTCAGCTTCGGCGGCTGACGCGGGCCGCGCGGGGCCGCTGGTATCGCGCAGCGGCTCCTTGATGGTGAATCAGGCGATGCTTGCCATGGATCGGCGGCGGCCCGGGGGCTAGCGTTCTGGATCGTGAGCGCGGAACATGTCGAGGCACGGCCGGGCGCCTACGCGGACTCGGTGACGCTGATGCAGGCCAGCACGGACGTGCGGAAGGCCGACGGGGTCGAGGCGGCGCTGATCGCCATGGCCACCGAGCTGAACCTCGGCCTGCTGGCGGAGATGGGGTTCGCCGCGCCACCGCAGGCGGGTCCGAACGATCTGCTCATCGCCGTCCGCGCCCGGGACGACGCAACGCTGGCGGGCGCGCTCGCTGCCGTCGATACCGCCCTGGCGCCGCGCCCGGCCCCGCACGACGGCGCCGCCGCGCAGCAGCCCCCGCGCACGACCGCGGCGGCGGCCAGGCTGGGCGGCCCCGGCCTGGTGCTGGTATCGGTGCCGGGACGGTACGCGTTCGCCGAGGCGATGGACGCGCTCGACGCCGGCTGCGACGTCATGATCTTCTCCGACAACGTGCCGGTGGAGCAGGAGATCACGCTCAAGGACATCGCCGCGGAGCGGGGCCTGCTGGTGATGGGCCCGGACTGCGGCACGGCCGTCGTCGGCGGGGTGGGTCTTGGCTTCGCGCACACCGTCGCCCCGGGCGAGATCGGCCTGGTCGCCGCCTCCGGCACCGGCGCGCAGCAGGTGCTGTGCCTGCTCGACGCGGCCGGGGCCGGGGTGAGCGCGGCGCTCGGCGTCGGCGGCCGTGACCTGTCCGCGGCGGTTGCTGGCCGGTCGGCCCGCGCCGCCCTCGCGGCGCTGGACGACGATCCCGCGACCGGGCTCATCATCGTCATCTCCAAACCGCCCGCCCCGCAGGTCGCCGCGGACCTGCGCGCCTACGCAACTGGCCTGTCCACGCCGGTCCGCTTCGCGTTCGTCGCCCCGGGTGAGCCGGACCTCACCGCCGCCACCGAGGCGGCGCTCGCCGCGGTGGGCGGGCAGGTCCCGGCCTGGCCGCACTGGCCGGGCGCCGCGGTCACACCCCGGCCGGGTGCGCTGCGCGGCCTGTTCGCGGGCGGCACGCTCTGCACCGAGGCGATGGTCATCGCCAGCGAGCGGCTGGGCCCGGTCCGCTCGAACGTCCCGCTGCGGCCGGAGTGGCACCTCGGCGCGCGCGCGCCCACGCACGGCAACATGATGATCGACTTCGGCGACGACGAGCTCACCGCCGGCCGGGCACACCCGATGATCGACCAGTCGCTGCGGCTGGAACGGCTCGCCGCCGAGGCGGCCGACCCGGCCACCGCGGTGATCCTGCTCGATGTGGTGCTCGGCCACGGGGCCCACCCGGACCCGGCGTCCGAACTGGGACCGGCCATCGCCGCCGCCCGGGAGCGGAGCGGGGCGGCGGCCGTCGTTTCGCTGATCGGGGCGGCTGCCGACCCACAGGATCCCGCCCGGCAGGCCCGGGAGCTGCAGGCGGCGGGGGCGCATGTCTTCGCCAGCAACGCCCAGGCGGCGCGGTTCGCCTGCGACGCGATTGCGGGCCGGCCATGACCGGGCTGCTGCGGCGGGAGCCGCACGTGATCAGCGCCGGGCTCGGCCTGCTCGCCGACGCCGCCGAGTGGCAGGCCGCGCGGGTGACCCGGGTCAACTGGGCCCCCCCGATGGCCGGCGCCGAGGAGGACCTCGTCACCGTCCTGGCCGACCCGCGGCGGGCGGCCGCCAACGCGCTGGCCGTGGAGCGGATGTTCGCCGCCCGGGCGCAGCTGGCCGACGTTGCGCCGGCCCGGGACGCGCTGGGCCTGGAGCCGGGCACCTTCCTGCACGCTGGGCCGCCGATCGGCTGGGACCGGGCCTCCGGCCCGCTGCGGGGCGCCCTGATGGGCGCGGCGGTGTTCGAGGGCCTGGCCGCGGACCCGGACGCCGCCGCCGGCCTGGCGGAGCGGGGCGCGTTCGCGCTGGCGCCCTGCCACGGCCGCCGCGCGGTGGGCCCGATGGCCGGCGTGGTCTCGCCGTCCATGTGGGTTTTTGTGCTCGAAGACCCGGCGACCGGGCAGCGGGCGTACTGCTCGCTCAACGAGGGGCTCGGCAAGGTGCTGCGGTACGGCGCCTACTCGCCGGACGTGATCGACCGGCTGCGCTGGATGTCGTCGGTGCTCGGGCCGCTGCTGCAGGCCGCGGTCCGCGGGCACGGCCCGGTGGACGTCAGCGCGATCCTGGCCCAGATGGTGCAGATGGGCGACGAGGCGCACAACCGCAACCGGACCGGCACGCTCATGCTGCTGCGGGACCTGCTGCCGTCGATGGTCGGGTCCGGTTTCGCGTCCGCCGACGTGGCAGCGGTCGCGGCGTTCATCGGCGGTAACGACCACTTCTTCCTCAACCTGGCGATGCCCGCGTGCAAGCTCGCCCTCGACGCCGCCCGCGGGATCCCGGGCTCGACGATGGTGGTGGCGATGGCCCGGAACGGCACCGATTTCGGCATCCAGGTCTCGGGGACTCAGGACGCGTGGTTCACCGCCCCGGCGCTCACGCCCGAGGGCCTTTACCTGGGGGATTACGGGCCCGGGGACGCGAACCCCGACATCGGGGACTCGGCGATCACGGAGACGGCGGGCCTCGGCGGCTTCGCGATGGCGGCGGCCCCGGCGATCGTGCGGTTCGTCGGCGGCACGGTAACCGACGCGCTCGCCACCACCCGGCGCATGTACGAGATCACGCTGGCGGAGCACCCGCTGTTCCAGGTGCCGGCGCTCGACTTCCGCGGCACCCCGGCCGGGATCGACACCACCCTGGTCGCGCGGACCGGCATCCTGCCGCAGATCAACACCGGCATGGCGGGCAAGGTCGCGGGAACCGGCCAGGTCGGCGCGGGGCTGGTCACCCCCCCGGCCGCTATCTTCCCGGCGGCGCTGCGCGCGCTTGCCCGGGCGGCCCCCGCCGCCGGCGTTTCCGGCACTTCCGGCACTTCCGGCAGCTCCGGCAGCCCCGGCAGCTGACAGCCCGCCGGGCCGATTCTTGTCGTCACCTGACCTGGCATGCGGGGAGCCGCCGGCCAACAATGGGCGTAGCCGAGTGTGAGGCAAGGCCCAGCCACGGCTGGTACAGCCGCGAGGTCCCGGGCCACGAGGATCGAGGCGGCGCGCATGGATCCGCAGGAGCCGTTCATCCGCAGGCCGGAGGCCACCGCCCTGCTGGTGATCGACATGCAGAACGACTTCCTCCTGCCTGATGCGCCCGTGCCGGCGCCGGGCGGCCTGGAGCTGGTGCCGGTCATCGCCGACCTCGCGCGGCGGGCACGGCGGGCCGGCGCACCCGTCATCTTCACCCAGGAGGCGCACCGGCCAGGGCGCCAGGATTTCGGCATCGAGCGCTTCTTCGAGCCCATCCACTGCGTCGAGGGCGGCACCGGGATCGAGATCACCGACGGGCTTGCCCCGGAGCCGCCGGACCTGATCATCAGGGCGAAGCGCCGGTATGACGCGTTCCTCGGCACCGAGCTTGACCTCGTGCTGCGGCTGCACGAGATCGAGAATCTCGTCGTCGTGGGTGTCTGCACGGATGTGTGCGTCTCCGCCACCGTCCAGCACGCGAGGAACCTGGACTACCGGTGCCTGGTGCTGCGGGACGCGACGGCGGGGACGAGCCCGGAGCGGCACGAGGCGGCCCTGCTCTGCCTGGAAGTCGCGTTCGCGCGGATCGAGACCGCCGCCAGCGCCTGCAAGCTCGTGGGGTGGGCCGAGGCGGCCTGACCCGGCGTGCGGCCGGGCCGGCCCGATCAGGTCAGAGCAGCGTCTGCAGCGTGTCGCCGGAGATCTCGTACATGCGCAGGATCTCCAGGGCGACGCCGATCCGCAGCGCCGCCGCCGCGTCGTCGGCGAACTCGCCCAGCATCCGCTCCAGTTTCGTCACCCGGTAGCGCATGGTGTTGTAGTGGTAGTGCAGGATGCGGGCCGATTCGGCCACGTTGAAGCGGGTGCCGGCGAGCACCGCCAGCGACTTGAGCAGGTCCGCGCGGGCCGGGTCGGGCAGCTCGAGCACGGGGCCGAGCGTGTCGTGCACGAACGCCCGCAGCTCTGCCTGGCTCACGTTGCTGATCAGCCGGTACAGGCCGAGCCCGGCGAAGCTGGTGACCGCGCCGCCGCCGCTCAGCCGCAGCCCGACCTGCAGCGCCACCCTCGCCTCCTCGTACAGCCGCGGGATGTCCAGCGGCCCGGCGGCGACCTGGCTGACCCCCACCGAGTAGGCCTGCCCCGTCGACGACCTCATGTCCGCATGCACCGTGCGGGCGAGCGCCGCCGCGTCGGGAACCCCCACCACGGCCACGAGCTCGGTGGCGAACCCGGCCACCGCCGCGTTCCGGTCCCGGCCGCGGATCGCCAGGGTCCACTGCTCCACCGCGCGCAGCGCGGAGGCCTCCTGCTGGCGGGACGGCTCGTCGCTGCGCTCAGCGCCGCAATGCCGGGCCACCAGCACGGCCAGCGGCCGCTGCAGGTCCCAGCCGAACCGGAGAGCCCGCGCCAGCGCGTGGTCCATGTCGGCGGCCGTGCCGGTGACCAGGTCGTGCAGTGCGTTCGAGGCGAACTGCTGCTCGACAGCGAGGACGGCCAGGTCACGGGTGATCTCCAGCGCGGCCACGAGCGCCGCCTGCTCGACCGCCAGGCCGGCCACCCCGGGCAGGCCCTGGGGCCCACCGACCGCGAGCACGAACCCGTACCGCATGTCCCCGGCGCGGATGAGCGCGGCCGCCCAGCACGTCCCGGTCCCGGCGTCCTTATGCACGCCCGCGACCAGCCGGCCGGTGTCCACCAGGCCGGTGGCGTCGCGGAAGCCGCGAGCCTGGACGCCGGACCGCGTGGTGGCGGCCAGCGGGTATCCGGTCGGGTCGCAGATGACCACGTCGGCGCCGGGCAGGATCTCGGCGAGCTCACCGGACAGCCGGGCCAGGCCGCCCCCGGTCAGCGCGACGCCGAGGAACGCGTCATGAATCTGCTGTCTTCGGGCCAGCGCCGCCGCCTGCCGGTTGACGATCGTCTCGAACGTCTGGCTCAGCACGTCATCAAGCGGCGACGTGGCGGGGATCACCACGATCGGGAAGCCCGCCTGGTCGGCAAGCTCCACCGCCGCCGGCGGCACCTCGGCGAGGTACTCGTCCAGCTTCACGCCGAGCCCTGCCAGGCCGTTGGCGGCCAGTTGCTCGATCAGCTGGCAGAACTCCCCGGCCGGGCGGGGCAGCGGGTATCCGGTGGTCAGCAGGAACTCGTCCTGCTTGGTCCACCGCACGATGTTCGGCACCGTCATGACGTTGAGCCGCCTGACCACGCGGTCAAGCCCGCTGACTCCGGCGATGATCCGTGCCCCGCGCATGGCATCCTGGCCAAGCATCTCGCGGACCGTCAGCGCGTCGGCCGGGACCTGGCTGCCGCGCCGGCGGCGGCCGGGCAGGGCCACGATGGTCCCGCGCCCGCCGCCGGGTTCCGCATGATCGGCGGCCGCACCGCGGCCGCGCCGGATGGCCACCGGCTCAGCCCGGGCCGGCCGTCGGCGGGGCCGCCGGCGACGGCACGGGCGAGGCGGGCGCCGGGGCCGCGCATGGATCCTCGACCAGGCCGCGGGCCCAGGCCAGATCGGCTGCGCTCGGCTCCCGGTCGGCGTCCACGTCGAGCAGCTGCATCGGGTTGTCACTGATCATCCGCATGACCTGCTCCATCGGCACCCCCTTCTCGAAGACCGTCTGCGCGAAGATGCGCAGCGCCTCCGACGGCAGCGGGTTGTGCCGCTGCCCGGTATCGGAGACGAGCAGGCAGCGGGATGCCCCGATCCGCTCCACGCTCGCCGCGATCTTCTCTGGCGCGGCGTACTGCCAGGCGGGCGAAACGGTGCAGTAGCCGAACTCCGGCATAGCGCCCATCTTCGCCACCTCCTCCAGGGTGTCCAGGTCGATGTTGGGCACCCGGAAGTAGGGGTGTGTGATGACGATCTTCTCGACACCGACGGAACGGGCCTCGCGCACCAGCGCGACGATCTCCCGCGGGGCCAGATGCGAGGTGCCGAGGATCGCGCCGTGCTCGGCCACAAGCTCGAGCACCTCCTTGACCTCGGGCCGCAGCTTCCCGTCCTTGTCCGCCACCCAGATCCCCTCGGCCTGGCTCCGGCCACCCTGCTGCGAGTCGTAGCCGCCGGTGCCGCCGTGGATCTCGGCGTGATAGCCCGCGTCCACGGTGGGCATCCACACTTCCTTGCCGCCGAGCCGCAGCGACGCCTCGACGGCGGCGGCGTTGATGCCGCCCACGTAGTAGTTGAGGACGATCCCGCCGAATACTCTGATGCCGGGAATCACCCGCTGCACCAGGTAGGCGCGGGACACCGTGTTCTCGTGATGGCACTTGAGCAGGATGGCCTTCATGCCCGCGTCGCGGGCGGCCCGCACGATGTCGAAATCGTCGGCCAGCCGGGGGAACAGGTCGGGGAACGGGTGGCAGTGCAGGTCCACGGCACCAGCCACGTCAACGAGAGGCCCGCCGTACGTCCGCTTGGTCATGCTGTTCCTCCCGCTGCTGGCAGGGACCACCGTGCCGGTCAGAATTCGGTGATGACGGAGAAGCCGAGCGTCTCGTAGGAGTCCATCGCGTCCAGCACCGCGCTGGCCTGTTCCAGCGGCAGCGTCTGGCCGACGATCCTGGCTGGCTGCAGCACCCCGGTCTCCACCAGCCCGAGTAGCCGTGGGTAGTCCACGTGCGGGTTCCCGACGCTCCCGGCGATCTCTATCTCTGCCTCGATGATGTGGTCGAGCGGCAGGCGCACATATCCCTGCTCCGCCTGGCTGGTCAGGCCGACCTGCGCCAGCCTGCCGCCTTTGCGCAGCGACAGCACCGCCGACTCGACGAGCGCGGCCACGCCGATGCCGCCGATCGCCAGGTCAGCGCCGCCGTCGGTGATCTCCCTGATGGCCGCGACGACGTCCTGCGTCCCGGCGTTGACCGCGTGCAGCGCCCCCTCGGCCTTGGCCTTCTCCAGCTTGGCGTCGGCCAGGTCAACGGCGATGACCCGGCCACCGAGCGCGGCGGCGATCTGCACGGCCGACAGGCCGATGCCGCCCGCCCCGTGCACCGCCACCCACTGGCCGGCGGTCAGCCCGCCCTGGCGGGTCACGGCGTGGAACGCCGTCATGTAGCGGCAGCCGATCGCCGCCGCGGACAGCGCGTCGATGCTGTCCGGCAGCTTGATGCAGTTGAAATCCGCGTTGCGGATGGCCGCGTACCCGGCGTAGCCACCATCGTGGGTGAGGCCGAGGAACTGCATGTCGTCGCAGAGATTGGAACGGCCGATCATGCAGTAGCCGCATCGCCCGCATGATTCGTGGAACGGGCTCGTCACCCGGTCCCCGGCCCGGACACGGGACACCCCCGGGCCGACCGCGACCACCGTCCCGCCCAGCTCGTGCCCCATCACCAGCGGCAGCGTCGGGGTCAGGCCCACCCAGTCCCAGTCACCGTTCCACACGTGCCAGTCGGTCCGGCAGATGCCTTCGGCCTCGACCTGGACGACCGCCTCGCCGGCGGCCGGCGCCGGGTCGGGCAGGTCGGCGAGTTCCAGCGGCCGCCGGCGCTCGACCAGCCTGGCCGCCTTCATGCCCGCCCGGCTTCGCCAGCGGCGTCGTCAACCTGCAGGGTCAGCAGTGCCATCGGTGGCTCCTCGCGAGCTTGACACGACCGTATTCAGGCCTTGGCGGGCCCTCATCCTGGAAGTAGCGCGTGGTATCACACTAAATGTGGGGGTCCCGGCGCGGTACGTCAATGATTGCCGTATGGCTGTCAGATCTCTTGGCAGCTGCTGCCCAAGCTGCGGCCGGCGGCGACGGCTACCGCTGCCGGCCGGTGAACAGCACGGCGATGCGGTCATCCGCGCCGATCGCGCCGGAGCGCCGCATCTCGAGCAGCCCGCCCAGGCCCGCTGAGCCGGTGGGGTCAACCTGGATCCCGGTTCCGGCCACCGCCAGCCGGTTGGCCTCGACGAGCGAGTCCTCGCGCACGACCAGCGGCTGGCCGCCGGTCAGCAGCATGCCTTCCACGACGGCCCGCCAGTCGTAGGTCTCGTCGTCGAGAATGCCGGTCGCCACGCTCCTGGGCTGCTGGGCCCAGGCCTGCATGAATGCCGACCGGTGGGCCGCGGCCCTGGCCATGGCCCGGCGCACCGCATCGGGGCCGGGCTCATCCGGCAGCAACGCCCACACCCGCGCGTAGGCGCGTTGCAGCGGGTGGGCGCCGAACGTCTGCACGGTGTGGATGCGGGGAAGCCGGCCCAGCGCACGCAGCCCCACCGCCTCGCGCAGCGCCTGAACGCACGAACTGGCCAGGGCCCCCCCGCCGACCTGCACGATCAGGTGATCCAGGCCGCGGTCGCCGGCGGAGGCCGCGAGCTCGGTCACGAGCTCGTATCCCAGGGTCTCACCACCCTCGATGGCCAGCCCGTTCTCGCTGCCCTGGGTGGTGAACGGCAGCGCCCCGCGGGCCAGTTCCTGCCGCAGCCGCAGGTACGTCGGGTCCCCGAGCTCACCCGGCTCGCGAGGGCAGCTGACCACGTCCGCCTGGAGCTCGCCCAGCCGGTGGACCAGGGCGGCGTCGGCATCGGGCGGGACGAACACGGCCAGCCGCCAGCCGCCGGCCCGGGCCACCACGGCCGCCGCCAGCGCCGCGTTCCCGCAGCTGGCGACGGCCAGGCTGGAGCGGTTCGCGGGGTCGAGGAGACCGGACTCCTCCATGACGGCCAGGTGTATGAGCACACCCATCAGGTGCCTGCCCTTGTGCGAGCCCGACACGTTCCCGGTCTCGTCCTTGATCCACACCCCGCCGGCGGCGGAGAAACCCAGTGACCCGCTCAGTTCCTGGCTGCGGAAGAACGGCGTGGCCGCGAACCCGTGGCCGCAGGTGGCGGCCACCGACGCGTCGAGCGATGCCACCAGGTCGCGGTAGCCGGCATCGGACATCCCGTGGGCCATGGCCACCTGATAGGAGTGCATGAGAGCGCGATAGCGCACGAACGGGTTCACTTCGGTGCCGGAAGGAAAGCGAGTGCCCCCCGGGCCGAGCACCCGGCTCAGCACGTGGTCGGTGTCATCGGTCCCGGCCCACGGGCACCGGAACGGGTAGGGGTCATCCTGGTCCGCGACGTAGCCGCAGCCCGAGCAGCGGATCGTGCTCGGAGGTGATGTCATCTCGCGGCCGCCAGGCCGGTCCGCCCGTTGAAGTCCGCGATCATGGCATCCCACGCGGGCAGCAGGTCGCGCAGGCCGGCCCAGAACCGCTGATCCCGCCGCGCCTCGAAGTCGGCCAGCGATACCCCTTGCTGCTCTACCCAGGTGTAGTAGCCGAGGTTGAAGATGCGGTTCCGGTCCGCCAGCGTGGTCTCCAGCAGGTCATCGGTGCCGGCCGCAAGCATCCACCGGCCGAACACCTCGGCCGCGTCGGCCAGCCCGAATCCGCCCGGGAAATCGCGGGCGGCGATGCGCTCGCGCTCGCTTCCGTACATCCCCGCGCCGTCCGTCGCCACCGTCATGACCACGTCGTCCGGTCCGAGACGCAGGTACTTGGCGGTCTTCACGGCGGCCAGGATGTTGCAGATGCTCGACAGCCCGAAGACGGGCAGCGCGTCAAGGACGGGCTCCGGGACCCGCCGCCGCGCCCGGAGATACTCACGGCCCTCGCTGGCGGCGAAGAGCACCGACAACTGGTCGGTGGCGCGGTCGGAGATCCCGGTGACCAGGTCGGTGTTCATCACGTTGTGGATGAGCGGGATGTGCTTGTCGCCGATGCCCTGGATGTTGTGATCACCGAATCCGTTCGCCAGCATCGTCGGGCACTCGAGCGCCTCCACCGCGACGATCTTGGAATCGTGGCGCTCCTTGAGGTAGTCGCCGGCGCCGAGGGTGCCGGCCGAGCCGGAGGCCGCCGCGAAGGCCCGCAGCCGCAGGCCCGGCTCGGATTCCGCCATCGCCTCGAACACTGCCTGCAGGGCCCTGCCCGTGCACAGGTAATGGACGAGATGGTTACCGAACTCCGAGAACTGGTTGAAGATGACGTTGCCGGGATCGGCGGACAGCTCCGCGCACTTGTCGTAGATCTCCTTGACGTTGCTCTCCGTGCCCGGCGTGCGGATGATGTCCCCGGCGTCTTCGACCCAGTCCGCCAGCCACGCGAAACGTTCCCGGCTCATGCCCTCGGGCAGCACGGCCACTCCCCGGCAGCCCATCAGGCGCGAGATGGCGACACCGCCCCGGCAGTAGTTACCGGTGGAGGGCCAGACGGCCCGGTTCCTGGTCGGGTCGAATTGGCCGGTGATGACGCGGGGAACCAGGCACGCGTACGCCGCGAGCACCTTGTGCGCCCGGATCATCGGGAAGAGGTCGCCGATGGCCACCACGATCCGCGCGTCAACTCCGGTGAATTCGGCCGGCAGGACCACGTGCACCGGCACGGTTACCTGGCCGGCGCGCCCGCTGTCGTTGTGCCAGTGCACCCGGAAGAGGTTCCGCGGGTCCGCTTCATCCGCCTTCACCCCCGCGAGCGCCTGGCGGATCTCCGCCGGCAGCGAGCCCGGCGTGGCCAGCTGGGCAAACGTAGGCAGCAGGATGCCCGCGTCACGGAACCGGCCGACGGTGCGGCCGTAAGTCCGGCGGTCGATGACATGCCGTTCAAGCCCGAGTGACGTCATCTCCGACCTCCTGCCCGCGAACGTGGCATGCCCGTCACGCCGGGCCCGCGCGGCGCGCATCGAGCAGCCCGAGTACCCGCTCGGGGGTCATCGGCAGCCGGGCCGGCCGGACGCCGATCGCGTCCTGGATGGCGCTGGCGATGGTGGCCGCCACGTTCCCGATGGGCGGCTCGCCGATCCCGCGCGCCCCGAGCGGGCCCTTGCCCTCGCCGCTCTCGATGATGTCAACGAGCACATCGGGGAAATCCTGCGCGTTCGGGATCAGGTAATTGGCGAACAGGGCCGCCTGCGCGTAACCGTCCTCGATGTTCATGTCCTCGGTGAGTGCGTAGCCGAGGCCCTGCATGGCGCCGCCCTGGATCTGACCTTCCACGCGCATCGGGTTGATGGCGCGGCCGACGTCGTGGCATGCCGCGTACCGCAGCACCGTGACCTGCCCGGTCTCGACATCGACCTCCACGTCGGCCGCGTGCGTGCCGTAGGTGTAGTCGGGGAAGGTGTCACCCTGCCCGGTGCGCGGGTCGAACGAGCCGGCCTGCGCCCGCCAGGTCGACAGGTGCGCCGTGCTGATGGCCCGCTGCTCGCAGGCGGCAGCCAGCTCGGCCAGCGTCACGCTCACGCCGCCGGACTCGCCGGCGTCCGCCGGCCACACCCGGCCGGCCGCGAACTCCAGCTCGTCGGCCGGCACGCCGAGCAGGTCGGCCGCCACCGGCGCCATCCGCGCGCGCAGCTCGCGGGCCGCGTGCAGCACCGCGTTCCCGGACATGTACAGCTGGCGGGTGGCGAACGTGCCGCCGGCCGGCGGGTTGAGCGCGCTGTCGCCGATGTAGATGCTGATGTCATCCAGCTCGGCGCCGAGCACCTCGGCGGCGATCTGGCACAGGCTGGCCGCCTGCCCGGCGCCGAGGTCGGTGACGCCGGAGCGGATCAGCAGCGTGCCGTCCGCCTGCAGGCTCAGCCAGGCCGCCGCCTTGTCGCGGAACCAGATGGTCCGCCCGTACGGGTGCCGGTTGCAGCCGATGCCGCGGCCGGTCAGCTTGCCCGGCCCGGACGGCCTGGCCGGAGCGCCGAGCAGCGCCACCGCGCGGTGCATGGTCCGGCCGATTTCCACACAGGTGTCCAGCCGCTCCCCGGTCGGCAGCAGGTCACCCTTGGCCAGGAAGTTGCGCTCGCGCAGCTCGGTGCGGGAGACGCCGAGGCGCCCGGCGAGCTCATCCATCTGCGACTCGTAACCGAGCACGATCTGCATGGCGCCGAACCCGCGGAACGCGCTGGACGGCACGTTGTTGGTGAACACCGCGCTGGCGGTGATGCTGGCGTTGGGCACCCGGTACGGGCCGCACGCGCAGGCGGCGGCGGCGAACAGCACCCGCGGCGACAGGTTCGGGTAGGCGCCGGCGTCGCCGAGGATCTCGACCTGCTGCGCGGTGATCGTGCCGTCGCTGCCCGCCCCGGTCCGGTAGCGCATGATGAACGGGTGCCGTTTGGTGCTGCCGACCAGCGACTCCTGCCGGTCCCAGATCATCCGCACCGGCCGCCGGGTATGCCAGACGAGCAGCGCCAGGTACGGCTCGACCGTCATGTCCTCCTTGCCGCCGAAACCGCCGCCCATGTAGGCGGCGATCACCCTGACCTTGCTCTGCGGCAGCTGCAGGATCCGCGCGATCATGGCCGCGTGCTCGATGACCTGGGTGGACACGCGCAGCGTGAGCACGCCGTTCTCCAGCCAGCCCACCCCGGCCTCGGGTTCGAGGTAGGCATGCTCGGCGTGCTGGCTCCGGTACTCGCCCTCGACCACCACGTCGGCGGCGGCGAGCGCCGCGGCCGCGTCGCCGCACTGGATCTGCCAGTTCACCAGGGTGTTGCCGACCTCGTGTACCCGCGGCGCGCCGTCGGTGCGCGCCGACTCGACATCGAAGACGCCCGGCAGCTCCTCGTAGTCGATCGAGACCAGCTCGGCCGCCTCGTGGGCGATCTGCTGGGTCACGGCGGCCACGACAGCCACCGGCTCGCCCATGTACCGGACCCGGTCGGTGGCCAGCACCGGCATGGCCACCTCGAGCTCGGCCAGGCCGCCGCTGGCCATCTCCACGATGCGGTTGCTCGGCACGTCGCCGGCGGTGAGCACGGCGACGACGCCGGGCAGCGCCCGGGCCGCGCTGACGTCGATGCCGGTGATCCGCGCGCTGGGCAGCTGGCTGCGGACGATCCTGCCGTGCAGCATGCCGGGCAGCCGCCAGTCCGCCGCGTAGTGCAGCGAGCCCTTGACCTTGTCGACGAAGTCGTGGTGCGCGGGCGAGCGCCCGACCACCCGGTAACGGCCGGCCTGCCCGGTCAGCTGCTCACCCGCCGGCTGCGGCGGGCCGGTGGTCGTCATGGACGGACCTCACCCGGCGCGTCCCCGGCCGCCTGGCCGGCGTACTCCTCGATGGCATCGAGGATCTTGGTGTAGCCGGTGCACCGGCACAGGTTGCCGACCAGCGTGTACCTGATCTCCGCACGGCTCGGCCGGCCGCGGCGCCGGACCAGGTCCAGCGCGGTGAGCACCATGCCGGGCGTGCAGAACCCGCACTGCGAGGCGCCACGGCGCAGGAAGCATTCCTGCAGCGGGTGCAGGGTCTCGCCGGGGCCCATCAGCCCGCGCAGCGTGGTGACCTGGCGGCCGGCCGCCTGCAGCGCGAGGGTCAGGCAGCCGTTCACCGGCTCGCCGTCCAGCAGCACCGTGCAGGTGCCGCAGACCCCTTCGCCGCAGCCGTAACGGACGTCGGCCAGGCCGAGCTCGTCGTGCAGCACGTCGAGCAGCGTGTCCGAGGGCAGCACCCAGACCTCGTGGTCGCCGCCGTTGACGCTCAGCACGATCTGCCGCGCTGTCATGCCGCCGCCCCGGCCGCGCGGGCGTAGGCCTCGCGCAGCGCCCGGGCGGTGAGCACCCGCACCAGCCGCCGCCGGTAGTCCCCTGATGCGTGCACGTCCGTGGACGGCTCCAGGCTGCCGGCGATCCGGTCAGCGGCCTCGGCGGCCTGGTCCCCCGTGTCTCCGGCCAGCATGCTCCCGGCCGGCGTGCTCCCGGCGAGCGTGCTCCCGGTCAGCCCGGTGAGCAGCTCCGGCGCGGCGAGCGTGACCCGGTCCGCCACCCCGGCCAGCGCCACCCGGGCGGCGGCTATCGTGTCCGCCCGCCCGTCCAGCTCGACCATGGCGGCGACGGCCACGATCGCGAAGTCCGAGGTGCGCCGCACCATCTCGTGGAAGGACCAGCCCTGCCGCGGCCGGCTCACCGGGATCAGCACGTCGGTGATGATCTCGGACTCCGCCAGCGCGGTGGCCCAGTAGCCGACGAAAAGCTCGCTGACAGGCACGGTGCGGTCGCCGTCAGGGCCCCGGGCCACCACCTGCGCGCCGGCGGCGAGCGCACAGCTGCCGATCTCCGAGGTCGGGTCCGCGTGCGCCAGGCTACCGCCGACCGTGCCGCGGTTGCGCACCCGCACGTTGCCGACGTGCCGGACCGCCCCGGCGAGCAGCGGGCAGTGCCGGCGCACCAGATCGTGCTCCAGCAGAACGCGGTGCCGGGTGAGGGCGGGCAGCGCGAGCATGCCGCCCGCGACGGACGGCTGCCGCCCGTCGGCGGGGTTGATGTCGATGAGCAGCTCGGGATGGGCGAGCCGGAGGTTCAGCATCGGCATCAGGCTCTGGCCGCCGGCCAGGATCTTTGCCTCGTCACCGGCGTCGGCCAGCAGGCGCACCGCCTCGTCGTAGCTGCCAGCAGCTACGTACTCGAAGGCCGGTGCAACCATCCACCCTCCTGGTCAGCTGGCCAGCGCCCGCAGCCGGTCGACGGCAGCCGCCAGCACCGCCTGGTTGCTGGTGACCACCGGCAGGCCAAGCCGCTGCGCGATGGCCGGCCGGGCGGCCATCGCGCCGAAGTTCGTGCACGAGGCGAAGACCAGCCCGATGCCGGCCCGCGCGGCAAGCTGCCCGAGCGCGCTGACCGCGAACGCCACGATCTCATCGTGCCCGACCTCCGCGATCTCGAAGTTGTCGGTGATGCCGAGCCCGGTGATGGCGGCCACCCCCACCCCGTCCGCCTCGATACTGGCACGGATCTTCTCGTTCAGCTCGTCGACGTACGGCGTGATCACCCCGATGCTCGCGGCGCCCGACGCGGCGATGGCGGCCCGTACCGCGCCGATGGTGGACACGGTCGGCGCGCCGGTCAGCTCGCTGATCCGCCCGCACAGCTCGGTGTCGTAGTCGTTGCCGCGCAGCGCCCCGGCGCTGGTGCAGCCGAACACCACCACGTCGGGCCGGGCCGTCCCCAGGTCACGGGCGGCTGGCAGCGCGAACTCGTCCAGCATCCGGTTCTCGCCTGCCGGGGTGGTGTCCTCCATGAACATCCGCGCCGTGTGCAGGGCGGTGCCTGGCGGCAGGTCGCGGGCGAAGTCCACCTCCATCATCGTGTTGGAGGACGGGATCATCAGCCCGACGCGGGCGGGCCGGGCCGGCCCTGCGGGCCGGGCGGGGCGGGCGCTCACGCGGGACCCGCCGGGACCCAGCCGGCCGGGTCGCCGGTGCCAGCTCGTTCGGCATCCGCGGAGCCGTCGGCTCGCGCCGGTGGCGGGCCATCGCGCAGCTCCCGGTAGATCGCGAGCTCCTCCGCCGACGGCGGCCTGAGTTCCTCGATGTCCTCACCGGCGAGCAGGTCGAACCCGGTCTGCTCGCGGACCTGGCCGACGGTCACGCCCGCCTGCAGCGCGCGCAGCCGCATCCGGCGGCTGGCCGGCTCGAAGTCGAGCAGCGCCAGGTCGGTGACCACGGCCCCGAGCCGGCCGCAGGCGAGCCCGGCCCGGGCCCGGCTGTCCCCGCCGGACAGGTAGCCGGGGCTGGTGATGAAGTCGACCCGTTCCACGAAACGGCGCGGCTCGTGCTGGGTCACGATCAGCACCTCGTTGCACAGCGAGATGATGTCATTCGCGCCGCCGCTGCCCGGCAGCCGCACGCGCGGCCGCTCGATGCTGCCGATCACGCTGGTGTTGATGTTCCCGTACATGTCCACCTGGGCGGCGCCGAGGAAGCCGTAGTCGAAGTAGCCGCGCTGCGCGTACAGGAAGATGTCGGTGATGTCGGTGAGCATCTGCGCCCCGTAGGCGGCGCGCATCTCGTTGGTGGAGATCGGCAGCTTGCCCGGCAGCAGGGACGTGCCGATGATGCCGCCCTCCAGGACGATCGTCAGGTGCGGCGCACGGGTGCGCCGGGCGACGGCGGAGGCGAGCAGTGGCATGCCGACCCCGGCGAAGACCACCTTGTGGTCGGCGAGCAGCCGGCTGGCGGTGATCGCCATCAGCTCCTCGGCGGTCACATCGCTCATCGGGCCACTCCCGGCATCAGCTCCCGGGCGTCGGCCGCCAGCGCGGCCAGCCGGGCCGGACCGGCAGCCGCGACAAACCCCGCGAAGCCGGCCTGGCCGTCAACGTTCTCTTCGACATAACGCATTCCCGCCGCCGGCCCCAGCTCCTTCGCCGAGGCGGCATAGGCGTCGAAGTGCGCCAGATCCGGGCCGTAGAGGCCGTAACACTCGTGGGGGTACGCCCCGTGCGGCGCTTCCACGACGGCATCGACCACGAAATGCGGCAGCATCGTCTGCGCGGGGCTGGCCGCGATCTCCTCCGGGCTGACGACCCGCTCCGCGCTGACGATCACCTTGCGGGCGGCCCTGGCGATATCGGTGTCCATGTGCCGGTACCCGTCCACCTGCACGTTGCCGAACATGTCGGCCCGGTGGGCATGGATCAGTGCCACGTCGGGGTTGAGCGCCGGCACCGCGGCAAGCTGCTGCCCGGTATAGGGGCACGTGACCGTCTGCAGGTCGAGCGTGCGGGCCAGGTCGGAGCCGAGCATGGTCAGGCTGGGCAGGAACGGCACGCCCATCGCGCCGGCCTTGTAGCGCAGCCCCATGGCCAGGTGGCTCCACTCGTCGTAGCTGGCCTCGCCGCGCTCGACGTAATGCCGGAAGATCGGGGCCAGCCCCCAGGGCAGGCCGATGCCGACCCAGCTGGTGACGATCTTGTCGAGCGCGCCGGTCGACAGGAACAGCTCGATCTCGTAGCAGGCCAGCGGCCGGGACACCGTCAGGTGCCGCCGCCGCTGCCGCAGCAGCGCGAACACCAGCGCCATCGGCGTCCGCGAGTACAGCGTCCCGCCGATCGCCACGTGGTCGCCGTCGCGGATCAGCGCGATCGCAGCCTCGGCCGTCATCCGCTTGTCCACCGCCGGCCGCCCGGCGGCCTCCCGCTCGGCCCGCGCCGCCAGGACCGTGACCTGCTCCATCAGGCAGCCCCGGCGCGGATGCCGCCGAGCAGCGGCAGCACCTCGGTGGCCAGCCGGTGCACCTGCTCGGTCTCATAGTTGTACGGGCAGAACACCAGGTGCCGGACGCCGGCGTCGATGAAGGCGGCTATCTGCTCGGCGCACTGCTCCGGGGTGCCGCGGACCGCGGACTCCGGCGTCGCCTCGCTCCAGGCCGGCACGTCGAAGTACTCGCCCACGTACTCGCGCGCCTGCCGGGAGGCCTCCTCGTAGGAGGAGCCGATGCACAGCGGCACCTGGGCGACCACGTTGAGCTGGGCAGGGTCGCGCCCGGCCTGCTCCGCGTAGCCGCGGATCGCCGACCACGCGCTGGCGATGGAGCCGGCGGTGTAGAAGTAGGTCACCCAGCCGTCGGCCCGGGTGGCCACCCGGCGCAGCACCCGGTCCACATAGCCGCCGATGAGCAGCTGCGGCCGGGGCCGCGGCAGCGGCAGCATCCGCACGTGCTTGAGCACCCGGCCATCCCATTCGCCGGTCACGTCGTCGTCGGCCCACAGCCGCAGCATCATGTCCAGGTTGCGCTCGAAGATCTTGCCCCGCTGGCGGAACGGCACCGCGGTGGCGTCGAACTCCCGCTCGTACCAGCCGGCCGCGACGCCGAGCATGAGCCGGCCTCCGCTGCCGAGCTGGATCGTCGCCGCCGTCTTCGCCACGAGGGCCGGCTCCCGGATCGGCAGCACGAGAATGCCCGTGCCCAGCATGATCCGGCTGGTCCGCGCCGCCACCCAGCTCAGCGTGGTCAGCGCTTCCAGGAAGGGGAAGGGGCGCCGGGCTCCGAGGAACAGGTGATCCCACGCCCAGACCGACGCGAAGCCGAGTTCCTCGGCGGTGACGGAGTACGCCGTGACGGCGTCCATGTCCGGGACCTTGCGTTCCGGGGTGAAGTTCTCAAGGGCCAGGCCGAACTCGACGGTCATGGCAGGCCTCCAGCGGAGGTGGGCAGGCGCTCGGTCGTCCGGGGAATGCGGGCTGTGCTCGCGTGGCTTCTCACAGGATCGTATGCACGTGCCTCCGGCCACTTCATTGGCAACCCCTGACGGCAAGTCAGGCCATTCTTGGGCAGCAGGTGCTATATCTCTCACGGTCGCGAAACGGGGATAGTGATGATGCCAGGCCCGTACCGTCGATGGGCCAGCGGTCAAGGGGAGGTGCCATGAGCACGGCTACGACCGGGGAAACGCCTGCCGCGCATGATGAGCCGCTGCACCTCGAGCGCCACGGGATCGACCACATCCCGGCGAGCGAGCGTCACGGCAAGCCCTACACGCTGTTCACGTTCTGGGCGGCCAGCAACGTGCAGCTCCTCGCGATCTCGGTCGGTGCCCTTGCCATCGTCTTCGGCCTCAGCCTGCCCTGGGCAATCTTCTCGATCATCGTGGGGAACGCTTTCGGCGGGCTGTACATGGCGCTGCACTCGGTCCAGGGACCCCGCCTGGGGCTGCCGCAGATGATGCAGTCGCGGGCGCAGTTCGGGATGAACGGGACGGCGCTGCCGAACATCATCGTCATCCTGATGTACCTGGGCTACTTCGTGGCGGCCGCGGTGGTCGGCGGGCTGGCCGTCGCCAGCCTGTTCCACGTGACGACGGCCGAGGGCATCATCATCATCAACGCCTTCGTCCTGCTCATCGTGTGGTTCGGCTACGACCTGTTCCACGCGTTCAACAAGTACGTCACGTATCTATCGACCGCGGTGTTCCTCGCGATCCTCATCAAGCTACTGACCATCCTGCCGGCCCACCTGCCCGCCGGGCACAACACCTTCGGCGCCGTCCTGCTCGCCATCTCGGTGTTCGTCGCGTGGCAGGTCACCTGGGCGCCCTACGTCTCCGACTACTCGCGCTACATGCCGGAGGACACCTCCAGCTGGAAGGTCTTCAACTACACCTACATCGGGTCGGTGGTCGGCGCGTCCCTCGTCATGATCATCGGCGCTATCGCGGCCGTCGTCGCCGGCGCGGCCGTGAGCGCGAACGCTCCTGACTACCTCGGCGGCCTGTTCAACGTGAAGTGGCTGTTCCTGATCGTCCTCATCCTCGGGGTCGCCGCCGGGAACTTCGGCAACCTCTACGGGCCGTTCCTCACCCTCTTCGCGATCATCTCGCCCTCGGGCTCGCTCGCGTCGGACAAGACCGGCCGGATCGCCCGGATCGTGACCACGAGCGTGCTCGCGATCGTCGGCACGGTCATCGCCATCCAGGCGAGCAAGAACTTCATGGACGACCTGACCAACTTCCTGGTCTTCACGCTCTACCTGCTCGTCCCGTGGACGGCCATCAACCTCACCGACTACTACATCGTCCGCAACGGGCACTACAACATCCCCGAGATGTTCAAGGAAGACGGCATCTACGGCAAGGTCAACTGGTACGCGATCATCGTGTACGTGCTGGCCATCGGGATCCAGTTCCCCTTCATGAACGACCCGGCGATCTACGTCGGGTCGATCGCGAACTCCCTCGGGGGCGCGGACCTCGCGTGGATCGTCGGCTTCCTCTTCGCCGCCGTCGCGTACTACCTGGGCGCACGGTACAAACTGTTCCCCTCGGCCCGGTCCGGCGCGGACGCTATCTATGCCCCCAGCCCCTCGGAAGGAACGCCAAGCGCATAGGGGCTGCCCTCAGGCGGGACTGGCCGCCAGCATGACCCTCAGGAAACCGCAGAGGTCCGGCCCGGTTTGCTGACTGCCAGAGCGGGGCGAGCGTGCACCTGGTGAACGAGCGTTCGTCGTGCGCAGCGGACTGGCGGGGAGATGAAGCCTCCGGGATCTCCCGAGGTTCAATCGCATGAGCTGGTGCTGCGTGCGAGCCAATCCGGAAGGAAACCGCCATGAGTACATTCGGTTTGGTGCATGGCCACTGGCATGGCGCCTGGTGCTGGGATCGACTGATCCCTGAACTGGAGTCGCGGGGTCATCGCGCTGTCGCAATGGACCTGCCATGCGAGACTCGCGACGCCGGCTGTGCGTGCAACGCGCAAGTGGTTACGGCAGCCATAGCCGACTGCGGCGAGGACATCGTGCTGGTCGGCCACTCCGCCGGAGGGCTGACCATCCCATTGGTAGCCCAGGCCAGACCGGTACGGCGGCTGATCTTCATCGCCGCTTTGCTGCCGCAGCCTGGCCGCAGCCTCGCCGCGCAGTTCGAGACCGATACCGAGATTATCCATCCAGAATTCAGCTACATCGTCGATGGGGATGGCCTCTGCTCCATCGATCCGGCGCTGGCTTCCCGCTACTTCTACAACGACTGCACTGCAGCAGACGCAGCATGGGCAACCGCCCGGCTGCGCCGGCAGACCACAACGACAATTACCGAGATAACCCCGCTTGCTTCATGGCCCGACGTACCCTGCAGCTATCTTGTGACCGGGCAGGATCGCGTCATAGGCACTGGCTGGCAGCGGCGCGCGGCGCGCGAGCGCATCACAGCCGATGTGGTTGAGTTTGCCGATAGCGGGCACTCCCCGTTCCTGTCCCGGCCGGGTGAGTTCGCTGACGTGCTCGCGCGTATGGCCGACAGCGGCACGGCTTGACGCGGGCGGAACTGAGCGAGCCCCCGCCACGAGCAAGCGGGACAACTGGACCAGGCTGACAGGCCATAGCGGCGAGAACCGGCCCCACAGAAATTAGCCAACCCCTTCCGCGAGAGTATTCCAGAACATAAGCTCGTACGCCTGCACCAGGCGGGCATGACGGCGAGTTGAGTTTGGAATGGCGCTGGCCGCGCCGAGGCTCTGGCGTGCGACCGCGCTCGCCAGTTGCTCGACCTCGGGTGCCGGCGTCGCGAAGAAATCGAAGAACTCCACGTCCTCGTCTTTGAGACCGTAGTGACGCCGCAGCCCTTGAGCCACTGCGCCGCAATACGAGCCCCATGCGGCGAAGTTCGCTACGAGCGCGAGAGAGACGTCGCTTTGCGATCCGTTGAGCGCAAGCCAGGCGACATGGGAGGCGTAGGCCTGGCAGCCTGGCTTTTGCTCGTATGCTTGCAGGTCGTGCTCGCTGAGTCCGAGCGCGCGCGCGTATCGCAGCAGCTGAGTCCTCGCCGGGATCTCGACCGCCGCGAGACCGAGGAAGAAGTCCACGGCTGGGGAGTCCGGGAAGCGCGCGGCAAGATACAGGAAGCTGCGCCGGTCGCTTTCCCCTATCCAGTACTCCTCACCGGCGACAGCTGCCAGCCGCTCTACTGGCATACGGCCCTCACTCACCAGCCGTACGAACCGATTCGCTCCTTCCGCGGGTGCGAGTTCCCGCCGCACCATTTCAAGCAGATCGGGCCCATCGTTTGTCATCAAGTGTCCTCCGCTGGTAACTGGATAGGTTGCGGTTCGATTTCTGGTGGCATACCGAGCTGCGGGTTACCTGGCTTGTCTCAGTCTTGGGCTGCTCCGTGGATGGCGATCGCGTAGCCGTCTGGGTCCTGGAAGACGAAGGTCCGGCCGAACGGGATGGGCGAGGTCTGGAACGCCACCACGCTCGGCGGTGATCCTGCCATGGGCCGCAGGCCAAGCTCGCGCTGGTAGAAGCCCGCCGAGCGTTGCAGGTCGCGGACCTGGATGGACAGAAAGTCAGGGCCAGACACGTGGGTCATCGCTGGAACTCCCGGGGTGTGATCGTCGGCCGCAGGTGATCCTCGGCTCTGGTGGTCTCGCGGACACTTGTAAGACATGCCCAGGAGCCCGGATTCATCGGCCGGCGGGCTCGCGGCGGGCCGTGAAACCCCGCACGCTGGCCCCGTTGTCAGGCAGTTCCGGGTACCCATGCTGCTCCAGACGCTGCGCGGGTGAGGGCGTCGAGCATTCCTGCTGGTTGGACAGACAACAATCTTCCCGTTGGACTACAGATCATAGGTCGTCACCTCGCCGACGAGACAGTCCTTCGCGCGTCCGCCGCTTTCGAAGCAGCCGCACCCTGGCGGGACCGATGGCCTCCGATCATTTCGCCGATCGCTTCGTAGTTCGCTTCAGGTGGGGGCGATCTGGGCGTTCGCCCGCCCCTTCAACGCGTTCTGGTCCCAGGAGAAGCGCCGGGCGCGTAGGGCGGAGGGCGGAGGACGGGAAGAACCCCGCAAGGATCGCCCGCACGCGCCGTTTGCCAACTTCATTGGCGACCCCTGACACCAAATCAAGGCACTCTTAGGCATTTACTGCTATATCGCTGAGCTGCCCGGACTCGCGATAGTGGCAGGGCCAGGACCACACCGTGCCGTCGGCAGTGGGTTGACCTAGGTGGTGAAGCCAGTGCTTGACCGGGCGGTCGTTGGCATCGCGCAGTGGCTGCCGCGCCCCGGTGACACGGCGGGGAACCTGGCCGCCGCGCTTGAGCTGGTGGCGGAACTCGGCCGGCGCCGCTGCGACCTGATCCTGCTGCCTGAGCTGTGGCCGTCCGGGTACAGTCCGAAGACCCTGGCCGGGGACGTGGCCGCCAGCGCGGAGCCGCTGGACGGTCCGCGGACCGCGGCGCTGGCCGGAGCGGCGGCGGCCGCGGGCGCATGGCTGGCGGCCGGCAGCGTGCCCGAGCGCGACGGGGCCGACGTCTACAACACCGCCTTGCTGTTCGGCCGGGACGGGGAACTGCGGGCGGTGCACCGCAAGGCCCACCTGTACGCCCCGCTGGGTGAGGACCTGGTCTTCGCCGCGGGGCAGCGGCTGACGGTCTGCCCGACCGGGGACTTCGGCGTGATCGGCCTGCCGGTGTGCTTCGACGGCGACTTCCCGGAGACGGCCAGGGCACTGCGCCTGGCCGGGGCCAGGGTCGTCGTGCAGGCCAGCGCTTACGAGCTGGAGGCCGAGAGCTGGTGGGACGGGCTGTACCCGGCCCGGGCACTGGAGAACGGCCAGTGGTGGGTGATGTCGAACCAGTGCGGCCGGACGCCGTCAGGCGAGCTGCTCGGCGGCAGCCAGATCATCTCGCCGCTCGGCCGGGTCGTCAGCCGCGCCGTGAAGGTACACGAGCTCACCGGCCAGGCCGGGCCGGCGCTTCTCGTGACCGAGATCGCGCTGCGGGAGGAGCTGGCCGAAGCCGACCGGGTGAACTCCGCGCTGTGGGAGAACCGCCGGGAAGAGCTGTACACCCGCGCCGATGCCTGGACCTCGGCGCATGACGCGCCGGGCCCACCTTAGGACGGGCGGGGCACGGGCCGGCCGGAGCCTGCCGAGACAGGCTGGCGACATGCAAGGTGCCTGGGAGGTCACCAATGGATGCAACCGAAGCGCGCACGACGACTTCACCACCGTCTCTGACCGGGGTGGAGACCCGGTCCATCGACTACGTGCCGGTCAGCGAGCGGCACGGCAAGGTGTGGCACCTCGGCCCGCTGTGGTTCGCCGGGAACGCGCAGCTGGCCACCCTGGCGATCGGCGCGGTCGGCGTGGCCAGCGGGCTCAGCTTCAGCTGGTCCCTGATCGCCATCATTGTCGGCGCCCTGATCGGCACGCTGTTCATGGCGTTCCACTCGGCCCAGGGGCCGAAGCTGGGCCTGCCGCAGATGATCCAGTCCCGGCCGCAGTTCGGTTACTACGGGGCGCTGCTGCCAGTGGTCGTCGCGGTGCTGCTGTTCATCGGCTTCAACGTGTTCAACACGCAGATCGCGGAGGTGGCGGTCTCAGAGACGCTGAACGTGAACACGACCGTCGGCGCCATCGTCATCACCGCCCTCGCCTTCATCTTCGCGGTCCTCGGCTACCGGCTGATCCACGTGTTCTGCCAGTGGGCCAGCGTCCTGTTCATCGTCATTTACGTGATCTTCGGCATCGGCCTGCTCGCCGCCGTGCACCTGCCGGCCGGCTTCTACTCCTTCGGCAGCTTCAAGGGCGCCCCGTTCCTGCTGGAGATGGGCGTCATCCTGAGCTACCAGCTCACCTGGGCACCCTACGTGTCGGAGTACTCCCGTTACCTGCCCCGCAGCTCGAGCACCGCATCGACCGTCTGGTGGACCTACGTCGGCTCCGGGGTCGGGGTCCTGTGGCTGGCCGGGCTCGGCGACTTCCTGGCCGCCGCCTACCCGAAGATCACCTCCTCGGTGACCGCGATTCACACCGCCGGGAACGCGTGGTTCCACGGCTGGGGCTACATCGTCCTGCTGTGCTCCTACCCCGGCCTGATCGCCGTCATCGGCCTGAACATGTACAGCGGGGCCCTGGCGACGCTGACCACGATCGACAGCATCAAGCCGATCAAGCCCACCCTGACGCTCCGGCTGCTGGCCATCACCTTCGTCACGATCGCGGGGTTCGTGCTCGCGCTCGCGCTGCCGGGCTCGTTCCTGACCAACTTCGAGGCCTACCTGTTCATCATCTTGTACTTCATGATCCCGTGGACCGCCATCAACCTGATCGACTTCTTCTTCGTCCGCAAGGGCAACTACGCGATCAAGGAGATCTTCAAGCCGAACGGCATGTACCACAGGTTCGGCTGGCGCGGCCTCACCGCGTACTGGATCGCGTTCGCCGCGATGATCCCGTTCATGAGCACGGCCGTGTACACCGGCCCGGTAGCCAGCAGCGCCGCTCTCGGCGGCGCCGACATCTCCCCGTTCATCGGCTTCCCGGTGGCGGCCATCCTGTACTGGATCTTCTCCCGCAGCCTGAACGTGCCGGAGGAGACGCGCATCGCCGAGCAGCAGATGCACGAGCTCGACCCGCAGGGCGCCATAGGTTTGTAACGGCTAAGAGGCCCCGGGCCGCTAAGCCGCCGCAAGCCACCGGGGCGGGACTGGTTCCCCCGACCAGTCCTGCCCCGGCTCGGCTCGCTCGTGGCCGGTCGCAGGAGCCCGCTCAGTCAGCCTCCGGCGGTCCGCCAGGTACCCCGGCTCAGTCAGCCTCCGGCGGTCCGCCAGGTACCTGCCGGACCAGCGAGCGGACCGCGCTCATCTCCCAGCTGGCCGGTATCTCGCCCGCGCTCAGGTAGAAGCCGCCCGGCGGCAGCGGGGCGGGAACCGGCGGGGGCGGCTGGCCGGCCGCCTGGGCTCCGCCCGCCAGCAGCTGCGCCGCGGTGGCGCCCGACCACGCGGCCACCGCGGTCGCCCCGGCCGCCGCCAGCCGGGCCGTGCCGCTCGCCGCGACCAGCAGCGACGGCAGCGAGTAGTACCTGGCCACGTTCCAGAACGCCGCCGCGGCGCCGGCCAGATCGCCCACGTCGCCGTCGCCGACCCCGGCCCGCTCCAGCAGCGCGAGCGCGTCGAGCCCGGCCGGGCCGAGGTACTCCTGCACGCCGATCAGCCCGGCCACCAGGTCATCCATCGAGTCGGGCGTGGCGGCGGCCCCGAGCGAGCCGACCAGCGTCAACGGCCCGGGCAGCAGGGCCACGATGGCGACCTGGTCGCGCAGCGTCGCACGGAGCCGGTGCAGGCCCTCCCGCAGCACGGCGAGGCCGCCCGCGGCGGGCTCGCCGCCGGCCACGGCCGGCAGCACGTCGGCGGCGGGGATCTCGATGAGGACGGCCTCCAGGCCCAGCACGGCCACCGACTCCTGGAACGAGCGCACGAACAGCCCGGGGTCGGCCAGCAGCTCACCGGCCGGGCACTGCGCCAGCCTGGCCGTGTACTCCGTCGCCATCGCGAGGAACGGCGGGCGGTCCGCGGGGCCGCCGGCCAGGAACCGCCGCGCCCGCGTCCTCGCGTCCATGGCGGCGCTCAGATCCTGATCACCTCGCGGTTCTTCTGCGCGTCCGGCCAGCTGCCGTAGTACTTCAGCGCCTCGTCGGGCGGCCTGAGCTGGTCCCAGTCCCGGTGGAAATCGTCCCACCGCCGGCCGCGGGCCAGCCGACGGGCGCGCTCCGCCGCGCGCAGCCGCTCGGTCTCGGCGAGGTCTACCGCCAGCCCGTCCTCGGCGACCGCCACGCAGTACACCTGCTCCGCCACCCACCGCGTGATCACACCGCCGCGCAGGTCGGCCAGCACCTGCCCGGGCTCGCGCTCCAGCACGTCGCCGTATCCGCCGCCACCCTGGGTGCTCGCGCACAGCAGCTCGCCCCGGTGCATGACGGTGGCGGGCCGGGTCTGGTGCTCCAGGTGCAGCTCGCCGCCGAGCGTGTTGTGCGTGATCAGCTCGATGTCGTCAGCCGGGATATCGGGGTCACCGCTGGCGAGCCTCGCCACCACGTCGGTGCCGGTCACCCGGATGCCGGGCACGACGGTCTCGGCGTAGCCGCCGAACAGGCCGGCGTGCGTGGGCAGCTTGGCCTCCTTCTGGGTGGACGTCCAGATGACGTAGGGAACGTGATGGGTGACGTAGCCGATCGCCGCGCCCGCGCCGCCGCGCCACCGGCCGAATCCGCAGGTGTTCGGCAGCATCTTCTGGTACAGGTGCAGGACGGGGAACTCGCTCTCCACGTCCTCGACGTCCGGCTGCTTGCCCCACGGGCAGTGCGGGAAGCCGAAGACGTCAACCCCGTCGGAGTCGGACCTGGCCGACAGCCCCCACGCGTTCAGCGGGTAGCCCATGAAGTCGGTGATCCGGACGCCGTGCTGGTTCACCGCCGAGATCATCGGGGCGGATGAGTTCGACGAGGCGAAGCCGCACACCTGGGACCGCTGGTCGCTGTCGAACATCATCTTCGAGAACGTGACCGCGAGCAGCGGGAACACCGCGGACGCGGCCAGCGGCGAGCACGAGATCGCGGCCTCGGTATCGGGGTCAAGGATCGTCCCGTGCGGGATGACGAAGTCGATGGGCTCCAGCATCCCGGCCGAGACCGGGAAGTCATGGAAGGGGAACGAGTAAAGGTTCACCGCGCAGTGGGCACGGGTGGACGCGGCCAGCGCCTGGAAGCTGCCCTCGTGCTCGGGTGAGGTGCCCGACAGGTCGATGGTGAGGTGGTCGCCCTCCTTGACCAGGGCCAGCGGCACCCGGATCAGCCCGGCCTCGGCACCGGTCGTGTCCAGGAACACGGTATGCCGGTACACCCCGTCGTTCCAGGCCCGGATCCGGGACCTGGCGCCTTCGGCCGTCTCGGTGATCATCTTCCGGAACAGGCCGGACAGGAACCTCGCGCCGCGCTTGGCGGCGAGCTGCTCCAGCCGCAGCCGCACCCGGTCAGCGCCCGACACCCGGGCCCGCACGTCCGTCACCTGCATCCGCGGCGCACGGGAGATGAAGTTCTCCATCATCTTGATCAGGTCGTCGCGCAGCTGGTACCGCTCACCGATCTTGATGGGGGTGAGCTTCATGCCCTCGTCATGCCGGGACCTCGCCGTGGTGATCTCGCCCCCTGGCTCGCTGCCGCCGGTCTCGGCCTGATGTGCGCCGACCACCGACCAGGCGATCAGCTCGCCGTCGAGGAAGGCGGGAACCACGGCGAACTGGTCCGGGTTGTGGATGCCGCCGTAGATGGCCTCGTTGCAGTAGAACACGTCGCCCGGCCGGATCCCGACGGTCGGGTTGTCCTTCCAGTACTTCAGGATGAACTTGATCGGGATCTGCCCGGTCACGCAGTGCAGGTAGGTACCGAGGATCGCGGTGACCAGGTCTCCCTGCGGCGTGTAGATCGCGGCCACCGAGTCCCCGGAGTGCAGCATCGCGGAGATGCCCATCTTCGTCATGATGTTCTTGCCCTCCTGGCAGATGATGGAGAGCATCTCGCTGTAGATCTCGTAGTCCGCCGGGCCGAGCTCGGCCATCGCGGCCAGCTCGGCCGGCGCCGCGGGCAGCGGCTTGATCCCCTGCTCGATCAGGTCAAGGTCGACGGCCATCGCGGGTCCCCTCTCACCGGGCCAGCCGGGCTGCGGTGCCAACGTCGGCGCCCGCCGGCTGGGCCGTGCTGCCGGCTGTCTGGGCAGTGCCTCCGGGCGGCTGGGCTGTGCTGCCGGCTGTCTGGGTCTCGCCGCCGGCTGCCCGGGTTTCGCCGTCGGCGTGCTGGCGCTCGATCACGCCGTCCAGGTACTCGCCGATGCGCAGCGTCCAGCCCGGCTCGATGACGACCGTGGTGTCCTCGGCCTCGACGATGGCCGGGCCGGCCAGGGCGTGACCGGGCCGCAGCAGCGACTGCCGGTACACCGGCGTCTCCAGCCACCCCGTGTCGCTGCCCCAGTACGCGCGCCGCTGCCCGCTGCGGGCGGCGGACGCGTCGGGCCCGCCAAGCTCGTGCCGCTCAAGCTCGGGCTTGGGCTGCCGCACCCGGCCGCGCAGCGCGAAGTTGTGGATCTCGATGCCTGCCTCCGGGTTGACCCCGAGCGGGCTGTAGGCCTGCGCGTACTCCTCCTCGAAGGCCTGCCGGATGGCGAGCACGTCCGCCTGGCTCGTCACCCGCAGGACGGGCGAGGTGGCGCGCTTGACGTTCAGCTGGCCGCCGAACTTCATGTCCAGCTCCAGCGCGTAGTCGATCTGCCCGCTCTGGTAGCCCTCGCCCTCGAAGTCGCGCCGGGCGGCGTCGGCCAGCCACTCCACGATCTCGTTGAAGGCCTGGTAATCGGTCAGGTATTCGCCGCTGGCCGGATCGAGCAGGTGCAGATGCCGGGACCGCTCGTACAGGTGCACCACGTCCATGGTCGCCGAGCCGAACGCGCAGAACGTCGGCGCGAACGGGTAGATGACGACCTTGTCCATCTCCGCGGCGCTGGCGTAGCCGCAGCAGTGGGTCGGCCCGGCACCGCCGAAGGCGAACAGGATGAAGTCGCGCGGGTCGAAGCCTTTCAGCACGGTCTCCCGCCAGATGGCCTGGCCCATGTTGCCGTCGACGACCCGCCGGATCATCAGCGCGGCCTCCTCGGTGCTGACACCGAGCGGCTCGGCGATCTTGCGCCGGATCACCCGCTCGGCTCGCTGCCGGTCCAGCCGGATCGCGCCGCCGTGGAAATAGTCGGCGTTGATGTAGCCGAGCACGATGTCGGCGTCGGTCACCGTCGGCTCGGTGCCGCCCTGGTTGTAGGCAACGGGGCCGGGCATCGACCCGGCGCTCTCCGGGCCGACCTCCAGCCGGTTGGCGATCAGCTCGTTGACCCGCGCGATGGACCCGCCGCCCGCCCCGATCGAGTGGGTGTCGACGGTCGTCGCGTCCACCAGCCACCGGTCGATGACCGGCATGAACTGGTAGAACCGGGGGCTGCCCTCGGCCACCATGCCGATATCGAAGCTGGTGCCGCCCATGTCGGTGGTCACCACGTTGCGGTTGCCGTACAGCCGGCCGAGGTACGAGCTGCCCATCAGCCCGGCCACCGGCCCGCCGTTGTAGGTGCTGACGGCCGCCGTCCGCAGCACCGTCGCCATGCCGCCGGTGTTGTGGATCATCATCATGGGCTTGCCGTACCGCCGCTCGCGCAGCTCGTCACCGATGCCGGACAGCTCTTCGTACATGGACTGGTGCAGGTAGGCGTTCAGCACCGTCATCATCGTGCGCGGGTACTCGTAGATGCGCGGCGCCACGTCGCTGGACAGGAAGACCGGCATCGCGCCCAGGTAGGCCGGGTGGTACTCCTGCTCGATCAGCTCGCGGATCCGCTGCTCGTGCGCCGGGTTCAGGAAGCTCCACAGCAGTGACACGACGAAGCCGCGGACGCCCTGGTCCACCAGGTAGTGGATCTTCTCGATCAGGCTGTCCTCGTGCAGCGGGCGCACGATCGCACCCGTTGAGTCGACCCGCTCCTTGACGCCGACGATCAGGTCCTTGCCGATCAGCGGCTCCGGCCTGCTGATGCGGGCGATGTTGCGCTGGTGCTTGACCGGGATCCCGTCGGCCCACTGGGTGCCCCGGCCGATCAGCGTGGTGTCCTCGAAACCCGCGGTGATGAGCAGGCCGAGCCGCGGGCCCGTGCGCTCGATCAGCCGGTTCATCGCCAGCGTGGTGGAGTAGCGGATGATGCCGGTCTCGGCGAGCAGCGCGTTGACGCCCACATCGAGCCGCCCGGCCGCTTCCGCGATGGCCTCGTTCATCCCGACGGACAGGTCGAAGGCCGTCGTCCTGGTCTTGCACCAGACCCGGCGCTCGCCAAGCGTCACGTAGCAGTCGGTGAACGTGCCGCCGATGTCGATGTCGATGGACGCGCTCATTCCGCCGCCTCCCCCGCGGGCGCGGTGTGCCTGGCCTTCATGGCGTCGATGTCGAGCTCGATGTCATGGGTCAGCGGATGGCCGGGCGGCAGGTACTCGACCTCGACCAGCACGGCGCACCGCGGGCAGTAGAACTCGACGATCCGGCACCAGTCCCGGTCCGGCGCGAAGCTGTACGCGGTGCCGGCCACCAGCGGCTGATGCACCTCGGCCGGGTCGCGCGCCGCGATCAGGCAGCCCTTCTTGTAGGTGTCGCGGGCGTCGCCCAGGTCGGCCCCGCACCTGTTGCACCGCCAGCGCTCCGCCACCAGGTCGAGGTCGATGTACTCGGTGATGCGGCGCGTGGACTCCATGGCTCGCTCCATCTCGTCGTCAGGCGCCGGCCGCCAGGACCGCGGTGCCGAAGTGATCGATCCGGCAGGTCATCCCCGCCGGGATCAGGTAGGTGCTGCCGCCCGACTCGATCAGGCAGGGCCCGTCCATCGCGTGCCCGGCCCGCAGCCGGTCCCGCGCGTAGACGGGCACCTCGCGTCGGCCGCTGGGCAGCAGCACGGCGCGCTGGCTGGTCTGCGCGCCCGCCAGCGGCGCGCCTTCCCCGTCCTGGCCGGGGAACCCCGGCTTGTGCACAGCGCAGGTCGCCCGCAGCCGCGCCAGTGTCGTACCCGCCGCTGCCAGGCCGAGCCGCTGCGCCGCCGCGGCGGCCTGGCCGGGCTCCAGCCCCTCGGCCAGCGCGGTCCCGTCGTCGCGCAGCAGGCTGACCGCCATCCGCGCGTCGCCGGGATCGAACCCCTCGCCCCGCGCGTCCCGCCGCGCGGCCGCCACCAGGGCGGCCAGCCCGCCATCGGCGGGCTGGCCCATGGCCAGCTGGCCGGCCGTCATCCGTGCCTCGTAGGAATGCTCGACGTCGAAGGTGCTGACGCCGAACGCGGAGAAGACCGGGCTGAGCGCCGGCAGGTACACCACGCCAAGCCCGGCTCGCGCCGCGACGGCCGGGAGCAGGCACCCGCCGCCGCCGCCGTAGGAGATGAGGGCGAGGTCAGCCGCGGACAGGCCGCCGAGCGCTGCCCGGGCGGCCGGGCGGGCCAGCATGTCGCCGACGCCACTGGCGGCTGCCTGCACCGCCGCTTCGGTGATGGCCAGCGCCGCTTCCTCCGCTGACAGTCCCAGCGGCGCGCCGACCACGCGCACGAGCGCCTCGGCCGCCAGGTCGGGGAACAGCCGGCGCCGCCCGCCGAGATAGTTCGCCGGATCCAGGTAGCCCAGGACAAGCCACGCGTCGGTCGGCGTCGGGTCGGTCCCGCCCAGGCCGAAGCAGGCGGGCCCGGGCGCGGCCCCGGCACTGTCCGGCCCGACGGTGACCGCGCCCTCGGCGACGGCGGCAACGGAACCGCCGCCCAGGGCGATCGAGTGCAGCTCGACGGATGGCTGCGCGATCTCCAGTCCGGCCACCTCGATCCGCTGCCGCCGCACCGGCCGGCCGGCCAGGACGAGGCCGAAGTCGGTGCTGGTCCCGCCCACGTCGGCGGTCAGCGCCGCGCCGAGCCCGTAGGTCTGGGCCAGCAGTGCCGCGCCATGCACCCCCGCGGCCGGGCCGGACTGGTAGGTGTCCAGCGCGCGGGTCTTGGCGACCCTGGCGACCGAGCCGTCCGCCGTCACGATGAGCAGCGGCCGGGCCAGCCCGGAGGCGCGCAGGTCATCCTCGGCCTTGTACAGCGAGGTGGCCAGCCGCCGGTGCAGGTAGCCGTTCACCACGGCGGCGGCCATCCGGTCCGCGTCGCCAGCGATGACGCTGACATCGGTGGAGAGCAGGGTGGGTACCGCGCCCAGGTAGTGCCGGGGGTAGCTGGCGTTGATGATCCGCCCGACCGCTGCCTCGTTGGCCGGGTTGACGGCGCTGCCCCGCAGGCAGACGACGAGCAGCCGGGCGCCCCGCTCGAGCAGGTCACGGACGGCGACGATGACCTCGTCCGCGGACGGGCTGAGCAGCACCTCTCCGGCAAGCGAAACCTGCTCGGCGATTCCGGCGATCATGTCTGGCTCGATGAACTGCGCGATCCTGGCCTCATCAGGGGTCCCGGCCAGGCCGTACAGCGACTGCCGGTCAGCGGCCGTCACCAGCAGGCCCAGCTTGGGACCCGACAGGGTGAGGGCGGTGTTGGTCGCGATCGTGGACGAGAACCGGATCACCGCGGTCCGGCGCAGCAGGTCGTACCGGGCCAGGCCGACCGCCTGCGCCGACGCCTCGATCGCATCGGAGAAGCAGACCGTGAGGTCGTGCGGCGTGGTCGGCACCTTCGCCGTCCAGTGCCCGCTGGCATCGTCGGCGATGAAGGCGTCGGTGAACGTGCCGCCGGTGTCGATGCCGATGCTGAACGTGGCCTGCGAAGCGTCCACCGCACCCCTTCCCGTCGCGTCGTTCAGGCGTGATCGCCCGGGCGCGGCACCATGGGTGCGGCCAGGCGGTAGTCGGCCACGGCAGCGACCGAGGAGGTGTAGCCAGCGTCCGCATGCCGGATGACGCCGATGCCGGGATCGGTGCACAGCACCCTGTCCAGCCGGGCCTGCGTGCTGCCGGTCCCGTCGATGATGATCGTCAGGCCAGCCGACACCGATCCGCCCATGCCGCTCCCCCCGCCCTGGTGCAGGGCGACCAGGTCACCGCCGGCGGCGGTGTTGACCAGGGCATTCAGGACCGGCCAGTCCGCCACGGCATCGCTGCCGTCCAGCATGTGCTCGGTCTCGCGGGTGGGCTGCGCGACCGAGCCGGCATCCAGGTGATCCCGGCTCATGGCCACCGGCGCGGTCACCGTGCCGTCCGCGACAAGCCGGTTGACCATGGTGGCGAACTCCAGCCGCTGCCGGTAGTCGAGCCAGGAGGTCCGGGCCGGCAGGCCCTGGTGCGGCACCCGCTCCATCGCGATCTTGATCCACCCGGTAACCGAGGCGTCACCGGCGAACCGGACCAGCATCGCCCTGTCGATGGTTTCGATATCGGCGGGATCGCCGGACAGGGCTACCCACCGGCAGGCACCGCGGCCGACGCACAGGTTCGGCCGGATGTAGAGCGGCACGAAGCCGGAGAACCCGAAGGCGCCGGCCAGGCCAGCGCGGTCACCCTGTTCCCTGATCGCGTTCCCGTACTCGAACACGACGCTGCCTGTGTCCTGGTAGGCCAGCATGGCCGACAGGTGCGTGCGGATGGAGGCGAGCGCCTCCCGCTGGTAACGGTCCGGGTCCTGGGCGCGGAGCGCGCTGGCCGCGGCGGGCGGGAACCCGGCCGGAATGTAGCCGTCGAGCGCGTCGTGCGCCGCTGTCTGGTCCGTCACGATGTCCGGCCGGAAGCCCATCTCGTGCAGCCTCGGCAACGCGTCGGCGGCGTTCGCGTGCAGCCCCACGGACAGCGCGCGGCCGGCGGCGGCGGCGGCGCGGGTAAGCCGGACGGCCTCGTCGATATCCGCCGTGGCGGTCCGCAGGTAGCCAGCGGCCAGGCTCCTGCGCACCTTCGCCTCGTCAACCTCGCAGATCAGCGACACGCCGTCGAGGAACTCCACCGCAAGAGGCTGGGCGCTGCCCATGGCACCGAGCCCGGCCGTGAGGAGGGTGCGGTGGCGCAGGCTGCCGCCGAAGTTCTGCCTGGCGCACTCGGCTAGCGTCTCGTAGGTGCTCTGCAGGATGCCCTGCCTGCCGATGTACTGCCAGGCGCCCGCGGTGTACTGGCCGTACATCATCAGGCCACGGGCCTGCAGCGCGTGAAAGACGTCCCAGGTGGCCCACCGCGGTACGAGCTGGGACGACGAGGTGAGCACCCGTGGGCTGTCCGGCGTGGTCCGGAACCGGGCCACCGGCTTGCCGGACTGGATCAGCAGCGTCTCGTCGTCTCCGAGGTCGAGCAGCGAGGCCACGATGGCGTCGTAGCAGTCCCAGTTCCTGGCGGCCTGGGCGGCGCCGCCGTAGATGACCAGGTCCTCCGGGCGCTCCCCGATCGCGACGGTGTTCTCGAGCATGCGCAGCAGGCCTTCCTGCCGCCAGCCGCGGCAGCGCAGCGCAGGCCCGGTGGCCGGGCGCACGGTCCGCGGTGCGCTGACCGTCACAGCAGCGCTGCTGTGGAACATTTCGGACTCATGTATCCAATAGTTCGCATAGCTGCATAACGATGTCAAGAGAGCGAGTGATGGAACTGTGAGTCATGAGTAGCAGAATGTATTGGATCCACGTATATGCTGACATCGTGACAACAGCCTCGGAGCCGATCGTGACCACGAGCCTGGCTGACGAGATTGCCTTCCGGGTGGAGACCGCCATTCTCGATGGCCTCTACCCGCCCGGCTCCCGGCTGCCGCAGGAGGAGCTGTGCGAGCGGTTCGCCGTCAGCCGGACCCCCGTCCGGGAGGCGCTGCGCAAGCTGCAGGCCAAGAACCTGGTCGTGGTCGTGCCGAACAAGGGCGCCACCGTCCGGCGGCTGAGCCGCAAGGAACTGCTTGACATCTACGACGTGCGCGCCGAGCTGGAGGGCTACTCCTGCGAGCTGGCCGCCGCCCGTATCACCGATCGCTGCGTCACCGAGCTGGACCAGGCACAGAACGAGCTCGAGGCCGCGGTGAGCCTGCTGGACCCGGCGGCGGCCAATGATGCCTACGCGACCGTCACCCAGCTGCGGATGAAACACGCGAACGACTGGTTCCACACCGCGGTCCACCAGACCGCCGGCAATGCCCCGCTGCTGCAGGTCATCAAGGACCTGGGCGACCGGTGCCCGAAGGACTACATCTCCCGTGCGCTGCGGGCGTCACCGGAGGTCCGCGGCCTCAACATCGATGAGCACCGGCGGATCCGCGCCGCGCTCGGCGCGGGCGACGGCCGGGCGGCCCGTCAGGCCATGCGGGACCACATCCTGCACGCCCGGACGGTGATCGCCGCGTACCTGGACGAGCAGGGATTCTGGGACGAGCGATGAGTGAACCCGGCGCTGCTGGCCCGGCGGGGAAACCGGGCGGTGCCGGCCCGGCCGGGAAACCCGGCGGTGCAGGCCCACCCGGGAAACCCGGCGTCCCTCGGCCGCCCGCCTCGGTCGCCTGCGTGGGCGCCGGCACCATGGGCGCGGGGATCGCGCTGGCGTTCGCGCTTGGCGGCTCGGCGGCGGCGATGGTGGCGCGCCGCCGGTCCACGCTGGATGCCGCCTGGCGGCGGATCGAGGAATCGGTCAGCCTGCTCATGGCGGCGGGCAGGGTGCCGGACGGCGACCGCGGGGCCGTCCTCGCGCGGATCACCGGGACCACCGACCTGGACGGCGCCGACCTTGGCGCCGACCTCGTCGTCGAGTCGGTGGCGGAAGACGTCGCGGCCAAGCGCCAGCTGTACCGCGCGATCGAGCCGCGGCTGGGGCCGTCGACGATCCTCGGCACCTGCACGTCGTCGCTGCCGCTGGCCGAGCTGGCAGCCGGGCTCGGCCGGCCTGAGCAGTTCCTCGGCTACCACTGGTTCAACCCGCCGGAACTGATCGGGCTGGTGGAAATCGTGCCATGCGAGCAGACCGCGGCGGCGGTGACGGACCGGGTTGAGGCGTTCTCGCTCGCCATCGGCAAGGAGCCGGTGCGGGTGGCGGCGGACGTGCCGGGATTCATCGCCAACCGGCTGCAGTACGCGCTGATCCGGGAGGCCTATCACCTCGTCGCGGCCGGCGTGTGCACGCCCGCCGACGTGGACCGGGTCGTCACCAGCGGTCTCGGCCCGCGATGGGCGGCCATCGGCCCGTTCCTGTCATCGGATCTGGCGGGCCTGGACGTGCACAGGGCGGTGGCCGAGCAGCTGTTCCCGCGGCTGTCGGCCGACACCGGCGTCCCGCCGATGCTGACGGCACTGTCCGAGTCCGGAGCGCTGGGGGTGAAGGCCGGGCGCGGGCTGCTCGGCAGCTACGACGAGCAGCAGGTGCGGTCGGTCATCGAGCTCCGCGCCCGCGTGCTGCTCACGCTCGACCGCCTGCGCCGCTGAACGGCACCGAAACACAGTGCACTCCGCCTGGCCTGAGATCCGGCCACTTGGCACGACTTACGCCCATGATCACGTCCGTTTTGCCCCGGTTCCGGTGGTCCCAATCCGTGCTAAGTGCGAGAACCCGGGGCGCAGCCCGGCCAGCGTCGCGGCACCGCTCCCGGCCGGGTCGGTGGGGCTGGGGGGCTGGGGGGCTGAGACTGGGCAAGAGCATCGTATGGGCGCATTACGGCTGGGCGGCTCCCCCCTCTGAGGACGACATCATGCAGGTGACAGGCGTAGCGGCGGCGGGGCGGGCCGTCGCTCTGCTGAGGCAGCAGGGGTCTCCCCATGCGGTTCCCCCGGGGAACCCACGTCGGTCGGCCGGCAGGCGGGGCATCGCCCATGGCCTCCACCGTCCTCACTTGGCCGAGGCCGGCCCGTCAGGCGGGCCGCGCCGGGACTGGCGTCAGGCGGAACTGGCCGCCAGCTCGGTGTCGGCTAGCTCCAGGCCATGGTGCAGGGCGTCGAAGATCCGGCTCAGCTCGGTCTCGGAGACGATGAGCGGCGGGGCGAGGAACAGCGATGTCTGCTCGCCGCTGGTGGCGATCAGCGCCCCGGCCGCCAGCGCCCGCGCGACCACGCGGCTGGCCAGCGGGTTGGCCTCCTCGCCGCGCCAGTCGCGCCAGTCGCCGCCGTGCAGCTCGATGGTCCAGTGCAGCCCGCGGCCGTCGATGCGTGCCACGCTCGGGTGCTGGGCGGCCACCTCCACAAGCCGGTCGTACATGACGGCGTCGAGGTCGCTCGCACGCTTGTACAGGCCCTCCTGGCTCGATACCCGCAGGTGGGCACGGATCGCCGCCATGGCGACCGGATGCGCGCGGTAGGTGGAGTAGCTCTGCCAGCTGGTGCCCTTGAGCCGGTCGAGCATCCCGTGGGACAGCACGACCGCGCCGGCCGCGGCGCCGCCAGCGGACAGGCACTTGCCCATCGTGACCAGATCGGGCCGGCTCTGGCCATGCTGGAACTGGAACCACCCGCCAACCCGGCCGAAGCCGGTCACGGTCTCGTCGGCTATCCAGTACGCCCCCTGTTCCGCCGCCAGGGCGGCCACCCGGTCCTGGTAGTCCGGCGAGTAGTAGATGCCGCCCTGGCTGTAGTCGAGGAGGACGGCGGCGCTGCGCGCCAGCTTGGCCCGGGCGGACGGGAGCCAGTCGGTTCCCGCGGTGGGGTCCGGCTGCCCGGTGACCCGGGCGCCGGCCGGCGCGGGCAGCTCGTGCACGGTCGCCAGCCGGGGCGGGACCGCGCTCGCCCCGATGCCCCCGGCCCCGGCCAGCCCGCCGTGCCATTGCGGCTGCACCGTCAGCTCCCTGGCCAGCCCGGCGCCGCCGTGGTAGGCGCGCTCCCTGGTCGCGAGGTCCTTGCGGCCGGTCAGCGCCTGGCACAGTGCGAGCGCGGCGTCATTGGCCTCGCTCGCGCTGATGAAGAAGCGGACCGCGCCGGCCCAGTCTTCGCCAGCGAAGGCGATCCGCAGCAGGTCCTGCGCCGCCTGCTCGCGTTCGGCCCACTGCCAGCCCTCGTTGATGACCGGCGCGTCGGCGGCGCGCCGGACCGCCTCGATGATCGCGGGATGACAGTGCCCCAGCGGGGCCGCGGTGTTGCTGGCGTCGATGATCTCGCGGCCGTCGGACAGCTGGAACCAGACGCCATGGCCGCCGACGATCCGGGGGTTGGCCTCCTCGCCCGCGGTCAGGCTCGTCAACAGCAGGCTGCCGGTGCTCATGCCAGCGGCTTGCCGCCGATGCCCCACTGCTGCGCGGGGACACCCTCCACCACGACCCAGATGCTCGGCCGGGATTCCTCACCGAATACCGCGCAGGCGGCATCGGTGAGCGCGGTGATGAGCCGCTCGCTCACGGCCGGGTCACTGAACCGGCGGTCTATAGCCTTCACTTCTATATACGGCATCGCGCACCTCCCATGGTCAGGCCGGCGGTGCCGCCAGCCACGTCACATCCACCTGGCATCGTTCACACGTCCCACCCGGCGTCAACGGCGATGTCGTGGCCGGTGATGTTCCTGGCGCCGGGAGAGACGAGGAACCTGATCGCCTCCGCCACGTCGGACTCCTCGACGAACCGGCCGAGCGCGGTCTGCGCGGCGAAGTCCTCGTACACCTCGGCCGGCGACCTGCCGGTCACCCGTGCCTTCTCGGCCACGATCTTGTCCATCCGGCCGCCGTGGGTGACGTTCGGGCAGACGTCGTTGACGGTGATGTCGTGCGGGCCGAGTTCCAGCGCCAGCGTCCTGGTCAGACCCCGGACCGCCCACTTGGAGGCCGAGTAGCCGCTGCGGAAGCGGTACCCGCGCAGCCCGGACGTCCCGGCGATGTTCACGATGCGGCCGCCGCCCCGGGCGATCAGGTGCGGGATCGCGTGCTTGCACGGCAGGAACGTGCCGATCACATTGAGGTCGAGTATCCGCCGGAACTCCTCAGCCGGGTAATCCTGCGCGGGCGTCTCGATCGGGCCGGTCCCGCCGGCGCTGTTGACCAGGATGTCGAGGCCGCCGAAGCGCCGGGTGACCGCCGATACCATGGCCTGCACCTGTGCCTCGTCCGTGACGTCACAGCGCACCGGCAGGCTGTCACGGCCCGGGTACGCCTCGTCGAGTTCAGCGCCCCTGGCCCGGAGCGCGTCGTCGCCGCGGCCGACGAGCGCGACGTGGGCGCCGTCCTGCGCCAGGTATTCGCAGACGCCGGAGCCTATCCCCTTGGCCGCGCCGGTCACGATCGCGACCTTGCCCTGCAATGGCAGCGTGCCGGTCATCGCGAACTCCTGTCCCGTGGCTTTGCGCGGGCCTTGCCGGCCGGGCCGACGCGCGCATCGGAGACGGTCACCGGCGGCGCGGTGAGCCCGAGCGCCCGGCCGATAACGGTGGCTGCCTCGTGGGTGAGCTGCACGTCCCGCCGCACCCGCTCGGCGGTCAGCCGTGGGCTCGGCCCGGCGATGCCGACCGCGCAGACCACGTCGGTGGCGGACAGGACGGGAACCGCGATGCCCCACACGCCGACGTTGGTCTCCTCGTAGCTGCTCGACCAGCCCCGCGCCCGGATCGCCGCCAGCTCACGGCGCAGGGCGGGCCAGCCGGTGATCGTCGCGGTGCAGAAGCGCTCGAGCGGCTGCCCGGCGAGCCTGCCGATCTCGTCCGCGGGCATGAACGCGAGCAGCGCCTTCTGGGAGGCGCCCGCGTGCAGCGGAAGCTGCCGTCCCGGCTGGACTGACAGCCGGAGCGGCTGCGAGGTCTCCACCCGCTCCAGGCACACGCTCCGGTCGCGTGCGGGGCTGAGCACTGTCAGCAGCGCCGTCTCGCCGGTGGCGTCGGATAGCCGCCGCAGCGGGCCGATGGCGACCGGCCGGAGGTCGGCCAGCGTGCGGGCCCGCTCGCCCAGGCTGAGCGCCGCCATGCCCAGGCGGAACCGCCGGGATTCCTCGTGCTGGCTGACGTAGCCGAGGCGCTTCAGAGCGGCAAGGATGCGATGCACGGTCGGCACCGGCAGGTCGAGCTCACGGGCGACCTGGGTGGTGCTCCACTCGGGTTGCGACTCGGTGAAGACCTCGAGGATGCCGAACGTCCGCTCCAGGACCTGGAAGGCCGGCCTGGCGTCGCTGTCGGCTATGGAGCGGGACAATGCGCGTCCTTCTGCAGGTCAGCTTTACCAGCTGTCATGTTAACATCTCCATACCGGCTGACGAAATGTCATCTCAGGTGACGAAAAGTGGCGGGGAGTGAGTGAACGTGGACCGACCCGACCTCGAACTGCTGCGCGGCGCCATCGACATGCATGCGCACACTGCCCCTGCCCTGTTCAAGCGGCACATCGACGATGCCGCGCTGGCCGAGTTCGCCATCTCCTACGGGATGCGCGGCTTCGTGCTCAAGGATCACGACGCGTCGACGACCGGCCGGGCCTACTACGTCAATCGCATGCACCCGGAGGTCGAGTCCTTCGGCGCGGTGGTGCTCAACCGGTCGGTCGGCGGGCTGAACCCGTACGTCGCCGAGGCCGCCATCCATTACGGCGCCAAGGTCGTCTGGATGCCGTCCAACCACTCGAAGTACCACGCCGAGTTCTTTGACATGCCCGACTACCCGCAGTTCGGGCGGCCGCGCAAGCAGCTGCCGGGTGAGGGCGTGACGGTGTTCGAGGAGGACGGCGCCACCCTGACCAAGGACGCCCGGACGATCTGCGAGGTGGTCGCGGCGAACGACGTCGCGCTGGCGACCGGCCACCTGTCGCTGCCGGAGATCCGTGCCCTGCTCGATGCGGCCACGCAGGCCGGCGTCAACCGGTTCATCGTCACCCACGCGAACTGGTCGCTGTGCAAGCTGGACCTGGACGTGCAGCGTGAGCTGATCGCCAAGGGCGCCATCATGGAGTACGTGGCCTGCTCCTGCGTGTCGCCGATCTTCTGGGAGCAGCAGCCGGGCGAGCTGGCCGAGTGGATCATCGCGCTGCGCGGCGAGAACATCGTCCTCGGCTCCGACCTCGGGCAGTTCGCCGGGCCGCCGCATCCGGAGGGCCTGCGGATGCTGCTGGCCGCGCTGATAGATGTCGGCGTGCCGCAGGAGTACCTGGAGAAGATGGCCAAGCAGACCCCGGCGCTGCTGCTCGGCCTCGACCCGGGCTGGTCACCGCCCGGGCCGCCCGGGCCGGCTGGGCCGGCGGGACCGGCGGGCGGTGGCGCCACCGCCACGGCTGGCCCCCCGGCACATGAGCGGCCGGCCCGCGAAGGAACGTGATGTTCACGCGCCCATTCCAGTTCGAGCGGGCCGGCCGCCTCGCCGACGCCTGCGAACTGCTCCGCGAGCATGGCGAGGGCGCGAAGGTCATCGCGGGCGGCCAGAGCCTGCTGCCGCTGGTGAACCTCGGCCTCCTGCAGCCCGACGTCGTCATCGACATATCGCGGGCCGATGGCGGGCGGGACGTCACCGGGGCGGACGGCTACCTGACGATCGGCGCCCTGATGACCCACGCGCGGCTGGCCGCCGACCCGCTCGCGGCCAGCGGGCAGCCGCTGCTCGGCGCGGCCGCCAGGAAGATCGGGAACTCCCGGGTCAGGAACCGTGGCACCCTCGGCGGGTCGCTGGCGCACAGCGACCCGGCGGCCGAGCTGCCGCTGGTGCTGGTGGCGCTCGGCGCCACGTATGTGATAACGGACGGCCGCGAGTCACGGGAGGTGCGGGCCGAGGAGTTCCATCTCGGCTTCCTGACCACGCAACTGGCCGAGGACGAGCTCGTCGTGGCGGCCCGGGTGCCCACGCTCGGCCCCGGCTGGGGCTGGAGCTTCCAGGAGGTCTCCCGCCGCGACGGCGACTTCGCCATCGCCTCCGCGGCGGTGCTGGTCAGGATCGCGGGCGGGGTCATCGTGGAGAGCCGGGTCGCCGTCGGCGCGGTCAGCGACCGGCCGGTGCGGCTGGCGGAGGTGGAGATAGCGCTGAGCGGCGCGGCCGTGAGCGAGATCGGCGACCGGGTCGGCCCGATCCAGGGAATCAGCCCCATCAGCGACACCGGCGCCAGCGCCGGCTACCGGGCACACCTGTGCCGGGTCCTGGTGACGCGGGCGCTGGCCGAGGCGAGCAGCAGGTCCGGGGAGGCCGCGTGACCGACACGATGCCGATCACCCTGACCGTCAACGGCCGCGAGGTGTCGAAGGCGGCCGGGGCGCACCTGAGCCTGCTCCGCTGGCTGCGTGACGTGGCCGGGGTGACGGACCCGAAGTACGGCTGCGGCGAGGGCATCTGCGGATCCTGCACGGTCCTGCTCGACGGGCAGCCGGTATCGGCCTGCCTGGTGCTCGCCGCGCAAGTGGACGGCGCGACCGTCACGACCGCGGCCGGGCTGCTCGAGGCCGACGGTTCCCTCGGCCCCCTGCAGCGGGCCTTCCACTCCAAGCACGCGGCGCAATGCGGTTTCTGCACGCCGGGCATGCTGATGGCGGCCGCGGCCGCACTCGCCGACGGGCATCGCCGTTCCCGCCGGGAGATACGCGCGGAGCTGCACGGAAACCTGTGCCGGTGCACCGGATACGGGCCGATCGTGGACGCGATCGAGATGGCGCAGGAAGAGGCAGGCCGGTGACCATTACCGGAGCTAATGGCGGGATCCGCACGTCAAAGGAAGACGAGCTGCGGGTCGTCCGCCAGCCGCTGCCACGGCACGACCAGGCGGAAAAGGTGGCAGGCAGCACCAGGTACGCGGGTGATCTTGCCTTCGCCAGCATGCTGCACGCCCGGCTGGTGCGCTCGCCGGTGCCGTCGGCGCGCATCACCGGGCGGGATGCCAGCGCCGCGCTCGCGGTGCCGGGGGTGGTCGGCGTCCTGTTCGGCGAGGACGTGCCGCACAACCTCATCTGGGTCGACGTGCCGGGCCAGACCGTCGAGGTGGCCGCGCTCAAGGCCAGCATGGAGGTGCTGGCCACCGAGCGGGTGCGCTTCCACGGTGAGCCGGTCGCACTCGTGATCGCCGAGACCGAGGACGCGCTGGCCGAGGCCTGCGACCTGGTGGCGCTCGACTACGAGGACCTGCCAGCGGTCTTCGAGCCGGAGGACGCCCTCGCCGACGGCGCCCCGGCCGTGCACGCGGCGGGCAACCTGCTCGGCGAGTGGGACATCGACACCGGCGACGTGGACGCGGCCTTCGCGGCGGCCGACGTCGTGGTCGAGGGCAGCTACCAGACCCAGACCGTCAACCACGCCTACCTGGAGCCCGAGGCCGGGGTGGGCTGGCTGGACGACGACGGCGTGCTGAATCTGCGGGTGGCCACGCAGGTCGTTGAGCATTACCGGGATGTGGCACGGATCCTCGGCCTGCCCGAGGCGAAGGTGCGCGTCATCGCGCCCTACCTCGGCGGCGGTTTCGGCGGCAAGGAGGACATGACGGTCGAGCCGTACCTGGGGCTTGCCGTGTGGCGGACCCGGCGCCCGGTGCGGATGCAGTGGACCCGCCAGGAGTCGCTGCTCGCCCGGCCGAAGCGGCACCGGATGCGGCTCCGGTACCGGACCGCCGCCACCGCCACCGGGAAGCTCCTCGGCCAGCAGATCGACATCACCGCGGACTCCGGCGCCTACGCCTACCTGTCCGCCCTCGTGCTGCTGTACTCGGCCGTGCACGCCTGCGGCCCGTACCAGGTGAGCAACGTCCGGCTGCGGGCCAGGTGCGCCTACACCAACAACCCCCCCACGTCTGCCTTCCGCGGCTTCGGCGGCATGCAGGTGGTGTTCGGCTACGAGGCGCAGATGGACCTGCTCGCCGGGGAACTCGGCCTGACCCCGGCAGCGATCAGGAAGCAGAACGCGCTGGCGCGCGGTGACGTCCTGCCGGTCGGCCAGACCATCGAGACGGAGGTACTGCTGGGCCAGACCATGGACGCGGTTCTCGGCAGGGCCGGCGGCAAGCCGCAGGCCTCCGGGCCGCGCAAGGCCGTGGGCCGGGGCATCGCCTCCAACATGCAGTCCTACGGCAGGCTCGTCTGGCTGAACGACTCGGCCGCCGCCTGGGTCGGCTTCCAGCTCGACGGCAGCCTCTCGGTCCGGTGCGCGGTCCCCGACGTCGGCGGCGGCCAGGCGTCATCGCTCGCCCAGATCGCCGCCGAGGTGCTCGGCGTGCCGATGGACCGGATAACGGTTCATTTCGGCGACTCCGCGCTGAACCCGCTGGCCGGCACCACCACAGCCACCCGGCAGCTGCTGATGTCGGGCAACGCCGTCTACGAGGCATGCGTCCTGCTGCGCGACGGCGTCCTCGCGGCCGTCGCCGAGGCCACCGGTGCGCCGGCGGACAGCCTGCGGCTGGAAGACGGCATGATCAGCGGGGAGGCAGGCGGCATGCCCCTGCCGGACGCGCTGGTGACCTGCCGCAAGCGCAACGTGCCGATCGAGGCGCTGGGCACGTTCTTCGGCCCCAAGGGCAAGCCCGTGGTCAAGAGCCTGCGGGCGGACCGGGTGTTCCCCGACTTCACCTTCGGCACGCACCTGTGCGACCTCGAGGTGGACCTCGACACCGGCCAGGTGGAACTGCTCGGCTACGTGGCCGCGCACGACGTCGGCCGGGCCATCAACCCGCGGTCCGTGCAGGGCCAGATCACCGGCGCCGTTGCCCAGGGGCTCGGCATGGCACTGCTGGAGGAGATCGTCGTCGCCGACGGGGTCAACCTCACCGGGGGTTTCTTCCAGTACCTGATACCGACGGCGACGGACGTGCCCGAGATCGACGCCGTAGTGCTCGAGTCCGGCGAGGGGATGGGGCCGTTCGGGGCCCGCGGCATCGGCGAGCCGCCGATCGGGCCGCCGGCCGCGGCCGTGGCCAGCGCGATCCAGGACGCCCTGGGTGTCAGGCCCGCCAGCCTGCCGATGACGCCCGAGCGGGTGCTCGGCTGTGTCAGCGACGCAGCGGGTCACACGCACGGCGACGCAGCCGCCGGGTGACCCGGCGGGCAGAGGCCACCGGCCTGGCTGTACCCGGATCAGTCCTTGCGCCCGGTGGCGGCGATGGTGACGCCGAGCCCGATCATCACCAGGCCGCCTGTGCCGCCGATCAGCGCCAGCCGTCGCGGTGACCGCGCGAGCCACTGCCGGGCCGTACCGGCAACGGCCGCCCACGCGCTGTCCAGCACGAGCGCGATGGCGGGGAACAGGACGCCAAGGATCAGCATCTGCACCGGCACGGGCAGGTGCCCGGCAGCGCTGTCGGTGAACTCCGGCAGGGCGACCACGAAGAACACGATCGTTTTCGGGTTGGTCGCCCCGACCACGAACCCATCCCGCACGGCCCGCCGGGGCCGCACGGGTGTCACCGTCGCGGCGAGCGCCTCAGCCATCGTGTGCCGGTGCCGGATCGCCTGAGCGCCCAGGTAGACCAGGTACGCGGCGCCCGCCCACTTCACGAATGCGAATATCTCCGCCGACCGCTCCACCAAGGCGCCGACCCCGAACGCCACGGCGACCACTTGCGTGTAGACCCCCAGCGCGTTTCCGGTGACGGTGACCAGGGCGGATCGCCGGCCCACGGTCAGCGCCCGGCTGATGGTGAAGAGCACGCTCGGGCCGGGGATGGCGATGAGCACCGTCACCACGGCGGCGAACGCGAGCACGTGACTTGTCGGCACCATGGTCATTTCCCGCGACGGCAGCAGCGCGTTACGGACCATGCTGAGACCCGCGATCCGAGGCGCTAACATCTGTGCAGCTACCATGCTACGGCGGTACCACCGCGACCGGGAGCGCGTGTCAGGCAGGCAGCTCCCGAGGGGCGTTAGCTCAATGGCAGAGCAGCGGACTTTTAATCCGTGGGTTCAGGGTTCGAGCCCCTGGCGCCCCACCATCTGACCTGGCAGTTCGTCCTCTGGCAGATGACTGACGCCAGCCGGGTTGCAGTTGGGCTCATGGTTCACGGAGCCGATCTTGACAGGGAGCCGATCTTGCTTTGCTCATCGTCGGCGACCTCACGCATCCGGGCCGTAGAGCGCGGCGATGTCCTGCGAGCCGGGCCACCGGCTGTAGGTGGGCGACTGGGGCCAGTTCTCGGGCGAGTCCTGCCACTCCTCCTGCCGCCCATAGGGCAGCAGATCGATCAGCGCGAAGCTGTGGCTGAGCTGCTCGGTGCCGCGGCCGTCGGTGTGCCAGGTGCGATAGACGGTGTCACCGTCGCGCAGGAACACGTTGACAGCGAACCCGCCGCCCGGCGGCGCGCCGACGTCGGTGCCGAATGGACTGTTCGCCGTGGAATACCAGGTCATTTTGTTCCCAACGAGCCGCTTGTAAGCTAGCGCCTCGCCAATCGGGCCTTGCGTGACGATGACGAACCGGGCGTCGTAGCTATCCAGGAACTCCAGCCTGGTGAACTGCGAGGTGAACCCGGTGCAGCCCGGGCACTGCCACTGCTCGCCGGGGAACCACATGTGGTTGTAGACGATCAGTTGTGACCTACCGCCGAAGATATCCGCCAGCCGGACCGGCCCCTCCTCGCCTTCAAGGGTGTAGTCGGGCATCTTTACTGCCGGCATTCGGCGCCGCTGCGCGGCGATCGCGTCGAGTTCTCGGGTCGCGGCCTTCTCCCGGGCGCGCAGTGCATCGAGTTGGTGCTGCCAGGTACCGGCGTCGACGACAGGCGGCAGTGCGTTGGTGGTCATGGCTTCCTCCGAGGTGCGTCCGGCCAGATGCACCGGTTCCGGGTGGTGATCCCAGGCACTGGCGGCCGGTCATGGGCTCCGGAACTGATCATGGTCATGTTGACAGCTTGCGGTTTGCAGGTATAGACGCTGCCCGGCCGGCGAACTCATCGGCGGCGGCGGGCTGAACTCGCCTGGTGCGCCCGATGGCCGTGGGACGGGGCGCAAACTGAGCACGTGGCTGAAACGCTGGCGCCTGGTCTGGACATGCCACTTCCGTGCCGACGCGGCGGAGGCGCCGGCTCTCCGCGGTCGCGGGCCTGTCGGTGGCCACCGCCGCCGCGGGTGCCGCACTGGCCTTCTGCTCCTCAGATCCCGTACCGGCCGGCTTTCGCAGGTCGTGTCGGAGCAACCAGCTGGGCCGGGCAGCGTGATGGGGGGATCCAGTGCGGGTCCCACGTTCACGATCGACCCGTCGGCCGTGCCCGCGGGCACCGAGCTCAGCTTCGGCTACTTCCAGCTCAGCTCGGGCAAGTATGCGGGCGAGCAGCAGGCCGACTTCGTGCTCATCGACACCAGCTCCTACACCTGCAGCAGCACCCCGCCTGACCCAAACGGCCTGCCTGACGGCTACGGCCCAGATGACGGCATCGGGGTGCGGTACGGCGGTCCCGGCCCGGCCGGGTCGTGAGGACGACTCTGGACGGTCCGCCCGTTGCTTCGGATTAAAGGCTAGGCGCCGGGGCCGCACAGCCGGAAGGCGCATAAGCGGCGGCTGGGCTCATGTCCGGGGATGCCCCTGAATTGTGACCTGCTTCCCCTCAATATCGAGGCCCTTCGCGTTTCCTTCGGAAATTGCCTTCGGGCACCCCTGACATCGAGCCTCCGGTAAGGATGAGCGCAATAACTGCCGCGAGACCTGGCAGGGCAGTAATACTGATGTGGACCCAATCGCGCTTGGCTGGCCGATGCTTGCGCCGCGGGGGTGGTGGCATCCCCCAAGCATGTCACCACCGCTACCTCGAGTTGCTCACCGGTTCGACGCCACGCACCCCCGGGCCGGGCCGCACTGTTACCTGACGCCGCTGGGCACCCACCCGGACCACCGCGGCCAGGGGTTCGGCATGCGACTGCCCGCCCATGATCTTGAGCTCGTCGATGCCGAGCACCCGCCGGCCAGGGCCGCCCGGGCGGCGGCCCGGTCGTGACGACGCCGGCTTCCGGCGTAGCGCGACCCGCGTTAGTGTTGTCGACTCCGCAGGTCCGCATCAAAGAAGGGGAACCCGTGTCTGAACTGATTGTGATCGGCTACGACAGCCAGGCGACTGCCACTGAGGCTTACAACAAGGTCATGTCGCTCAGCAAGGACTTCGTGGTCACGCTCAACGGCCTGGCGATCGTCACCGTGGATGCGGAGGGGAAGAGCCATGTCGAGACTCCGCAGAAGATTGTGGGGGTGTCCGCGGCATCCGGGGCCCTGTGGGGAATGCTGATCGGCTTGCTGTTCTTCGTTCCCGGTGTGGGGCTGCTGCTGGGCGGCGCGATGGGTGCTTTGTTCGGCAAGCTGGGCAAATCCGGGATCAACGACCAGTTCAGGGCCCAGGTGCAGGACATGCTCACGCCGGGCAGCGCCGCAGTCGTGGTCATGGCGTCGAAGATCACCGAGGACAAGTTCGCTGACGCGATGGGGCCATTCGGCGGGAAGCTGCTCAAGACCTCGCTGTCCGAGGAGGACGAGAAAGAACTGGCCTCCGAACTGGCTGAGGGCAACTAAGAACCCCCGGCCTCGGCCCGGATCCTGTCCCCGGCGGAGGCGTTCAGACGGCCCGGTCGGGGGACGGCCAGGACTGGCGACCGGCCGCGCCGGGCGGTACGTCTGCGGCAACGGCCGGCCTGCCCGGCGCCGGTTCACCCGATGATCCCGGCGCTCGGCAGGCCGCGTTCCGCCGCTAGGGGGTGTACAGCTCGGCGCTCGCAAGGAATATGGCGGCATGTGGGTGGTCGAAGTTCGTCCCACCGGCCATGAGGACCTGCCCGCCCGGGAGCAGGGTCGCGGTCTGGTTCTCGCGTGGCGTGGTCATGCTGCCGGTGCTGGTCCAGGTGTTGGTACCCGGGTGGTAGAGCATGGCGGTCGCGGTGGTTTGCGGGTTCGAAACGAGGCCGACAAGCCCTCCGGCGACCAGGACGTTGCCGGTGCCAAGCAGCGTGGCGGTGCTGAAGAGCCGGCACTCCATGGTGGATATGCAGGCGGGCAGCCCGGCGCTGGCGTTCGACCACTGGCCGGTCGCCGGATGGTATAGCTCGGCGAACGTCGTGGCCCTTCCGGTGACGAGCACGTCACCGTCGGGCAGCAAGGTCCCGACGTTGCCCCCGCGTGGTGCGCTCATGCTGCCGGTTGCGGTGAACTTCCCGGTCGCCGGGTTGTACAGTTCCGCGGCCGCGGTCGCACCGGTGCCGCCGGCCACCAGCACCTGGCCGTTGTTCAGCAGGGTGGCGCTCTGGCCCACGCGGGCGGTGGTCATGCTGCCGGTCGCGGTGAACGTCCCGGTCGCCGGGTTGTACAGCTCCGCGCTGGCCAGGAGGTTAAAGTTTGCGTCCTCTCCGCCGGCGATGAGCACCTCACCGTTGGGGAGCAGGGTCGCCGACGCTCCCGCACCATTCAGGCCTGAGCGGCCTTGGTGCATGCTGCCGGTTACCGACCAGGTGCCGGTCGCCGGGTGGTACAGCTCAGCACTGGACAGGGCGTTGCTGCCGCCCCCGGAACCGCCTGCGACCAGCACCTGGCCGTCAGGCAGCAGCGTGGCCGTGGAATCGATCCGGGGAGTGTTCATCTGGCCGGTCACGGCCCAGGTGCCGGCCGCCGGGTTGTAGAGCTCCGGGCTGGGCAGCGATGCACCTCCCCCGGAGTTAGCCCCGGTTACCAGCACCTGGCCGCCGGGCAGCAGCGTGGCCCTGCCTTGGGTGTGCGCGACGTGCATGCTGCCGGTCGGGGTGAAGATGCCGGAGGTGGCGGCTATCGCCGGGGCCGCGGCCGGGCTGACGGCCACCCTCAGCGCCGCCAGCGGAACAACGTACGCCAGACGCAATCGGAACATGATGATCTCCCCTCTGGCCGGCTCCGGACGCAGGGCCCGGCCCGCCATCAGCCCGGCTCTTCGCTCAGGTGAGCGCCGTTCACCGGCATCCCGGCACCCCCGCGGTTCCGGGTATGACTAGAGCCTGGATGGGCACGGGCAGCCGAGCAACGGGGAAATCCCTGTATTTGCTGGCCTCATCGGCTTCGGATCGTGGCGGCGGGTGGCGGGCCGCCCGCGCAGGATGACAGGCCCGGCCGCTGGGTGGTGGTGCCGAGCAGGCTCACATTCCCGCCAGCGTGGAACGGGTGCCCGCGCCGCGTGACGGCTCAGCGTTGGCTGGGGCGCAGCCGCAGACGCGTCGTTTGCACCGTCCGGCGGAGCAGTTGACGGGCCACGCCGAACACGCATCGGCCGTTGTAGATCGCGAAGTCGTCGGAAACGTGGACGCCTGGCCGGCCGGCGACGGCGCGCGCGGCGTCACGGACAGCCCGCAGCTGCTCGACGGTCATGGCCAGGGGCGGCTCGTCGGGTTGGTATCTCGTCCCGATCGGGTAGTCGCGGCCTGGCGTCCGGGTCATCTCGATGTGGCAGCCCATCACGGCGCTGACCGGCCGGCTCTGTGCGATGCTCACGAGCGACTCGAGGCTGGCGAGGAACGCGGGGGCATCGTTGACGTACAGCCGGCCCGGATAGACGGTGTCCCCGGTGAGCAGGAACCCGCTCCACGGGTCGAAGATCGCGACGGACGCCACGTGATGCCCGGGCAATCCGGTGACCTCGAGCACGCGGCCGCCAAGGCCGAACCGGACGGTCTGGCGCGGCCAGCCGGAGAACCCGAAGAACTCCTGAACCGCCCGCAGCCCAGGCGCGACCACCGTGGTAGCTGGCCGGCCGGCGAACTGCCCATCGCCACCGACGTGATCGCCGTGGCCGTGCGTGTGCGCGACGACGAGGGAATAGCCCGGGCGCGGATGGCGGACGAGCCAGTCGGCGACGAGGCGGTCGACCGTCACGCGCAACGGCATCTGCGCCGGGTCGGCGACAGCGCCGGTGTCGAGCAGAAGTGCCCGGTCGTTGCCCAACAGCAGATAGAGAAACGGCGCCTCGTAGGTCACCGCCTTGCTCTGCCGGAGCACGAACGTGTGCTCGTCGAAACGGTGGACCTGCAACGGCGGGTCCTGGCAGCGGGCACCGGGCGGAGCGCCGTGGATCCAGCTGACCGCGAGGTCGCCGCGCACGGGCCCACCGCCGAAGTCAACATTCGTCTCCGCGTGCCTGGAGTCGCCAGCAACCACAGCCAGTCCTCCACCGGACTTGCCAGAAGCCTCGATCCGCGGATCGAAACGTGTTCTCGGTGCGTGCGCCTCCATAGTGCACGCCACTCACCCGCCGCGAAACAGCCCCGCGCTACCGGGCCACCCTCGGTGGCGGGTGTATCAGCCCCCGCTATGGATCTTGACGATGGCGGCGGTTGTGGCCCTGACGGTCAGGCTGATTCCCGCCCGCGGGTCGGCGGGCAGGGTGCTCCATGTGCCGTTCCAGGGGGTGTCTCCGGTGATCGTGGCGCCGCCGAGCGTGGCCCTGGTCCCCCTCGCGTCTCCCGGCTGCCCGCCGGCGAGAGTCATCATCTCCGCGCCCTGCAGCGCCGGGCCGGGCGGGACGATCGTGACGGCGGCATCCGCGGCGCCCGCCCCGTGTGCCTTGTTGATGATCGTGACGTAATCCACGCCCGCCCCGCCGACGCAATAAGCGGTCAGGTTGAGGCCGTCCGGGTTCTGGATCTGGGTGGGCTTGACCTGCCCCGCCGAGCCGAGGGTGAACGCCTTGATGCCGTATCCCTTCGGGGTGATCGCATAGCCCTGGCCGGGTGCGGCCGGGTCCGGGACGATCGTGTCGGTGTAGAGCCACTGCTTGTTGTGGAAATTCACCCCTGCGGCGCCATGGGCCGCCCACCAGTGCAGGTGATCCAGCGCCCACAGCGCTGAGGCATACGCGTTGCTCGCTCCGGGGACGCCGACCAGGTAGTCATTGGACTCGGTGAGCCGGTAGCGCAGGCCAGCCGCGACCGCCGGGGCGAGATGGTTCGTGTAGAGCCACGGATAGGGGGTGTAAGTGGTGGCTGTGGGCTGAGTCCCGATCGCGGTGCCGTTCACCCATTCGGGGGACAGCATGTTGCTGATCGCCTGCTGGGCGGTGGTGCTCCCCGGGCTGTCCCCCACGTAGTAGTGCTGCGTGACTTCCGCTATCCGGCCCGTGTCCCGCTCATCGCTGGCCAGCCGTTCAGTCCACGACACGCCGGTATCAGGATCGGGGGTGTGGGTCAGCGTGCTGTAGGCCCCGGCGTCTGGGCCGGACAATGGCGCCCCCGGCGCCGCGCCCGCGACCGCGTCAGCAAGATTCCGCCAGTGGGCCAGGTAAGACTGGTACGCACTGCCCGGCACCCCCGACACCGTTTCATAGATCGCCGGATCCAGCGGGTGGCCCGGGTAGGTGTGATAGGCATGCCAGTCGGGCTCGTTGCCGAGGGCGAAGCTGGCCACATTCTGCCAGTAGCGCTGCCAGATGTACCCAGCAGCCTGGGCGTGGATCGATGGCAGGTCACCGATTGGCTGCGCACCGGGGCTGAGCATGCGCAGCGAGTAGATGACCTTCACACCGGCCGTGGCGGCGAAGGCAAAAAGGTTGTCGATTCCCGTGAAGCCGTCGCTACCCGTGCCCGCCGGGATCATCTGATCCACCGAGCCCCCTCCGATCCTGAGGCTGCCCATGCCCAGATTGCGGAAAAGGGTGACGAGCGAGTTGTTCGCCGGGCTGAACAGGTTTCCTGAGACACCGGCGTTGCCGCGGTTGAGCGGCCCCCGCTCGAAGCTCAGCCCCGCGAAGTCGTCCGGGACCACCGGCCCGGGATGCTCAGCGTCAATGGTGACCGTTATGGGCGGCATGGTCAGGTGGTGCCCAGTGGCGGAACGGCCTAACCGGCAGCACCCGGCCCGGCCCTGGCATCGCACGCGCTAACTGACACCGGCACATGAGGACCTCACCTGAGGTGAAAGACTCATCGCGTCGAGCATAGGGAGGACCGCATGGCAGGCGCATCGAAGACCACCGGCGCTGTTAGGTGTGGCGGCGGGGGCGCGGTCTACGGTCTGGGATTCATCGGGGCCGTTGTGTACTACTGGCAGCATGCCCACGGATTCTGGGCCCATGTGTGGGCTGTCGTGGAAGCCATTCTGTGGCCGGCCTTCCTCGTCTATCACCTGCTCGGCCACCTCGGCGCCTGAGTTCGCCCCCGGACGGGTGTCCCAGGCCATGCCGCTTGGCAAGATCATCTTCAGCTCACACCGCCGCACGGTGGTTGGGAGCGGGCGCCGGTGACCGGCCGTCCTGCGCTCGCCGGTACCGTCGTTGGCATGACTGGTCAGGATTCCCCTGCCGTGCACCCTGCCCCGGGCGTCGGCGCCGTTCTGGCGGGCCGTCCCGCTCTCCTGGAGGATGCCTGCCAGCGGGCGCTGGCATACCTCGGGGGGTTGGCGGAGCGGAGTGTGGCCCCGGCCGCGGAGGCCGTTGCCGCTCTTGGGCGGCTCGACTTCGCGCTGCCTGGGCCGGGCCTGGCCGCCCCGGACGTGCTGTCCATGCTGGATGATTTCGGCTCGCCCGCCACGGTGGCCAGTGCTGGTCCGAGGTATTTCGGATTCGTCATCGGTGGCGCGCTGCCGGTCGCGCAGGCCGCCGCCTGGCTTACCGCCGCGTGGGACCAGAACGCGGCCCTGAGCGTGATGTCACCGGCTGCCGCGCTGCTCGATGCGGTGGCGCTGCGCTGGGCTGGCGAGCTGCTCGGCTTGCCGGCCGGGACCGGCGGCTGCTTCGTCACCGGTGCCACGATGGCGAACGCCACCTGCCTGGCCGCGGCCAGGGACGCTGTGCTCACCGGGCACGGGTGGGACGCGGCTGGCCAGGGGCTGGTCGGTGCGCCGCCGGTCACGGTGGTGGTGGGCGCCGAGGTGCATGCCACCGTCCGCAAGGCGCTCGGCCTGGTCGGCCTCGGCCGCGACCGGGCTCTGGTGCTGCCAGCAGACGACCAGGGGCGGATCGATCCCCGTGCCCTCCCGCCGCTGGGCGGCCCGGCGCTGGTGTGCCTGCAAGCCGGCAACGTCAACAGCGGTGCCAGTGACCCGTTCGTCCCCCTGATCAGCTGGGCCCGCGATCATGGCGCCTGGGTTCACGTCGATGGCGCTTTCGGGCTGTGGGCGGCCGCGGGGCCCGCCACCGCCGGCCAGGTCGCGGGCTTCGCCGAGGCCGACTCCTGGGCAACGGACGCCCACAAGTGGCTGAACACCACCTACGACTGCGGCATCGCGTTTGTCCGCGATCCCACCGCCCTGCAGTCGGCCATGGCAGCACCGGCCGCCTACCTCCCCAGCGACGCGGGCCGGGAGCCGATGCACTTCTCGCCCCAGTCCTCGCAGCGCGCCAGGGGCGTCGAGGTGTGGGCGGTGCTCGCGGCCCTCGGCCGCGACGGCGTGGCCGAGCTCGTGGACAGAACATGCCGGCTGGCCCGCCGCCTCGCCGACGGCATCCGGGAAGCAGGCCATGACGTGCTGAATGACGTCGTGCTCAACCAGGTGGTCGTGGATTTCGGCGATCCGGCGCGCACCGACGCGGTCATCGCCGCGGTCCAGCGAGAGGGCACCTGCTGGTGCGGCCCGACCATCTGGCGCGGCCGCAAGGCGATGCGGGTCAGCGTCAGCTCCTGGTGCACGACCGAGGACGACATCGACCGGAGCATCGCCGCCATCTGTGCCTGCGTCCCGCCGCTGACCGAGCAGATCCCGACCTGAGCACCCGCGCGGCGGGCGGGTTACCCTACGGCTCGGTCACGATCCGCTCCGCTAGGGCGCTGGTTGCGTCTTGGCCACCAGGGTGAGCACGTCGTACCGGGCGACCGGGGCCCCGTCCTGGTTGGTGACGTCGGCATCCCAGCGGACTTCGCCGTAGGCCGCGTCGTCGCGTGGGGTGATCTGCTTGCAGGTCAGCGTCACGGTCAGCGCATCGCCTGGGTAGACCGGCGTGAGGAACCGCAGGTTCTCCAGGCCGTAGTTGGCCAGGACCGGGCCGGGGTCGGGCTGGACGAACAGGCCGGCGGCGAAGGACAGCACCAGATAGCCATGTGCCACCCGGCCGTCGAAGAACGGGTTGGCCCGGGCGGCTTCGGAGTCCATGTGGGCGTAGAACATGTCCCCCGTGAACTCCGCGAAGTGCTCCACGTCCGCCAGTGTCACCGTGCGCGGGCCCGCGACGACCGCGTCACCGGGCCGCAGTTCGGCGAGGGACTTGCGGAACGGATGCACCACGCCGGTGTGCCGTGGCGCGCCGGGTACCCAGCGGCCGGTCGCCGCTGCGAGCATCCGCGGGCTGGCCTGAATGGCGGTGCGCTGCATGTGGTGGAGCACGCCGCGCAGGCCGCCCATCTCCTCGCCACCGCCGGCCCGCCCCGGCCCGCCGTGCACGAGCATGGGCAGTGGGGACCCATGACCCGTGGATTCGGCGGCGTCGTCGCGGTCGAGCACCAGGATCCGGCCGTGCCAGGGTGCCAGGCCGGCCACGACGTCGCGGGCGAAACCGGTGTCGGCGCTGACCACCGAAGCGGCGAGGCTGCCCCGGCCCCGGGCCGCGAGCCGCACCGCATCGGCGGTGTCGCGGTAGTCGATGATCGTGCTCACCGGGCCGAAGGCCTCCACCTCGTGCGGCTCGGCCCGCGCCGCGTCGGCGCAGCGCAGCAGCAGTGGGGAGATGAAGGCGCCACGCTCGGCATCGGCGCCGACCACCTCGACCCGGTCCGGGTCGCCGAAGACCAGCGGGCCGGCCGCCAGCAGCTCGCCGACCGAGCGGCGCACCTCTGCCCGCTGGTCCCGGCTGGCCAGCGCGCCCATCCGCACGCTCTGCTCCGCCGGATTCCCGACCACCACGTCAGCCAGGGCCGCGCGCACCGCGTCGGTGACCTCCCCGGCCATCGCCGCGGGCACGAGCGCACGCCTGATCGCGGTGCACTTCTGCCCGGCCTTGGCGGTCATCTCGGCGATGAGTTGCTTAACGTACAGATCGAACTCGGGTGTGCCCGGCACCGAGTCCGGCCCGAGGATGGAGCAGTTGAGCGAGTCGGCCTCGGCATTGAACCGCACCGAGCGGGCCACCACCGCCGGATGCGCGCGCAGCGTCCGCGCGGTCGCCGCTGAGCCGGTGAACGCGACTAGGTCCTGCTCACCGAGGTGGTCGAGCAGGTCCCCCGCGCTGCCACACACCAGCTGCAGCGACCCTTCCGGCAGCAGGCCGGAAGCGGCCATCAGCTCGACCAGCCGCGCGGTGAGATAGGCGGTCTGGCTGGCGGGCTTCACCAGGCTGGGCATGCCCGCGATGAACGCCGGGGCGAACTTCTCGAGCGGCCCCCAGACCGGGAAGTTGAAGGCGTTGATCTGTACCGCCACCCCGTGCAGCGGGGTGAGGATGTGCTGGCCGAGGAACTGGCCGCCCTTACCGAGCGGCTCGGCCGGGCCCTCCACGTACATCGTGTCGTTGGGCAGTTCCCGCCTGGCCTTGCTGGCGTAGCTGAGCAGCACGCCGATGCCGCCGTCGACATCGAACTTGGCGTCCCGCAGCGTCGCCCCCGTCCGCGCGGACAGCGCGTAGAGCTCGTCACGGTGCTCGCGCAGCACCGAGCCGAGCGACTTGAGCAGCGCGGCCCGCTGGTGAAAGGTCAGGGCGCGCAGCGCCGGGCCGCCGGTGCCCCGCCCGAAGTCGAGCGCAGCGGCCATATCGATCCCGGCCGACGAAACCCGGGCGACCTCGTCCCCCGTCACCGCGTCGAACACCGGCCGGCCGTCCCCTGCTGGTGCGACCCAGGCTCCGCTCACGTAGCTGCGCAACAGCGTCATCGTCCGCTCCTCATACCCCGATCGGCCCGGACCGGTCGCCCGGCACGCCACCAGACCAGCCGTGGCCGGTCCCGGCAGGTCCATCCCGATCGTGTCGCGGCACCCGCCAGGCTGGCAACAGCCGATCGGGGCACCAGCCGCAGCAGGCGTTCGGCAGCTGGCGTCGGCACGCTTTCGCCGGCGAATCCGGCATGATCGTCACGGCATGCTGCGCAGCACGGGGTTACGGGTTCTGCTGGTCATTTCCAGCTGGCTGGGTAGTTCGCGGGGAGCTGCCCGTAAGCGGTCTGCCCGCTGTTGTTCCCGGCGGGCACACCCACCGACTGGAGCAGTTCCTCAAAGTTGGCCCCGATCACGGTCGGGAACGGGCCACCGCCACTGATGCCCCCCGCCTCCGGCAGCTGCGATTCCGCCGAGGCGCCATCTGGCTGCGCCCACCCGGTTTCGATACCGTCCCCCCCGGCGAACATGTTGGCAATCACCGTGGAAGACGACACATGCTGGCCGACCTGTACGGTTGGCGTGACGTCCTCGGCCACATAGACCACCAACCCCGAACCCGGCCCGTCGGTCAGCCGGTAGGTGATCCATCCCCCACCAGGCCACCCACCGGAGCCCGATGTCGCATTGGTGATGACCGCATCACCGAGGGCATAGACGGGGCCCGTCCCGCCGAAGTCGGCACCCATGTCAACACGCTCGGGGATCAGCCCGCTGACGCTGCGGAACGGGTTGCCGTACCCGGGCACGGCCACCGCCCGCGGGTGGGACCGGTGTTGCTTGTGCCGCCGTGCCGGATGCCTGGCAGCGGTGCGCTTGGCCTGGGAAGCAAGTACCCGCTGGCTGCCGGCATGGGGGATGTCGGGCAGCTGGGAGAACCCGGCCGTGCTGGGGCCGGCCCCCAGCTGGGCTCCGGCCCCGGACGCCTGGAGCGCATCTGCCTTGTCCGTGGGCGCCGGGCTCGGCGTTTCCCCGGGCCAGTGCGCCGTCGCTTGCCAGCCGGCGGAGACGATGAGGGCCGACCCCGCCAGGGTGGCAGCGATCCGCGCAGGCTTGTGCTGCAGCGCGGACGCGATCAGCGTTGGCTTCCGGTGCCTGGCGGTCGCGCTGGGACGGCTGGATGAGAATAGCGATGGCTTCCGGTGCTGTGCGGATGCGCGGGACAAGGCTGAGCCTTCGGTCGGCGCGGAGATCGCGCTCGGCTGTCACCCGGGTACTGGCCAGCATGAGTCCTGCGGTCAGCGGCGCGCGGACGCCGTCGCGGGTCAGGGCGACGGGATCACCCGAAGGTGGCCATCACGCACGCGGGGTGCTGTCGGCTCACCAGGCTGCACCAAACACCGGCATCGCGAGGGGGAAACCCGCAAACGGCGCATATGAGCTGAGTCATGGCCTAGGGTTGGTGGTTTCCGCCGCAGCGACCGCGCAGCGTCGGCGTCGGGTGACCGCGGGCCACGGACGCACATGGCTGACCGCGGTCGCTAGCCGCTGGCCCACAGGTGGATGGCGAGACCGAGCCCGGCGAGCGCGGCGATGACGCGGAGTACGCGTCCGGGTATGTGCCTGGTCAGGGACGGCCCGACCATGCTTCCGGCCAGGAAGCCGGCGGCCATCGGTACCGCGGCCGCCCAGTTGACGGGCCAGCGCAAGATGAACACGACGCAGCAGGTCACGTCGGCAACCCCGAGGAGCATGTTCTTGAGCGCGTTGGATCGCGCGAGGTGCTCCCCGATAGTGATCATGAGCAGGGCGAGGGTCATGACGCCCGCCCCGGCGCCCCAGTAACCGTCGTAGGCTGATGCCGCGATCAGCCCGCTGGGCAGGAGGAGCCGGCTGCGGCCGGCGGAATGGCCTGCCAGCCATGCGGACACCTTTGGCTGGAAGAGCAGGGCGAGCGCGGCGAAGGCGAGCAGGAACGGCACGACCCGGTCGAAGACTTTGGCAGGGGTGAAAAGCAGCAGCGTGGCACCGGCGGCGCTGCCCGCCGCGGCCAGCGGTGCCCAGCGCCGCAGCCATGGTCCCTGTCCGCGCAGTTCGGGCCGGGAGCCCAGCGCAGAGCCCGGCCAGGCTGCCACGAAGGCGACGGCGTTGGTCACGTTGGCGGGCAGTGGCGGGATACCCGCGGCCAGCAGCGCCGGGTAGGAGATCAGCGAGGCGGTGCCGCCGGCGGACCCCACGATCCCGGCCATCGTCCCGGCACCGAGCAGCAGGAGGGTCCCGGCGGGCGTCATCCGGTCCCGGTCGCGGATGGCCGCCTGCCGGGCGCCGCACGCAGCAGCGTGGTGCCGGCGGCGAGCGCGGCGCAGGCGCCCGGGTTCTCCTCGTCATCGGTGATGACCCCGGTGAGCCGGTCGAGCGCGCACACCCGGTGCACGGCGATGACGCCGAGCTTGCTGGAGTCGGCCAGGACGTAGGTCGCGGCGCTGTGGGCGATGATCGTCCGCCGGATGGCGGCCTCTGCGGGGTAGTAGTCGGTGAGCCCGGCCTCGGGGTGCACGCCGCCCGCACCGAGGAACGTCTTGTCAGCGTAGAAGTCGGCGAAGAAGGCCTCCGCGTGGGCCCCGGAGCAGGCGCCGTCTCCCGGCCGGACCTGCCCGCCGCACAGCAGCAGCTCGATGCCGCCGCGGCCGGACAGCTCCGCCGCCACCAGCACGGAATTGGTAAGGACCCGGCCCCGGAAGCTCGCGGGCAGGGCCCGCGCCAGCTGCAGCGGGGTGGTGCCGGTATCGATGACGATGGTCTCCTGCGCACCCACGAGAGAGGCGGCCAGAGCCGCGATGGCCTGCTTGCGGACGAGATTCAGGGTGCTCCTGGCGGCGAAGCTGCCCTCGCTGGACTGGTGGAACGGCCTGGTGGCGCCGCCGTGTACCCGGTTCAGCAGGCCCTGGTCCCGCAGGTCCCGCAGGTCCCGCCGGATGGTCTCGACGGACACCCGGAGGCTCCGCGAGAGCTCTTCGGCCGAGGCTGCGCCCTGCGCGCGGACCTGCGCGAGTATCGCCTCCCGGCGTTGCGCCGGCAGCATTCGCCGCTCCGATCTCCAGGAGTGACTGATACTGACTGATTATGACCGATACTGGCTGATATTGATACAGCCCTGGTGCCGTCACCCACGCGCCCCTCTCAACCTGGCTGCCGCGCAGCCGCGCCCCTGGCGGCGGGAGGGTGGCTCAGCCGGCGCGTTCTGGTGTCAGTCGTAGTGGCGCAGCCGTGGCCACAGCTGGGCCCACGGGTGGCGGGGCCCGGTGCACACGTAGACGTGGCCGCCCCATTCCTGGTTGTGGATGCCGTACGGATTCGACAGCGTGGCCGCCACCCGCACGCCGGTGAAGAACTGCCTGAGGTAGGCGGCGTAACCGGTCACGTCGACGGGCCCGGGCGCGACGGCCACCACCGTGGTGGCGCGCGGGTTTCCCGGTCCCCACCACCAGTAGGTGTTGTGCCCGCTCACGGCCGCCGGCAGGCCCATCCGGCTGCCTAGCTCGTTGATGGCCCCGGCTTCGCCGTAGTCTGCCGTGAAGATCACGGCACTGGCCCGCCGACTGGGTGGCAGGGAGGCCCATACCGTGCGGACCGTGCCGGTGAGCTGGGGCCAGCCGATGGACTCGGCCAGCGCCTGGTTCACCTTGTAGGTCCAGCCGATGCCGGCGGCGGGAAGCACGGGCAGCACGAGCGGCAGGGCCACCGCGGTGGAGACCGCGGTGGCCAGCATGAGATCGCGCATCCGGCCCCGGCGGGCCGCCAGCCATCCGTCAACGGCGACAGCGCCCGCCGCGAGCAGGTACACGTACGCCCCGGCCAGGTAATAGATCTTCGCGCCGGTGGTGAGGGCGAAGAACACGAACAGCAGCCCGTACGCCCACGCCAGCGCCCGCCAGGCGGGCCGTTCGGAGCGCCACAGAAACAGCAGCCCGGCCACCCACACCCAGATCATGACCAGGGCGACCATGATCAGCTGACCGATGACCCAGTTGCCGATGTTGCCGACGCCGCCGTTTTCCTGGTTGAGCACCCGGGTCATGGCGATCGTCGCCCATTGGTGCTGCGCTTGCCACCAGATGTCGGGAATGGTAAATGCGGCCGCGATCGCGGCGCCGGCCGCGAACCAGCGGTTCAGGACCAGCCGCCGGCCACCGCTGAGCAGGGCGCCGGCCAGCAGCGCGACGGCGAACAGGCCCACGCTGTGCTTGTTGGCCAGCCCGAGGCCGAGGACCAGGCCGGCGGCCAGCCACCAGCGGGTGTCGCCGGTCCGCCCGATCCTGGCGACGATCAGCGCCAGGCCCGCCCACGCCAGCACGTCGAAAGCCGTCGGGCCGGCCAGGTGATCGATGGCCAGCAGGGCGGGCATCGTGGCGGCCGCGACCGCGGCCAGCAGTTGCGCGCGCCGGCCACCGCCGAACTCGCGTGCGGTCAGCCCGCACACCACGACCGTCGCCCACGCCGCGAGCGCGGGCCACACCCGCAGCCCGGGCAGCGACACGCCGAACAGCTTCAGCGACACCCACGCCAGCAGCGGCGTCAGCACCGGCTGGTCGACGTAGCTGGCCTGCAGGTGCCGGGCGCAGTCCAGGAAGTACAGCTCATCGCGGTGAAAGCCATAACGCGCCGACAGCGCCATCAGCACGGCGAAAACGATGCCGCCAACCCCGATCACCCACCGGTTGAACGGGCTGGTGCCGGTCACGGCGGCAGCGGCGGTGATGGCCGGGGTGCGCCCTCTCACGACAGAACTCGCACGCCAATGTGCCCGGCCATGAAAGCAAAGACTACGCCGGGAACTGCTCCGCCCCGGTCGGCTCGATGTGCTCGACCTGGTTCATCGCCTGGCGCAGGCGCGCGAGCTCCCAGTACATCTGCTTCCGCGCGCGGTTGGAGTTCCCCAGCGGCTTGTGCTCGGCAAGGCTGTGCCACGGGTTGTAGCGCAGGACGTCCGCGAAGGCGAGCTGCTCATCGGAGTCGAAACGCTGCGGCGGCAGCCGCAGGCGCGCCACCGGCACGTACGGGGACAATTCCTCGGGCCATTTGACCGTGGCATCCTCGATCGGCATCAGGAACGGGTCGGTCTGGACCTGCACCATGAAGTCGAAGGACCACGGTCCCGCCTCCAGGGTCCTGATCATGGCCTGCCGCAGGTAGTTCTCCGAGGGGCGGGCAGGGATCGGTGTCCTCGCGCGGGAGCACGGCTTCAGCGAGTACTGCACCGCCTGGCCCTCGCCGAGCAGGAAGGGCACGTTGCTGTAGTACTGCACCTCGAGCGGATTGGCATGCATCGGGGAGTAGAGCAACTGCATGAACAGATGCAGGAGATGCGAGTCGAAGGGGTTGATGGCGTACATCAGCGGTGCCTTGGCGCGCACCCACCGCTGCAGCGTCGCGTTCTCGCGGATGTTCGGGGTGACAAAGCTCGCCGGGCTGACCAGGATCAGGTCCTGGGTGAAACGCTCGTCCTCCATCAGCTTGGGCCCGGGGACGCCCATCACCTTGATCCCGACAGAGCACTGGCCCAGGTCCTCGATGTCCGGCGGCGCGTACGGGCCCGGCCCGGAAAAGCGCACCCACGCGGGGTAGGTCCGCGGCTCCGCGAACAGGCCGTGCCGCAGCCCGGCGGGAACGTCAGGCAGGACCGTGAACTCGCCGCGCAGCACGCCGAAGGTCTTGGTGTTGCCGAAGCGCTGGGCACCCCCGGGGAGCCAGTTCTCCCGGGTGAACTTGGCGAGCTCGTCGATGATCTGCTGGGTGTACTGCTCCTCGCCGGGGAGCAGCCGCTCCTCCGCGAGGGCGAGGTGCTCGTCTTTCCGCCGAGCGTTCTGCACTCCCTGCGCGAACTCGAACAGCGGCGGCCGGAGCCACCTGTCGAACTGGGGCCGGTAGAGAAACTCCAGCCGCCGTTCCAGCCGCCATACCCACAGGAACAGGTCGCTCAGCGGCCGCAGGAACAGAAAGGTGAACAGCCCTTGCGGCGCCACGAGGCTGGGCCTGGCCCGGCGCGGCCGGCCGGCCGGGGCGGTCCGCGTCGTGGTTCCCCTGGCACTCATCACTGCTGGCCGTTGAAGTCGAGGGCGAAGTCCAGCACATGCCGCCGCCCCAGGAAGACGAGGCCGAGGTAGACGCCGGGGGCGATCTCCCGGATCTCGTCCCGGACCAGGTGCGCGACCAGCGAGGTCTTCGAGTAGTCGAGCACGATGCACGGCTTCCCGTCGTACCAGCTGTCCTGCTGGTAGACGGCCGCCGCGATCGCCTGGATGGACAGCGCCGACATGAGGTTCTTCAGGCGCCCTTTCCGGGCGTTGACCACCTTGCCGCGCCAGAGCAGGGCATAGGACACCGCGGCGGCCAGCTGGGCAAGCGGGCCGCCGGTGCCCAGCAGCACGGTGCCCCTGCCGTGGCCGTCGGGGATGGTCCCGGCGCTGGCCGCGCGGAACAGTTCCCCGAGCTGCCCCATGGTCGCGCCGACCAGGGAGGACGGGTCGCTGAGGTTGATCCTGGCGGTGGCCCCGCCGGCGGCCCTGGCCGGCCTGGCGGATCCCGGCACCGCGCGCGCCCAGGGCAGGAAGGCGTTCGGCAGGGCGCCGATCGCGGGGCGCAGTTGCGGGTAGTGCCGCAGCAGCACCGTGGCCATGCTGTTGTCGTTGATCCAGTCCATCCCCGCCTGCGTGTAGACCGCCGGGGTGTAGTCGGTCGTGAAGAACCTGTCGCTGTTCAGGCGCCGGGAAGCCATCAGGATGAAGATGCGGAACGCGGTGTCGCTGAAGGCGAAGCCGGCTGGCCGGCGTTCCGCGAACGCCCCCACCGTCAGGTCGACCTGCTCGATGTCCCCGTAGACCCGCTCGATCTCGCGTGCCCACTGCGGGTTGTCGGTGAGGTCATCGAAGTCTTTCGCCGGGGCGAGGTGCAGCAGCCGGCGGAACTCGTTGTACCTCGGCACGCCGAGCTCACGGGACCGCAGGATGTCGGTCGCGGCGAGGTCCTGGAGGTTGCCGTCCGGGCGGTGGAACTCCTGCAGGAATCTCGGGAAATTGTGCAGGGTCACCAGTCCCGGGTGCTGGGTGCCGAACGAGTACATCAGGTCCGCCACGCCGACCTTCTGCGCCACGTCGAGCGCGGCCGCGCCCGCCAGGTCACGCAGCGTCGCCTGCATCACCTCCTGGTCGTTCGCGCTGGAGCGCAGGCTGTAGTCGTCGGGCACCAGCGGATGCATCCGGTACACCGCCACGAACTCCTCGGTCAGCGAGTACGGCACGCCGTACTGCTCGGTCTGCGAGCCGGGAATGCCGCTGATGATCTCGCTGCCGCTGACCCTGCCGAGCAGCCGGTGCACCCGCTCGCCGGCCAGGCCGAACCAGTTCGCCCGCATCGCGATCTTGGTCGTGGGGTGGGCGATGACCGCGGGCGTCCACTCGACTGTGTGGATCTTCGCGACCAGCGCGGCGTTGATCATGCGTGCCCGCTGGAAGATCTCCTCGTCCGACCACTGCGGGTACTCGGCGCGCAGCCGGTCGCAGATGGCGTTGTGCTCCAGGGTGAACAGCGCCTGCATCATGAGCAGCCCGACCCAGAAGCCCGGCACCTTCCGCGGGTCGTCCGCCGGGTCGTCGGGCAGCGGCGGCAGCCCGTCCGGGCCGACGCGCAGCTTGCCGTCCGTGCCGCTGCGGACCCACCGCTGGAAATCCGCCGTCGTCCCGTAGATCTGGGACAGGTCCCACCAGTGGGTCGCCGTGCTGGCGTGCGTCGGCCGGCGGTGGCTGCCGGGAGGGGCGGTGGGATCCGGCCGGGTCCGCATGATCCGCATCGGCCGGGCCGGCCACGGGTCGTCGTCGGCGAGCGGGACCTCGAAGGGATCATCCGTGGGGCTCGGCCCGTGACTGAACCAGTCGCGGATCATGAACTGCAGCCACGTCGCGACCAGCGCGTTCGCCGCCGTCGCCGGGATCAGCTGGTCCCTGGTGAGCAGGGCGCGGCTCACCTCGCGCGGGTTGGGCCGCAGGAACGCCGGCGGCGGGTCCGCGTAGGTGCGCTCGATCGGCACGTTCCGGCCGAACCGGGCCCCGGCCATCCCCATCCTGGGTTCGTCCAGGTCGTTGTAGGTGCCATCGAGCGTCCGGGTGGTGCGGACCTCCGGGGTCGCGGGCGCCACCGGGGGCAGGTCCACGGCCGGCTCGTTGCTGGTGTCGTAGAGGTTCCGTCTCCTGAGCACATCGCGGATCCCCGGGAGCACCGCGAGTCCCAGCGGCACGGGCAGCCGGTACCAGCCGACCTTGCGGTCGATGAGTTCGGCGGTGCTGTCGTAAAGCTTCCAGAGCGCGGACCGGTGGTAGGCCGGCGGCCGGCGTGTGGCCATGCGATCACCCCGTTCTGGGTCCGGATGGGACGGATCCCGGCAGCTGCGCCAGGTAGCGCAGGGCGGAGATGCCGGGCAGGAAGAAGTAGGCGCCGCCCCGGGTCCGCACGAACTGTGGCAGATCGTGGTAGCGGCGGCGGACCGGGCGGGCCGGCACGGTGAAGGTTCCGCCGCCGCCCTGGCGGCTTCCGGTCAGCGGGTCGGTGTCGTCGTACAGGCGGTTGAACGTCGGGTTGTTCAGCCAGGTGTGCTGGACGAACTCGAACTGCCGGGCCAGGCTGGCGGCCAGGCAGATGAAGTGGATGCCGGTCGCCTGCCGGTCGCCGTCCCCGGTTCCCGGGCCGTAGCCGCGGCCGCGGCGGATCAGCCGGTGCAAGCCGTTGACGTCCAGGGACGCGCTGGTTCCCGGCTGCGGGTCCAGCGAGTCGCGCGGATTCACCCGGCGGATGTGCGCGCCGAGCGGGCAGGCCAGGCCCAGCGGGTCGGTGTGGTAATAGCCGAAGTCGTTGTCGGTCGCGAGCGACGGGTCGTCCCGGTCAGGTGCCTTGACCAGCGGGGCACCGCTCTGCCACCGGCCCACCAGCTTCGCCGCCAGGGCGGCCCGCGCGGCGGGATCATCGGAGCCGTCCGGCCGCCGGGTGGCTTCGCCGAGGTAGCGCCAGAAGCCGTTGACGTCCTGCTCGAGCTGGCGAAGCACCAGGTAGGTGCCGTTGCGCCCCAGGTCGGCCGCGCCGGATCCGCCCGGATCGGCCGGCAGCAGCCGCCCGGGATCGTCGGACCGCGGCAGCAGCGGCCGGTCGGTCAGCTGCCCGTAGCCGTTCGGGTATCCCAGCACGAACTCGCCGGCGGCCACCGATCGCTGGCCACCGGTGGCCTTCGGCAGGCCTTCGACTACCGGCTGGGCGATGCCGTCCCGGAAGCCGAACGGCTCCCGGTCCAGGCGTTCCAGGGTGTCCAGCACGGTGACCTCGCCCGCACCCACCTCAGCGAGCCGGCGCATCAGTTCCGCGTGCCGTTCGTTCAGCAGATCTGCGCTGCTGGCGTAGAGCAGGACCAGCCCGTCGATCGCTGGTCCCCCCGGTGCGCCCCAGGCCCACGAATCCGGGGCGGAGTCCCCGGTGTCGCCCAGGAACCGGCTCCGGTTGGGGGTGGCCATCCCGCCGAGGAACTCCAGTGAGAACCCGGCGGCCGCGCTATCGGGCAGGCCGAGCCTGCGCAGGCCCGTGGCCGTGAACGCGAGGTGTGCGGCGGTGTCCGAGGAGAACTTTCCAGCGGTCGTGATCCGCGGGAGGAGCCAGCGCAGCAGCGCGGGCCCGGCCGCCGGGTCGCCGCCGAACACGGTGAACCGGGCATGCCTGAGCCCGCTGTATCCGCGGGCGATGAGGCCCTGGATGTCGTCGAGGTCAAGGTTGCTGGCCATGGCTGCCTTACAGGAGCGAGAGCCATTGCTCGGCCTGCACCGGGCTCATGTCGCCCCGCAGGCCGGCCCGGATCTTGGCGTTGTTCTCGATGTTGTCCGCGCTGAGCGCCGGGTAGGCCGTGTACCAGGCCGGCACGGGGACCTGATGGTCGCGCAGCGTGTACTTGAACGGCTGCTCCAGCTTGGCTCCCCCCCACAGCAGCCAGCGGGTCGGCGGATAGCCGACGGCGCCGCCGAACACCGCGTTCAGGCCCCACCAGATCTCGTTGATGAAGTCGTCGTTGTAGGCCTCCACGGCGCCGTCGTAGTTGCTCGCGAACGTCATCCGGCGCCAGCCGTCGAGCGGCACCCAGCGGGCGAAATGGATCGTCTTGACGCCGGCGAGGCTGTCGTGGGTGAACAGATGCCGGGTCCCGTAGCTGGTCGCCAGCTGCACGGCGCGCGTGGTCAGCACGTGCAGCCGCCCGGGCTTGAGGAAACCGACCACCGCGTAGGGGTTCTGCGTCCCGAAGTCCTCGTAGACCTCCAGCTCGTCGAGCTGCTGCTGGGTCGGCCGCTTGATCTGTGTCCGGTCGCCGAGCTCGGCCAGCCGGAGCGCCACGATCCAGAACGGGAAGATCGCCAGCAGCGCCGGCAGCAGCGGCAGCAGGGCCACTGGCACGGCCACCTTGTGGATGGCCTCCCGGATCCGGAACGGCAGCGGCGGCGCCGCGGGCGGCTTCCCCGCCCAGCTCAGGTCGGCGCGCCCGGCCACGTAGGCCTGCAGGTCCCGGCGCACCTGCGTTGCGGAGCGGCCGGACCAGTCGCGCTGGTCGAGATAGTTCTCCAGCGCCTCCCGGAGCCGCGCCTCCTGGCGGATCTGGTCCAGTCCGCGCCCGACCGTGTTCACGTAGAAGGCACTCGCGGGCAGCTGATGCCGGCGCAGCCAGCCGATCCGGGCCCGGCGGCGGGCACCGGGCCCCGGGTAGCCGGCACAGTGCCCGAACGCCTGATCGATGCCGTCCCGCGCCACGTCGGCGAGCTCGGCCAGGTGGCGCCGCAGCGGGGCGTCAACCTCGCTCATGAAGACCAGGCTGGCCGGGATCGGCCGGCCAGCCAGATCTGCGGTCTCCTCGAGGAGGTAGAACCTGGCGAAGTGGACCCCGCGCAGGTGGGCGAAGTCGAAGGGTGGCTCGGCCAGGCCCGTCCGGGCGGCGTCAGCGAGCCACTCGCGCAGTCGCGGCACCACGTCCGCAGGGACGTCCGCCCGGATCGTGACGCCAACCTGGTATGGCATGGGAAACGTCCCCCGATGTCGCCAGTCGAGCCTCGTCAATACCCAGCTACCCGGCCCGCGAAACCGCGCTATACCGGCACAATCAGCGTGCCTTTACAATGGGCCGCTGACACGAGAGTGTGAAGGCTCCAGCCAGGATCGGGGGAGCCGGATTCGGCGAGTCGCCGACCTCCGCGCTCACCGCGCATGCGGGCTTTCGTTTCTGTCCGGCACGCTTCCGAGGAGGCCCCATGGCGCTCAGCCGCGATCATGCCCGCCTTGCCCTGGCCACCATCCGGCTGGTGAACGGCACGCTGGCACTGGTGGCCCCGAAGACGCTGCTCCGCAGACTCGGGGCGGACCCAGATGCGAACAAAGTAGCCATATATCCCCTCCGGATGTTTGGCATCCGGACCATCGTGCTCGGGGTTCAGCTTCTCGCCGATGAGCCCTCGCCGCAGACAGACGCGTTCGGCGTGCTGATCCACGCCACCGACGCGGCAGCGGCGATCACGGCGGGGCTGCGGCGGCAATTGCCCGCCCGGGTCGCAGCCGCGACGGCCGGCATCTCCCTGACCAATACGGCGCTCGCACTGGTCATCGCGTGGCCAGAGAATACCGATAGCACCTGATACCCGGAGAATGCCGGCCGGCCCTCAGCACGGAATGGCCCAGCGCCGCCCCCATTCCCCGCGTCTTGACAAGCACATCTGGCGCGCGGACGATGCGTTTAGGTTTCCGGCGGGCTCCCTATGGAGCGGCTGGATTGCCTCCGAGTCCGGGGGTCAGGAGGCGGGCATGAAGTCATCGGATTCAGGCGATCAGGAACCCCGCATGGGGACGGCACCGCCGGTGCCCAGGCAGGCTGGGGGGAGGCAGGCAGCGGCGGCAGGCGACTGGGCTGTCTGCTGCTCGGGGGGCGGTATCCGTTCTGCCGCCTACTGCCTGGGGGCGCTGCAGAGCCTGGACGAGGGCGGTCTGCTCGGGAAGGCCAAGTGGATCCTGGGCGTATCCGGGGGGAGTTATATCGCCACCTCCCGTGCGCTGGTGGCGCACGATCTCCCGGCCGGGACGCAGCCCCGCGCCTATGCCCCCGGGACCCCGGAGGAGCGCAATCTCCGCGACAACACCCACTACCTGGCGCCCAACGGCGCGACGGTGCTGGTCGGCGTGCTGTCGCTGCTGCTGGGGGCGATCGTCACGTTCATCCTCGCGCTTGCCCCGCTGTACGCGCTCGCGCATGCCTGGGGCTGGCTGCTCCGCTGGCAGGGGGTGCTGGTCCCGTCCCGGCCCGGGTCGCACGACCTGACGGCGGCGGCGACCAGGCTGGGCTGGTGGCTGCCGGTGGTGATCGCAGCAGGGATCATGCTCGCGGTGTTCACGTTCTGGTGGCTGACGCTGGAGCCGACCACCCTCCGCCGCCGGGACCCGGCGCCCTGGTGGTCGTCGCTGAAGCCGGACGACCGTGACCGAGGGGCCAACCGTGCGAGGCTGGTCAGCTGGGCCGCCGTCCTGACGGCCGGCCTGGCCCTGGCCATGCTCGCGGCTCCCCCGCTGATCTCGTGGCTGACCCGCAGCACGGGACCGCTGGGCACGATCGCGCATTTCGCCGGTTTCGGTGGGAGGCCGTCCCTGTCGCGCCCGGCGCTGGCCGGCCTGATCGCCGCGGTGGCAGCGGTCGCCCGGTTCTCCCAGGCGGGGCTCGCCAAGTGGAACGCGCTGGGCGGCCCGGCCAAGGGCAACGGTGCGGCCGGGCCGCAGCCGGGCCTGTTCACCCAGCTGGCCGGCTGGCTGCGGCAGAAGCTGCTGCCATGGCTGGGCAGTGCCGTCATCGTGCTCGTCGGCGTCGTCCTGGCGCTGCTGTGGACAAGCGACGGCGCCCGGGCCGGATTCACCGCAGGCCAGCTCGCGCTGGTGGTCGTCGCGCTGGTGGTGACGCTGATCACCCGGGTGGTGGTGAACGTCAACCGGATGGCCATGCACGATTTCTACCGGTGGCGGCTGGCCGACGCCTTTGCCGTCACCCGGCGGGCGGCGGAAGCGCGGAATCCGCTGCGGGCGCGCGCCCTGTTCGCCAGTGCTGCCGCCACCCGCCTGTCCCAGCTGCGGGCCGGCCCCGGCGCCGCGGCCGAGCCGGGCCTGGTGATCTGCGGTACGGCCAACATCAACGCGGCCCGGGAGGTGCCGCCTGGGCAGGGCGGCTTCTGCCTGACCTTCGATTCGGAGCACGTCACCCTGCACCGCGAGAAGGGCCTGCTGGCCCCCGAGCCCGCCCAGGCCCTGACGTCGGACTACGAGGCGCTCGTGGGTGAGCGCAGGTGCACCCTGTTCGACGTGTCGGCGATCAGCGGGGCGGCGATCTCACCCCTGATGGGCACCATGACGCGGCACGCCTACCGGATCCTGCTCACCGCGACCAACGTCCGCCTCGGCGTGTGGCTGCCGCACCCGAACCTGGTCCGGGAGGCGCGCAAGCGGATCGACCATCCGGAGGAGTACAGCACCGGCCGGGGGTGGGAGCGGCACCCGCTGCTCCTGCTGCTCTGGTACCTGCTGCCGCACCCGCTGTGGGACGGCAAGGCGGACAAGAACGCCGACCGGGAGGCCAGGCTCTGGGCCCATGTGCTCACGCGCAGGCTCAGCGGGACGTGGTCGGGCACGTTCTGGTACCGGGCGCTGCAGCCCACCCTCGGGCTGCTGTGGGCCGAGGCCATCGGGCATCTGAGCTACCGCAGCACCTGGATGTATGTGACCGATGGGGGCCATTACGACAACCTCGGCCTGGTCGAGGCGCTGCGCCGCGGCGCCAGTCACATCGTGGTGCTCGACGCCTCGGGCGACAAGGCGGACACCTGGTCCACGCTCGGCGGTGCCATCGCGTTGGCCAGGGCCGACGCGGGCGTGGACATCGAACTGGACCCGACCACGATGGTGCGGGGCGGGCACGGGCTGGCCCGTGGCCAGGTGGTCCGCCCGTGGGCGTACGGCACGTTCAGCCGCCCGGAGGAGACGCCCGGCCTGCCCCGGCGGGGCGAGATCTGGGTGTGCAAGCTCGGCTGGTGGACCGGCGCGCCGTGGGACGTCCTTGCCTACGCCCGGGATCATCCCACCTACCCGGCGGACAGCACCCTGGAGCAGCTGTACGACGCCACCGAGTTCGAGGCCTATCACCAGCTCGGCGCGGCCGCCGTGCTGGCCGCCGCGCAGCAGTGCAAGCCGCCCCTGAGATGGGTGCCCGCGCCCACGGGCCAGCTGGTACCCGGGGCCGGACCGCCGTGATGTGATAGGTAGGCCGGAGTCGGCGCGGGCAGGAGCTGTGCACATGAGGACGACGGTCGGGGAAGTGATGACCACCAACGTGGTGGCCGTCCGGGAAGACACGGGGTACAAGGAGATCGTCACCCTGCTGCGGCTGCACCGCGTCAGCGCCTTTCCGGTGCTGGATGGGCTGGACCGGGTCGTCGGGGTGGTGTCCGAAGCCGACCTCCTGGTCAAGCAGGCCGCACCGGCGCTCCCGCCGGGGACGATCAGGCTGGCGTGGCGGCTGGAGGAGCAGTCGAAGGCGGCCGGCGCGACGGCCGCGGACCTCATGAGCGCCCCCCCGGTGACCATCGGCCCGGCCGCGGCCGTCACGCAAGCCGCCCAGCTGATGCAGTCCCGCCGGGTCAAGCGGCTGCCCGTGGTCTCTGACGATGGCCGGCTGACCGGCATCATCAGCCGCACGGACGTGCTCAGTGTGTTCGAGCGCCCCGACGAGCGGATCCGGGACGAGGTCATCAAGGCGGTCATCGCCGGGGAGTTCGGCCTGGATCCGGATTCGTTCGACGTGACGGTGAAGTCGGGCATCGTGACGATCACTGGATTGCTCAACGAACGTGCCGCGGCACTCAACCTGCTCGGCGCGGCCCGGTACATCGAGGGGGTCGTCGCGGTGCGCGACCGGCTCAGCTACCCGGCGGAGCACCCGGAAGAGGGGTGAGGCAACCACCCCACGGCATCAGGCCTGCCACGGGATGGCCGCCGCCTCGCCTTCCAGCACCCGGCGCCGGACAGCCTGCTCATCGCTGATGACGTGCATGACCGCGTTGACGAGGGCCAGGTGGGTGAACGCCTGGGGGAAGTTGCCCAGGTGACGGCCGGACCGCGGGTCGATCTCCTCCGCGAAGAGCAGGAGCGGGCTGGCGTAGGACAGGATCTTCTCGCACAGGTCACGGGCCCGGCGTTGCTCGCCGATCTCGGCCAGCGCGGAAACCAGCCAGAACGTGCAGATGGTGAAGGTCCCCTCCTCGCCGGCCAGCCCGTCGTCGGTCTCGGTCACCCGGTAGCGCAGGACCAGCCCGTCCTGGGTCAGCTCGTCCGCGATCGCGAGCACCGTCGCGCGGATCCGCGGGTCGTCCGGTGGCAGGAACCGCAGCAACGGCATCAGCAGCAGCGATGCGTCGAGAGCCGAGGTCTCGTAGTGCTGGCAGAACACGCCGCGCTCGTCGAGGGCGTTGGCGCAGATGTCGGCGTGAATCTCGTCGGCCGCCTTCTGCCACATCCTGGCCGTGTCGTGTTCGTCGCGGAGCCTGGCCAGTCGCGCGCCGCGGTCCGCGGCGACCCAGCACATCACCTTCGAGGTCGTGAAGTGCCTGGGTTCCCCGCGGACTTCCCAGATGCCGCGGTCCGGCTCCCGCCAGTGTTCGAGTGCGTGCTCCACCTGTTGCCGCGCCACTCCCCAGACCCGCTCGTCGAGCCGGTCCCGCGACTTCGTGTGCAGGTACACGGAATCGAGCACCGTTCCCCACACATCGTTCTGCCGCTGCTGATATGCGGCGTTGCCGGTCCGCACGGGCCGGGCGCCCTGATAACCCTGCAGGTGGTCGAGAACCCGCTCGCTGAGGTCGGCCGTGCCGTCGATGCCGTACACGATCTGCAGATTGCCGCCGTCCCGCTCGGCCAGGTCGGCGATGAAGGCGAAGTAGTCGTTGGCCTCCCAGTCGAAGCCGAGGGTGTACAGGCCCCACAGGGCGAGGGTCGCATCGCGGATCCAGCTGTAGCGGTAGTCCCAGTTCCGCTCCCCGCCCGGGGTCTCCGGCAGGGACGTGGTGGCAGCCGCGGGGATGGCGCCGGTCGGGGCGAACGTCAGGCCCTTGAGCGTCAGCGCGCTCCTGGTGAGGTGGCTGCGCCAGCGGTGATCGGGGAAATTGCCCCGGGCCAGCCAGTGCTGCCAGTGGTGCGCCGTCCATACCTGGCGCCCGTAGGCATCCTTGTAGGTTTTCGGCGGGGTGCGGCTGCCCCATGACAGCGCGCAGAACCGGGTGTCGCCTTCCCGGAGCAGGGTCCGCCCGCGGGCGCTTCCCCCCTCGAACCCGAACCGGATGTCGGAGGTGAGGGTCAGCTCCGGGCCGTCGGGGTTCCGGGCGACAGCCTGGTGATAGCCCGAGCCGGGGCGGCTCCACCGTGCCCGCTGCACCCCGTAACCGAACACCGGCTCGCAGTCGAAAGCCAGCTGCACGGCTCCCTGCACGCACCGCACCGTCCGCAGCAGTGTGTGCTCGGCGTCATAGTCGGTCGGCGGCCTGATGTGCCTGGTGCGCTCCGGGTGCTCGTGCCGCCATGGGCCCATCACCAGGCAGTCCCGGACGATGATCCATCCCTCGCCGCAGTCCCAGCTGGTCTCGAGCACCATCGTCCCCGGCAGGTACCGCCGGTCGGCCGGCACCTCGACATCTTCCGGGCCGAACCGGAAGCTGCCCGCGCGCCGGTCCAGCAGCGCGCCGAACACGCTCGGGCAGTCCATCTTGGGCAGGCACATCCATTCGATGGCCCCGCTCGGCGCCACCAGTGCCGTCACCTCGCAGTCGGACAGGAACCCGTAGTCCGCGATCGGCGGGTAGGCCGAGAACTCACCGGTCCGGCCCGCCATCCCGGGCTCGCCTGCCCGTGCGTCCGCCAGGTGTGCGCCTGGCCCGCCATCTACCATCACGTTCCCGTTTGTCAACGCGTACGCCGGATACCTACCCTTTGCCGGGGTTATCTCTCGCCGGCGCCGGTGCGGAGTTCGCGGGGAACCACGAAAGCTGCCAGCCGGGCCTGTTCCGGCCCGAGTCCCCGCCAGGTTCCGGTGAACTCCAGTACCGCGATCGCGCCGGTCGGGAACTTGAGCCGGACCCGTTCCAGCGCGGCCGCATCGCCGGCCCGGGTGCTGGCGAGCGCCAGCGCCAGCTGGTGCATGGCGGGGTCGTGCCCGACGATGAGCAGGGTGCGCACCCTCGGCGCGGTCTCGCGGGCCAGCTCCAGCAGCTCGCCGGCTGCCGCTCCGTACACGCGCTGGTCGAAGCTGACCGTGGGAGAGGCAGCAAGCTCCGCCGCGGCCAGCTGCCACGTCTCCCGGGCGCGCCTGGCCGTCGAGCAGACCACCTGATCGGGCACCCGGCCTGTCTCTCGCAGCCACCGTCCCGCGACGGGGGCATCCCGGCGCCCGCGGGCCGCCAGCGGCCGGTCATGGTCGGCGACATCAGGCCATGCCGACTTGGCGTGCCGCAGCAGCAGCAGCTGCCGCGCCGCGTTACTGGCCATGGTCCAAGCCTCGCAGATGCGGCGCCGTCCCGCCCGGCTGGCCTGACAGTTCCGCCAGCCGCGGCCTGAGCGTTCCCTCGCCGCGGATGACCGTGTCAGGTTGCCGACGGGCCCCGGACGGGGAACGCTAGCGGGGGTAAGGGTAAGGATTCCCTCCTCAAGGAGCATCCGTGGATCAGCTCAGCCTCGGCGTCATGGCGCGGTCGCGGAAGGAGAACGAGCACCGGCTCGCGATCCACCCGCTGCACGTCGAGCGGATTGACGCCGGGCTGCGGCGGCGCATCTACCTCGAGCGCGGCTACGGCGAGCGGTTCGGGGTGCCCGACGAGCAGCTGGCGCCGTTCGTCGCCGGTTTCGGCACCCGCGACCAGCTCGTGGCCGATTGCGACGTCATCCTGCTCCCCAAGCCGCTGCCGCAGGACCTCAGCGAACTGCGCGAGGGCCAGGTCCTGTGGGGCTGGCCGCACTGCGTGCAGAGCGAGGAGATCACCCAGCTGGGCATCGACCGCCGGCTGACGCTGATCGCCTTCGAGGCGATGAACCACTGGTCGGCCGACGGCTCCTTCAGCCTGCATGTGTTCCACAAGAACAACGAGCTGGCCGGCTACTGCTCGGTGCTGCACGCCCTGCAGCTCACCGGGTCGACAGGTGACTACGGCCGCCGGCTCCGGGCGGCGGTCATCAGCTTCGGGGCCACCGGCCGCGGCGCGGTGACCGCCCTCAACGCGCACGGGGTGAGCGACGTGCACGTCCTGACCCATCGTGATGTCACCGCGGTCGCCTCGCCGATCCACTCCGCCCGCATGATCCACTTCGAGCCCGGCGCCGACGACCCGGGCCGCTGCTATGTGCTCCGCGAAAACGGCCGGGAGCCGCTGGCCGCCTACCTCGCCGGGTTCGACATCGTGGTCAACTGCGTGCTGCAGCACCCCGACGCGCCGCTGATGTTCGTCACCGCCGACGACCTGGCCGGCTTCCGGCCGGGCAGCCTCATCGTCAACGTGTCATGCGACGAGGGGATGGGGTTCAGCTGGGCCCGGCCCACCTCGTTCGTGGAGCCGATGCTCACCGTGGGCGACAACGTCCACTACTACGCCGTCGACCACAGCCCATCGCTGCTGTGGAACTCCGCCACCTGGGAGATCAGCGAAGCCCTGCTGCCGCAGCTGCGGCCGGTGCTGGCCGGCCCCCGCGCGTGGGACGCCGACCAGACCATCCGGCGCGCCCTGGAGATCCGCGACGGCGTCATCTGCAACCCCGCCATCCTGGCCTTCCAGCACCGTGCGCCGCACTACCCACACGCACGGCGCACGTAGCACGGCGCTGGCAGCACGGCGCCGGCAGCACGGCGCGCACGAACGCCGGCGCGGCCACTTACCCGGACACGCGCGCAAGCCGGCCGGACCCGGGCCGCCATCGCGCTCCGCCCGCAACCGCGGCAGCCCGTGCGGCGTCGTAGCGGGTGACGACACGGACAGGACGGGGATGGTCACCATGGCGGCATCTGTGATCACGGGCCGGCGCATGCTGGCCGTGTGCTGGCTCACCCCGGTAGCCCTGCTCGCCGCCGCGTGCGGCTCCTCCACCGCCACCGCCACGCCTGCCGGGACGGTCACCGTCACGGTCACGCCGTCACGTTCGCCCGCCCCGGCGGCGGCCTCCGCCGGGCCGTCGCCGTGCTCGGCCACGGACCTGCGGCTGACCGTGGGCGCGTCCAACGGCGCCGCGGGCACGGTCTTCTACCCGCTCGACTTCACCAACGCCTCGGGCTCGGCCTGCACGATGTACGGCTACCCGGGAGTCGCGTTCGTCACTTCGCCGGGCGGCAGCCAGGTCGGCGCGCCAGCCCGCCGGCGCCCTCCCGCCGCGCCGGCGCTGGTCACCCTGGAACCTGGCGCGGCGGCGCACGCCACGCTCGCGGTCAGCGACGTGCTGATCCAGAACAACTGCCTGCACCGCCAGGTGCACGTGAGGTGGGTGCAGGTCTACCCGCCCGACCAGTACAGCGCGCTGTCCGCCCGGCTGAGCCGGCTGGGCTGCGCCGACCGGTCACTGGTGACCATGGGCGTGACCACCGTTGGCAGCGGACCGTGAACCCGGTCTCACCAGCGCGCTGGGGAGCGCCGTGGCTGGTTAACCGATTCCGGCCAGCGAGCGCGCCTCACTGCGGTCGCGGCAGGCGTGCAGCCCGACGATCAGTCCGTCCCGGACCGTGACAACGTCGAAGGTCCGTTCGTCCGCCTGCCGGTGCCGGTGCTCATCGATGCCCGGCGTGCGCATCACCAGGATCACCCGGTCGCCGAGGGCCACGACCTCCTCGAGCTGGGCACGCAGCCCAAGCTCGGCCTGCCGCCGCAGCGCCTTCTCCAGCTCCCCGCGGCCGTGGCAGGACTGCGGCTGTGGATCCTCCTGGCCCGGATCGAGGTAGGTCCAGTCCAGGTCGGGGTCCACGAAGTCCATCATCCGCGCGACGTCGCCCCGGTCGTAGGCCAGGAAGGCCTCGCGTACGATCCATTCGTTCTGGTTGCACATCTGAAATCCCTCACGACGGTCATGCCCCGCTGGGTGCCGTGGGGTAGGCGCCACCCACTATCACGCAAAATGGCCAGGACAGCAAGGCCGGCCGCATTCCGTAAAATGGACACGATATGAACACCATGCCCCGGTAAAGAGCGGCCGGTAAGTCAGCTGATCCAGCGCGGTGCCGGGCGGGCCGGGTCGGCCGGGCGGGCCAGGCGGGCCGGCCGGGACGGCCCTTGGCCCAACACGAGACAGCCGGGGCCGCCCAGGGCCCGTACTATTTCGCCACGGATGCGGATCACCGTGGCCCGGGCGCCCCGGCCCGGTGCCGATGGGAGGCAGGCCGGGCAGCGCGGGCGCCCGGGGAAGGCAGGCAGGCCGATGGCGGCGGATCTGGCACGGTTCTCGATGCTGATCGGCGGTCGGGCCGTTGACGCCATCTCCGGCAGGACGTTCGAGTCGCATAATCCTTACACCGGCCAAAGCTGGGCGGTGGTGCCCGACGGCGGTCCGCAGGACGTCGATGCCGCCGTGGCGGCCGCCCGGTCGGCACTGGATGGCGAATGGGGACAGCTGACAGGGACCGCCCGCGCGGCGCTGCTCCACCGCCTGGGGGATCTCATCTCCGATCATGCGGACCAGCTTGCGCGCCTGGAGGTCAACGACTCCGGCAAGCTGTACCGCGAGATGATCGGCCAGATGAACGCGCTCGGGAGCTGGTACCACTACTACGCCGGGCTGGCCGACAAGCTCGAGGGGCGGCAGATCCCGGCACCCAACCCGGACTACCTCGTCTACACGCGGCGTGAGCCGGTGGGAGTCGTGGCGGCGATCACCCCGTGGAACTCGCCCCTGCTCCTGATGACCTGGAAGGTCGCGCCCGCGCTGGCCGCCGGCTGCACCGTGGTGGTGAAGCCGTCGGAGCACTCCCCGGTCTCCACACTCGGCTTCGCCCCGCTGCTCCAGCAGGCGGGCTTCCCGCCCGGGGTGCTCAACGTCGTCACCGGGCTCTCTCGTGACGTCGGCGCCGCGCTGGCCGGGCATCCCGGCATCGACAAGGTCGCCTTCACCGGGTCAACGGCGACCGGCCGCGCGGTCGCGCACGCCGCGGCCGAGAACCTCAGCAAGGTGACCCTCGAACTGGGAGGCAAATCCCCCCAGATCGTGTTTCCCGACGCCGACCTCCGGGCCGCGGCGAACGGCCTGGTGGCTGGCGTGTTCGCGGCGACCGGGCAGACCTGCATGGCCGGCTCGCGGCTCATCGTCCACGAGAGTGTGCACGATGAGCTGGTCCATCTCGTCGCCGAGCGGGCCGCGGCGATCAGGCTCGGCGACCCGAACGACCCGGCGACCGAGATGGGACCGGTCGCGAACCGGCCGCAGTACGAGAAGGTGCTCGGGTACCTGCGGACCGCACGGGAAGAGGGCGCGACGGTGGCCTATGGCGGGGCGGGCGACCAGGAGCTTGGCGGTTTCTTCATCAAGCCCACCGTGCTGACGGGGGTGGGCCCGCACTCCACCGTGGTCCGGGAGGAGATCTTCGGCCCGGTGCTGTCGGCCTACCCGTTCACCGGCGAGGACGAGGCGCTGAAGCTCGCCAACGACACTCCCTACGGGCTGGCCGGCGCCGTGTGGACCAAGGACATCCACCGCGCCCACCGGGTGGCGGCCAGGCTCCGGGCCGGCACCGTGTGGATCAACGCCTACCGCGTCGTCGCCCCGGGTGTCCCGTTCGGCGGCTACGGCGCCTCGGGCCTGGGCCGGGAAAACGGCATCGCCGCGGTCAACGAGTACCTCGAGAGCAAATCGGTGTGGGTGGAGCTGAGCGGCGGCACGCGCGACCCGTTCACCCTGGGCTGAGTCAGCCGGGGTAACCTGACGGACCGGACCATGCGGAGGCGGCGCCCGTGACGGACGAACTGAGGCTTGGTCTGAGCCTTGGCTACTGGGTTACACCGGGGGACGCCACCCCGGTGGTGCAGGCGGCGGAACGCCTCGGGTATGAATCCGTCTGGACCGCCGAATCGTGGGGCTCCGACGCTCTCACCCCGCTGGCGTGGTACGGCGCCCGGACGAGCCGGATCAAGCTGGGCACCTCGGTGGCGCAGATCAGCGCGCGCACCCCGGCCGCGACCGCCATGGCCGCCGTGACCCTGGACCACCTTTCCGGCGGACGGCTGATACTCGGCCTGGGCGTGTCGGGTCCCCAGGTCGTCGAGGGCTGGTACGGGGTGCCGTTCTCCCCGCCGCTCGCGCGCACCCGCGAGTACGTCGATCTGCTCCGGGTGATGTGGCGCCGGCAGCGGCCGGCCCGCGGCACGGGGCCCTACTACCCGCTGCCCTACCGCCCCGGGACCGGGCTCGGCAAGCCCCTCATGCTGAACATCGCCCCGCTGCGCGATGACATCCCGGTGTATCTCGGCGCGGAAGGCCCGGGGAACGTCGCACTCGCCGCCGAGATCGCCGACGGCTGGCTGTCGCTGTTCACCGACCCGCAGAAGATCGGCCAGGTGTACGGCGGCGCGCTCGCCGGGGCACGGCCGGGCTTCGACGTCGCCGCCATGGTCAACGTCATCCTCACCGATGACCTGCCTGCCGCGCTGCGGTCCGCGAAGCAGATGCTCGGTTTCTACATCGGCGGCATGGGCGCCCGGAAGCGGAACTTCCACCTGGACGTGGTCACCCGGATGGGTTATGAGGAGGCGGGCCGCAGGGTCCAGGAACTGTTCCTGGAAGGCCGCCGCGACGAGGCCATCGACGCCGTGCCCGATGAGCTCGCGGACGCCGTATGCCTGCTCGGCCCCATTGGCCGGATCCGCGAGCGGCTTGACCTGTGGCGGACCAGCCCGGTCACCACGCTGCTGGTGATAGGCCCCTGCTCCGAGCCGGACCTGCGGGCGGTACGCGACGCGGTGCTTGGCTAGCACCGGCGCTGCCCTGCTCACCCCGCGGATGGGCGCGGGCCGCGTGCAGTAAGTACGTGAATGCAGGCTTTCGGGCGCATGAGCCGGCTAGCTTCTTGGTAGCGGGGGGCGCTTCACTCAGGAGAGGCATGGACCTTTTCGAATGCGAGGCAACGTTCACGGCCGAGCCGGCCGCGATCTGGACAGTGTGGACCGACGTCGTCCACTGGCCTGAGTGGGATGCCAGCAAGGAGATCGCACGGCTGGACGGCCCGTTCGAGCCGGGTGTCTCAGGCTGGGCGAAGCAGCGCGGCAACCTCGGCGGCTCCTTCACCATCACGCTGGTGGATGCGGGGCGGCGCTGGGTGAGCGAATGTCCCATGCCGCTGGGCAAGGTTGTCTTCGACCACATGCTCGAACCGGTCGCCGGGGGACGCGTCCGGGTGATCAAGAGGGTTTCGGTGCACGGCGGATTCGGGCCCCTGGTCCGGCTGTTCGTCCCCAAGATGCGCCGCGATATCGCCGACTCGCTCGCCGCCCTGGAACGACGGGTGGGGGCCACACCAGCTCTGGGCTGAGCGCTTTCACACCGCTACCAGCAGCAGCCGGCTTGCGAGCGCCGTCGAGGCGGCCAGGCTGTCGAGGAAGAGCCCGCGGGCGACCGGATCATCGCGCACCTCCCACAGCAGCAGGCAGTTGTTCCAGGCGAGATCCCGTCCGGAGTTGATGGTCCAGCTGGCGACCAGGTTGCAGACCGCGGTCAGGTGATGATCGACAGCGAGTTCGGGCGCGGATTCGAAAGACTGCCGGATGGACTGCTCGGCCGCGTCAAGCAGCTGGTCCACCTTCTGGTAGTCGGCGAGGTGCGCACCCGCGGCCGGCGAGGTGGCCAGGGCGGCGCAGGTGCTGACCATCGCCACCGGCAGGTCGTGGTTGATGTGCGCGTTCATGCCGGCCAGCGCGAACTGGATCGGCTCGATCCCCGGCACGGCGCGCTGCTGGACGAGCGGGCGCCAGGCCAGCGGCACCGCGGCCAGGTTGCCCGCGGCGCCGGCCGCGCCGAAGTAGAGGTTGGCGAATGTCACGTCGAGCTGGGTCATGAAGGCGGGATCGGCGAAGAAGGACTGGCCCAGCCGGCCTTCCACCTGCCTGGTCACCTCGAGGTACATGCGGTTGAAACAGGCCAGCCCGTCCGAGGCGGGAATCGCCGCCCCGATCGCCTCCATCTGGGATATCACCTCGGCAACGGAGGTGGCCGGCGCGCGCGGGGCTGACGGACCGGCTGGCATGGCAGTCACTATACGATCACCGGGCTCACGGCTCACGCACCCGCCGGGCTACCCCGCGCGCCGCATGCAGCAGGTATTCCTTGCGGTTGAGCGGGTTGTGGTCCGGCACATAGCCGGAGTGCGTCAGGGTCACCGTGCAATCGGTCACCTCCCACCCATGGATGCCCTGGCGCAGCGTTTCCCGCGCGGAGTCCTCGACCGCCTTGCGGAACGGGACCGGAAGCGATCCCGGCTCGATCGCCAGCCGGAATCCCACGCCGCTGCCGCGGTCTGGGTGCTGCCGTCGTCAACGCTGCCGATCTTGTCGATGACCCCGGCGGCGAAGAGCAGCCGTTCCGTCAGGCTCGTCTTACCGGCGTCAACATGGGCCAGAATTCCCAGGTTCAGCGTTCTCACCAAGCGTCATGTCCTCGAGCTAGATACAGCTCCCTCCTGAGTGGACATAAACGCCTCGCGCATCTGGTTCTCCTGGTCGGCCGGTGTTCGAGGAGTACAGCAGACGGCCACCCGGGGAGCAACCGATTTCCGGGGCGGACAGCGGGCAGGAGGCACATGACGACGCCGGACTGGGACGCGGTATACGCGGCGGGCGCCTTCGCGCCGTGGGACATCGGCCGGCCGCAGCCGGCGTTCATCCGGCTGGCCGAGGCCGGCCTGCTGCAGGGGCGGGTGCTGGACGCCGGCTGCGGCACGGGGGAGAACACGCTGCTGGCCGCGGGCCGGGGCGCGGACGCCCTGGGCGTGGACATCTCGCCGCGCGCTGTCGCGCGGGCGCGCGCGAAAGCGGCCGAGCGGGGCGTCACCGCCCGGTTCGAGGTCGCCGACGCGCTGAGCCTCGGGCAGCTCGGCGTGGCCTTCGACACGGTCATCGACTGCGGGCTGTTCCACGTCTTCGACGACGACGGTCGTGCCCGGTACGTCACCAGCGTGGCGGCGGTGCTGCGGGCCGGCGGCACCTGCTACCTGATGTGCTTCAGCGACCGCCAGCCCGGCGAATTCGGCCCACGCCGGGTTCGCCAGGATGAGCTGCTCGCCGCCTTCGGCGATGGCTGGACCGTCACCGGCATCGTGGCCGACACCTTCGAGATCAACCCCGGGCTCGGTACCCCCACCGCGCAGGCCTGGCTGGCCACGATCCGCCGGATGTAATGGGGCCGCCGGAAGTGATCGGGCCGCCGGGTGTGATGACCGGCCGGATGTGATCGACGCGGCCCGGGCGAAAGCACCCGGGCGCCGTGCACCTATGTCTATATTCAGACGGGGAAGACTAGGGAATGTTGCCGTGGTGTACGGCAGCGGTCACATCTGACGAGTAGGAAGGCCGGCGATGCAGCTCAACCCCTACATCGTCCTTGGCAGCGCGGTCGTGGGGCTGCTTGTCGGGCTCACCGGAGCCGGCGGCGGCGCCCTGATGACCCCGATGCTGATCTTGCTGTTCGGTGTGAAGCCGTCCTCCGCCATCTCCAGCGACCTGGTGGCCGCCGTCTTGATGCGGCCGGTCGGCGCGGCCGTGCACCTGTTCAAGGGCACGGTCAACCTGCGCATGGTCGGCTGGATGGTGGTCGGCTCGGTGCCGATGGCGTTTTTCGGCGGCTTCGTGCTGCGCCAGTTCGGCGACAGCCCGGCCGCGCAGCAGAGGGTCGAGATCGTGCTCGGCGCGGCACTGCTGACGGGCGCGGCCGCCATGGTGCTCCGCTACCTGCTGGACCGCAGGTCCGGCAACCAGCGGACGGCCGCCATCGCCGAGGTCAAGGTCCGCCCGCTGCCGACCGTCCTCATCGGCATGGTTGGCGGGCTGGTCGTGGGCCTGACCTCGGTGGGCTCGGGCTCCCTGATGATCGTCCTGATGCTGTTCCTGTACCCCTTGCTCAGTGCCGGCCAGCTGGTGGGGACCGACCTGACCCAGGCGGTTCCGCTCACCGCGGCGGCGGCCCTCGGAGCACTGGTTTTCGGCCACGTCGAGTTCGGTGTGACCGCCTCCATCGTGATCGGCAGCGTGCCTGCCGTGCTGGTCGGCTCGTTCCTGTCGTCGAGGGCACCGGACCGCTACATCAGGCCGATCATCACCTTCGTGATCTTCGCATCCGGCCTGAAGTACATCGGGGTCGGCACCCAGGCGCTGGGCTGGACGCTGTGCGCGGTGGCGCTGGCCGCCGGTGGTTACTGGCTGATCCACACCCATCCATGGCGCAACGGGCGGCCGGTGACCGCCCCGGCCGCCGGCCAGGTGGCAGCCTCCGGGGCCGACGGCCCGCCCAGCACGGGCCGCCGGGGGGAGAATCAGGTCAGCGATCGCCGCGTCCCACCGTGACATCCCCCGCCCGGCCTCAGCCGCGGGCGCGACCGCCGTTTGACGTGCTGATGGCGGGGTAGCCGCGCTTCAGGCACCTTGTCTATCAGGGGCCTGCGTCACCACTGCCGTCCGATACGGCCGCAATGGCCTGCTCCAGTGTGTCGTAGCGCGGCAGCCGGTCGGCCAGGCCTGTGATCCACAAGGTCTTGGTGTACCTGTACCTGGGACCCGAGAGGGCCAGGACCCCGTTTCTGGCGGTGAGCTTCTTCCAGTGCCCGACGATGACGGCCAGCGAGCTCGTATCCATGAAATCGACAGCGGCGAGGTCAAGGATGACGTGGTCGCACTGATGGCGCGCTCGGGTCAGGTACTCGTCGAACTCACGGCTGGTCACCGCGTCGAGCTCGCCGCGGATCGTGACCACCAGAACCTGGCTATGGCGGTGCGACGACAACGCGAGCCCTTCCACGCGCACCCCCCGGCCGGTCAGCACCCAGAGCAAACGAACGCGCGCCAATCGTATGCCGAAAACGATGTCCTTGGCTTGTCCTGCATGGGCGGGCGGTGGCGGGGAACCAAGGCGCACCATGGGTGATCGTCAACGTCCACCCCCGCCACCGGGGCCCGGGGCCAGGCCGGCAACGGGACGGCCCCCTGGCGCCGGCGGCGATGGGCTGAGCCATCTCGCGTTCCTTTACCGTGACGCGAACGAGTACCTGGATCACATGCTCGCGTTCATCCGGGCGGGGCTGGCAGGCTCCGAGCCGGTGTTCGTGGCGCTGCCCGGCGAGCTCGCCTGGCGGGCCAGGGCTGCCCTGGGTGCGGCCGGCTGGCAGCTGGCCGTTGCCGACATGGACGAGCTCGGCCGCAATCCCGCCCGGATCACGCTGGCGCTGGGCGCCTTCGCCGACCGGCATGCCGGGCACCGGATCCGGGTCGTCACCGAATCGCTGTGGCCGGAGCGCACGGACGCTGAGACCGCCGAGGTGATGAAGCACGAGGCGCTGGTCGAACGGGCGGCCGCCGCGATCACCGGCCAGATCCTGTGCCCCTACGACGCCTCCCGGCTCGGCCCGGCGGTCATCGAGGGTGCCGTCCACACCCACCCGGAGATCATCGAACGGGGGTGCCGCCGGCCGAGCAGCGGCTACCAGGAGGGCGCCTGCGCGCTGGCCCAGGCGGCGCTGCCGCCGCCACCGGCGTCGGCAGCGTTCCTTGCCTACAGCACCCGGCTGGACTCCGTACGGGCGCTGGTGGGCCGTCACGCGGAGCACGCCGGGCTGCCCGTCGAGCGCTGCGCCGATCTGGTCCTGGCGGTCAGCGAGGTCGCGGCCAACACGCTGTCCCACACCCGCGGGGGCGGCACCGTGCACGTCTGGGCGTCCGGGCACGACATCATCTGCCAGGTCAATGACGGCGGGTGGATCAGCGACCCGATGGCCGGGCGGAGGCGGCCACCGCCGGATACGCATGGGCAGGGGCTGTGGGTGGTGAACAAGGTCTGCGACCTGGTCGAGACGAGGAGCGGGCCGGGCGGCACCACCACCCGGCTGCGCATGCGCCTGCCAGCGGGGGAGCGGCGAACCACCGCGAAAGTCCTGAGCCAGGTTTGACGAGGCCGATCTCCGGTAGCTGGCTGATGTCGCGTGGACACGTCCCAGCCGCAGGAGGAGCGCATGACCACCACCAGGTCCGGGCGGTCTTCCCCGGCTCAGGGGCCGTGGGGGCCCGAAGAAGACACCGATGACGCCAGGCTTCTTGCCACCATCCGGTCGGCCCCGCGTGACAGCCGCGAACGCGGCGCCGCCTGCGAGACGCTGGTCTTGCGCTACCAGCCCCTGGTCCGGTACTGCGCGCAGCGCTACTGGGACAGCCCTGAATCACAAGAGGAGCTCATGCAGGCCGGCTATCTCGGCCTGCTCAAGGCCATCAACTACTTTGACCCGGCCCGGGGCACCAGCCTGGCCGCCTATGCCGAGCCGTGTGTCAGCGGGGAGATCAAGCGGCATTTCCGCGACAAACGCTGGCAGGTCCGCGTCAAGCGCTCCGCCCAGGAACTTCGGCTGGAGTTGCGCGGTGCGCGCAGTGAGCTTGCCCAGAAACTGGCCCGCCATCCCACCGGCGCCGAGCTTGCCCGTCATCTTGGCGTGAGCGAGGCGGACCTTCGCGACGCCCAGCGCGCTGAGCTCGCTTTCCAGGCATCCTCGCTGGACACGGCGCTCCAGACCGGGTTCAGCCTGGCGGACACGCTCGGTGGCGAGGACCCGGAATTGCAGCAGGCCGTTGACATGGAATCCGTCTGGGCGCACTGGCATGAGCTTCCCGAACGAGAGCAGCGCCTGCTGAGCATGCGGTTCTACGGCAACATGACCCAGGCGGAGATCGGCGAGCGGCTCGGCATCTCCCAGATGCATGTGTCGAGGCTGCTGGCACGTGCCCTGGGCTACCTGCGCGAGCGCCTCCTGGGGACGGATACGGCTGAATCGTTCGCGCAGTGAAGCGGGCGAGGCGGGGCGGTGACGGTGCGCCCGGCTGGGCATTCCCGCCCCAGCGGGTAGTGTGAGCCCAGTGCTTATGACGCAGGCACGCCCATCCGCCCTCCTTCCGCAGGATGCAGGCGTGCCTAGGCCTGTCGTGGCCAGAGCACCTGGCCCGGATGAGCCGGTACGGCTTTCTTCCCGAACACCCCTGCGGCGGTAACCCCCAGGCCGGCAGGCCGCCCGGGCTCCCCCCCAGACCGGGCGGCCTGCCTCGTTTGGTCAAGGCAGCGGCATGACGTCCGGGCCCGTCCGCGCGTCCCCCGCGGCTAGCGGTCCGGGTGGTCGATGTCCACCGGCGGCAGGTCCTGCACCTGCTGCTTGGCGATGCCGAGCCGGATGCCGTCGTCGTCAACGCCGGTCACGGCGCTGATCGGGATGGCCACGTCCTTGCGGCCCCACAGGTGTCCCTCCTGGAGGAGCACATGGGTCACGTGACGGCTGCCAGGGTCGATGACGAGCCCCTGGACTTGCCCGATGGCGCCGTCCGTGGCGTGGACATGTGCGCCGCGGCGCACGGCCACCTCACCCAGGGGGACGCTGTCGTAGGTGACCGTCTGCGAGACCTTCCCCACGCTGTCCCCCATGACGCCCTCGCCGCCGAGACCGTAGTAGGGCCAGGAGAGCACCTGCTCCGGGCCATAGGCAGCGTAGCCTCTGGTCCCGGGCACGAACTGCGTCTGCTCGGCCGGGTCGAGCTTCTCGAACGCCGCCCTGGTGCAGTCGAGCCGGATGCCGCCCTTGGTGACCTCGACAAGGCCCAGCGGCACCAGCCGGCCGAGCCCCTGCCTGTGCTCCGGCTCGACCACCAGATGGGTGACCACCCGGGCGACGGGGTCGACCACCACCCGGCTTACCCGCCCGCATGCCCCATCGGTGCAGCTGGCGTCGGCCCCGATGGTGAACTGCACGGTTTCCGCCACGGCCACCTTCCTCGTCTGCTCGTTCCCGGCCCATCCTGGCTTCCCAGCCTAGTGCCGGGGTTCACGGCTCCTGTGCGCTCACAGGTCCCGGCCGGCCCAGGCACCCCTCCCCCGTCGCCATTTTGTCCTGGTATTTGGCTATATAGGTGTGGAATAGTCATGATTGACGCGTAAGCCTCCTTGCCTAACACTTATGGCCAAGGCGACGTTCGCCGCGCAGGCGCGCGACCCAGCCTGGGTGCTTGTCAATCCTGAACGCGCAGCTAAAAGGAGACTTCAGTGACCCAGATAGGAGCCCGGGCCGGTTCGCAGCCACCCGGCGGCAGCCGGAACCTGTTCGTCCGGAACGCGACCGGACTCGTCCGCGAACTCAACGCGTTCGACGCGTTCAACCTGGTCTTCTCGGCGGTGCTGATCCCGGTCGGCATCACCGAGGTAATGGCGTTCACCCCGACGTTCTGGCCGCATGCGAACATGCTGCTGTCATTCCTGCTGGCTACGCCGCTCGTGGCCACCTGCGGCCTGGTCTACCTCTACTACACGGTGATCATGCCGCGATCCGGCGGTGACTATGTCTGGGTCTCCAGGACGCTCAGCCCGTTCTTTGGCTTCTTCACCAACTTCTCGCTGACCTTTGTGTTCCTGACCTGGATCGCCTTCAACTTCACCTACATGCTGTCGGTGATGGGGCCGGCGGCCGCGTATGTGGGCGGCTGGCACGCCTCGTGGCTCACCTCGCCGAGCAACGGCGAGATGATGGTGATCGCGACCGTGCTGACGGCGCTGTTCACGATCCTGATGATCTTCGGGGTGCGTGCCGTCGCCCGCTACATGCTGGTCACCTTCGCGATCGTCTGGCTGGGCATGATCGCCTGGCTGGTTGCCATGCTCTTCGGCAGCCACGCCCACTTCATCGCCAGCTGGAACGCCCACTCCGGCACCACCTACGGTGCCGTCCTGGCATCGGCCCGCCACCTCGGCTTCAGCGCGGCCGGCCCCATCGCCCTGGGCGCCACCCTGTTCGGAATGATCTACTCGTTCCAGGTCTACACCGGCTTCCAGTGGACCGGGTATTTCGCCGGCGAGATCCGTAACGTCCGCCGCACCGCCACCACCTCCATCTTGGGCGCACTGCTGATCTCCGCGATCGGCTACGTGGTCGGGGTGGCCCTGATCTACAAGTACTTCGGCTTCAACTTCTTCGGCGCGGTGGTGTTCAACGGGCTCGGTGGCGGTTCCGCGCACTGGCACCTGGCGTTCCTGCCCTACCTGCCCTCGCTGGTGAACTTCCTGCCGGGACCGCAGTGGATGCTGGTCTTCATCGCCCTGTGCTTCGTGGCGGCCATCTTGTGGTGGACGCCTACCGGCTTCATGCTGGGCACGAGGAACATGTTCGCCTGGTCCTTCGACCGGCTCGCGCCGGAGAAGCTCACGACGGTCTCTGACCGCTTCCACACCCCGGTGATCGCCACCATCACCATCGGCTGCGTGGTCGAGCTGCTCAACTACCTCAACATCTACCAGGGCCTGGGCGCCTACCTGCTGAATATCATCGCGGTGATGGCCCTGGCCTTCATCATCGTCTCGTTCTCCGCCATGATCGCCCCGTGGCGGCGGCCGCAGCTGCACGCGCAGGGCCCGGGCTGGGCCCGGGCCAAGCTGGCCGGCCTGCCGGTGATCACGTGGGTGGCAGCGATCTCGGCTATATCGTGGATTTTCGTGATCTACGTCGCGTTCCACACTGGATTCGGCGGGACGCTGGGGCTCAAGCCGATGCTGGAGGCCTTCGCCGCGCCGGCGATCGGCGTGGTCTACTACATCGGCATCCGGCTGTACCGGCGCAGCCAGGGCATGCAGCTCACCCAGACGTTCGCCGAGATCCCGCCGGAATGACCGAAGGCCTCCCGGGAACGACTGGTACTCCCGCCGGGGCCGGCCGGAGCCCGGCCGCAGGCGGTGAGCCGCCATTGGTGCCCGAGCCGCTCATGGTGCCCGAGCCGCCATTGGCGCCCGAGCCACCCATGGTGGCGGCCGGCCGCGCGATCGTGGCCAGAGCGGCGGCCCGCTCCATCCCGGTACGCCTGCTCGGCGGGGTGGCGATCTGGATCCGTGGCTCCCCGGCCGCGCGGGCCGTCCTCGGCCGCGACTACCCGGATATCGATCTGGTGGCACACAAGCGGCAGTCGCGGCCGCTGCGCGGGTTGCTCGAGGAGACGGGCTTCGAGCCGGAGCGGGTCTTCAACGCCACGCACGGTGCCCGGCGGCTGCTCTACCACGACCCGGGCGGCTGGCAGGTCAACGTGTTCCTCGACACCTTCGAGATGTCCCACACGCTCGACCTGGGCGCCAGGCTCGAAGCGGAGCCGGAGACGCTGGCCGCGGCCGAGCTGCTGCTGACCAAGCTGCAGATCGCCGAGATCAACGCCAAGGACCTGTCCGACGTCGCCATGCTGCTCTGGGATCACCAGCCCGCCGGCGGTGATGGCCCCGGCCAGCTGAACGTCGGCCGGATGGCGGCCACCTGCGCCGCTGACTGGGGGCTCTACACGACCGTGACGGAGAACCTGCAGGCCTGCGCCGGCCTGCTCGGCGACCTGGTGACGACCGGGGCCGATCGGGAGCGGATCGCCAGCCGGATCGGCGCCGTCACTGGGGCCCTGGCGGCGGCGCCGAAGACGGTGGGCTGGCAGCTGCGCGCCAAGGTGGGGCGCAGGAAGCGCTGGTACCAGCTTCCTGAGGAGGTCACCCGGTGACCATGAGGGTCTATTTCGCGACCGATATCCACGGCAGCGAGGTGTGCTGGCGCAAGTTCCTGAACGCCGGGCGTTTCTACGGCGCGGACATCCTCATCATGGGCGGCGACGTCTCCGGCAAGGCCGTCGTCCCGGTGGTGTGCCTGCCCGGCGGGGGCTACCTGGTCCGCCAGCTCTCCGGCGACAAGGTGCTGACGCTGGCCGAACTGGACCAGGTCGAGGCGAAGATCCGGGACATGGGGTTCTATCCTCACCGCACCACCGAGTCCGAGCTCGACGAGATCTGGGACTCCCCGGGCGCGGTCCATGCCGTCTTCCTCGCCTTGATGCGGGAAACCCTGGACCGGTGGCTGGATCTGGCGAAACAACGGCTGGCTGGTACCGGGATCCCGCTCTACATCATGACCGGCAACGATGACCCGCCCGAGCTCCAGGAGATCTTGAGCCAGTCCGCTGCCGTCACCTATGCCGAGGGTCAGCTCCTCGAGCTCGGCGAGGGAATCACCATGATCTCCTGCGGCTGGTCCAACCGCACTCCCTGGCACACCCCGCGTGAGATGGACGACGACGACCTGGAACAGCGGATCGAGACGATGGCCGCCGAGGTGGTGCGGCCGGAGCGCGCGGTGTTCAACCTGCACGTCCCCCCGGCCCGCACCGCCATCGACCTGGCGCCGGCGCTCGACGACTCGCTCAAGCCCAGGGTCAGGGGCGGCGCGGTGGTGATGCAGTCGGTCGGTTCCGAAGCGGTGCGCCGGGTGCTGGAGCGGCACCAGCCGATGCTCGGGCTGCACGGGCACATCCACGAGTCCAGGGGCGCGGTCAGGATCGGGCGGACCCTGTCGATCAACCCGGGCAGCGAGTACGGCGACGGGGTCCTGCGCGGGGCGCTGATCGATCTCGACGGCCGGAGCGGGGTCAAGAGCTACCAGCTGCCCTCCGGCTAGCCGCCGGGCAGCGGGCAGGGCACGGAACACCGACAGGACCGAAGGGGGCGCCGTGGATCAGCGGGCTTTCAGCCACCGGCTCGTCCAGCAGCGTGAGCGGCTGCACACCAGCCCGGAGCAGCTCCTGGAGCGGGTGGAGCGGTCGCCTTACGGGCCGAAGAGCAAGGTAATCCTCCGCGAGCAGGTGAGCAGCGAGTCGACCGGGCAGGTCGGCTTCGCCTTGTTCGACTGCCCACCTGCCATCGTGCGCGGCGACGGCGCCCTGGTCTGGGATGCCGACGGCAAGGAGTACGTCGACATGCTGGCCGGCTTCTCGGTCTCGAACGTCGGTCACTGCCATCCCGCCGTGACCGCCGCGCTCGCCGATCAGGCGGGCCGGCTGCTGCACTACTTCGACCTGCCGAACGAGCCGAGGGAACGCCTCGCCGCCAGGCTGGCCGCACTGGCGCCCGGCGAGCGCCGCCGACGGGTGGTGTTCGGGACCACCGGCGCCGATGCCGCCGAGCTCGCGATCAGGCTCGCCCGCTGGTACACCGGCGCGCCGATCATCCTGTCCGCCTACGGCGGCTACCACGGCACCACCGGTGCCACCCTGGCGACCACAGCGAAAGGTGGCATGTGGGCCTACCACTACCCGGTGCTGCCGCAGGACACGGGTCATGCGAAGATCCCGTTCTCCTACCCGTACCGGTGCCCGGTGGGGGCGCCGCCGGAGGACTGCGCGCAGGCATGCCTCGACTTCACCCGGCGGATGCTGCTCGGCAAGGAGTCGCCGTTCGCCGAGCACCGCGCGGGGGTCTCCAACGTCGCGGCCATCCTGCTGGAGCCGATGCAGGCCAGCGCCGGCTACATCATCCCGGGCGAGGGATACCTGCGCGGCATCCGCGACCTGTGCGACGAGTTCGGCTTCCTGCTCATCGACGACGAGATCCAGGCCGGGATGGGCCGGACCGGCCGGATGTGGGCCTGCGATCACGAAGACGTGGTGCCGGACATGATCCTCGTCTCCAAGGGCCTGGCCAGCGGGCTCCCGGTCTCCGCCGTCATCGCCGACGACGAGGTCGCCGCGTCGTGGGGGCCGGGTGCGCACGTCGGCACGTTCACGGCGACCGCGCTCGCCTGCGCCGCCGCGAATGCCACCCTCGATATCTACGAAACGGAGCAACTGGTCAAACGGGCCTCCGAGCTCGGCGATTACTTCCGGGACCAGCTGGCGGCGCTGCAGGAGCGGCATCCGATCCTGGGCTGGATCGACGCCAGGGGGCTCTTCGTGGGCCTGGAATTCGTCCGGGACCGGAGCACCCGGGAACCCGCTGCCGATGAGGCCACCTGGATGCTCGACTTCTGCGTCCGCGAAGGATTGCTGTTCGAAAAGGGCGGCTACTACTACAACCGGTTCCAGCTCATCCCCGCGCTGGTCATGGAGAAGGAGCTCATCGACCGGGCCGTCGGCATCCTGGACCGGGCGATGGCCATGGCCGAGGAACGATCGGGCATAACGGGCTAGGCAGGGGGCAAGGAGAGGCCTCACCCCTGGGCGGCGGCGTCATCCCGGGCGGCGGCGTCATTCCTGGGCGGCGGCGTTATCCCCGGGCGGCGGCGTCCAGGCTCTCCCGGACCGCAAGCGTCAGCGGATCGTCGGGCGCCAGCACCCGTTCGCAGTCGGTGAGCGCCTTTTGGAGCAGCGTGACCGCCTCGGGCACGCGGCCGACCGCGTAATAGGCGTGTGCCAGGTTCGCCCGTGCCGCCAGGGTGTCCGGGTGATGTGCTCCCAGCACCCGCTGGCAGTCCGTCCGGCTGCGTTCGTAGAGCGGCAGCGCGCTGGCCATCCGGCCCGCCGAGTGATAGGCGGATGCCAGGTTGCCCTGTGCGCCGAGGGTGTCCGGATGATCGGGCCCCTGGACCTGCTCCCGGTCCCGGAACGCGCGCTCGAAGAGCGGGAGTGCGTCCTTGAGCCGGCGGGCGCTGTGGTAGGTGGCCGCGAGCGAGCCCACCGCGCCGAGGGTGTCGGGATGGTCGTGCCCCAGGACCCGCTCCCGGTCGTCGAGTACCCGCTTGGCCTGCCCGATGGCCTCTTTCAGCCGGCCGGCGGCCACGCAGGCCCCGGCCAGGTTCGCCCGGGTGGTCATCGTGTCGGGATGGTCGGTTCCCTGCCGCCGCTCCCGGTCGGCCAGCGTGCCCCGCGCGAACCGGACGGCGTCCGCGGGGCGGCCGGATTCGGCGTACGCGGTGGCGAGAGCGTCCTTGACCGCGAGGGGGTCGAGGTCGTCGGGTACCGGCCCGCGCTCGCATGATGCCAGCACCGATTCCAGCAGGATGATCGCGTCGGCGGGCTGGCCGGCCGGCAGCAGCGCCTGGCCGAGGTCGGCCCTGGCGGCGATCGTGCTCGGATGGTCGGGCCCCAGGTCAGTTGACCGCGCCTCCAGGGTCCGCCGGTACCGGGCGACAGCCTCGGCGCCAAGCCCCGCTGCCAGCAACGCGCTGGCGAGCCGGTCCGAGGCCATCTGCGTTTCCCGGTGATCGGGCCCGAGTGCCCGTTCGCTGGCCGCGGCGAGTCCCCGCCAGTGGGTGACGGCGGGGCCGGTCAGCCGCGCGCTGTCCAGGCTCAGGCCGGCCCGGAACAGGACGGCCTGGCGCCCGCCCGCCCACAGTGAGTCGGCCGCGGCCTGCTGGAGGCTGGCCGCGCAGGAGCGCAGCGCGCCGGCGAGGAAGGACTGCTCACCGTCGGCAGGCCACGCCTCCAGCAGCGCCTGCGCCGCCGCCCGCGCAGCCTCGTCCCGCATCGACTCGGGCGTGGCCGATCTGACCGCCACCTGCACGGCCGGGTGCACCCGCACCGTGCGCGCGGTGCTCGTGGGATCTATGGTCAGCAAGCCGGTGCGCTCCAGGCTGAGCAGGGCGCTGCGGGTGTGTTTCGGGTCGGGCGCTCCCCCGGTGCCGTGCGCCGCTATGAACGCGCACGCCGCCTGGGTGCTGAACACGTCGCCGGGAATCCCGTGGCAGTCGAGCAGCACGGCGAGCGCGAGGCACGACTGGGCCAGCCTGCCCGGCGCAAGCTGATCGGCCTGCTCGACCGACAGCGTCCACGTGACCGCCTTGGCCGCGGGCCAGGTACCGAATGCCTGGGCGATCTGCTCTTTCCGGCGCGCGAAAAGGTCACGGTAATCGCGGCAGGTCAGCCCCGAACTGGCAATTGCCGCGCTGGCCTGTGCGAGCGCGAGTGGCTCCCGGCCGAGGTCTTCGAGCAGGTCCACCGCACCAACCCGCTGGTCGGGATCGGCGCTCAGCCGCGCCATGAGATAGGTCAGGGCTTCATGGGAGCTGAATACCCCGATGGGAAAGACGAGCGGGTCCGGTGTGTCCGTGAGCACGGCTGGGTCGCGGGTCGTGATCAGGACCTGCCCGGCCGGGCCGGCCGGGCAGAGCCCCGCCAGGTCTTCCGGTGCGGCCACGTCGTCCAGGACAACCAGCCACGGGCGGCTGGTCTGCTTCAGCCAGCCGACGAGGCGGGCGGCGGCCGTCTCGGCGCTATCCGCGGAGGTCGTTCCCCTCTTCTCGGCGAACGCCTCGGCGTAACCGGCGAGGACCGACGCGCGACTGGTGGCGTTCACCCAGACGAGCAGGTCAACCTGGCCCGCCTGCGACATCGACTCGGCGAGGTAGGCGGCGAGTTGCGTCTTGCCGGTGCCTCCTGGCCAGTCGTACCGCTGCTGCCGGACGGCGGGGCCGGTCAGCGCGACGACCCGTCCCGGTGCCAGCGTGCCCAGCGGGCCGGGCCGGGTCTCGGGCCTCGTGCTGAAGCAGTCGGCCAGCGGCGGTACCGCGCCTGAGCGGAGAGCCGGGGCCACTCGCTGATCGCCTGCGCCGGCCGGCTTCGCCGCTGGAAGCGGGCTGTCCACGGCCACCTCACCCATGCCTTTTATGCGCGTGCACCACAATCTCCCCGGTCCGTGTATTGCCGCGGCATCACAATACGGTGAATCCAGGAAGCACGATGACAATTGGCGAGCAATGGCCCAGGATAGTGCTTCGGTAGCGACCGGGTTTGGCGCGGGAGCGACCGGTTCGGCTAAGTAGCGTCGGGACCCGTCCCCGGTGTCGATCCAGGAGTGGACCACATGGGCGTATTCAGTTCCCTTGGCCAGGAACGACGGCGCCTCAGGCGTCCCACGATCCGGTCCATGTTCACCGCGATGGTGGCCGGGCCGGTCGCGTGCCTGCTCGTTCTGTGGGGACTGCTCCTGACTGGCGTGCTCCGCGGGGCCCTGGGTGACCCGGACGCTCCGGGGCGTGACCACCAGGTCATGACCGCTTTCGTGATCGTGGTCGGCGCCGGGCTGGCCATCATCCTCACCGGAGTGGCGCTGATGGGATGGTTCGCCCGGCGCCTCACGCGCGACATCACCGGCCTGGAGGCCACGGCCCGGCATCTGGCCGATCAGGAGATGCCCCAGCTCATAGAGCGGCTGCGCCGCGGGGAGCAGGTGGTGCCCGCCGAGGTCCCGCTGCACCCGCACACGAAGACGGCCGAGATCGCCCGGGCGGAGGCCGCCGTCGCCAGCCTGCAGCACACGGCCGCTGCCGCGGCTGCCGCCGAGGCCGGCCTGCGCAACGGCATCGGGCAGGTCTTCGTCAGCCTGGCCAGGCGTAACCAGTCACTGCTGCAGCGGCAGCTGCGCCTGATCGACGCGCTGGAGCAGAAGGCCTCCGACCCGGCGACCCTGGCGGGCCTGTTCCCGCTTGACCACCTCACCACCCGGATGCGCCGGCACGCCGAGGGCCTGATCATCCTGTCCGGCGCGGCACCCGGACGGTCCTGGAGCGAACCGGTGCCGGTCATCGACGTCATCCGGGGGGCGGTGGCCGAAGTCGAGGACTACAAACGGGTCACCGTTCTTACCAGGGCCGAGGACGCCGTGACCGGGCTCGCGGCCGCGGACATGATCCACCTGCTGGCCGAGCTGATCGAGAACGCGACCCTGTCCTCGCCGTCAGGCACCCGGGTTGAGGTCAGGGCCGAGCGGGTGGCCAACGGCTTCACCGTCGAGATCGACGACCGGGGCCTGGGCATCGAGGCGGGCCAGCTGCGCACGATCAACCAGCAGCTGACCGAGCCGCCCGACTTCGACCTCGCCAACGCCGACCAGCTCGGCCTGTTCGTGGTGGGCAAGCTCGCCGCCCGGCACGGGGTCCGGGTCGCGCTCCGGCCGTCTCCCTACGGCGGAACCACGGCGGTCGTCCTCATGCCCAACAGCATCGTGGTCCCGATGAACGAGACCGATGCTGACACCCAGCCGGACCTCCGCCCGGCGATCGGCGCGGCGTCGGGCGCCGACCTGAATTACTCCGACGCGCTCATCCTGACCGGCCGGAACTCAGCGCCGCCATCGCCGTCCATGGGTCCCATCGGCCAGGCGGGAACCGACAGCGGCATGCCCGGCCTCGCCGTCGGCTACTCCGTTCCCGGCCCCCGCTCCCCGGCTCCGGGCCCCGCGGGGTTCACCCCCGCCCCCGAAGGCTTCGCCCGCCCGGCCGGATTCGCCCCCGACAGCCCCCCTCCCGGCCCGGGCCCTGGCACCGACGCCGGCGACAGCCCCCTGGCGGGCGGCCAACGGGGCGCTGACACCTACCGGGGCCTGCCACGTCGCATCCGCCAGGCGAGCCTGAACCCGCATCTGAAGAACCCCCCGCCACCGGCCGACCGGCGGGCACCCGCCGGCGGCACCCCACCATCGGGCGCCCGGAGCCCCGAAGAGGTGCGCAGTTTCGTGGCCTCCTTGCAGAGCGGCTGGCAGCGCGGCCGCGAGACGGACGCTCCGGACGACGGGTCCGCCGATACTGCGCAGACGTCACAGACACCGGGTTCGCAGGCCCCGCAGGGCGAGGAGACATGATGGATGAGCAGGGGTCCGCAGGACCAGCGCAGCAGCTCAGCTGGCTGCTCGATGACCTCGGCAAACGGGTCGAGGACTTCCAGCAGGCCGTGATCTTGTCCAGAGACGGGCTCGCGGTCGCCGCCTCGCAGAACCTGAGCCGGGAGGACGCGGAGCATCTGTCCGCGCTGGCCGCCGGCGTGCAGAGCCTGGCCAGGGGGGCGGGAGAGCATTTCGGGGTCGGCGAGGTCAGGCAGACCATCATCGAACTGGAACAGGCGTTCCTCTTCGTCACCGCCGCCGGTCATGGCAGCTGCCTGGCCGTGCTCTGCTCGTCGAGCGCCAACGCCGGCCTCATGGCCTACGAGATGGCCATGCTGGTGAAGCGCGCCGGGCCGCACCTGGCTGCCCACCCGAGGTTCCCGGCCGTGCAGATCCCGGCGGAGTGAGCGCGGCATGCCCGGCGGCGACAAGTGGGTGGACCGGCATGCCGGCCCGGTCGTCCGCCCCTACGCGCTGACCGGTGGCAGGACGGAGCCGACCAGTGGCACGGTGCTTGACCTGATCGCCGTCATCGTCGCATCCGAGCGGTCTCAGGGACCCGATGATTCGCCGGGCCTGTCACCCGAGCATCGCAGGATCCTCGCATTGTGCCGCAGTCCGGCGACGCTGGCCGACGTGGCATCCGCCACCGCGCTGCCGGTCGGGGTGGTCCGCGTCCTCCTCGCCGACCTCATCGGGCAGGGCCGGGTCAAGGTAGCCGCCGGGAGGGACGCAGGTGAACAGCCCAGTACCGACCTGCTGAAGGAGGTCCTGCATGGGCTTCGCGCCCTTTGACGGCCCCGCCGAGGTCCCGCTCGCCGCATTCAAGATCCTCATCGCGGGCGGCTTCGGGGCCGGCAAGACCACGCTGGTCGGCGCGATCAGCGAGGTCCGGCCGTTGCACACCGAGGAAACCCTGACCCGCGCGAGCATCGGCCACGACAACCTGGCCGGCGTCGGCAAGAAGACAACGACGACGGTCGCGATGGACTTCGGCCGGCTCACCATGGGCAGCCAGCTCGTGCTGTACCTGTTCGGCACGCCCGGCCAGGAACGTTTCTGGTTCATGTGGGACGAACTGTCCTACGGCGCACTCGGCGCCGTGGTCCTGGCCGACACGCGCCGACTCGACGACTGCTTCCCGTCGGTCAACTACTTCGAGAAGCACCAGGTGCCGTTCATCGTCGCCATCAACTGCTTCGAGGATGCTCCCCCCCACGACCCCGAGGACGTGCGCATCGCGCTCGACCTCGACCCGCGGGTCCCGGCCGTTCTCTGCGACGCCCGCCGGCGCGACTCGGCCAAGGAGGTTCTGATCACGCTGGTCGAGCATGTCCTGGCCAACAGGGCCAGGAACGCCTCGCAGGCAGCGGCGGACCCTGCCGTCCCCCATGCGTAAGCTCCTCAGCGGGCCTGGGGTGAAGGGCCTAAGCGCGGCCCGGCGGCGCTGCGGTGATGGGCCTGGACCTGGCCCGGCGGCGCTGGGGTGACGGCCCAAGCCCCGCCACCCCAGCCGTGCGTGCCGGCAGATCAGCCGCGGCCGAGGACGAGCGCCTGGCCGGCGCTGCGGTCCAAGCCCGCTGATCGCAGCACCCCCCTAGGGGATTCACGTCTACCGGCCGGTGTTGGTTCACCATTCGGGGAATCCGGTATCCGGGCCAGCCCGTGCCGTTCTTCGTTCAGCACCTGGAACGGTTGCGGGGCGGCACGCGTGACGCGAGCGCCGTCCCGGATCGGCCACCTCCGGCCAGGTGAGCAGCCGGGCTGCCCGCGTCCTGTCAGCGGATGAGGCCAGCCAGGACGCCGTACTCGCGCTGGCCCGGTGTACTGGCCGGTGATTCGCCACCCAGCGGCGAGAGCGGCCGGCTGATGGCCGGCGGGCGGTGGACCGGGGCCGCGGGCCGGGTGACCTTCGGCGCCGGTACGGTGTGCTGCCTGACGGCGCTCGTCCGCGCCGCCTGCTTGGCCGCGGTCCGGGCCTTTGCGGTGCTGGCCTTTGCGGTGCTGGCCTTTGCGGTGCTGGCCTTCACGGTGCTGGCCTTCACGGTGCTGGCCTTCACGGTGCCGGCCTTCACGGCGCCGGCCTTCACGGCGCCGGCCTTCACGGCGCCGGCCTTCACGGCGCCGGCCTTTGCGGTGCCGGCTCTAGCGGTGCCGGCCTTCGCCGCGCCGGCCTTCACGGTGCGGGCCTTGGCCCCGGCGGCCTTGACCGTGCGGGACTTCGCCGCAGGCCTGGCCGCGGTCTTCGTCCTGGTGGCAGTCGCCCGCGCCGCCGAGGTCCCGCTAGCTGCCCCGAGGCGGGCCGCGCCGGGGTTCGCCGCGGGTCTGGCGGCCGACATGGTCTTGGCGGCTGCCGTCAGCGCCTTCGTCGCCGTGGCCATGGCCTTGGTAGCGGTGTTCATGGCCTGCAGCGCGGTCAACATCGCCTTCGCCGACGACGTGGCCCTGGTGGCTGCCGTGGTCATCTTGGTGGCCGCCGAGGTCACCTTCGCCGCCGCGGACGACACCGTCCGGGCGGCGGCCACCGAGGTCGGCGTGCTCTGAGCGCCCGCGGGTGCCCGGCCGGCAGTGGTGCGTGCCCGGCTGGCGGCCATGCTCCCCCGGCCGACCGCAGCGGCACCCCGGCTCGTCGTGGTACGGCTCCGGCCCGCGGTGCTGCGTGTCCGGCTGGCGGTGCTGCGTGTCCGGCTCGTTCCGGCTGAGGTGGCCCTGGCGTTGGTGCGTGGGCGGCTGGTGGCCTTCCTTGCCGTACCGCCGGTTAGCGTCCTGCTCCGTGCACGATTCGCCGAGCCGCTGCGAGCGGCTGTGCGAGTCGTCGTCTGCGCGGGCATTGATCTCCCCCCCGTAGTGATCAATTACGGGAGTGCTATTCCACGATTGACGCCCGCTTACACCGGCAACCTGCAGGAACGCGGCGAAGGGGCCCGGAGTTCGGCATCCGCAGTTTGGGTGCTCTGCCGGTTTACCGGGATTTTGTCGCTGCCACCACGCGGTTTATGTCATACCTAATCCTGCTGCCGTACTGCGTCGTCTGGATCTCCCAAAACCGGAGCCAGGGCCAGCGGCGATGCGGGGCCGGCCGGGCCTGGAGGCGGGCCGGCTGATGCCGCCCTCAGCCGTGCTGGCTGATCCACACCGAGACGTGGGCGGGTTCCAGGGCCTGGTGCACGACACCGGTCAGGTCATCGCGGACCGCGTGCAGGTCCACCGCGTCCTGCAGGCGGGCCGCGAACGCGGCCACGGTCTGGTCGGCGTCATACCGGGCCCGGTTGAACCGCCGGTCGACCACCCGCTGCACCCGCCGGCGCAGCGGGCTGAACACCGCCGCCGCGGCCAGCGTGGAGGCGGCCACCGCCACCGGAGATGACAGCGGCAGGACCCGGGTGGCCAGCAGCACCAAGCCCGCATACACCCCCACCAGCAGGCCGGTGACGATCGCATAGGCGAGCGTGCGGGAGATGATCCGGTCGATGTCATACAGCCGGTACTTCAGGATCCCCACCCCGATGGACACCGGCAGCGCCGCCAAGCCGAACCAGCCAAGCCCGAGGCCAGCTGCCGTCAGAACCACACCGACGACAGCGGCGCCCGCACCGCCCGCCAGCCACTTCAGTTGCTGACGCCGGTCGCCGGCCGAACGCCGCCAGCTCAGCGCCTGACGGACGACAGCGCCCGCCCACAGCACCACGGCCGGGACAAGGGTGACCGCCTGGATGGCCCCGAACCAGCCAGCTGGGTTGTCCGTCGCGGCCAGCCCGCCGCTGGAATCGACGTGAAGGGCGTGCCCGGCCAGCGCGCCAGCGGTCGCCACCGCGAGCGCGACCATATAGAACACGTAGATGGCCAGGTAGGCCCGCAGCACCCACCGCCAGAACCCCGACTCCAGCCTCCCGTCGGGGAACAGCAGGACAACCACGCCGAGCAGCATCAGGCCGGGGACCCACAGCTGATAGAGCAGCAGTCCCGCCACGCCCAGCGGACCGTGATGCCCTAGCCGGTACACGAAGAACGCGTAGTCCCCGCCGACCGAACTCAGGATCAGGCAGGCCGCGATCGCCACGAGGACCCAGCCGAGCGGGTTCGTCGGCTGGCGGCGGGCGACCACCACCCCGACCGCTCCCGACGGCACGCCGATCACCAGCGCGATGATCCCGTTGCCGGGCTGACGCGTCAGCACCGACAGCCACACGAGCGCGACGCTAAACAACGCGAGAAGCACCCCGGCCACCGCCCAGGCCGGAAGGAAGGCCCGCCACGGCCGCGCCGCGACGTCCGTCGTCGCCGGTGCCTGCCCGCCTGCTGGCCTCGCCTCCCCCACAGGAGCGGACGCTACGCCCGCAACGTTCCGGGAACGTTACCGCGCAGCACGCCCAGGTCACCGCCACGCCAGGCTTCACAACAACGTGCGGCTGCCGTATCACCGCCACGCCAGGCTGCACAACAAGTCCGGCTGTCGTGCTAACGGACACGCCAATGACGTTCCATTTCCGGGCCGGGTCGGCGTGGGACGCGTGCCCGCGCGGTCCGGGCAGGCAGACTGCTGGCTGTGACACCCAGCGCTGTTGGAGGGACCGCGGGCACGCTGGCGTCGCTGGAGATCTGCGCCGGGGCAGGCGGGCAGGCACTCGGCCTGGAACAGGCGGGCTTCGCCCACGAGGCAGCGGCCGAGATTGACCCGGATGCCTGCGAGACCCTCCGCCTCAACCGCGGCGCGGAATGGAAGATCATCGAGGGGGACGTCCACGACCTGGACGGGCGCGGTTTCGCCGGCGTCAACCTGCTGGCCGGTGGCGTCCCCTGCCCGCCGTTCTCCATCGCCGGTAAGCAGCTCGGGGCGGGCGACGAGCGTGACCTGTTCGGGCAGGCGCTCCGCCTGGCCGAGCAGGCCAGGCCCAGGGCGGTGCTGCTGGAGAACGTGCGGGGCCTGGCGGCGCGGCGGTTCGACGGCTACCGGGCGCAGGTCCTGAACCGCCTGCACGCTCTGGGGTACCGGACCTGGTGGCAGGAGATCCAGGCGAGCGAGCACGGAGTGCCGCAACTGCGCCCACGGTTCGTGCTCGTCGCCATCCAGCGCCCGTGGGCGGGCCGGTTCACCTGGCCCGCGCCGTCGTCCCGGCGCCCGCCCACCGTCGGCGACACACTGTGCGACCTGATGGCGTCGGGGGGCTGGCCCGGTGCGGACACCTGGGCCATGCGGGCGTGCGGCATCGCTCCCACCATCGTCGGGGGGAGCAAGAAGCACGGCGGCCCCGACCTCGGCCCCACCCGGGCCCGCCGGGCCTGGGCGGCGCTCGGCGTGGACGGTCTCGGCGTGGCCGATCATCCCCCCGGCCGGGACTTCCCGCCCGGCCAGCCACCCAGGCTGACCGTCGCGATGGTCTCCCGCCTGCAGGGGTTCCCCGACGACTGGCGCTTTTCCGGCCGCAAGACGGCCTCGTACCGTCAGGTGGGCAACGCCTTTCCCCCGCCCGTGGCCCGCGCTCTCGGCGTGGCCATCCGGCAGGCGCTGAACCGATGACGGCCCGCGACGACCCCGGCGGCGCGCACGGGGACCGCTTCGACGGCGCGCGCGCGAGCCTGGTCGCCTACGCGCGCCAGATGCTGCGCGATGACCTGGTGGACGGCATGTCCGGCAACCTCAGCGCGCGGGCCGGTGACCTGATCGCGATCACCCCGTCCGGGGTCCCCTACCCGGACATGGAACCGGCGGACATCTGCCTGGTCCGGCCGGAAGACGGGACATCGGTGGCCGGGAGACGGCCGTCCACCGAGACCCCGATGCACCTGGCCGTCTACCGGACCACGGAGGCCACGGCCATCGTGCACACCCATTCGCCGTTCGTGGTGGCGCTGTCCACCGTGCTGGACGAGCTGCCCGCCGCGCACTACGCCATGGCCGGGCTCGGCGGCCTGGTCCGGGTCGTCCCCTACGTCAGGTTCGGCACCCCGGAACTGGCCGAGAGCGCGGTCGCCGGCCTCGCGGGCCGGACCGCGGTGATCCTGCGCAACCACGGCGCCCTCACTTATGGCGCCAGCCTCGGCCAGGCCTACGGCCGGGCCCAGACGCTGGAATGGCTGGCCCGCGTGTACTGGCACGCCCGGCTGGCGGGCAGCCCGCGGACGCTGACCGTCAACCAGCTCGACGAGGTCCGGGAGGCGACGCGGGCGATCCGGTACGGGGAGCCTGACCCGGGCTGAATGCTCCGGCAACGCGCGGGCCATGCGGGCCTGGATAACCCGGCCCTACCATGATCTTGTGGATGACATGCCCGGCCCCGCCCCGGTCCGCCGTCCGGTCCCGCTGCGCCGGCGTCGTGTGGACTGGGTCCTGCTCGCTTTCTTCGCCGTCAATCTGTGCTTCATCACGTACTTCATCGACATCGAGCAGTTGACCGTCGCCAACGCCGCCCACTTCCACTACCCGGCCTGGCCGCCTCCAGCGATCGTCAACCTGGTGCACAGCTACGGGCGGCACTACGACCCGCTGCTCATGGCCCGGCCCGCGTTCTGGCGGATGACCATCTGGATCGATGTGCTGTGGAACGGCCCGTTCTATGTCGCCGCCATCTACGCCATCGCCCGTGGGAGGGAATGGATCAGGGTGCCCGCCCTGGTCTGGTCGGGCTCCATGAGCGCGGTCGTGCTTGTGATCCTGGCCGAGGAGCACTCGGGCGTGCACCGGAGCCCGCATTTCTGGTTCGTCCTGCTCCTCAATCTGCCCTGGCTGGCCCTCCCGGCCGCCACCATCGTGCGGATGGCGCGCAACCATCCCTTCACCGAACTGGTCACACCGCCGATGCCGGCGCCCGGCCCGGCGGGCGCCGCCGACCCGGGCGCTATCGGCCCGGCGGGCACCGCTGGCCGGGCAGGCACGGTCGAGCCGGCGGCCACAGCCGACCCGGCGGGGGCATGAGCCAGTCGGACTTCGCGCCCAGGTACGGCCGGTGGGCGTTGGTGGCGGGCGGTTCGGAGGGGCTCGGCGGCGCGTTCGCGGGCGAACTCGCCCGGCGCGGCCTCAGCCTGGTCCTGGTCGCCCGGCGGCCCGGGCCGCTGGCGGCAACCGCGGCCAGGCTGCGGCGGGAGTACCCGGTCGAGATCATGACCATCGCCGCCGACCTGGCCCTGCCGGGTGCGGTCGGCGAGGTGGCGGCCGCGACCGCCGGGCTGCCGGTCGGGCTGCTGATCACGAACGCGGCCCATGCACCTGCCGGGCCCTTCGTACGGGCCGGCGCCGCCGACGTCGCCACGGCGGTGGACCTCAACTGCCGGGCCGGCGCCCTGCTCGCCCATGCCTTCCTGCCCGCCATGGTGGAACGGGGCCGCGGCGGGGTGGTGCTCATGTCATCCCTGGCCGGCCTGCAGGGGGTCCCGGGCCTCGCGGTGTACAGCGCGAGCAAGGCGTTCCTGGTCAGCCTGGGCCAGGCGCTGTGGGCCGAGACGCGCGCGGCGGGCGTGGACGTCGTCGTCTCGTGCCCGGGCGCGGTCATCACCCCCGGCTACCAGCAGGCGGCCCGGCGGGCCGCCCCGGGGGCTCTGTCCCCGGCCCAGGTCGCGGTGGCCACGCTGGACGCGCTCGGCCACGGCTTCCGGATCGTGCCCGGCCGGCTGAACAGGCTGAACACATACCTGCTGGAGCGCGTCCTGCCACGACGGACGGCGATCGCGGTGTTCAGCCGGGCCACCGCGGCCGCGCTGAACGAACCCAGCGGGGCCAGAACTGATCAGCCCACGACCGAGCTACCCGCGGCCGAGGGCCGGCTCCACCCGCTACTGAGGACGGCTGACCTGATGGAAACAGGCAAACTGCCCGGGCCGCACGCGACGACCCCGTCCGGCAAGCCACGCGCCCGCGCGCTCGGCATCCCGCTGGCCGGCACGCCGGGCCGCTGGAACGCGATCACCGACGTAGCCGGGGTCCAGGTCGGCTACACGACGCTCATCGAGGGCGACTCGGTCCGTACCGGCGTGACCGCTATCCACCCGCGTGGCCCAGCCGGTGCGGCCGACCCGGTGGCGGCGGGCTTCTTCTCCCAGAACGGCAACGGCGAGATGACCGGCGCCTCCTGGATCGAGGAATCGGGCACCTTCTCGCTGCCCATCGCCATCACCAACACCTCTGCGGTCGGGATCGCACACGCCGCGATCGTCGCCTGGACGGTGAAACATCATCCCGAGCTCGGCGACGACTGGTCGCTGCCGGTGGCGGCGGAGACCTGGGACGGCTACCTCAACGACGCGGCCGGGCATCACGTCACCGAGCAGGTGGCGATCGACGCGCTGGAATCGGCCGTGTCCGGGCCGGTCGAGGAAGGCTCGGTCGGCGGCGGTACCGGCATGATCTGCTACGAGTTCAAAGGCGGCAGCGGGACCGCATCACGGCTGGTGGACTACGCGGGCACCACCTACACCGTCGGGGTCTTCCTCCAGGCCAACTTCGGGTCACGGGAGGAACTGACCCTCTGCGGGCTGGCACTTGGCAAACTGCTCGCCGACGACAACCCGCAGGCCGCGCACGCCGCCACACCGCCCGGCGCCGGTTCTGTGATCGCGATCGTGGCCACGGACGCTCCGCTCCTGCCCCACCAGTGCAAGGCGATGGCCCGCCGGGTCACCCTCGGCCTCGCCCGCACCGGGACCACGGGCTCCCACTTCTCCGGCGACCTTTTCGTCGCCTTCTCCACCGCCAATCCGGGCGGATTCAGCCCCTACGACCCGGACACCGGTAACGACGCCGGCCGCCGGTACGACCACCTCACGTTCATCCCGTGGGGCGCCATGAACCCGTTCTTCACCGCTGTTGTGCAGGCGGTGGAAGAGGCGGTCGCGAACGCCCTCGTGGCCAACGAGGAAATGACCGGCCGTGACGGCCGCCGCGTCCCGGCGCTGCCGCGCGAGCGCGTCGCCGAACTGTTCCGCCCTGATCCGGGCCGCGCGGGGCTCTGAAGCGCCAGCAACAAGGAACCCCGGCACGACGACTGCGATCGCCATCGTGCCGGGGTTCCCTAAGGTGCGCTCCGGCTCGTCACCTGACCCGGAAGTACATGGTGGGATGCCACCAGACCGACGGGCGATGCCAGCCGACGAGGGTCCCCGGTGCGGCCGCGCCGAAGGTGCCGGTGCGGGTCACCAGTTCCACATGGCCGCTGCCATAGAACGCGAGGTCGCCGCGCCGCCGCTGGCTCGCCGGCACCCGGACCAGCTTCGAGCTGGCCAGCATGCCATACGTGGTCCGCGGCAGCCCGATTCCCGCATGCCGGTACGACTCCATCACCAGGCCCGAGCAGTCGAACCCCCACGGCCCGGTGCCGCCGTACTCGTAGGGTTTCCCGGCCTGGTGTTCCGCCCACCGCAGCGCGGTGACCCGCCGTGGCGTCGACGACGCCGAGGCGGGGGTCGGCGCCAGCGGGCCGAGAACCACCAGCATGAGCCCGGCGGCCAGCGCCACCAGGGCGGCTCTGGCCAGGACCACCCGGGGGATGCGGCGGCCCGATGTGAAACTGAATGGGGGGAATGTGCGATTACAGAAAGTCCTGACAGAGGACAAAATGAACCTTAGGTCGGGCGCACACTGCGCACGGCTTCCGCCCGGAAACAACTGCCTGCCGCCAGCGAAATGGGCAAGGGCAGCGGCGCACGCGATGGTGCGGGTCAGGGCACCGGGGCCGCTTTCTCTTGCGCGGCCTCACGCACACAGGGGCGCTTAGGTCATTCAATCATGACCCATCCGGTAGCCTTTTTTGGCCAAATCACGAAATAGCAAATATGGCCTATGTCACAAAAAAATCGCCCCGGGCGTATCACTAACCACATCGATCTCACCCGGACCATGCGGGAGCAGCCGCCCCATAGCTCTAAGCCGATCGCAGGCGCATGCCGGCGAGGGGTCCGCCGGGGCGAAGGGCGAACCGGTCCTGGCACGACCGTCGACGATGACAGCGCCCACCTGATGCGCCCGTAACCAGGCGATCCAGCCAGACACGTCATACTGGCGGAACGGCGGCCCGCCGGGCCGGCCGAACCGGAAGGAGGCCACGATGGCGGACCGGCAACGCATCAGCTACGTGCCGCTCAGCGAGATGGATGAGCAGATGCGGGCGGAGATGGAGCGGTGCAGCCGCGAGGGAACCCCGCGGCCGGAGAGCTCGGCGGTCCGGGCTCACGTGCCCGCCTGCTTCTGGTTTTTCGCCCGGTCGTGGGATGAGATCTTCCGCCACGGCGTCTGCGATCACCAGATCAAGGAATTGTGCCGCGTCTACATTTCACGCTCGGTGAACTGCGAGTACTGCGGCAATCAGCGATCGGTCCAGGCAGCGGCCCAGGGGCTCACCGAGGGCAAGTACGACGAACTGCTGAACTTCGAGAAATCTGGCCGCTATACCGAACGGGAGAAGGCTGCTCTCGCCTATGCGGAGGCGATCGCCTGGAAGCTGCCCACCGATGACGCCTTCTGGGAGCGCCTGCACCGCCATTTCACCGAACCTGAGCTGGTGGAGCTCGGCTGCGCCATCGGTCTCACCTTCGGGCAGCAGAGCTGGCTGCGGATGCTGAACATCGGGCATCACGAGGTCATGCCCGGGACCGCCGCCTCGCTCGCCCCCGGCTTCGAGACCCCCGCGGAGATGGCCGCCACGATGGCCGCCGACGACTACTGGGCCAACCACTGATCCCGCCGCCCGGGCAGGAGATACCGGGCCAGCCCGCCGGGCAGGAGCTGGGCCAGCCCGCCCGACAGGAGGTGCCGGGCCAGCCCGCTGGGTATCCGGCCTTCTCGGCCGCTGAGATGTCCCGGCGGCGGGAAGCCCTGACCGGCCTGCTGCGCGAGCACGGAACCGAGTATGCCCTGGTCTACGGCGCCGACCGGTCGGGTTCGGCCGTCGGCTGGCTGACCGGCTGGCCCGTCACCCGCGAGGCGGCGCTACTGCTGCGCCCCGGCGAGCGTGACCTGCTGTTCGTCTGCTTCAACAACCATGTGCCAAACGCCCGCAAGCTCGCCCCGGCCGCCGACGTCCGGCCCGGCGGGGGCTCGGCGCTGGACGCCGCCCTTGACGTGCTCGCCGCCGGGGCGCCCGGGCGGGGGGAGCCGGCCAGCACCGCCAGCACGAGCCGCCCGGCCCGCCCGGCCCGGCTCGGTGTGATCGGGCCCGTGCCTGCCCGTGCCGGGGACAGGCTGGCCGCGGCGGCTGGCCGGATCGTGTTCCTGGACCACGAGTACACCCGGCTGCGGCTGGTGAAGTCGGCCGAGGAAGTCGGCTGGCTGCGCGCCGGCGCGGCGATGACCGACGACGCGGTTGCCGCGCTGGCCACGGCCGCGCGGCCGGGTATGACCGAGGCGGAATGCTGCGCAATCCTGGAGAGCGCTTACATCGCCGCCGGCGGTCTCACCCAGATTCACTACCTCGGCCTCACCGCCATGGCGGAGCCCGACCTGTGTGTCCCCGCGCAATGGCCGTCGTCGCGCCGCCTGCGCACCGGGGACGTGCTGAGCTGTGAGGTGAGCGCCAGCGCAAGCCACCACGGTTACCCCGGGCAGCTGTTGCGCACCTTCGCCATCGCGGCGCACCCCGCGCCGCTGTATGAGGACCTGCACCGCGTCGCCGAGGCGGCGTTCGACGCCATCGCCGCGCGGCTGCGGGCCGGCGCGGCGGCCCACGACCTGGCAGCGGCGGGCGCGGAGGTCATTCTCGGCGCCGGATACACGATCTACGACGACCTCGTGCACGGCTACGGGGGCGGTTACCTGCCGCCGGTGATAACGCGGGCCGACCTGGAGTCCCGTCCGGCGGCTGGTGCTGCCGGGCCGCGCGGGCCCTCACCCCGTCCGGCGGCTGATTCCGGGCCCGGCAGACCCCCGGCCAGGGACTTCACCCTCGCGGCGGGCATGACGGTAGTCATCCAGCCGAACGTGATCACGCCCGACGAGCGGGCGGGCGTGCAGACCGGGGAACTCGTGCTGGTCACCGAGTCGGGCTGGGAGCCGCTGCACCGGTACCCACGTGGCCTGGCCCGCATCGGCGGCTAGCCGGGAGCGCCCTGACGGCACGACGTACCGGCAGGGACCCTGACCGCACCGACGTACCCCGCGGGGCCTGACCAGGACGACGGACCCGGGCGGGGCAGCCGGGTCCGGCCGGGCACTCCCGTTTCGCTATACCTGTGGTTATGCGCACCGACCTTCCCATCTGCCGGACCTGCGGGGTGCAATACCCCGCGGCCCGTGACGACTGCCCTATCTGCCTCGACGAACGCCAGTACGTGGGGTGGGACGGGCAGGCATGGACGACGCTGGCCGAACTCGCCGCCGCCGGGTACCGCGGCCGGATCGCCGAGGAGGGGCCGGGAGTGCTCGGCATCGGCAGCGAACCCGCGTTCGCGATCGGCCAGCGGGCCCTGCTGATCACCACCCCGGCCGGGAACGTGCTCTGGGACATGATCACCTATCTGGACGACGATCTGGTCGGCCAGGTCCGCGAGCTCGGCGGGGTGAGCGCGATCGCGATCAGCCATCCCCACTACTACGGGACGATGATCGACTGGGCGCATGAGTTCGGCGCCCCGGTCTTCATCCACGCGGGCGACCGCGCGTGGGTGACCAGGCCTGACCCGGCAGTGGAGTTCTGGGAAGGCGACACCAAGCGGATCGGCGACGGCCTCACCCTCATCAACCTCGGCGTCCACTTCGCCGGCGGCCAGGTGCTGCACTGGGCGGACGGGGAGGGCGGGGCCGGTGCGCTGATGTCCGGCGACATCGTCCAGGTCGTGCAGGACCGCCGCTGGGTCAGCTTCATGTACAGCTACCCCAACCTGATCCCCGAGCGTCCGGCGGTCATCCAGCGGGCCATGTCCCTGCTGGCGCCCTACCCGTTCGAGCGGGTTTACGGCGCCTGGTGGCGCCGGGTGGTCGCGGCCGACGGCGCGGCAGCAGTCCGGCGCTCGGCACAGCGGTACCTGCGCTTCGCGGCCGGCGAGTGAGCGGGCGGCGTGGCACTTGGGTAAACAAGGTGGAAACGATAGGCTTGCGCGCCGACGATCGGCGGGCGCGATCCGCGCTCCCTCGGTGGGGTAGGGATGGTTTCCATGCGGCGCATCATGTTTGCGGCGGCCGCCGCGGCCACCGGCATCAGCCTGGCCGCCTGCGGCAGCAGTGGCAGCGGGTCCGGCGGCAGTTCGGCCAGTCCGGCCGCTTCGGCCAACGCGGCCGCCAGTTGCTCGCACGCGGCCATCAGCAAGCATCTGTACCAGCCGGGCGTGCTGACCGTGGCGACCGACAAGCCGGTCTATCCCCCGTGGTTCATCGGCAACAACCCGACCAACGGCAAGGGCTACGAGAGCGCTGTGGCCTACGCGGTCGCCAGCCAGCTCGGCTTCAGCAAGTCGCAGGTGAAATGGGCGTACGAACCGTTCAACAACTCCTACGCACCCGGGCCCAAGAAGTTCGACTTCGACATCAACGAGATCTCGGTGACCCCCCAGCGGGCGCAGGCGGTGTCGTTCTCGAACAGCTACTACGACGTGCAGCAGTCGCTGGTGGCGCTCAAGAACACCCCCATCGTGAGCAAGCACGCCCCGGCCGACCTGAAGGGCTACGTGTTCGGCGATCAGGTCGGGACCACCAGCCTGACCTTCATCAACAACCAGATCCAGCCGACGCAGACACCGAAGATCTTCGAGACGCTGAACGACGTGAAGCAGGCCCTGCAGACCCACCAGATCGCCGCCCTGGTCACAGACACGCCGACGGCACAGTTCATCTCCTCCTCGGAAATCAAGAACTCGGTCATGGTCGGCCAGTTCCCCAGCACCGGCGAGCACTACGGCCTGCTGTTCACCAAGGGCAACCCGCTCGTCGGCTGCGTCAACAAGGCGCTGGCGGCGCTGAAGAGCAACGGCACCCTGGCGGCGCTGCAGAAGAAATACCTGCAGATCTACCTCAGTGTCCCGCTGATCAAGCCCTGACCCGGCGGGAAGCCAAGCCCGCGACAGCGCATGGATGACAACCAGGCCGAGCCGGAACCCGTCCCCGGCACCCTCCAGGTTCCCGGCGCCGGCGGCGGGCTGGGCCCGGGGCCGTTCACTGCTACCGGCCGTGGCCCCCGCATGCTCGGCGGGGACGGCCGCCGGGCAGTGGTCATCTCGACCACCAGCACCGTCGTCGTGCTGGCCGCGCTGGCCGCGCTCTTCCTGCTGGCGCCGGGCAGCGGCGCCGTCCGGCATACCTTCTTCGATCCACATGACATGTGGGCATCGTTCATCGGCAACCCCAAGCAGGGTTACTACTCGGTGGGCGCCGCGCTCTGGCTGAACATCCGGATGTTCATCGCCGCCGAGATCCTCATCCTCGTCATTGCCCTGTTCATTGCCCTGCTCCGGCAGTCCACCGAGCCGGTTATGTTCCCGTTCCGGGTACTGTCCACCGTTTATGTGGACTTGTTCCGCGGCGTGCCGCTGATCCTGGTCATCTTCGCGATCGGATTCGGGCTGCCCGCGCTCAACCTCCCTTTCGTGTCGCACCAGTCGGCAGCGGTCTACGGGGTGGCGGCGCTGGTCCTGTCCTACTCCGCATACGTGTCGGAGGTCTACCGGGCGGGCCTGAACTCCGTCCCGCAGAGCCAGGTGGCCGCGGCCCGCTCGCTCGGCCTGTCGCAGCCAACCGCGCTGCGTCATGTGATCCTGCCCCAGGCGGTCAGGACGATCATCCCGCCGCTGCTCAACGACTTCATCAGCCTGCAGAAGGACACCGCCCTGGTCGGGATCCTCGGTGCGATCGAGGCGAACAAGGCTGCCGAGATCTACAGCGACACCGTGTTCAACTACTCCAGTTACGTCGTGGCGGCCATCCTGTTCCTCCTGCTCACCATCCCTCTCGCCCGGTTCACCGACCACCTGATCGACCGTGACCGGCGGCGGCGCCTGGCCGGGGCAACGGTGTGACCGGGGCGGGCCCATCCCCGGCCGCTGGGGAACTGTCGCTGGGCGCCGAAGCGATCCGGATCGAAGGGCTGCGCAAGTCGTTCGGGCCGAACGAGGTGCTCAAGGGCGTCGATCTCTCGGTCGCGACGCACGAGGTCATCTGCCTCATCGGCGCCTCAGGCTCCGGCAAGTCCACCCTGCTGCGCTGCGCCAACCTGCTGGAACAGGCTGACGCGGGTCATATCTGGCTCGGCGGGAACGAGATCACCGGCGCCGGGATCGACCAGAACCTGGTCCGCCGGCACGTGGGCATCGTGTTCCAGTCCTTCAACCTGTTCCCGCACATGACCGTCCTGCGGAACATCACGCTCGCTCCGGTCAAGGTCCTGGGCACCCATCGGGCGCAGGCCGAAGAGCAGGCGCGGGCGCTGCTGGGGCGGTTCGGGCTGCTGGACAAGCAGGCAGACTTCCCGGACCGGCTGTCAGGCGGCCAGCAGCAGCGGGTGGCGATCGTGCGTGCGCTGGCCATGAAGCCGCAGATCATGCTGCTGGACGAGGTCACGAGCGCGCTCGACCCGGAACTGGTGGCCGAGGTGCTCGACGTGATCCGTGAACTGGCCGCCGCCGGCATGACCATGCTCATCGCCACCCACGAGATGGGCTTCGCACGCGACATCGCACGCCGGGTGTGCTTTCTCGAAGAAGGGCGGATCATCGAGGACGCCCCGCCGGCGGAGCTTTTCACCAGCCCGAAGGACGAACGCACCCAGCGTTTCCTGCGCCGCATCACCGACGCCGGGCGGCTCTGAGCCGCCCGCCCCTGTCCCGCGCCTCCCAGCAGACCCGTAGCCAGGTCATCAGTTCGTCTCCAATCGGCATGCCGGAGAAAGGCTCTGGACAGCCCCTGAGAGAATTGAGTTGAGATCACAGCGGACCCAAGCCCACTCTGGACGGGTCACCACCGGGGCGGGTGGAAGTCGGCCGATACTGCCTGCGGGAGAACATGGGCGACGAGCCTGGAGCAGCCGGGGGGTTCCTGGCGCATCGCGGGCTGATCGCGTTCGCCACTGGCGCCGCCATGGCCGAAGCCGGGCTCCTGATGGCCGTCGCACCGGCCGCGCGGGTGCTCGCCCCCCAGGTCACCGCCCTGCCACCGCTGGCGGTCTTCCACGATCTGCGGTGGCTCTACAGCGCGCAGCGATCCTGGCTCGAATTCGCCTTGCTGCTGGCCGGGCTGGTGCTGGCACGGTCGGTGGTGAACTCGCTGCTCGTCCGCCTGGCCTGGCCGGGCGGGATGAAGCCTCCCGCTCCGCTGACGACGCTGCGGTGCGCCATCGTCTTCACCGTCTTCGCGTTCCTGCTCATGTCCCCCGTGGTCAGCCTGGTCCTGGGGGTGGCGATTCTTCCCTTCTCGTGGCCGTTCTTCGGCACGCTGCCGGTCATGCTGCTGATCGGCATCCCGCTCAGCCACGGCGGCATCACCAGCACCTGGTGGCGGATGCTTCCCCCGCCACCGGCGGTTGGCTGGCTGCTTGCTGACTTCGCCCTGCTGTCGGTCGCGGCGGCCGCGATCGGCCGGCTTCCCGTCGTCGACGCGGCGCCGATCGCCGGACTGGCCGGCCTGGTCAACGCCCGTGCCTGGTACGGGCTGACGGGTGCCGTCGCCCGCGTCCACGCCCGGGACCAGGCCGTGGCCCACGGCCAGGCTGTAGCCCATGGCCAGGCTGTAGCCGATGGCCAGGCGCACGGGCTGCTGGCCGGCCTGCACCGCATCCCGCCGGTGCCCCTGGCCACCATCGCCGCGCTGGCAGTGGTGACCCTTGCGATCCGGCTGGTCTTCCTGCTGGGTGTGCCCGCCCACCACGCCACGCAGCCCCAGCCGGGGCCGGCCGCGGCGGGCGCGATCACGGCTGCGCAGCGGGCGGCCGCCGCTCCCGACCGCCCGCGGTGGTCGCGGCGCCCGCCCGTGCTGGTCGTCCCCGGCTTCGGGTCCCTGTGCTGCTCGCATGGCCAGGCGCTTGCCCGGGCCATGCCGGACACGCTCGTGCAGACGTTCTCCTACCGGGGACTGAACCCGCTCGGCGATCCGCTCCCGTACGGCGCCACGGCCAGCGACCTGCCCCTGCCGGTGCTGGGCGACCGGATCGCCGCTCAGGTGTGGCGGCTGCATGCCAGAACCGGTCGGCGGGTCGATGTCGTCGCCGAGAGTGAGGGCACCCTGGGCGTGGACGCCATGCTCGCCCAGCACCCCCGCGTGCCGGTCGCCGCGGTCGTCTTGCTGAGCCCGATCGTCGCGCCCGGGCAGGTGAGTTACCCGGTCAGCCCGGGATCCGCGCTGGTGCCCGGCAGCGAGTTGCAGGCCGTGGTCTGGTTCGTCGGCGGCCTGTCCCCGTTCGGCACGTCCGGCGCCCAGACGCTGATCGGGTCGGTCAACCGGGTGGGCGCGCGGTTCGCCGCGCAAGCCGCCCGCGACCACCGGCTGCGGGCGCTGGAACTGGTGCCGCTCGCTGACGCCGTCACCCTGCCCGCCTGCCGCCTGCCTTCCAACGTACTGGTGGTGCCCGCGTTCCACGGCGATCTGCTCGGCGACCCCCTTGCGCTGCGGATAGTCCGCAGCTTCCTGGTCCGTCACCGGATCGCCGAATCGGCCAGGCTGCGCACGGCCGCCGAGATCGTCGCCTCGGCCGCGAGCGCCTGGCAGATCCCCCGGGCGACCACCCCGTCGCCCCCGTGCGTGCAATGATCGCGCCGGCGGTCACGGGCGGGCCGCCAGCCACCCAGGCCGAGAAGCTGACGATCTACGCGGCCAGCGCGGTCGTCGCCGCCGTCATGGGCGGCATGTCATTCCTGGTCGCGCCACCGCCCATCTCCTGCCTCACTGTGCCCGCGCCCGGACGGCCTGCCGGTCAGCCGCCGTGCGGCGGCCGCGGCGGCACCACCTGCCAGCTGAATGACGGCCGCGATGCGGGAAAACGGCCGGCTCAGCCGACGTCCGGCGGCCCCTGGCGGACCCGGGCGATCGCGTCGGCCGGGGTGCCCCGCCACCAGCCCAGTGCCTCGATCCACCAGGTCAGCCCCGCGCGGACGTAGGGTGCGACCCGCCGGCCGCCCCGGTCGGCGGCGGCGCCGTCGGTGCGGCCCTCCAGCGCGACGTCGAAGGGCCCTTCCGCTGTCCTGTGCTCCTGCGTGTACCGGATGACCGCCGCCAGTTCGTCCGGGGGCATGGTCTCGCCCAGGCCGTAGTCCGCGTGGGTGGGCATTATGCCGTCCCACCGGGCAGCACGGCGGAACGGAGCCTTGTGCGGCCAGCGGCCACCACACCAGACGGGGATCCGTGGCCGTTGGACCGGCCGCGGCAGCATGAGGACATCGGTGGCGGTCAGGTATTCACCCTGGAAGGTCACCGGCCGGCCGGTCCAGAAGGCGTCCAGCAGGTGCAGCGATTCATCGAGCCTGGCAGCACGCACCCGGGGGTCGGCGGACTCCCCGAACGCGGTGAATTCGGCGTCCAGCGACCCGAGCCCGGCACCGACGATGAGCCTGCCCGCTGTCAGCACGTCCAGGGTGACGGTCTCGCGCGCCACCTTCGCCGGCCGCCGCCGCGCCAGCAGGTTCACCATGATCGCGATCCGGATCCGCTCGGTGCGCGCGGCGACCGCGCTGATCACCACGGTGGGGTCGGCCACATGGCCTCCCGGCTCGCGCCAGAGCAGATGGTCCCAGAGGAAGAAGCCGTCCCAGCCGGCCTCCTCCGCGGCCACCGCAAGATCGACCAGCAGCCGCGGGTCACCGAAGGAGCCCACGTTGGGGGCCCCCACCGCGTAGCGCGGCCGGTCTGCCATAACACACCCCCCCTCGGGCAGGCGGGTCAGTGACGCGCCTCCCAGCGGCCCTGGTAGAACCTGAGGTCGAAGCGTTCCAGTTCCTCGTTCTTCGCGCCGAAACCGGTTACCGAGTCCAGTGTCACGTCCCGCGGCAGGAGCAGGGAGGCGAAGCGCACCTCGGGTATGTCGGGGCAGTCGTAGAGCGGCACATCGAGCTTGGTGCCGTCCCCCACCTTCAGTTCCAGCCTGCGGACGCTGGGGTGTACCCGCGCCAGCAGGGCCCGCGGTCCCTCGTCGCCGCCGTCCGCGGTGACGTTGAGCACGTGGCCGGGATCCAGTGGCGGGCCCGCTCTGCCACCGCCGTGCAGAATGCGGCCAGTGCCATCGGTGACCCGGATCATGCTGAGCAGATCACCCTCCCGCGGCTCGTGCCGCCTGGCCCAGATGACCCATGTCATCCCGTCGCCGTGGGTTCCCTCGGCGACCACATACCGCCCGCCCATATGGCCCTCCTGCTGTCGCCCTGGCGCGCCAGCCTAATGGCAGTAGCGCCAGCGCGAGTAGTGCCCGAGGGGATTCGCTTACCACCGCCTGGGCCTGTGACCTGCCGCTTGACCTGGGGTGCCGACCGCGAACGATGACGGTGGGTCCGGGAACGGCTACCGGGGGGAGCCACCATGCCAACTTGCGTCTCACTGGTCAACTGGACTGAGCACGGCTGCTTCCGGCCGGCGAGGGCCGGCTGGTGAAGGTGTTCTGGCCCACTGGCCAACGGGCGGTGGATCATGGGTGAGTGACAGGCCCGATCCAGGTCCGCGGCGCGGTGATCCCGCAAGAGGAATTGTCCTGGCGTTTCTCCAGGTCGTCCGGCCCCGGTGGGCAGTCGGTGAACACCACAGACAGCCGGGTCGAGATCTCCTACGACCTTGCCGCCTCGGAGGCGCTCGGCCCGGTGCTCAAGGAGCGGGCGCTGCAGGCCCTCGCCGGCCGGCTGGTGGACGGGGTCATCACCGTGACCGCCTCCGAGCATCGCTCTCAGCTGCGCAACCGGCAGGCGGCAGCCAGCCGTCTCACCGCGCTGCTGGTAGCGGCGACCGCTCCGCCGCCGGCAGCCCGGCGCCCGACCAGGCCAAGCCGGGCGGCCAGGGAGCGGCGGCTGGCAGAAAAGCAGCGCAGGTCCGAGCTCAAGCGGCTGCGCCGGTCCAAGGATGACTAGCGCATGTGTCGCACATCTTCAGCCTGCCGCGCGTCCGCATGAATGTGACTGGAGCGGGATCGGCTGATGGACCTGGACGGCGCCTGGACCCCGCAGCAGCGCCGAAGGACCAGCCAGGGGACGTTCGGCTCTCATGTCCGCTACCCAGCCGCAGAACAGTAGTTGATAGGAGCCTATGACCCGGGTGCGGCTACGCCTGTCAGCTCGCCACCCGTGTGTACGGCAGAAGGTGGTCACCATGACGGGCATACGTTCTGCCCGGGCAGCATCCGGGTCCCGGAAGTCAAGGCGCTGGCTGATGTGGTGGGCCGCGCTGGCGGCCGTGGTGGTGGTTCTGGCGGCGGCTGGTTGCGCAGGCGGATCAGTTCCGGGCAGGTCGCCTGCGCCCCGGGCGCTGTTCCCCACCACGTGGCGGGGCTGCCACCCCGCCGGGCATTTGGGGAAGTGCCGCACGGTGTGGGTGCCCCAGGACTGGGCACACCCCCAGGGTCCGCAGATACCGCTGCTGGTCGCTGTGCTGCCCGCCACATCAGCCACCCACCGCGCAGCCCCGCTGTTCTACCTGGCCGGGTGGGGCGGTTCTGCCATCGGCGACGTTGACTGGGCGGTGCAGGCGTTCGGGCAGCTGAACGAAAGCATGGACATGGTGTTCGTCGTCCAGCGCGGCACCCCCTTCTCCTGGCCGCAGACCTGCCCCGGGCTGATGGCCACCGGGCCGGGGCTGCGCGCGGCGGTCCGCCGCTGCCTGGCCTCGGCCAACCGCAGCCCGCGCCACGACACCACCGCCGCCGCGGCCCGGGACCTGGACCAGGTCAGGAAGGCACTCGGCTACAACAAGATCAACATCTATGGGGGCTCCTACGGCGTGTCCATGGGACTGGCCTACCTACAGCGCTACGGCGCGCACGTGCGCACTGCTGTGTTCTACAGCGGCTCGCTGCTCAACGTCCCGCTCTGGCAGCAGACCCCGGTCCACGCCCAGCAGGCCTTCGACCAGTTGGCCCGCCGCTGCGCCGCCGCCCGGGCCTGCGCCAGGTCCTACCACCCGGCCGCCGACTTGGCCACCCTGGTGAAGCGCCTGCGCGCCCACCCGGCCAAGGTCACCATCACCGGCCAAAACGGCCAGCCGGAGACGGTCACCATCACCCTCACCGCCTTCCTCAACGCCGTCATCGACGACTATCTCTCCTCGCCTGACACGGCGGTCCTGCTGCCCCAGGACCTGCACGCCTTCACCCGCGGCCAGTGGGCCAAGGTGATCAACGAGCGCGGGCTCGCCTCCGGGATCTCAGCCGGGCCCACCCAGCTGCAGATGATCACCATCCGCTGCGGCGACGCCTGGGCCGCGATGAACCCCGCCCGGGTAGCCCAGCAGGCCCGGTTGTCCCTGTTCACCCCGCAAATGGCCGCCACCGCGGCCTGGCAGCAGCAACTGTGCGCGATCTGGCCGCACGACCCGGGCGTGTCGGGAGTGGTGCGCAGCAACGTCCCGATCGTGTTCGTCAACGGCACCGCCGACCCAGTGGACCCGCCAGCCAATGTCGCGGCCGCGCCGCGCACCATGCCCAACGCGCTGCTGGTCACCGTCCCCGGCGGCTCGCACCAGGTCGCTCCCACCGGCTGCATACCAGCCCAGTCCACCGCGTTCATCCAGGCAGGCAAGCCCGCCAACCAGGATAGCTGGGCAGCATGCACCCGCGCCCTGCAGCATGCATACCCGGCATTCCCGTCCGCACCATAACGCTCCGGACCGTCCAGCCAGGTGTCACCATCGCCCCGGACGCGAAGAGGCGCAGCAGGCCACCTCGGATCACCGGGCACGGGGCACCTGCGTGCCAGCCGGGGCCGTCCGCGGCGTGCCAGCCGGGGCCGTCCGCGGCGTGCCAGCCGGGGCCGTCCGCGGCGTGCCAGCCGGGGCCGGGTGGCTAGCGGACCCGCCGCCTGCTTCGCAGCGCGAGAATCATGATCGCGAGCCCAGCCAGGAGGACGACCGGCCCGATGATGGCCCACAACGTCGCCCCGGTCATGAAGCTGCCGTTGATATAGCCCAGTCCCTGCAGAGTCCAGACGGCCCCGGTGAGGGCGACCAGCCCACCTATCACGACCACAATGAGCTTTCTCATCCCGGTACCTTCCTTGCCTGACCCTGCTTGCAGGTCCCGCGCGCGGGCCCTCGCCTGCCGGGACGGGACGCCGGTCGCGCTCTCAGCCATCATCACGTGATCCGGGTGCCCTTGGGTTCACATCGAACACGCCAATCGGGCCGGTCTGCAACCGGCTTGGCTTGAGCCTCAGACCGGATACGGCCCGGCGGTCACGGTGTGCGTGAGCCGGGCCGGGGTGATCCAGGTCAGAACCCCCGGACGCGGCTGGTCGAGCCGCCAGCCGGGCAGGTGCTTGAGATGATGGTGCCTGGTGCACTCCGGTGACAGGTTGCATGGGCAGGTAGGGCCGCCCAGGCGGTAGGTGATGGTGTGATCCTGTTCGCAGCGCCAGGCCGGCTGACGGCAGACCGGGAACCCGCATGTCTGGTCGCGTGCTTCGACGAGCGCACGCATCGGGTCCGGGACCTGGTAGCCGGGGCTCGCCTCCCCGTGGGTGCAGTCACCTGGTCCGGTTCGTGACCGACGGGCGGAGAATGCGTCCGCCCCCGCCCGCAGGGCCGCTCCGAGTACGCCCGCAAGCACCCCGGAGCCTCCCCATTCCTGCACCGTTGGCATGGCCGTGGGGTTTGGCATGGCCGTGGGGTCAAGCAGGCCAACCGGGATGGTCAGGGTTATCCGCCCCACGACGCCTGGCGTAGCGCCGGCGTTGCCGCTCCCGCTAACCGCGCTGGGCGCCGAACTGCCGCCGCGCGCCCGGGCGCCTGCGCCCACGCGGCGGATCTTGGTCACGGCGAGTGCGCCCCCCGACCGGCCGACCACGATCACCCTCCATTCACAGGTCACATCCGCCACCGCGGCCAGGGCAAGGTCGCGCGCCACCCCGGCGGTGACCGGGCCTATCCGGCTCAGTTCGCCGGGCTCAGAACCCCACCCGGCAAGGGTCCGCCACGGCACGCAGAGCACAGCTCGTCCGGTCAGCCGTGGGCTTCGCGGCGGCCCGCGGCGATCTTGTAAGCCGTCCGGACTCGCGCGAGGGGGGCGGGCACAGCCGGGGGTCGGTGCCGCGCCCGGCAGGGGTAAGGGAGGCCAGACCGGAGGCGCGTCCGTGCCCGGCTTGCCCGCCGTCCGGCCCGCTGAGCTCCGCCAGTCCCCCTCGGGATCCCCACCCGGCGCGCTGTTCCCCGGCCCGCTGTTCCCCGGCCCGCTGTTCCCCGGCCCGCTGTTCCCCGGCCCGCTGTTCCCCGGCCCGCTGTCGCCTGGGCCGCTGTTCCCCGACCCGCCGTCGCCTGGCCCGCTGTCGTCTGGGCCGCCGCTGCCCGGCCCGTCGCCTTCCCGCCCGTCGCCTTCCCGCCCGTCGCCTTCCCGCCCGTCGTCCTCCGCCCCGCCATCATCGGGCTCGTCCTCTTCAGCCGGGGCGCCTTCGGCGGGCGGGATCAGTGGAAGCGTGCCGAGCAGCAGACCGACGAAGACCTGGGCACGCAACAGATCCGCGCCTCCGCCCGCACCCGCCGCTTCCATCGCCTTGGCCATGGCACAGATCCGCGCCCACGCGGCGGCCGCCTGTGCGGCCGGCAGAGAGCGTCCCGACAGCGAGGCGGTGCCATCGTGATCCCCGAACAGCGCGACCCATGCCCGCTTCTCCGCTTCCCGGCGACGTCGCTCCGCGGCCGCTGGGTCAGCGGCGAGGACGGCCCGCTGGAGCGATGCCCGCAGCTGCCCACTGGTCTGGTGTTCCGCCCTGGCCAGGACCCGGCGCTCGACCGCGCGGGCAAGATCGACGTCCAGCGAGCTCGTGAACTGGTCAATCAGTTTCGCCCGGTTCAGGTCGATCTTTCCCTCGCCGAGCGCCACCAGAGTCGCGGGAAGCCGACGGGACAAGCTCACCGCCAGGTCCATCCAGTACTCCGCGCCGCCCACGGTCAGCATCAGGGCCAGGGCCACCTCGTTCGGGGCGAAACCGGCTGCCAGCGCGGCGACCGGGTCGCTGTCCTCCGGGCCGGGATCCGTGGCGGGATCGCGGTCCGCTTCGCCTGCGTCCCCTGCTCCCGCGACCCCGCGCCGCCGGGCGAGTTCGGCCACCGCCGCGAGTTCCTGCGCCTGCGCCCAGGAGGTCACCTTGCGCCACGCGGTGATCGACGTCACCAGCGCCGCGTCATCCCGGTCAGCGGCCTGACCGCACGCGAGCCAGCCAGCCAGATCCGGGCCGGGTGCCATGACGACGTGACCGCCGAGCGTCGCGGCAGTCAGCACCCGCCCCCGGCCTTCGAGCGCGGCCCTGACCGCCTCTTCGCCCAGTTCGTCACCCTGCGGCCCCACTTCAGGTCCGGCCGCGGGCTGGCTTTCGCCCTTCCCCGCACCATCCTCCTCGCCCCAGGCCGGGAGGTCCGCGCCCGCACGGTGCAGTTGGTGGCGGTGGGCGGCGGCCAGCACCTGCCCGATGCCGAGGCCTCCGGTCCAACTCACGGTCAAACCACCAGGTTCGCCGTCAGCGGGCACGGGCGCAGCCGGAGTGCCTCCCGGCCCAACATCCGAGCGCGGGGGACCACCTGGCACAGCGCCCGCGGTTAAGAATGTGTCCGCCACCGAGAAGGTGCCGCCGGACACGGAAGGGCCGCCGGGCACGGAAGATCGGGTCGCCATGGGCGCGGAAGCGGTTCGATCCGGGATCACGGCCACCTCCCTCGCCCGACTTGGCTGTTACCTCACCACCCAATCCTTATACGAATATCATAGCGAACTATGCTGACATTTTCGAATATAATAGAAGTCGTGTTCTATAAACGGTCGATGCCAGCCGGGTGCGATCAGTTCGGTGACAACGATGCGCTGGACGGTGCACCGGGCACGAAGGGCCGGGCGGACTTACCACAGTGGCCACGGCTCCGGTTCGGGGCCGGTACCGTGACATCTCTGTCCCGACGCGCCGGCGGAGCCCGGGAACCGCCGCGCCCGTGCAGCCGAGGGTTGGTGGATGAGCGGCTTCAAGAAGTTCCTGCTGCGTGGCAACCTCGTCGACCTCGCCGTCGCGGTCGTCGTCGGCGTCGCGTTCAACAACGTCGTGCATGCGCTGATCACGGACCTGATCACCCCGCTGCTCGGCGCGGTCTGGAAGAAGCCCGACTTCTCGGCCCTGGTGATCACCGTGCACGGCGGCCATTTCCACTACGGCGACTTCATCAACGTCGCTCTCACCTTCTTGATCGTCGCTGCCGTGGTCTACTACTTCGTCGTGGCCCCCGCCAACCGGATCACCGTCATCGCCGCGCGCAACGCCGAGGCGACCGAACGCCCCTGCCCGGAATGTCTCAGCGATATCCCCGTCGCCGCCAGACGCTGCAAGTTCTGCACCGCGGTGGTCGAGCCGTACCCGAACGGTCATTCCTCGCGCCCATCTCCGGCCGGCGTGCACCGGCAGCTGCCTACTTGGCGTCCGCGTAGCTAGTCACCACCGCTGTTGTCACCGGGAACCGGACCGGCGTCGGGCCGAACACCAGTTGCCTGGCCTCGGCAGCCGCCGAGCTGATGGCTTCGGTCACCGCCTCGGCCAGGTTCTCGGGGCAGTGCACGATCACCTCATCGTGCTGGAAGAAGACCAAGCGGGCAGCGCCGCCGCCATCGTCCGGCGGCAGGCCTGCCGTGGGCTCAGCGCTGTCCGGCGGGCCCGCGGCCTGCGCAGCGTCGCCCGGCAGGCCCGCGGCTGGCACGGTGGCCAGGCTGGCGTCGTTGAGTACTGAAATCGCCGCCAGCCGGCGGCGGAGTCCGGCCAGCAGCACGATCGCCCAGTCGGCGGCGCTCGCCTGCACGACGAAGTTGCGGGTGAACCGGCCGCGGGCCCGCAGCGACCGCCCTGCCAGCAACTCGCCGGTTTCCGGGTCGTCGGGCGCCGCGGTCAGGCCGCGCCAGGCGTCCGAGGGCGGCGGGCACGTGCGCCCCAGCCGTGACCGGACGACCCGGCCTTCCTCCCCCGCCCTGGCCGCCGCCTCCACATACTGGGCGGCGAGGGGGAACCGCCGCCGCAGGACCGCGAGCAACTGGACCGCCTCTCCGGCCGCGCCGCCATACATGGCGGAAAGCAGCGCGACCTTCGCCTTGCCCCGGTCACCGCCGAACGCCCCGGCCAGCGCCTCGTACAAATCCCCCGTCCCGGCTGCGGCCGCGAAGGCGCGGTCGTCGGCGAGCGCGGCGAGCACCCGCGGCTCCAGTTGTGCGGCGTCGGCGACCACGAGGACATGACCGGGATCGGCCACCACCGCCCGGCGCAGCACCCGCGGTATCTGCAGCGCGCCGCCACCCCGGCTGGCCCACCGGCCGGACACCACCCCGCCGACCACATACTCCGGGCGGAACCGGCCACCCGCCGCCCACTCGTCCAGCCACGCCCACCCGTGTGCCGCGTGCAGCCGGGCGAGTTCCTTGTACTCCAGCAGCAGCCGGGCAGCCGGGTGGTCTACGCCGCGGAGCACCTCCGACCGGGTCGACGACACCCGCACCCCGCTGGCGGCAAACGCCCGGACGACCTGGGCGGGCGAGTCCGGGTTCACCGGGCGGCCGAGAGCCTGCGAGATCCGTGCCGCCAGGTCAGCCAGCCTGGCTGGCCGCAGGCCCGAGACCGGGCGCGGGCCCAGCAGTCCGGTGAGCAGATCGTCGTGCACGTCGGCCCGCCACGGCAGCCCGTCGAAGCGCATCTCCGCCGCGATCAGCCCGGCCGCCGACTCCGCGGCCACCAGCAGCGCGAACCGTCCCGGATGCTCGTCCGCCGCGATGCGCCGCAGCTGGGCGACGTGAACGGCGACGGCCGCGTCCAGGGCCGCGGCCGGCTCGGGGAAGACCGGGTCAGCCGGGTCGAACAGGGCCTCCTGTCCGGCCGCCGCGGGCCGCATCGCTGGCGCCGCCGCCGCGCGCTGCGGCCCGCCGTGCAGGCGGGCCCAGGCACCTGCCAGCGACGCGGGGTCGCCCGGCCGGCCCTCCCGCCCGAGCAGCAGCGCCTCGGTCAGGGCGATGTCGTGGCAGCGCTCCACCCGCACCCCGGCTCGCAGCAACGCGGGGTAGACATCTGTGGTCGCTGCCCAGACCCACCGCACACCCCCGGATCGCTCGTACCGGGCGACGGCCGCCGGAAGATCATCATGCCGAACGACAGTCCCGTGGCCGGTGCCGTCCTCGGTCAGCTCTGACAGCCAGCAACTGTCCCCCGGCCCAGTGACGACAGCGACCCGCACGGATCAGATTCTCGCCTGCCGGGCCGACAATCGCGCATGGGCGACGCGGCGGGACACGTGAGCGATGTGGGCGGGACAGTAGCGACGCGGCGGGACACGTGGTGACCTGGCGGTCCCGCCATTGGTGTCTGGGCTCCGGTCCGGTCCCTGACCCAGGCCGGACCGGGCCCAGACGCTTATCTCAGCCCAGGGCGGCCGGCGCGGCGGAGGGCGGCGCGGCGGAGGGCGGCGCAGCGTGGTTCCAGCCCGGCCCGGCGTGCATCGAGGGCAGCAGGGTGATGTCCAGGATCCTGACCGCGGTGGCCGTGGTGCCGCTGACCGTGGCTACCACCGCCGCCTGGTTCCCGGTCTTGACCGTGCCGATGCCGTCGCGTTGAGCGTCCACGTTGGTGGAGCTCGTCACCTGGTACGTCCTGATGAAGCCGTCGCTGCTCCTGATGGTGATCGAGGTCGCACTCACGGCGGTGACCGAACCGCGCTGGGTGTCAATCGTCTGGTAGCCACCGCCGGACTTGGGCACCACGAACTGGCCGTGCACCGCGCCGAACAGGCTGCCGAAGGCGAAGCCGGGGCCGCCGCCCAGCCGGCCTTGGTGGGGGAAGGCCGGCCGGGCGGGGGGCGAGGGCGTGGCGGCGACCCCGCCCGCAGCGGACACCCCGGCCGCGGATGCCGCCGAGCCCGAAGTCGCCGCCATGGCCACGCCAGCCCCGACAATCAGCGAGGCAACGGCCACTCCCACGAGAATCAGCGGCCTGCCAGGCAGTCTGCGCGTTCCGAGCATGAGCGTGCGGCTCCTTCCGGGCCGACGCGGCCCTCGGCCGAGTCCATGGCGATCCTCGCGCGCCAAGTTTGGTCCCGGCTGAAGAAGCGCTGAGAAATTACCGAGCGGCCCGGCGGGCGCGCGGGCGCCCGTCAGTGGGAAGAGCCGGTGCTGGTGGCACCGGATTCGCGGTGGCCCTGCGTGGCAACCCCGCCGACGGCCGCCCAGGCGGCGAGACGCGCGGACGCCTGACCAGGCAGTTCCCCGGCCGCCCAGCCAGCAAGCTCGGCGACAATGGTGTCGCTGCCCTCCTTGCGCCCGGCGGCAGGACCGGCAGGTCCTTCCTCGTCCCCGTCCTGCGGGTCTTGGCGCGGCCCCGGGTGCGCGCCGGCAGGCAGATCGCCGGCGTGGTCAGGGGCCGGCCGCGGCGTGAAGGGCCGCCGGCCGGAACGTGAGCGTGAACGCGCGACCGGAGCCTGCTCCGCTGACGGTGACTGCCCGCGTTCCCGGTCTTCGGTAGGCGGCTGGGCCTGCTCCGACGACTGGTCGCCTACCGCTGCGGTACCGGCGCCAGTTGGCACACCCTCATCCATGGCGGCCTGGCCTTCCGTCACGACGCTGTCGTCCGCAGGCACGCGGTTGTTCGCCGTCGGCACGCCGTTGTTCCCCGCGGGTTCCGCCCGCACGCCGTTGCTCTCCGCGGGCACGCCGTTGTCCCCCGCGGGCTCGGCGTTGCTCCTCACCGGCCCAATCCCCGGGCACCGGGACCGCCCTGCTCTTGACCCTCGAGCAGGGCCGCGAGCACCTCGGCCTCATGGGCATCCATGCCGAACACCACGCGCGGACGCCCCCAGGGCTCCTCGATCGAGTAGCCAACGTAGCTCGACACAGGCGGCATCGGCTCGGCAGCCAGCTCATGGCTGACACGCCAGCGCTCCCACGCCTGTTCCAGTTTTGCCGCCGCCCGATGGGCGCGGGAAACCATCTCTGGATCCGGCATCGTGCGATCCTCCCCTGAAGATCAACGCCGCATTCCCGCACCGGAGGCGAGACCCTGGCATGCGGTCCCTGCCCCGGCCGCTGGCGACGGCATGGATCCCGCAGACACGGCTAGTATGTCTGACCCATGCCCGGGGCATGGGCGATTACGAAAAGTTTTGTTCTGATTACTCTGAGCGAACTAAACGATCACAGCCGCCGTGGATCAGATCGGTCCCCCGGACGGCCGGATCGACCCCGGCAGCGTCTTGGCGGCGCATCGCCCTTCCGAGCGGCCCGCCCTCATGCCGCCCCCGCGGCCCAGATGCCCGCCGGGGCCGACCCCCCTCATTTTCCTGCTGATGCTGCTTCCCTGCTGATTGCTCGTGCCTGGTGGCTGCCGGACGTCCCCCGACCAGCCTCCGGCATCGCAGTGGCCACCCACGGCACTACCGCGCGTGGCCATTCCTCATTCCGAACGCGGCTGAGGGATGCCAGCGAGCAAGGCGCGGACCTCGGTCTCCCGGTACCGGCGGTGACCGCCGAGAGTCCGGATAGACGTGAGCTTGCCGGCCTTGGCCCAGCGTGTCACGGTCTTGGGGTCCACGCGGAACATCGTCGCAACCTCTGCTGGCGTCAGCAGAGGCTCAGCCTCGGGTGTGCGTGCAGACATGTGTACGGCCTCCTCCTCCTGGACCAGTACTGCGATCCTGCGTTATTGCACTATCTGGCTCCGGGTGGAGCCTGCCGTGGATGTCCTATATGGCCCACTGAGACCATATTGCCATCACCAGCGGTGACAAGTCGACCACCAGGAGCAAAGATTCTGTGACGCGTCGCCCCGTTCCTCCGATGATCTGAGTCACGCTGCGTGATTCTAGCGATACGTATCGTTGCGACGGCGCAGATTCGGAAAAGTCGTCCCCTGCGGCTCAGCTGGCATCTTCCAGCACCGCGAGCACCCGCCAGCGCCTCGTCACTCGCCAGTACATCGCGGTCGCCATCTCAAGCTCCCCCCGAGCGAGCGCACTAATCACAGCAGACACCTCGGCTACCGACTGATCGGCCCTGAGTGCCTCGTCGTCGAGCAGGTGGACCAGGCCGCCGTAGTCGAGTTCCACCAGCGCATCCTGGTGAAACTCGTGCAGCCAGCTCCCGATCTGCTCCAGTTCGGCCACCATCCGCGGCATCGCGTCACTGGTGAAACTGCCGGCGGCCAGGCCCCTGCCGTCGCGCCCGAACATGTCCAGTGCCTGCGTCACCCGCCTGCGCGCCTGCGCCATCGTGGTGGCGTAAACGAGCGTGCGGGCCGGCGCGGCCGTTGCCCGGCCGCCATCCCCCGCGTCGCCCACGGTGCCCAGCACGAGCCAGCGCTCGTCGGGTGCGAACGGGGCAAACCATGAGGGCGGCACCGACCAGGTGCGGGCCTGGATGTAGATGCGCAGCATCGTGGCCGGGCCCTCGCAGCGCGCGAAGCCACTGACGGCGGCGTCCACGGCGCCGGTGGCGAAGGCGGCCGACCACAGCTCCGGAACCGTGGACCTGAGCCGGGACAGGCCCAGCCACGAACGCAGCCGGGTCTGCCACGGGCAGATGTAGGTGACCCCGTCCACCCGGCGCACGTAGGCGTCGCCGCTCTCCCACTCGGGAGCCACGACCGGCGGCGCGGAAAGCAGCCGGCGCAGTGCGTCGGCGTGCTCAGCCGCGAGCGCGCCTGCCCAGCGTGGGCGGCCGGCCGATGCCGCATACGCCGCCCAGTGCCTGCCGTCCGGTTCGGGGAAAGCCGACAGCGGCTCATAGACACGCAGATATGCCGCATACGGGAGCACGAACGCATCGTGGCACGGCGTCACGGCCAGATACACATCCGACACATAACGAGACGGTTACCAGGTTCCGGCGCGCACCCGCGCCCCGGACCTCCGCGGATCTTTGCCCGGGGCGAATGTGCAACCATTAGCGGTAGTCTCTGCTGGACCGGGCAGCTCACCCCACAAAGGTGTTTACCCAGCTCAGTGCCCTAACTAGAACGGATAACCACCGTGACAAACGTGTTCGCGAGATCCCCGCAGCGCAGCGGTCCCTCCGTGGACGAGCGGGTGGCCGACGATCCAGGGCACCCCCGGGAGGCACCCGCCTCAGCATCGAGCACCGCCAGCCAGTCCGGGCACGAGCAGGTCGTGTTCTGCCAGGACGTCCAGTCAGGCTTGCGGGCCATCATCGCCATCTACTCGACCGCGCTGGGCCCGTCGCTGGGCGGGACCCGGTTCTACCCCTACCCGACCGAGGACGCGGCCCTGGCTGACGTGCTCAACCTCTCACGCGCCATGGCGTACAAGAACGCCCTGGCCGGGCTCGATCTGGGAGGCGGGAAGGCGGTGATCATCGGCGACCCGCGCCGGGACAAGTCCGAGGCGCTGCTGCGGGCGTACGGCCGTTTCGTCCAGTCGCTGGGCGGCCGCTACATCACCGCGTGCGATATCGGCACATACAGCGAAGACATGGACATCGTGGCCCGCGAGTGCCGGTACGTCACCGGCCGCACGGTGCGCAACGGCGGGTCCGGTGACTCCTCGATCCTCACTGCGGCGGGGGTGTTCCAGGGAATGCGCGCCGCCGCCGAGCACCTCTGGGGCGACGCCAGCCTGACCGGCCGCCTGGTCGGGGTGGAAGGCGTGGGCAAGGTCGGCCACCGCCTGGTGGAGCATCTGCTCGAAGCCGGGGCGCGGGTGGTGATCTGCGACGTGAACGCCGAGGCGGCCACGCAGGTCCTCGGCCAGCATCCCGGGGTGGAGGTGGCGGACGGCCAGCGGGCCCTCCTCGCCCGGCCGGTCGACATCCTCGCGCCGTGTGCCATGGGAGGCACCCTGGACGACGAGACCGTCGCCACCTTGACCGCGCGGATCGTCTGCGGCGGCGCCAACAACCAGCTCGCCCACCCGGGGATCGAGAAAATGCTTGCCGACCGGGGCATCTTGTATGCGCCGGACTATGTGGTGAACGCCGGCGGCGTAGTCCAGGTGGCCGACGAGCTCGCCGGGTTCGACTTCGAGCGGGCGAAGGCGCGGGCAGCCGGGATCTTCACCACGACCAGGAAGATCTTCGCATTGGCGGATGAGGAGGGCGTGCCACCGTCGGTGGCGGCGGACCGGCTGGCCGAACGGCGGATGGCAGAGGTGGGCCGGTTGCGCGGCATCTGGCTGGGCCCCTGACCGGCCGCGAAACACCCCGCCAGGCGCTACGCCCGCGCCAGGGAAGCGCTTGCGCCGCAAAGCAGGTACGGTTATAGGTATATGCAGGCTCGAACGCACGTCAACCTCCGGGCGGTGGGGGCCACGACGGGCTAGCACGCTGTGCAGGAAGCCCGCAACTATTCAGTGCCGGGAGCAGGAGCCTGACCCGGGCTCCGCACGTTCGAGGGGGTCGAGCCAATGGGGCGCGGCCGAGCCAAGGCCAAGCAGGTGAAGGTGGCCCGCCAGCTGAAGTACAACAGCGGCGGAACCGATCTTGACAGGCTGCGGACCGAATTGGGCGTGGGCAGGGCTGACCAGGAAAATGGCGAGCCCGCCGACGCAGACCTCGTGGACCGCTACGGCGATCTCGCCCTAGCCGACGGCGAGGAGCCAGGCGAGGACGACGACTAGGTGTGCGCCCGGCGCCCTGCCTAGTGCGCCAGTCCACGGCGGCCCCCCTCAGCCGGGGTGGGCTCCGGTGAGGCGCACGCCGTCGTCTTGACCTGTGACCTTCCCGAGCACCCATCCGGTCATGCCGCGGGCTTCGAGCAGCCGCACCGCCTGATCGGCGTCACCGGCGGCGACCACCGCCGCCATGCCGACACCCATGTTGAAGACCCGTTCCATCTCGGCGGCGTCAACCCTGCCGCGCCCCGCGAGCAGGCCGAACACCGGCGGGGGCCGCCAGCTGGCGCGCTCGAGCACCGCGCCCGTGCCGGGCGGCAGGACCCGGGCCAGGTTCGCCGCCAGCCCGCCGCCGGTAATGTGCGCGAACGCGTGCACATCGCACGCGGCCGCCAGGGCCAGGCAGTCCCGGGCGTAGATGACGGTGGGGGTGAGCAGCTCCTCTCCGACCGCGGCGCCCAGCTCCGGCGGCTCGGCGTCCAGCGCCAGCCCCGACCGGTCGAGCACCTGCCTGACCAGTGAGTACCCGTTGGAGTGCAGGCCCGATGAGGCGAGCCCGATCACCACGTCCCCCGCCCTGACCCGGTGCGGGCCCAGCAGCCGGTCCGCTTCCACCACGCCGGTGGCGGCGCCGGCCAGGTCGAAGTCGTCGGGACCGAGGTGCCCGGGATGCTCGGCCGTCTCGCCGCCGATCAGCGCGCACCCGGCGCGCACGCATCCCTCGGCGACGCCCGCCACGACCGCCGCCGCCCGCTGCGGCCTGAGCGCACCGAACACGGCGTAGTCGGTCATGAACAGCGGCTCGGCGCCACAGCTGACCAGATCGTCCACGACCATGGCGACCAGGTCGATACCGACCGTGTCGTAGCGGCCGAGCCGCTGGGCGATCACCACCTTCGTGCCCACGCCGTCGGTGGAGGTCGCGAGGAGGGGACGCCGGTAGGAGGCGAGCTTGCTGGCATCGAAGAGGCCGGCGAATCCGCCGATCCCGCCGACGACCTCGGCCCGCCTGGTCCGCTCGACCGCCGCCTTCATCAAGGCGACCGCGCGCTCGCCCGCGCCGATATCCACGCCCGCGCCGGCATAGGAGAACCCCGCGCCCGGCGCCCCGGGCTGGTTCACGGCGCCGTCCTGCCCACGGTCACGCCTTCGAGCAGGTGCTTGCCCCGCTCCGCCTCGGCGACGGGGATCGGGTAGTTACCGTCGAAGCAGGCACGGCACAGGTTGCCCGCGGGCAGCGTGGTCGCCTCGGTCAGCCCGGTGAGCGAGATGAAGCCCAGCGAGTCGGCCCCGATCGACGCCCGGATCTCCGCCACCGGCAGGCTGCCCGCGATCAGTTCGGCCCGGGTGGCGAAGTCGATCCCGTAGAAGCAGGGCCAGCTCACCGGCGGGCTGGAGATGCGCACATGGACCTGCGCGGCGCCCGCCTCGCGCAGCATCGCGACGATCGCCCGCTGGGTGTTGCCGCGCACGATCGAATCGTCCACCACGACCACCCGCTGCCCGGCGATCACCTCGCGGAGCGGGTTCAGCTTCAGCCGGATGCCCCGCTGGCGGATCGTCTGGCTGGGCTGGATGAACGTCCGGCCGACATAAGAGTTCTTGACCAGGCCCTGGCCGTAGGGGATGCCGCTGGCCTGTGCGTAGCCGATCGCGGCCGGCGTGCCGGACTCGGGAACGGGGATGACCAGATCGGCCACCGCCGGATGCTCGGCCGCGAGACGGCGGCCGACCTCCACCCGGGCCGCCTGGACGCTGCGGCCGGCGATGGTGGTGTCGGGGCGCGCCAGGTACACGTACTCGAACAGGCACCCCCGGGGCCGCGCCGGGGCGAAGATGGCCGACGAGACCCCGCTCTCGTCGATCATGATGAGCTCGCCCGGTTCGACCTCCCGCACGAACGTCGCGCCGATGATGTCCAGTGCCGCGGTCTCGCTCGCCACCGCCCAGCCCTGCTCCAGCCGGCCAAGCACGAGCGGGCGGAAGCCCTGCGGGTCGCGGGCCGCGTACAGGGTCTGTTCGTCCATGAAGACCAGCGAGAACGCGCCCTTCACCAGGGGCAGTGCGGTCAGGGCGGCGTCGGCCACGCTGGCGGCCCGGGGGTCGGCGAACAGGGCGGTCAGCACGTCGGTATCGGAGGTGCCCACCGGGCCGCGCCACGCCTCCGCCGCTCCCTCCACCATGGCGGCCAGTTCCAGCGTGTTGATGAGGTTGCCGTTGTGACCAAGCGCCAGGCTCCCGGACGGGGTTGACCGGAACGTCGGCTGCGCGTTCTCCCACACCGAGGAACCGCTGGTGGAGTACCGGCAATGGCCGACAGCGATGTGGCCGCGCAGCGTGGACAGCACGGATTCGTCGAATACCTGGGCGACCAGGCCCATGTCCTTGTACACCACGATCCGGGTGCCGTCGCTGACCGCGATGCCGGCCGACTCCTGCCCCCGGTGCTGCAAGGCGTACAGGCCGAAATAGGCGAGCTTGGCAACTTCCTCGCCCGGCGACCAGACGCCGAAAACACCGCACGCGTCCCGCGGAGGCTGGTCCTGGCGATCGGGATCGTCGGTCAGTCGGCCATCGGGCTTGACCACAGCGTCAGTCTAGGGGGTGTCTGGCAGGCCGGTGATCAGCGGCAGATACGCGGCCAGGTCGGCCCGGGGGCCACTGGCCCGGATCTTCCCCGCGGCCACCGCCTGCGCCCAGCCGGTCCGGCCGGTCGCCAGCGAGACCCACGTCACCGGGTCGGTCTCGACCACATTCGGGGGGGTGCCCCGGGTGTGCCTGGGCCCTTCGATGCACTGCACCGCCGCATAGGGCGGCACCCGGACCTCGACCGCCCGGCCCGGCGCGCGGTCGGCGAGCACACCGAGCAGGAACGTCACGGCCGCCCGCAGTGCCTGCGGGCTGACGGCGCACCCGCCGCCCATCGCGGCGAGGACGGCGCGTACGCACTCCCGGGCGAGCGAGACCGCATCGGAAGGCCCGGTCCAGCCGGGTTCTCCCAGGGCTGCGCGCTGCTCGTCCACGGCGGCGCGCAGCCGTTCGACCGCCATCGCCCGCGCTGGCACACCGCCCCCCTCAGCCGAACAGGGCCGGCAGCACACCCTGGTGGGCGGCGGCGAGCTCAGCCAGCGGCACCGCGAAGCTGCCCACCACCTCCAGGCTGGTGCCGGCAACCGCGCCCAGCGGCGTGGCGGGGACGCCGTGCGCCGCGCACAGGCCGGCGAACTCGGCCTCCGACCCGGGATCCACCGCGACCACCACCCGTGCCGCCGACTCGCTGAACAGGAAGGTGAACGCGTCACCCGGCAGGCTCACCCGGCAGCCGTGCCCGCCGGCCAGGCAGGACTCCGCGAGTGCGACGGCGAGCCCGCCGTCGGAGACGTCGTGCGACGCCAGCAGCAAACCGGCTCGCGCGGCGTCAGCGAGCAGCGACGCGGCAGCCCGTTCCGCAGCCAGATCGACGGCGGGCGGCCGGCCACCGAGGTGACCGTGGGCCACCTGCGCCCATGCGGATCCCCCGAACTCGTCGCGGGTCGTGCCGAGCAGCACGACCTGCGCGCCCGGCCGGGAGAACCCCATCGATACCCGACGGCGCACGTCGTCCAGCACACCGAGCACCCCCACCACCGGGGTCGGGTGGATCGCCACCTCCCCGGTCTGGTTGTAGAAGCTCACGTTGCCGCCGGTCACCGGGATGCCCAGGAGGGCGCAGCCATCCGCGAGGCCCCGCACCGACTCGGTGAACTGCCACATGACCCCCGGATCCTCCGGCGACCCGAAGTTCAGGCAGTTGGTGACGGCGACCGGGCGGGCACCGGTGGCGGCCACGTTCCGGTACGCCTCGGCCAGCGCGAGCTGCGCGCCGGCGTACGGGTCGAGCAGGCAGTACCGCCCGTTGCCGTCGGTGGCGAGCGCCACCCCGAGGCCGGTCAGCTCATCGACCCGGATGACGCCCGCGTCCTGCGGCATCGCGAGCACCGTGTCGCCCCGGACGTGCCGGTCGTACTGCTCGGTCACCCAGGTCTTGTCGGCCAGGCCCGGCGAGCGGAGCAGCGAGAGCAGCGTCACGCGCAGCTCCTCGCCGGTCCGCGGCCGCGGCAGCCTGGCCGGGTCGTCGGCGGCCAGCGCGTCCTGCCCGGCCTGGCCGGCCGGGCGGGCGGCGGGACGGTCGTACAACGGGCCCTGGTCGGCGGCGGTCTCCGGCGCGATGTCCACGACCAGCTCGCCGTGCCAGGTCAGCTCGAGCCTGCCGGTGCCTGTCACCTCGCCGATCACCGTGGCCGGCACCTCCCAGCGGGCGCAGATGGCCAGGAAGCGGTCCACGTCGCCGGGCGCGGCGATGGCCATCATCCGTTCCTGCGACTCGCTCATGAGGATCTCGGCCGGGCCGAGCGAGGGATCGCGCAGCGGGACGGCGTCAAGCCGGGCCCGCATGCCGGCGCCGCCGTGCGCGGCGAGTTCGGCGGTCGCGCAGGAGATGCCGGCCGCGCCGAGGTCCTGCAGGCCGGCCACCAGCCCGGCCGCGCCCAGTTCCAGGCAGCACTCGACCAGCAGCTTCTCCATGAAGGGGTCACCGACCTGGACGCTGGGCCGCTTCGCGGCTTCTCCGCCGCCGAACGAGGCGCTCGCCAGGACCGAGGCGCCACCGATGCCGTCGGGCCCCGTCCTCGAGCCGAAGAGGATGACCTTGTTGCCCTCGCCCCTGGCGGCAGCGAGCTGCAGGTCCTGGTGCCGCATGACCCCCACGCACAGCGCGTTCACCAGCGGGTTGCCCGCGTAACAGGGATCGAAGGCCAGCTCGCCGCCGATATTGGGCAGGCCGAGACAGTTGCCGTAGAAGGAGATGCCGCCGACCACGCCGGGCAGCACCCGGGCGGTGTCGGGCGCGTCGGCGGGACCGAACCGCAGCGCGTCCATCACCGCCACCGGCCGGGCGCCCATGGCCAGGATGTCGCGGACGATCCCGCCGACGCCGGTGGCCGCGCCCTGGAACGGCTCCACGTACGACGGGTGGTTGTGTGACTCGATCTTGAAGGTGACCGCGTAGCCCTGGCCGATGTCCACCACGCCCGCGTTCTGCCCGATGCCGGCCAGCAGCGCGTCGCTGGGCGGCGCCTTGTCGGCGAACTGGCGCAGGTGCAGGCGGGACGACTTGTAGGAGCAGTGCTCGCTCCACATGACCGAGTAGATGGCCAGCTCACAGTCGGTGGGCCGGCGGCCCAGCAGCTGACCGATCCGCTGGTACTCCTCGCCGGTCAGGCCCAGCTCGGCGTAGGGCTGCGGCCGGTCACCAGTGGCGGCGGCATGAGCGACCGTGTCCAGCTGGCTCATGCCGTGACCTCCAGCTGACCCACCACCGAGGTGAAGAACCCCAGCCCGTCGCTGCCCGGCCCGGTCAGCGGGTCGATCGCGTGCTCGGGGTGGGGCATGAGCCCGACCACGTTCCCCGCCTCATTCCGGACGCCGGCGATCTCGCGCGCGGAGCCGTTCGGGTTGCCACCGCAGTACCTGGCCACAACCTGCCCGTCTGCCTCCAGCCGGTCCAGATCCGCCTCGTCGGCGACATAGGCGCCCTCGCCGCTCTTCAGGACCAGCGTGACCTCCTGGCCGCTGGCGTAGTCGCCGGTCCACGGCGTGCCGGTCTCGTCGATCCGCACCCGCAGGCGGCGGTCGATGAACCGCAGCCCGCTGTTGCGGACCAGGGCGCCGGGCAGCAGGTGCGCCTCGCACAGGATCTGGAAACCGTTGCAGATCCCCAGCACCGGCAGGCCCGCCCTGGCGGCGGGCACCAGGTCCGCCATGATCGGGGCGAACCGCGCGATGGCACCGCACCGCAGGTAGTCCCCGTAGGAGAAGCCCCCCGGCAGGATCACCGCGTCCACACCGCGCAGCCCGCGGTCGCCGTGCCAGAGCTGGACCGCGTCCCCGCCGGCCCTGCTGACCGCACGGGCCGCATCGCGGTCGTCGAGCGAGCCAGGGAAGGTCACGATTCCCACGCGGGCTGTCATGAGCGGCAGGCTACAGGGCTGCCCTGCCTGGCCCTACCCCGCGTCGCGAAGCTGTTCCTCCGGCAGCCGGGCCAGCGGCGCATCGTTGCGCCAGGCAATCTGCTTCTGCAGCGATACCACCGTGGCGCTCTCCGGGCCACGGCTCAGGGTCACGTCGTCCACACACGCCTGCATGATGGCAAGACCGCGCCCCGACTCGGGCAGCGTGGTGATCGTCTCATCCGATGCCAGTGCCCCGTCAGGGATGACCCGCCCGGCCGGGCGCCGGGAACGGCGCAGCGTCACCGGCCGTGGCACCCGGCGGCGCAGCCGCGCGGCCGTGGGCGAAGGCAGCACCCCGCGCCGCAGCCGCATGCCGGTCAGCAGCCCGGGATGGAACCTGCGGCCGCTGTTCACCACCTGCACCAGGCAGCCGCCGCTGCCCACGCTGGCCAGCACCTCATAGCGCTTGCCGGGGCCACCGTGCCGGACCACGTTGGAGCACGCCTCGGTCACCGCGAGCAGGAGGTCGGCCACGCCATCGTCATCGGCACCCAGGCCCCGCAGCGTGTCGCCAAGCACATGGCGCATCACCGGCACGCTGAGTGCCTCGCGGGGGAACACCAGGCAGAACTTAACGTCCACGGTCGGCTCCTCGGCACATCTCATCCGAGTACGCATCCGGTCCTGTTCACTGCCTCCACCGTTTCACGCTAGCCACTTAAGTGCTTTCCCCGTCATGGCCGTGATAATCGTCAACCCGGGTATCACCATGGTGACGCAGCGAGACGAACGCGCGCTGAATCAGCCTTCGCGCAAGGTGAATTCCTCGATCACCGGGTTAGCGAGCAATTCACCTGCTAGTTCACTCATGCGCGGCAAGAGCGTCTGGCCTGCTGTTCCCGAAAGTTCCACCTCGAACCGCTTCCCCTGGCGAACGGCAAGCACGTCACCGTATCCGAGCCGCTGGGCGGCCCGCGAGATGGCTTCCCCCTGCGGGTCGTGAATCTCCGGCTTGAGCATGACCTCGACGATGATTCGGGCCACTGTCCCGCCTTTCCTCGATCCTGGCACCGGGCACGCAGCGTACGCGACGTGATGCCACTCGTGGGCACCCGGACAGGTGGGAACCATGTGTTCGCCGAGACGACCCCTGGTCTGTCACGATGGCGGTAGTGCCGGTTCGCCGGACCTCCCGACCGGAGGTGGGCGGACAGGCATTGACTGGACCCCTCGGGGTACACGGCGCGTAACAGCAAACCCGTGCTGTCGCGGCGAAACGAGACTGACGACGGCTGGTCACGGAGATCCTGGGACCAGCCCCTAGCGCAAGGAGTGGCACGTGGCCGTCGAAGCCGACGGTGCGGTCACCGCACCGGGACAGGGAAGCCTGGACGGGCAGCCCAATTCTCCAGCGGAGCTCATCCAGCTCCTCACACCCGAGGGCGAACGGGTGGACCATCCCGCCTACCCCCTCGACCTGACCGCCGACGAGGTCAAAGCCCTCTACCGCGACCTGGTCATCGTCCGGAGGATCGACACCGAGGCGATCTCGCTGCAGCGCCAGGGCGAGATCGGCATCTGGGCCTCCCTGCTTGGCCAGGAGGCGGCGCAGGTCGGCTCCGGCCGGGCACTGGGCCCGCGCGACATGGCCTTCCCCACCTACCGCGAGCACGGCGTCGCGTGGTGCCGGGGCCTCGACCCGACCAAGCTGCTGGAGCTGTTCCGCGGGGTCAGCCACGGTGGCTGGGACCCCGCTGAGCACTACTTCCACCTCTACACGATCGTCATCGGAGCCCAGGCCCTGCACGCCACCGGCTACGCCATGGGCATCCAGCGGGACGGCCTGGTCGGCGAGAACGGCGAGGCCGCGATCGCCTACTTCGGCGACGGCGCCACCAGCCAGGGAGACGTGAACGAGGCGTTCATCTGGGCGTCGGTGTTCAACGCCCCGGTGGTGTTCTTCTGCCAGAACAATCAGTGGGCCATCTCCGAGCCGCTGGAGCGGCAGAGCCGCATCCCGCTGTACCAGCGGGCGAGCGGTTTCGGCTTCCCGGGACTGCGGGTGGACGGCAACGACGTGTTCGCCTGCCTGGCGGTCACCAGGAAGGCCCTGCAGGCGGCGCGCGACGGCCAGGGGCCGACCCTGATCGAGGCCTACACCTACCGGATGGGGGCGCACACCACCACCGACGACCCCACCCGCTACCGGCTCGCCAGCGAGCTCGAGGCGTGGAAACTGAAGGACCCGCTGGAGCGGGTGAAGGCCTACCTCGTCCGCACCGGGTCCGCCGACGCGGCCTTCTTCGAGGACGTCGACGAGGAGGCCACCCGGGTCGGCCGCCACGTCCGGCGGGCATGCCTGGAGATGCCCGACCCGGCACCGCTGGCGATGTTCGAGAACGTGTACGCCGAGCCGACCGCGCTGCTGCGCGAGGAGCGCGAATCCTATGCCACCTACCTGGACTCCTTCGTGAGCGAGGAGGCGGCGCGATGACCACGCTGACCCTGTCGAAGGCTCTCAACGAGGGCCTGCGCAAGGCGCTGGAGGACGACCCCAAGGTGCTCGTCATGGGCGAGGACGTCGGCAAGCTGGGCGGCGTCTTCCGGGTCACCGACGGCTTGCAGAAGGACTTCGGCGAGGCGCGGGTGGTGGACACCCCGCTCGCCGAGTCGGGCATCGTCGGCACCGCGATCGGCCTGGCCCTGCGTGGCTACCGGCCGGTCTGCGAGATCCAGTTCGACGGCTTCGTGTTCCCCGCGTTCGACCAGATCGTCAGCCAGCTGGCGAAGATGCGGCTGAGGTCGCAGGGCCAGGTCGCGATGCCCGTGGTGATCAGGATCCCGTTCGGCGGCGGGATCGGGGCGGTGGAGCACCACAGCGAGTCGCCGGAGGCCCTGTTCGCGCATGTCGCCGGGCTGCGCGTGGTCGCCTGCTCCGGGCCCGCGGACGCCTACACCATGATCCAGCAATCGGTCCGCTGCGACGATCCGGTGATCTTCTTCGAGCCCAAGCGCCGGTACTGGGACAAGGCGGAGGTGGACACCGCGGGCGCGCTGGCCGACGCCATGCCCCTGGAGGCGGCCAGGACCGTCACCGAGGGCACCGACGCGACCGTGCTCACGTACGGGCCCCTGGTCAGGACCTGCGTGGAAGCCGCGGTAGCGGCCCGGGAAGAAGGCCGGGCGCTGGAAGTGATCGACCTGCGCTCGCTGTCCCCACTCGACCTGCCCACCATCGTCGGCTCGGTCCGCCGGACCGGGCGGTGTGTGGTGGTGCACGAGGCACCGGTCACCGGGGGCCTCGGCGCCGAGATCGCCGCCCGGGTCACCCAGGAGTGCTTCTACCAGCTCGAGGCCCCGGTGCTGCGGGCCTGCGGGTTCTCCACCCCCTATCCCCCGTCCCGGATCGAGGAGCATTACCTGCCGGACCTGGACCGGGTGCTGGACACCGTCGACCGCACGTTCGCGTACTGAGAGGGCCACGATGTCTGAGGTGAAGCAGTTCAAGCTGCCGGACGTCGGGGAGGGGCTGACCGAGGCCGACATCGTCGCCTGGCACGTCTCGCCTGGGGACCGGGTGGTGCTGAACCAGGTGATCGTCGAGATCGAGACCGCGAAGGCGGTGGTGGAGCTGCCGTCGCCGTACGAGGGGGTGGTGACGGGGCTGCTCGTGGACGAGGGGGCGACCGTGGATGTGGGGACGCCCATTATCGCGGTCGACGTCTCCGACGGTGCGGCTGAGGGGGCGGGTGGGGGTGAGCGCCCGGCCACCACCGACACATCCGCCACCAGCACGCCCGACATCGGCATCCCCGCCATCTCCACGCCCGCCGGGGCCGGGTCTCCGTTGCAGGTGGCCTTTGAGCCGGGGATCCATGGGAGCCCGGCGCCCAAGATCGAGCGGCAGGCCGTGCTGGTGGGGTACGGGGTGAAGCTCGGGACGACGAAGCGGCGGCAGCGGAAGGGGGGTGCGGCGAGACCTGGTTCCGATGGTGGGCCTTCTGCCGGGTCTGCCGGGGCTGCCGGGGGGGCGGCACCGGGTGCCGCGCCCGAGCCGTCACCGGCAGCGGGCCCTGATGCGGAGGGGAACGGGCGGCCGGCTGCCAAGCCGCCGGTGCGGAAGCTGGCGAAGGACCTTGGTGTCGATCTTGCGGGGCTGGCGGGGACCGGGCCCGGCGGGACCATCACCCGGGACGACGTGCAGGCCGCGGTGGAGGGGGTCGGCGCGCCGACGGCGGACGGGCCGGCGGCCCGGGCAGCCGGGCTGTCCGCCCAGCGGGAGGAGCGGATCGCGGTCAGGGGGGTGCGCAAGCATACGGCGGCGGCGGTCACCGGGAGCGCCTTCAGCGCTCCGCATGTGACCGAGTTCCTGCAGGTGGACGTGACAGCCACGATGGATGCGGTGCGCAGGTTGCGGGACCTGCCGGAGTTCGCTGACCTGCGGCCCTCTCCGCTGCTGATGGTGGCGAAGGCGCTGCTGCTGGCCGTCGCGCGGCACCCGATGATCAACTCCTCCTGGGACGAGGACGCGCAGGAGATCGTGGTCAAGCACTATGTGAACCTGGGCATCGCCGCCGCCACCGAGCGGGGGCTGATCGTGCCGAACATCAAGGAGGCCCACACGCTGTCCCTGCCCGGGCTCGCCGACGCGCTCGCGGAGCTGACCAGGACCGCGCGGGAAGGCAGGGCCCAGCCCGCCGACCTGGCCGGCGGCACGATCACGATCACCAACGTGGGCGTGTTCGGGGTGGACGCCGGGACACCCATCCTGACGCCGGGTGAAGCCGCGATCCTTGCGTTCGGCCAAGTGAGACAGGCACCGTGGGTGCATGAAGGGGAACTGGCCGTGCGCCAGGTGACCACGCTCTCGTTCTCCTTCGATCACCGCATCGTGGACGGTGACCTCGGATCGGCGGTCCTGCGCGACGTCGGGGCGATGCTGGCCGACCCGGTGCGGATGCTGGCCTGGTGCTGAGCTGAGAGAAGGGACGGCCATGTTCCGGCATGTGGTGCTGTTCAACTGGACCGATGACGCGACCGAGGTGCAAAAGCATGCTCTCGCGGGCGAACTGCGCAAACTGCCCACGATGATCGACGAGATCCGGCTGTACCACGTCGGGTTCGACGCCGGGATCAACCCGGGCAATTGCGACTTCGCGGTCGTGGCCGACTTCGACGACGCGGACGGCTACCTCGCCTACCGTGACCATCCGGTCCACCGGAAGGTGGTCGAGCACTACGTCAACCCGATCGTGGCCCGGCGCTCCGCGGTCCAGTACCAGGTCTGACCGGCCGGGAGCCGGGCTCGCCGGGCCGGCACCCGCGCCGCCGGTGCCGGCCGGGGCCGGTCAGAAGGCCTCTGCGGGCAGGTCCATCAGCTCCAGCGTGGTGTCCTCGGCGATGCGGCGTTCCACCGTCAGCCGGGGCAGCACGGTCTGCGCGAAGAACCGCGAGGTGGCGAGCTTGCCCTCGTAGAAGGCCCGGTCCCGGTCGCTCAGGCGGGCAGGCCGGGCCGTGCGGGCGGGCCGGGCCGGGCCGTGCGGGCGTGCCCGGGGGTCCGCGGATGCCCGGTGCCCCTGCTCGGCGTGCTCGCCGTCGAGCGCGGCCAGCGCGACCTCGGCCTGGCGGGCGAGCAGCCAGCCGATCACGAGATCGCCGAGGGCCATCAGCAGCCGGGTGGTGTTGAGCCCGGCCCGGTAGACCTCGGCCGGGCGGTCCAGCGAGGCGGCGGCGTAGCCGGCCATCACGGACACCATCGCCTCGACATCGTCGGCCGCCTGGGCGAGAGCCATCCGTTCCGGCTTGAGCCGGCCGTTGCCCGCCTCGCCGCCGGCGAAATCGGTGATCTGGCCCAGCAGCACCCGCAGTGCCCAGCCCTCGCCGCGCAGGATCTTTCGGAAGAACAGGTCGAGCCCCTGGATCGCGGTGGTGCCCTCGTACAGGCTGTCGATCTTGGCGTCCCTGCTGTACTGCTCGATGGGGTAATCCTGCAGGAAGCCGGACCCGCCGAAGGTCTGCAGGGACAGGCTGAGCAGCTCGTAGGCGCGCTCGGAGCCCACCCCCTTGACCACCGGGAGCAGCATGTCGTTCAGCCCGGCGGCGGCGGCGTCGGTCTCGCCGCGGGCGGCCGCGATCTGCAGCGCGTCCTGGAGCGACGCGGTGTAGAGCATCAGCGCCCGCATTCCCTCGGCGTATGCCTTCTGCATCATGAGCATCCGGCGGACGTCGGGGTGGTGAATGATCGTCACCCGCGGCGCGGTCTTGTCCGTCATCTGGGTCAGGTCGGCGCCCTGCACCCGCGTCTTGGCGAACTCGAGCGCGTTCAGGTACCCGGTGGACAGGGTGGCGATCGCCTTGGTCCCCACCATCATCCGGGCGTGTTCGATGATCATGAACATCTGCCGGATGCCATCGTGGACGTCCCCCACCAGCGTGCCCACCGCCGGGCGCCGGGCGCCGAACGTCAGCTCGCAGGTGGTCGAGGCCTTGAGGCCCATCTTGTGCTCGACGCCCGTGACCTCGACCCCGTTGCGCTCGCCCAGGCTGCCGTCGGCTTCGACCAGGTACTTGGGCACCACGAACATGGACAGCCCCTTGGTGCCGGGGCCGTGCCCCTCCGGGCGGGCGAGCACCAGATGGAAGATGTTCTCCGTCATGTCGTGCTCGGCGCTGGTGATGAAGCGCTTGACGCCCTCGATGTGCCAGGTCCCGTCGGGCTGGGGAAACGCCCGGGTACGGCCGGCGCCCACGTCGGAGCCGGCGTCCGGTTCGGTCAGCACCATGGTGGCGGTCCACCTGCGCTCGATCGCCTGCTCGGCGAACCGCTTCTGCTCCGGGGTGCCCAGCCGCCACAGGACCTGCGCGAAAGCGGGGCCGCCTGAGTACATCCAGATCGCCGGGTTGGCGCCCAGGATCAGTTCGGCCACCGACCAGGCCAGGGACCGGGGTGCGTGGGTGCCGCCGAGCTCAGGCGGCAGGTCCAGCCGGAACCACTCGGCGTCAACCAGCGCATGGAAGGACTTCTTGAAGCCTTCCGGCATGCGGACCGAGCCCGTCGCCGGGTCGAACTCCGGCGGATTCCGGTCGCCCTCGGCGAACGACTCGGCCAGCGGGCCGGTCGCGAGCCGGTTCACCTCGTCGAGGATCCCGCGCGCCGTCTCCTCGTCGAGATCGGGAAAGGGCTGCCTGCCGAGCACGTCCTGGCGATGAAGCACCTCGAAGAGGTTGAACTCGATATCGCGCAGGTTGCTCTTGTAGTGACCCATGATCGGCCCCCGGGAGTGCGGCTCGGGTGGTAGCTACTGGTCGGTAACAAGTGTATCTTACCAGCGAGTAACCTCAGGCACCGCAGAACGCGATTCCCGCCTCAGCTCACCCGCCGAGTCCCTCCCGGTCAGTGGCGCACGTTCAGGATGTTGACCGCCCTGGCGATCACCAGCACTCCGAGGGCAAGCGACACCGCCGACTGCACGAGCATGGTGAGCTTGGCCCAGCGGGCCAGCGGCATCACATCGGTCGGGCTGAACGCCGTCGCATTGGTGAACGACATGTACAGGTAGTCGACGAACTGCGGCTCCCATTCGGGCACCGCCAGTTCCGGCGAGGCCATCTGCGGGAACATCAGGTCAGGGAACTGGAAGGTCCCGTGCGCGCGATGTACCGGGCCGCCCCGGTCGAACTCCCAGTACCAGAGCGCGAACGCGATCACGTTGGTCGTCCAGATGGCCGCCCCGGACGCGAGCAGCGGCAGGGCGAGGCCCGCGGTGCCGTTCAGGATGGCCCGGATGAGCAGCACGGCGGAGAGCGCGTTCGCGGCGGTGATCAGGAAGATCAGCCCGATGCTGGCCGCCCGGACCATCCGCGACCGGCGCTCGATGCGCACCGGGTTGGCCGCGATCAGGCCGACCAGCAGCGCCGATTCCAGCGCCGGCAGCAGGTAGCGGGGCAGCAGCGCAAGCTGGTGGGGCAGCAGGACCTGCAGCACGATCGCCACGACCACGCTCAGCGTCACCGGCCAGCGCGGCTCGCCCGGCGTCCGGCGCCGCCAGGCGGGTGGGTGGATCCCTTCCACGCCCTGGATGGCGGCATGCTCGGCCTTGTTCAGCAGGCCGTACCACACCAGTCTCCGGGGCCGGGGCGCGCCGCCGGGCTGCTGCGGTTCCTCCGGTTCGGTCATCCCGCCTATTCAACGCCCGCGCGCATGACGGCAACCAGGGTATTCCGGCGATCCGTGCCGCATTAAGGTGTTCGCCATCAGCTCCGATCCCGCGAGGTGCGCCATGGCCTTGGCCGTCACCGACGAACACCGCCAGCTTGCGGAGGCGGTCCGGGGCTGGGCCGAGCGCCACAGCCCGCCGGGCACCGCCCGTGAGGCTGCCGGCGGCGTGAGCCTGCTGTACCGGGAAAAGCTGGCTCCGGGACTGGCCAGCCAGGGACTGCTCGGCCTGCATCTGCCGGAGGCGGACGGCGGCCAGGGGTATGGCCTGCCGGAGCTCGCGGTAGCCGCGGAGGAAATGGGCCGCGCGCTGGTGCCAGGCGCGTTCCTGCCGACCGTGCTGGCCAGCGCCGTCCTGGCGGCGGCCGGCGGCGGGGCATCCAGGCTGGTCAGCGGCCTCGCAGATGGCACGCTCATCGGATCGGTCGCACTGACGGCGGGAATGACTGTCACGCGGGACGGCGCCGGCGGGACGGCAACGGTGACGCTCGACGGAACATGCGGCCCGGTGCTGGCGGCCCCGCTGGCGGACCTGGTGATCCTGCCCGCCACTGCGGGCGACCGCGAGGTATGGGTGGCGGTCGACGCCACCGACGTGGAGATCACACCCCTGGATGGCATCGACCTCGGCCGCCCGGTCGGGCTGGTGCGCGCCGAACGGCTGCCGCTGCCGGCCGACCGGGTGCTCACCGGGCTGCGCCCCGGCCTGGCCATGTCCCTGGCGGCCATCCTGCTGGCGGCCGAAGCCTGCGGGGTCGCCGACTGGGCGGTGGCCACAGCTGCCTCGTACGCGAAGATCCGCCACCAGTTCGGCCGGCCCATCGGCCAGTTCCAGGCGGTCAAGCATCGCTGTGCCTGGATGCTCACGGCGGCGGAGCAGGCGGCGGCCGCGGCCTGGGATGCCGCCCGGGCCTTGCCGGACACGGGAAGCCATGACGGTCATGGCAGCGACGTGACCGGCGGCGAGTCCGCTGACAGCGAGTTCGCCGCCGCGGTTGCCGCACTGGTCGCGGTGGACGCCGCCGTCACCTGCGCGCACGATTGCATCCAGGTGCTCGGCGGCATCGGCTACACCTGGGAACACGCCGCGCACCTCTACTACCGCCGCGCGCTCTCGGTGCGTGCGCTGCTGGGCGATTCCGGTACCTGGGCCCGGCGGGTGGCCGGCCTCGCCCTTCTCGGCGCCCGCCGGGCGGCCAGGATCGACCTGCCGCCGGAGGCCGGGCCCGTGCGCACGCAGGTGCGGGCGGAACTGGCGGCCATCGCGGCCGCTGACCCGGCCGCCCGCGCCGGCCGCCTGGCCGAGGGTGGCTGGGTCATCCCCCACCTGCCGCGGCCCTGGGGGCGGGAAGCCGGGCCGCTGGAGCAGCTCGTCATCGCCGACGAGATGAAGGCGGCCGGGCTGCGCGCACCCGGGCTCGCGATCGGCGCCTGGGTGGTCCCCGCCCTCGTCAAGTACGGGACGCCGGAGCAGCAGGAACGCTTCCTGCCCCCGACGCTGCGCGGCGAGACCGTCTGGTGCCAGCTATTCAGCGAGCCGGACGCCGGCTCGGACCTGGCCGGGCTCACCACCCGGGCGGAGCGCGCCGACGGAGGATGGCGGCTGACCGGGCAGAAGATCTGGACTTCGCTGGCGAAGCAGGCGGCCTGGGCGATCTGCGTCGCCCGCACCGACCCGGACGCGCCCCGCCACGACGGCATCACCTACTTCCTGGTCAACATGACCTCGCCCGGCGTGCAGATCCGGCCGCTGCGGGAGATGACCGGCGACGCGCTCTTCAACGAGGTCTTCCTCGACGGCGTCTTCGTGCCGGACGACCTGGTGGTCGGCGGGGTCAACCAGGGCTGGCGAGTGGCACGCACGACCCTGGCCAACGAGCGGGTGTCCCTCTCGCAGTCGTGGACGTTCGGCTGCGGCGTCCCCGAGCTGATCGAGACCGTGCAGGGGCTGGGCGGAGCCGGGCAAGGGCTGGGCACCGGCGCCGGGGAGGCGGTGCTGGAGCGGGCCGGGCGGCTGGTGGCCGAGGGGCACGCGATCGATCTGCTGGGGATGCGGGTCACCCTCAAGCAGCTGTCCGGCACCGAGCCGGGCGCCACCGGAAGCGTCCGCAAGCTGCTCGGCATGCGCTACACGCAGCGGGTAGCCGAGGAATGCTGGAGCCTGACCGGCCCCGAGGCTGCGCTGAGTGGCAACCGGTGGTCGCGGGCGGTGCTGTTCACCCGTGCGCTGACGATCGGCGGCGGCACCACCGACATCCAGCTGAACATCATCGGGGAGCGCATCCTCGGCCTGCCGCGCGATCTGTAGGGGTGTGTCGGGCCCGGATCCTGGTCCGGCTCCGTGCCATCATGCCAGCAGGGGGATAGCAACGATGGCTGGCGACGACAACGCCCCGCGGGGAGAACGGCCCGAGCCACCGCCGCCCCCGGTGCGCCCGGGCGAACCGGGACAGCGCGGCAGCGGACCGGGTCAGCGCCGCGCTGCGCCCTCCCCCGCCCAGGGCCAGTTCATGCAGCACATCGCGGCCAACAGGCCGGTGCGGCGGCGCCGTGCCTACCTGCTCGCCTGCTGCGTGATGTCATCGCTGGTCCTGCTCGTCGCCGGGGCTGCCTGGGGGGCGGCCAGCTATGCCAACGACGCGCTGGGACGCATCTTCGCCGGCACGGCGGGCGGCACCAGCGGCCCGCTCAACCTGCTGCTGGCCGGGGTGGACCTGCGCACCGGGCTGACCCCGCAGCAGCAGCGGGCGCTCCACGTCGGGCACGATGTCAGCTCCAACTCCGACACCCTGATGCTGATCCACATCGCCGCCGACCGGTCCAGCGTGACCGTGGTCAGCCTGCCCCGCGACTCGTGGGTGGGCATCCCCGGGCACGGCATGAACAAGATCAATGCGGCGTTCGGCATCGGTGGCCCCCCGCTGGCGGTCGCGACCGTGGAGCAGGCCACCGGGCTCACCATCAACGACTTCATCGAGGTCAACTTCCTCGGGTTCGTCAAGGTCATCGACGCGCTCGGCGGGGTGAACATCTGCCTGCCGCAGGCAGTGGAGGACCCTTACAGCGGGCTACGCCTGGGCGCCGGAGTCCACCACGTGAATGGCGTCACCGCGCTGAAATACGCACGTGACCGCCATTCCTTCGCCGCCTCCGACCTGGCCAGGATCGACAACCAGCAGCGCCTGCTCTCCTCGCTGCTGAAAGAGGCGATCAGCAGCGGCACGCTGACCGACCCACTGCGCCTGGGCCAATTCGCCAGGGCCGTGCTCGGCGTGATCAAGGTCGACCAGAACCTGAACCTGATCGGGCTCGCCGACCAGTTGCGCGGCATCACACCCGCCGAAGTCCACTTCCTGACCGTGCCCCTCGCCAACACGAGTTACCTGACCCCGACCGGCGAGTCCGCGGTGCTGTGGAACCAGGCGGCGGCGGGCCAGCTGTTCGCCACGCTCAAGGCCGACCAGATCACCGAGCCAGCCCCGGGCGCTGTGGCGCGGTACCGCAAGGCGCGGCTGCACCGGAGCCAGGTCGCGGTGGACGTCTACAACGGCACCCTGATCGGCGGGCTGTCGGGCAGCACCGGCACCGCACTCGCCAGGCTCGGCTTCCAGGTCCACTCCGGCCTCAACTGGCCCGCGCATGACGTCACCCGGACCCTGATCCAGTACCCGCCGGGCCATCGGGGCGGGGCCAGGCTGCTGCGGGCTGCCCTGCCCGGCGCGACGCTGAGCCAGACGAGCGGGCTGACCCGGATCAGGATCGTGCTGGGAACCAGCAGCCATACGGTCCGGTCAGCCGGGGCGCCTCCCGCCGCCGGCCCCGCCGGGTCGCGGTCAGCGGCGCTCGACGCCTGCCGGTAACCGCCGCCGGGGACCGCTCAGGGTCCCGGGGAGGACGACGGGCCGCCCGGACCGCTCGGGTCCCCGCCACCAGGCGCCGGGCTGTCGCCGAGGCCCTGCTCGGCTTCCTGCCGGGACAGCGCCTTGACCAGGCGCTCGATCTTGTCCGGGCCGTCCGCGCCGCCGCGGCCGGTTCGTTCGGCATAGACGGCGGCACCGAGATCGCGGAACATGGCATCCGCCCGCCGCCGTGCCTGTGCCTGGTCGAGCCTGGCCCTGCCCTCCTGGGCGGCTTCCTGGGTCTTCTGCGCGAGCTGGGCCGCCTGTTCCCTCATCCGGTCGATCAATGGCATGGCGTCCTCCGTGAGCGGTCTCTCACACCTCAGCGTAGGACCGATCCACGGGCATGACCGCACATGGGGACCTGATCGTGCCCCGCGCACACGATGGGGCCGGAACCAGATGCGGGGCGGGCTGGTACTGTCGGGGTCACCTGCTGTGAACGCCAGCGGCGGCTGTTCCCCGCTGGCTGGACGAGGAGGCATCGCCGTGACAAGCACCGTTGGTGGCCACCGCCGGGTGCCGCTCGTGTGCCGCCGTCATGTGGACCTGCTGCGCGTGTCCAGCGCCGTCTGTCGCTTCTGCCGCTGATCCCCGTCCCGCCCGCGTGCTGCCCGCGCCCTCATGTGGCGTGCGGCTTGCCGCGTGTCCACCCGCAGCAGAAGGACCGGCGACATGCCTCCTGTATCCCGGCGGGGCCAGGGCCAATGGGCCCTGGGCCACCGTGAGCCGCTCAACGCGGCCGAGCGCTTCAAGAAAGACGACGACGGGCTGAACGTCCGCCGGCGAATACTCGACCGGTACGCCCACCTGGGGTTCGACTCGATCGACCCGGCCGACCTGCGCGGCAGGTTCCGCTGGTGGGGCCTGTACACCCAGCGCCGCCCCGGTATCGGCGGCGGCAAGACCGGCTCGCTCGAGGACGCCGACATCGAGGCGCCCTACTTCATGATGCGCGTGCGCATCCCCGGCGGGCAGCTGTCCGCCGGGCAGTTGCGGACGGTGGCGGGCATCGCCAAGGAGTACGGCCGTGACCTCGCCGACATCACCGACCGGCAGAACGTGCAGTACCACTGGCTGTCCATCGAGGACGTCCCGGCGATCTGGGAACGGCTCGAATCGGTGAGCCTGTCCAGCCAGCAGGCGTGCGGCGACGTCCCGCGGAACATCCTCGGCTGCCCGGTGGCCGGCATCGACGCCACGGAGATCCTGGACGCCAGCCCCATGCTGCGCGCGGCCGAGGAGGTGGCGACCACCCACCCCGGGTTCACGAACCTGCCGCGCAAGTACAAGACCACGGTCACCGGCTGCGCGTCGCTGTGCACCGCGCACGAGATCAACGACATCTCCTTCGTCGGTGTGACCGGCCCGGACGGGACGCCGGGCTTCGACCTGTGGGTCGGCGGCGGCCTGTCCACCAACCCGATGCTCGCCCAGCGGCTCGGCGTGTTCGTCGAGCCGGGCCAGGTGCCGGAGGTATGGACCGGGGTGACCGGCCTGTTCCGGGACTACGGCTACCGGCGGCTGCGCAGCCGGGCGCGGCTGAAGTTCCTGGTCGCCGACTGGGGCACCGAGCGGTTCCGGGAAGTGCTGGAAAAGGAGTACCTGGGCGGCGGGCTGCCGGACGGGCCGGCGCCGGTCATCCCGCCGCCCGGGCAGCGGGACCACATCGGTGTGCACCGGCAGCAGGACGGGCGCTGCTACCTGGGCGTCGCGCCCAGCGTGGGCCGCACCTCCGGCACCTTGCTCTGGCAGGTCGCCGACCTCGCCGAGGAATACGGGTCCGGCCGGGTGCGCACCACCGCCCAGCAGAAGCTGCTCATCCTCGACGTGCCGGAGGACCGGGTCGGTGAGCTGGCGGACGAGCTCGCCGCACGCGACCTCCTCGTCGCCCCGTCGGCGTTCCGGCGCGGCACGATGGCCTGCACCGGGATCGAGTTCTGCAAGCTCGCGATCGTGGAGACCAAGCAGCGGGCCGCGGATCTGTACGCGGAACTGGAGCGGCGGCTGCCCGGCTTCGACACGCCGATCAGCATCAACGTCAATGGCTGCCCGAACGCCTGTGCCCGGTTCCAGGTCGCCGACATCGGGCTCAAGGGCTCGACCGTCGACGGCGGCGAGGGATTCCAGGTCCACCTGGGCGGGTCGCTGGGGACCGACCCGGCCTTCGGCCGCAAGCTGCGCGGGCTGAAGGTGGGCGCGGACGGCCTGGCCGACTACATCGAGCGTGTCCTGCGCAACTACCTCGCGGACCGGTCCGACGGCGAGCAGTTCGCGACCTGGGCCCGCCGCGCCGACGACCGGCTGCTGGTGTGAGCGGGCAGCCGCACAGCGGCGAACCCCAGGCCGCCATCGGGGGGTTCCGGGGGGGCGCTCCCCCGGGCCAGCACAGCGGGGGGCTCCGGGGGGGCGCTCCCCCGGGCCAGCACAGCGGCGAACGCCAGGTGCCGTTCTACTGCCCGTACTGCGGGGACGAGGACCTGCGCCCGGCCGGGCCGGCCGGTGGCAGCTGGCGGTGCGGCGCCTGCGCCCGGGCGTTCGAGCTCCGGTTCGCCGGGGTCGCCCCTACCGGCGAGACCGGCGTGCCGGGCGACGGACAGGCGCCGCCGCCATGACCTACCCGCTCATGCTCGACCTCACCGGCCGCCCGGTGGTGGTCGTCGGCGGCGGCGCGGTGGCACTGCGCCGGGTGCGCTCCCTGCTCGCCGCGGGCGCGCTGGTGCACGTCATCGCGCCACACGTGGATCCCGCGCTGGCCGGGGAAGACGTACGGCTGAGCCGGCGGAAGTACCGCGACGGCGACCTGGCGGGCGCGTGGCTCGCCCACGCGGCCACCGACGATCCGGCCGTCAACTCCCGCGTCGCCGCCGCGGCCGAACGCTTGCGCATCTGGTGCGTGCGAGCCGACGACGCGGCCGCGTCGCGTGCGTGGACACCCGCTGTGGCCCGGCAGGGGGAGTTCACCGTCGCCGTGACCGCGGGCGGTGACCCGGCCCGGGCGAAGGCGCTGCGCGCCGCGATCGCGCTCGCTCTCGCCGAGGGGGCCCTGCCCGCCCGGCCGCGGCGCCGCGGCACCCCGGGCAGCGCCGCGGCCGGCCCCGCAGGCGCGGCAGGCCGGGTGGGCCGGGCAGGCCGGGTGGGCCGGGTAGCCCTGGTCGGCGGCGGGCCCGGTGACCCCGGGCTGCTGACGGTGCGTGGCCGCCGGCTCCTGGCCGAGGCGGACGTCGTGGTCGCCGACCGGCTCGCGCCCCGCGACGTGCTCGCCGAACTCGGCCCCGATGTCGAGGTGATCGACGCGGGCAAGGCGCCGCACGCCGAGCACCTGTCCCAGGAGCAGATCAACGCGCTGCTGGTCGAGCGGGCGCTCGCGGGACAGCGGGTGGTACGCCTCAAGGGCGGCGACCCGTTCGTCTTCGGCCGGGGCGGGGAGGAGGCGCTGGCCTGCGTCGGGGCCGGGGTTCCGTTCGAGGTCGTGCCGGGGGTCACCAGCGCGGTGGCGGTCCCGGCCTGCGCCGGGATCCCGGTGACCCACCGGGGTGTCACGCAGGACTTCGCGGTCGTGTCCGCCCACCTCGATCCCTCGCACCCGGGCGCCACCGTGGACTGGGAGGCGCTCGCCGCGGGCCCGGGCACGCTGGTGCTGCTGATGGCCGTGGCCCGGCTGGCCGAGGTCACGCGGGAACTGGTCAAGCGGGGGCGGGACGCCAGCACCCCGGTCGCCGTGATCTGTGACGGCACCACGCAGCGGCAGCGGGTCCTGGTATCCACGCTCGGGCAGGTGGCCGGGGACGCGGAAGCCAGCGGCGTCCGGCCGCCCGCCGTCGTCGTGGTGGGCGAGGTGGTCAGGCTGCGGGAGGAACTGGCGAACGCGGGCGCGGCATGAGCCGCCCGGTGCTGCTCGCGGTGGCGCACGGCAGCCGCGACCCGGCCGCCCGGCGGACGGTCGGCGTGCTCGCCGCCCGGGCCGGGCGGCTCGCCCCCGGCCTGGAGATCCGCGTGGCCTTCGTGCAGAACGCGGGGCCGTCCGCGGCGCAGGTGCTCGCCGAGACGGCCGGGGCCGGGGTGGTCATCGTGCCACTGCTGCTCTGCGCCGGTTATCACCTCAGCGAGGACATCGCCGGCCTGGCGAAGCGGGCCGGGGTGCCGGTAGCCGCCCCGCTCGGGCCGGACCCCGGGCTCGTCCCCGCGCTGGCGGACCGCCTCGCCGAAGCCGGGGTGCCGCCGGGAACCCCGGTCGTGCTGGCCGCCGCCGGCTCCACTGACCCCCGCGCCATCGTGCAAACCCGCAGCCAGGCCGCCCTGCTGGCGGCGCACCTGATGGTGCCGGTCCTGGCGGCGTTCGCGTCAGCCGGCCAGCCCGCGGTGGACGAGGCGATCGCCATCCTGACCGCCCGCACCGGCGGCCCGGTCGCCGTGGCCAGCTACCTGCTGGCCCCGGGCGTCTTCCACGACCGGCTCGCCGCGGGCGGCGCCGCCTGGATCAGCGCCCCGCTCGGCGACCACCCGGCCGTCGCCAGCCTGGTCATCGACCGTTTCCACGCCGTCAGCGCGGCGGCACTTGCCGGGTGAGCAAGCCCGCTAAAACTGCTGGCCGGTGGGGTCCCTGAGTTCGCGCAGTCTCACTGCGAAGTCCCGCAGCAGTGCGTACACCCGCCCGCTCTGCGGCGGGCCCACACCGGCCTGGCCGCGTTCGGCGGCCATCGCCGAGCGCACCGCCTGCAGGGAGCCGAGCACGTCCTCGACCCGGCCGCGGTTGAGCTCACCCCGCGCGCTCTCGCGCAGCGCATAGAGCTCCTGGGTCAGGTCATCGGCGCGCCGCTGGATATCGGCCCACCGGGCGGGGGCGTCCGCCGCCGCCAGCGCCCCCGGGGCCTCGGCGGCGCTCATCGCGTCATACAGGGCCGAGCCTCTCGCATACGCGTCGATCGTCCTCGACCGCCAGTCGGCGGTGGTGGCAGAACGGCGCCCGGAACGGCGGGCTATCAGCACGGCCACGATGATGACGACGACGGCAGCCAGCAGGATCCACAGCCACAGGAGCGAGGAGCCGGACCCGCTTGCCGCGGCTGTCGAGGCCGTCGCCGGGGCCGCCGACGTTGCCGGGGCCTGCGTGCTCGGCGCCGGAGCCGGCGCCGAGCTGGGCGCGGGAGCCGATGTCCTCGACGGCAGGGTGGGGGGCGAGATGGTCACGCTCCGGCTGGCCGTGATGCTGGATATCGCGTCCTGGACCCTGCCGCCCGAGCCGCAGCCCGCTGCCAGGCACCCGGTGACGAGGACCGCAAGGGCCAGGACCAGTCCGCGCGTCAGCCGGTTCATTTCCTGGTCCTTCCACGATCCCGCCCCGGGGACTTCCCGGCGCATCGGTGCCAAGCCTGCCGCCGGCACGCCGCAGATTCTTCACCCCCGGGGGGTGGCTTCTCCCCCGGCTACAGCGCCTGTTTGCGCTGGAGGACATTGAAGGCGGCCCAGCCCACCGGCACCGGGAGCCAGAACGTCAGCAGCCGGAACAGCAGGACCGCGCTGAGCGCCGTGGCGCTGGTCATCCCGGTGGCCGCCCCGGCGGCGGTGAGCGCGGCGGACATCGCGAGCTCGACGGCGCCCAGGCCGCCGGGTGTCGGGGCGACCGACCCGAGTGCGCTGCCGGTCAGGTACACCACGGCGATGCTCGTGATGGGCACGGCACCGCCGAGCGCGCGCACGGACGCGGCCAGGCACAGCACGTAGACCAGGGTCAGGCCCAGTGCGCCGCCAATGCCTTCGGCCAGCTTGCGCGGGCTCTGCACGAGATCGAGCAGCCTGGGCAGCACCTGCCCGAGCGTGGGGACGAGCCGGGCACGCAGCAGCCGTCGCCCACGCGGAAGGGCCATCGCCACCAGCAGCAGCACCACCAGCCCGGCGAGGACGTAATAGACCCAGACCGGTGGCCGCAGGGAATGGATCTGCGCCGCTCCGGTGACCGCCGCGAAGATCACAAGCAGCAGCATGTGCAGAACGAAGGCGATCACCTGTGCCGCGCCCACGCTCGCGGTCGCCTTGGCCGGCGAGACGCCGCTGCGCTGCAGGTAGCGGATATTGAGTGCGACGCCGCCCACGGCGGCGGGCGTCACCAGCGTGACGAATGAGGCGGCGAGCTGCGCCAGGATGGTGCGCGCGAACCTCAGCGGCTCCAGCACGAAGCCGGTTAGGGATACCGCCGCCGCCACGTAGGTGAGTGCGGACAGGAGCAAGGCCACCGCGGTCCACTGCCAGCGCGAGTGCCGGATGAGGCTGGCGAAGCTGACCTCCGTGAGCTGCCCGGCCAGGATGTACGCCACGACCACGCCGCCGACCAGGCTCACCACCGTGCGCAGCCGCACCCGCTCCAGCCGGGCCGGTGCGGCGGCCTCACCGTCGGGAGCATCGGCGGCCAGCTGCGCCCGCAGGGCGGGCAGGACGTCGTGCCGCCGCCGCAGCGCCGTCCGGGTGCTGCGGGACAGCGCCACCGGCTGGAGCAGGGGCAGCACGCCGGCCAGCTTCGCCGCGCCCACCTCGTTGAGCGCGCCATCGGCCGCCTTTTCCGGGCCGACGAGCAGCGACAGCTCGGCGAGCAGCTGGGCCAGGTCCAGGCGGCGCTGGAGGTCACTCGCGGCCACATCGCCGCTGCCGGGGTCGAGCAGCACCACCTCGCCCTCACCGGTGACGAGGATCCTGTCCGCCGTGAGCGCCCGGTGGGTGATGCCGTGAGCATGCATCCGGAGCACGGTGGCCCAGAGCCGGCTCAGCAGGGCGTCGCCCGGCCGTGAGGTGCGCTCTGCCAGGGTGGTTCCGGTGCAGTGGTCGTAGGCCAGCACGGTGGCGTCCGGGCCGACCCGGACGGCGGCGCGCAGGCGCGGTGTCGCGACCGAGGCGTTGGCCAGCGCGTAGGACAGCAGCGCCGACCGCTCCACGGCATGCTCGAGCGACAGCGGCACATTGCGGGACACCTGGCTGCGGACCCGCACCAGCCGGTAGATGCGGTACAGCGCCCCCGCGGCCTGCTGGTCGCGGTCGAACACGGCCACGTCGAGGCGGTCACCATCGCAGGTGGTCGCGGCGTAGGAGCGGCTCGCGCCCCGGGTATCCGTTATGCGGCTCATCGTCGCGACGGGCAGGCCCGCGGAGCCGAGCGCCTCGGCTATCTCCAGCGCCGCCGGCCGCTGTGAGGGCAGGCCCGCCGCGTACCGCACGGCAAGGCCCACCGTGGCGCCCAGGAGCACGGTGATCGCCAGCGAGAGTGCGGTGGCGTGCTGCCCGATGAGGGCGGCGACCGCGTATCCCCCGACCGTGAACCAGACGGCGGCCAGCCAGCGGGGGCGCCCCCCGAGGTCGATGACGGTGACGTAGGCCGTGAACGCGGCCAGGTAGATGTCAAGCGCGGTGGTCTGGAACAGGCCGCTGTGGAGCACGGTGAGGGCGGCGTAGAGATCGGCGGCGCCGGACAGCCGCAGCACGGCGTTCGCCGCCACGACCACGGCGACCGTGAGCGCGCTCGTCGCCAGCGCCTCGCCGAGCCGGCGAGGCTGACGGCGCACGAACTGGCGTACGGCGAGCGCCACCGGCAGGATCAGCAGCGCCAGTCTCGACGCGATCCACAGCAGGCTGAGCAGCAGCCCCGGCAGGTTCTGCCCGGCGGTCGCGATGTCCGATTCAGCGCCCAGCTCGGTGCCCCGTGCCACCACGCCCGCGCCCAGCAGGATGGCCAGCCCGGCGCACGCGCCGAGCAGGCGGAGCAGATCGACCGGCTTGCGGATCCGCCGCTGAAGATGATCGTCGATGATGACCGCGGGCCCGGTGGACGTGCCGACAGGCGGCGACGGCGGATCAGGCCGGGGCGACATCACCTCACGATCGTGTCACCTTGGTGATCGAGTAGTACAGGCACTCCTTCGCGGGCTCACGGGCATCACGGGCCCGGCAACTCCCCCGTCCGGGACCGGATCAGCCGCCGTGTCCCAGCGCGGCGATCGCCTTGGCGAGGCGCCGCTGCCGGGTCTGCGGGGTCTTGGCGCCGGTGATGTCCAGCACGTAGCGCAGCTGCTGGCTGTAGGACAGCTGGCCGAATGCCCGCCCGGCCGCGGCGTCGGCGCTGAGGGCTTCGGCGAGGTCGCCGGGCACGCTCACCTCGCGGGGATCGGCGTCCAGCGTGACCTCCACGTCCACCTCGTCGCCGGCCGCGACGCCGGCGGCTGCCCGGTTCTCCGCGCTGACCGGGAGCATGAACTGCCCTCCCATGACGGCCACGCTGCTGCGGTACGTGTGGCCGGCGATCGTGACACGGACCGGCGGGCGCTTGCCCTGCCCGAGGCCCGCGACCACCTCGGGCGGGACCCGTATGCCGGTAGCGGTCTTGCCGCTGAGAAGGATGACGGCACGGAACTTCATCGGGCCCTCTCTGGTGACCATCGTGCTCATCGTCGTCGCCTCCGTAGGTCGGGTAGTTCGGGTACTAGACGGTACAGTACTACTAGTAGTACTGAGCCGTCTAGTACTAGAGTGGACTTTGCACCGGTACCCACGAGGAGGTCGCGATGGATGTGCCGCCGGCGGCTGACCGCCAGGGATCGGACAGCCGCTCCGCGCGCAAGCGCCGCGCGATCATGGAGGCGGCCACGGCGCTGTTCCTGGCCAACGGGTACCAGGGCACGAGCATGGATGACATCGCGGCGCGGGCCGCCGTCTCCAAGCAGACCGTCTACAAGAACTTCGCTGACAAGGAGCGGCTGTTCACTGACATCGTCCTCGGCGCCGCCGCCCGCGCCGACGAGTTCATCGAGACACTGCCCCGGGTGCTGGCCGGCGGCGGAGACGTGGAGGCAGTGCTGCGGACGCTGGGCCGCCAGTACCTTGCCACCGTCATGCAGCCGCGCCTGCTGCAGCTGCGCCGGCTCGTCATCGCGGAAGCGGGCCGGTTCCCCGAGCTGGCCCGTGCGTACTACCAGCGCGCCCCCGAACGCGTCATGACCGCCCTTGCTGCCCAACTGGGCCATCTCGCGGACCGTGGGCTGCTGAAGCTCGACGATCCGCTGCGGGCAGCCAGCCACTACGCCTTCCTGGTCCTTGGCCTGCCGCTGGACAGAGCGATGTTCCTCGGTGATGGCCACAACCTCACCGCTGCCGAGCTCGATCACGCGGCCGACGTCGCCGTCCGCGTCTTCCTGGCCGCCTACGGCCGGCCCGCACGGGTGGCCGTCGGTGGGACGGACGGCCACCCGATTCCGGTTTAGCCAGGTCATAGCCCAACTGGGCTATTTGTCCGTATTGATCTGCGCTGCGTCGAGTGTCCTGCCATGCTGCCCGGTGAGCGGGGAGTCAGGCCCGGCGAAAGGCGCAGCTTGCCGAGTAGCCGGGCGCGGATCCAGCGTGAGGCAGGTTCGTGAGTTCGCTGGGCACACATGGCAGGAAAAGGAAGGTCAGGAGGGCAGGACGGCACGCGACGCCCTCACCGGCAAGCAGGGCGGCCCGGCAGGCAGGCAAGGCCGCCCCGGCCGTCGCGATGCTGGGCGCGCTCGCGGCCGCGCCGCAGGCACACCATCTGACGGCGGCCATGCCCAAGGCCACGGCCCGGACGGCGCGCCCCGGCCAGGTGGCGAGCGCACCGTCGCCCGCATCGGCCAGGGACGGCTCGTACCGGCCCCAGCGCGCCCGGCAGGGCTGGCCGGCCAGGCCGGCCAGCGCGGAGCATGCCGCCGGCCCCGCACGCACCCCGGCCAGGCGCCACCACCGCTCCGCTGCCAGCAAGAGCCGCTCTTCGGGCCATCAGGGCGGCGGTGCCGTCGCCGGCGGCACTCTCAGGTGCACGGGGAGCGCGGGGATGCTTCCCGCCAACTACGCCGCGATCGTCGGCTTCCTGACCGCGCACGGGTACACCGGCATCGCGGCGGCGGGCATCGCCGGGAACATCTACCAGGAGTCCATGGGCAATCCCGAGTCCGTCGGTTCCGGTGGTGGCGGGCTGATCGGGTGGACCCCGCTGCCCGCCGGTTTCGTCACCGGCGACCCCGCTGCTGACCTGCAGACACAGCTGGAGGCCATCCTCACGTTCAACCAGCAGTGGGCTCAGTACATCCCGCCCTGAACGCCGCCACCAGCCCTGGCGCCGCCGCCGACATCTACGTGACCGATTTCGAGCGGGCCGGCGTCCCCGCCGCGGCCAACCGCGAGGCGGCCGCCGAGGCGGTGGCAGCCGCCTGCGGACTGTGACCCCGGTATTACCGGCGCTCTCCGGTCACCTGCCCGCCCAGGCCGCGGGCAGGCCGTGCATTCCGGGTGCTGTCGCGATCATGACGTTTGAGAACCGCGGGCCGGGTAGTGGGGGCGGCACGTCAATCGCGGGAGGAACTGATGGCTAGCTGGTTGTGGATCGTGATCGTCATCGCGGTGGTGGTGGTCGCCTTGGTCGCAGCGATGGCGGCCCGGCGGCGCAGGACGGAAATGCTGCGCCAGCGCTTTGGCCCCGAATATGACAGGACGGTGGGCGCGCGCGAGGATCAGCGCGCGGCCGAGGCCGACCTCCGCGGCCGGGAGCGGGAGCGTGCCCGGCTCGACATCAAGCCCCTTTCCGAAGCCTCCCGCGTGCGATACGCGCAGGAGTGGCACGTCGTGCAGCAGAGCTTCGTGGATCAGCCGGCCGATGCGACCATGGCGGCCGACGGCCTTCTGCACCGTGTGATGGCCGAGCGCGGCTACCCGATGGGGGATTTCACCGCCCAGGCCGACCTGGTGTCGGTGGATCACCCTGAGGTCACCGAGAACTACCGCATCGCCCACGGAATCTACGAGCGGGCCCAGCTGGAGGAGGCGAGCACCGAAGACCTCCGGGAGGCACTGGTCCGGTACCGCTCACTGTTCGAGGAGCTGCTGCGGCCCGATGACGGTGCGGCAGCGGCGACCGGCGCGAGGCAGGAACCGGGTAACACCACGGCCCGGGGCGCAGGCGGCGGCGTTATCCGTGACGGCGGCGCTGTCCGTGACGGCGGCGCTGCCGGTGACAACGGGGCTGTCCGTGAGGCCAACGCTGCCGGTGACGACTGGGCTGTCCGTGAGGCCGGTGCCGCCGGTGACGGCAGCGTTCCGGCGCGGCCCGTGAGCAGGCAGAACGCTATCGACGTGGAGGCTGGCGATGACGCAGTCTGAGCAGAACTGGCGCGACGGCGCCTCCGGGGACGGCGGCCTGGACGAGGACACCGGCCTGGATGACGGCGCGGTGGTGATCGAGAGCACCACGCTGGACGAGAGCACCACGCTGGACGACAGCGCCCCGGTGGGCGGGAGCGCCCCGGTGGGGAACGGCGGCGGCCTGGACCGGCCGGCGCTGCTGGAGGCCGGGGAGCTCGACAACTTCGTCGCCCGCTGGCAGGAGATCCAGGCCGGGTTCGTGGACGAGCCGAGACAGGCAGTCGAGTACGCCGATGCCCTCGTCGCCGACCTGATGCAACGGCTGGCCCAGACCTTCGCCAGCCAGCGTGAGCAGCTTGAGTCGGGCTGGGATACGGGAGCGGGTGTGTTAACCGAGGACCTCCGGCAGGGGCTGCGGCGCTACCGCTCGTTGTTCGAGCGCCTGCTGGCCGCCTGACCCGTCACGTCGCGCCGTCACCGGATGGTCGCACACCATGCCCCGATCTCGGCCCGGCGCGCGGCGCCCAGCTTCACCAGAATGTGCGTGACGTGCGCCGAAATCGTCTTCGGTGCCAGCACCAACTGGTCCGCGATCTGCCTGTTGGTCAGGCCCGCCGCCACGAGCTTGGCCACCTGGAATTCGCGTTCGCTCAGCGGATGCCAGGGGTCCTGCGGCCGCCGGTGGTCGAACAAGGCGATGAGCCGGTCGGCGGCGTCGGCCAGCGCCGTGGCGCCGGCCGACGCCGCGATGGCACGGGCCTCACCGGCAAGCCTGGCCGCCTCGCCACGGCGCCGGGCCCTGGCCGCCGCCGCCGCGAGGTCCAGCCTGGCCCAGGCGGCTTCCCAGAACCGGTCCCGGGCCTGCCACGCCTCGGTCGCCGACTCCAGGGCCTGGTGCGCTGCCGGCACGTCGCCGCGGGCGAGGAGGACGAGGCCCCGGCCGTGGCCGATCACCGGCAGCGTGCCGGGGATGGCCCGGGCGGTGAGCACCGCGCCGACCCGGTCCGACCATGCCTGCGCTGCGTCCACGTCGCCACCCGCCAGGTGCGCCCGCACGCCGGTGAGCAAGTACGGGAACAGGTAGGCGGCGTCGGTGACGCCGGCCGAGGCCTGGTAGCCGCGCTCGCAGAGCGTGAGCGTGGTCTCGTAGTCACCCTGGCACCGTGCGGCCTCGGCCAGGCCCCACAGCGGCGGTGACAGCCGCTGCAGCTCGGCCATCTGCTCTCCCTGGGCGGACGCTTCCCGCAGCAGGCTGGCGGCTGCCTCCCACTCGCCGCGCCCCATCGCCAGGTAGCCCAGCACGTACTGCGCGGTGATGCGGGTGGTGATGCCGCCGCGTCCGTCGGCGAGCGCGTGCTGCGCGGTCCGCGTGGCGGCTTCCCATTGGCCGGTAGCCCACTGGACGTGCGCGAGGTGCGCTGCCATGTAGTGCCGGTGATTCCAGAGCTCGACCTTCTCCGCGTAACCGATGCCCTCGGTGAGCCAGCGTTCCGCGCGGTCGTACTCCACCAGCACCGACCCCGACGATCCGATCATCCGGTACCCGCGCGCGGCCTCCGCCTCCTGGTCGGCGCCGCGGGCGCGCGTTACCGCGTCTTCGAGCAGCCGCCAGCCTTCGTCCATCCGGCCGGCGAAGACCAGCACCGAGCCGAGGGTGATGGCGGCGTTGAGGGCGGTCTCGCCGTCGCCGGTCCGCTGGCTTTCGGCGCGGCTGCGCTCGCCGTAGTCGATGGCTTCGTCCAGGCGCCGGTCCAGCATGTAGGCGGCGGCCATGGCCGAACGCAGCCTGGCCCGCTCACGATCCGCGTCGGCCACCCCGTCCAGGCTGTCCAGCGCGGCCTGCAGCATGCCCTCGCGGGCCGGGAGACCGGCGCCGAGCAGGTGCGCGACCGCGGCCATGCGTGGCACCAGGGCCGCGGCCTCACGCACGCCACCGGTGCTGGTGACCAGGTCGTGGGCCCTCTGGTAGGCCTGTGCCGCGGCCTCGTTGTCGTCGGCGGCAGCCGCTTCGTCGCCGAGCGCGGCCAACAGTGCGGCCCGGTCGAGCACCGGAAGCCCGGCGGGCAGGTTGCGCTCGGCCCGGCGGTAGAGCTCGAGCGCCTCCGTGTGGGCCGAGATCGAGGCGGCCTCACGCGCGGCGGCGACCGCGTACGCGTAGGCGGGCCCGGGACGCCCGGCCAGCTCGAAGTGCGCCGAGGTGAACGCACCGCGGTAGCCACGTTCCACGGCTGTCCGTGCCACCCGCTCGTGCAGGCGGCGCCGCAGGGGCAGGTCCGTGTCTGCGTAGAGGGCATCGCGGATCAGCGCGTGCCGGAAGTCGAAGCTGACAGCGCCGGCACCGGGGAGGACGAAGTATGCGTCCTGCAGCTCGCGCAGGGCGCCAGCCACCTCGTCAGGTCCGGCGTCGGTGACCGCGGTGAGCAGGTCGAAATCGAAGGACCGCCCGACGACAGCGGCCGCTGATGCTACCTCGCGCGTCCGTGTGGCCAGGTGCTGTGCACGGCTCAGCACCGCGTCGCCCAGTGTGTCCGGCACCGCGGCTGCCTGCACCGCCGCCCCGGACTGTGGCGTCAGGGCATCGTCATCGATGGCTGCGAGCAGTTCCTCGACGTGCAGCGGGATGCCGTCACTGCGCTCGTGGATCGCCGCCACCACCTGGGCCGGAGCTGGCCGGCCGAGCATCGAGCTGGCCACGGTCGCGGTCTGGTCCAGCTCCAGCCGCGGCAGCCGGATCTCCTCGGCGAGCCGCTGGCCCAGCAGGCGGGCACGCAGGTCGCGCATGGGCAGCGCGGGGTAGAGCTCATCGCTTCGGTACGCGCCAGCGACCAGGATCTGCCTCGTCGCGATCCGGCCGGCCAGATGGCCCAGCACATCAAGGCTCAGCTCGTCGGCCCAGTGCAGATCTTCGAGGACGAACAGCACCGGCGTGCCAGGATCCGCGGTCACGAGCAGGTCGGCCAGGTCCTGCACCAGCAGGCGGCGCCGGTGGTGTGCATCACCGGCGCCGGCGGAGATCGGGCGCACCCGCGACGTCAGGCTCCGCCCGAGGGCGCTCAGGGCCGGCTCGGGCGCGGGCATCAGGCCGCTGGCCAGGTCCAGCAGCAGTCCCGCGGACGACTGCACATCGCCGGGGAACGCGGCGGCGCGGGCCACGGCGAAGCCGCTGGCTTGAGCCTGCCGGGCGATCACGCCGAGCAGGCGGGTCTTGCCGATGCCGGCTTCGCCCGCGACAAATAGCAACTGGCCTGCACCCGCCGTGGCATCGGCGAGCCGTCGCCCGATGAGGGTCAGGAAGGCGTCCCGGCCGACCAGGACCGGTGACTGGATCACTCCCTGAGCCCGCACCGCGCACCCCCTCGGAAGTAAGTATCCGGCAACCGCTGATTAGGGCACCCGACCGATGTGCCGCAGGCGGATGCGCTGCGAGGCTGAGGCCATCCCAACCGGTGATCATGAGGAGTGTGACATGGCGAAATTCATGGATGTGCACAACGGATTCGTCGGCGTGACCGAGCAGCAACTGCGCGAGGCGCACGAGCGCGACCTGGCGGTCGAGGAGGCCGAGGGCGTGCACTTCGAACGCGCGTGGCTGGATCCGGAGTCGGGCAAGGTGTTCTGCCTGTCGTCCGGGCCGTCGAAGGAGGCGGTCCTCCGGGTGCACGACAAGGCGGGGCACCCCACGGATGAGATCTACGAACTGCCGGTCGAGGTCGACTGACACGCCGGCCCCGCGCCCTGGCCAGATTCATCACGATCAGGACAGCTTGCTCGCCGCCAGGGCTGGCGGCACCGGCCGATCCCGCCACCGGGTCTCGGGGGCGAGGAGGCCGAGAACGGCCGCCAGCCCGAGCACGCCGGCGGCGGCCCCGAAGGCCGCGCCGTACGAGGCCGCGTCCACCAGATAACCGGCCGTCACGGGCCCGGTGACGGCGCCTATGTCACCGGCCATCTGATACGAGGCGACAACGGTCCCGCCCTGGCCGCCAAGGATGTCGCCAATCATCGCGGCAGGCCCGACGTCGAGCAGACCCGATCCCAGGCCGAAGACGGCCAGCGCAGCGAGATAACCGCCGAGCCCGGGAACGAGCGCGAGCATCACCATGCCACCCGCCGACACGAGGCAGCCACCGACGATAACCGGCCGCCGGCCGAGCCGGTCGGCGAGCCGGCCGGCGGGAAGGAGGGTCGCGGCGTTCAGCACGGCGACCACCCCGAACCCGATGCCCGTCCAGACGGCCGACCTCTGCAAGACGTCCCGGACGAACAGCGGCACGATGGCGCTGCGGACCCCGATGGCCGCGAAGCCGTCCGCGAGGTTCGCGGCAGCCGCGGCCCGGTACGCCCGGTCCCTCAGCGCGCGGGCGATCTCGGCAAACGCCCGCGTCCGCTGCGGGTGAGCCCGGGCACGCCGCCGGGACCCATCTCGCAGCACGGCCCCGGCGATGACCGCCGGGACGATGAGCATTGCGCCGTAGATGATGAACGGCGCTCGCATCGACCAGGCGGCGATGAGCCCGCCCAGCGCCGGGCCGCTGATCCCGCCGACAAGGAAACCGCCGGCGAACAGGCCGCTGGCGCGGCCCCGCTGCTCGCTGGGCACGCTGACAAGCAGCAGGGTCTGGGCGCTGACACCGAACATCGCCGAGCCGAGCCCACCGACGCCGCGCAAGATGATGAGCTCCGCGAACGTGCCAGAAAACCCCGCCAAGATGCTGCTCACCGCGACGATCGCGATGCCGGCCGCCATCACCACCGGCTCGCCGAGCCGGTCGGCCAGACGGCCCGCGGGCAGCGCCCCCACGATCCGCATCAGGGCGAACGCGCTGACCACCCCCGCGGCCGCGGCGGTGCTGACCCCGAAGTGACGGGCGAACGCGGGGATGTCGGGGGCGACGATCCCGAACCCGAGCGCGACGGTGAAGGAGACGGCGGTGAGGATTGCCACCTCGCGCGGCAGGCCGCGGAAGGGCCCGCGGTGAGAGCGAGGCACGAACGGCATTCTGCCAGCCGGGCCCGCGGGCGATACCGCCGCGTTGATGGGGTTATTGACCGGGGTGTAGGTTCAGGAGCGTGACGCCGGAGGTCATCGACTCACCGGCTGTGAGCTCCGGCGGTAGTCAAGGGACCGCGCCGGGGCTCGCCTTTGAACTGTCGCCGTCCAAATTCAGCCCCCCTGCGGCACGTCGCGGGATGGTGGCCAGGACGGCGCTGGTCGAGCGGTTGCTGGCCACCCACGCGCCGTTCATCACCGTGGTAGCCCCGCCGGGCTATGGCAAGACGACGTTGCTGGCGCAGTGGGCCGAGCGGATCGGGCCGCGCGTGGCGTGGGTCTCCTGCGACGATGCCGACAACGACCCGGTGGTGCTGCTCAGCGCGCTCGCGGCCGCGCTGGACCGGGTCGAACCTGTTGACCAGACGGTCTACTGGGCACTGGCCTCCTCGGGCGCGGGCATCACGGTGGTGCCCAGGTTCGTGTCCGCGATCGCCTCGGTGCGCCCGCCCGTCACCCTGGTCCTCGACCATACCGAGGCGGTGACGAACAAGCAGTGCCTGGACACGATCGCCGAGTTCGCCCTGCGCCTGCCGGCGGGATGGCGCCTCGCGCTGGCTTCGCGTACCGGTGTCCCGCTGCCCACGGCCCGGCTGCGTGCCCACGGCGGGATCACCGAGGTCACCGCCGAAGATCTTGCGATGAGCCCGCGTGAGGCATCCTCGCTGCTGGCGGGCGCGGGTGTCGACCCTGGTGAAGCGGGCATCCACGAGCTCCTGCAGCGGACCGAGGGATGGCCCGCCGGGCTGTACCTCGCGGCGCTGGCCATGAAAGCCGGCACCCGGCACAGCGAGGTCGGTTCCGCCTTCACCGGCGACGACCGCTTCATGGGCGATTACCTGCGCGCTGAGCTCCTCGCCCATGTGTCACCCGCGCAAGCCTGTTTCCTCACCCGGACTTCGGTGCTTGACCAGATGTGCGGACCGCTCTGCGACACGATCCTGGGCCAGCAGGGATCGGGGCATGTGCTCGAGTCGATGGAGGCCAGGAATCTGCTGGTGGTCCCGCTCGACCGCCGCCGCGAGTGGTACCGCTACCACCGCCTGCTCCGGGAACTGCTGCAGGCCGAACTCCTGCGACGAGAGCCCGACCTGGTTCAGGATCTCCACTTCCGGGCCGCGGCATGGTATGAGGCGAACGCGATGCCGGAGGCAGCGATCGAGCACGCGCACGCCGCCGGGGACTACGACCGGGTGGCGCGCCTGGTCCTGGAACTCCAGCAGCCTGTCTGGGCCAGCGGGCGCGTCGAGACCGTCCTGCGCTGGATGGAGTGGCTCCGGGATGTCACGGCAGCCGAGCACTTCGGGGCGATCGCCGTCCACGGCTCTCTCATCTTCGGGCTCCTCGGCCAGCCGAGCGAGGCCGAGCGCTGGGCGGCGGCCGTGGAGCGTGCTTCCCCGTCGGGGATCCTCCCCGACGGGAGCACGATGGAGGGCACGCTCGCGTACCTGCGCGCGATCTTGTGCCGTCATGGCATCGACCAAATGCGGCGCGACGCGCGGATAGCCCGGGACGGGCTGAGCCCGGGGAGCCCGTACCGGGTGACGATGCTGTACACCGAGGGCGTCTCCTACCTCCTGCAGGGAGACCCCGCCCAGGCCGGCCCCATCCTGGCCCGCGCGTTCGACGACGCCACCCGGGCCGGTGCCCAGCCCCTCGCCGCCCTCATCCTCGCCGAACGATGCAACGTGGCAGCCGAATGCGATAACTGGGCCGAAGCCGCGGCGCTCGCGCGGGACGCGGTCACGATCGTGCGGGCGGGGCGCCTCGACGGCTACTGGACCAGTGCCCCGGTCTACGCGTGGGCAACCCGGGCCGCGTTGCACGAGGGGAACATCGCCCGGGCACGGCAGTACCTGGGCCGTGCCGCCCTGCTGCGGCCGCTGCTGACGTATGCCTTGCCAGTGGTATCGGTCCAGGCACTGATCGAACTGGCACGCTCCTATCTCGCGCTGGCCGACCAGGCTGGCGCCGCCGCGGTCCTCAGGCAGGCCCACGACATCCTCCAGCAACGGCCCGACCTCGGCGTCCTTCCCGGGCAGGCCGACGGGCTGCAATCCCAGCTCGCCAAGATCACAGCCAGCGGCGCCGGCGCGTCCTCGCTGACCGCCGCCGAGCTGAGGCTGCTTCCGCTGCTGGCTACGCACCTTTCCTTCCGGGAGATCGGCGAGCGGCTTTACGTCTCGGCCAACACGGTCAAGACCCAGGCCTACTCCGCCTACCGGAAGCTCGGGGTCTCGACACGCAGCGAAGCGGTCGCGCGCGCACACGAACTCGGTCTGGACGCCCGCTGAGGGACCGCTCAGCCGGCTGCACGGTATCTGTGCGGCCCGGAATCCGGACATTCATACCAATCGCATGATGCGCCGCCGGACGGCAGGGCGTTTCCTGGGTTGTGCGGGCCAGGCCACGGTCAGCCGCCGCCGGATCGTGACCCCTGCCCCGCCCGGCCCCAGCACGTGCCCTCGACGACGAGAGCGACCACGACGTGCTGGCGGGGAAGGAGCAAGGGTTCGTGATGGCCAGTCACGGGGACAGGCCGACGGCCGCCGATGGCCGGCTGGCGGTCGCCGGAGATCCGATCCTGGCGGCTAAGATCACACCGCCGGGCGTGCCGGACTGGGCCGTGCAGCGCCCGCGGATCACCAAGCTGATCGCCGAGGGCACGCGGTGGTGCCCGCTGACCGTTGTCACCGGTCCCCCTGGCGCGGGCAAGACGATGGCCCTGGCGTTGTGGGCGGCGGCAGACGCCGGGACGGTTGCCTGGCTATCCCTGGACGAGTACGACAACCGGCCGAGGGTCTTCTGGTCCTACGTCGTCGCGGCACTGCACCGGGCCGGCGTCGAGATTCCGCTGGCCTGGCCGGCCGGCCCGCGGGATCAGCAGGTGGATCACGTCTTCCTGCTGCAGCTGGCGTCGGCACTGGCTGCCCTGGAGCGGCCGGTGCGGCTGGTGCTCGACGACCTCCATGTGCTGACCGAGCCCGGGCTTGCGGACGGGCTTGATTTCGTGCTGCGGAACGTGGGACCCGGCCTTCGCCTAGTGGTCACCTCGCGGATGGATCCGCTGCTGCCGCTGCACCGTTACCGGCTGGCGGGCGAGCTGACCGAGATCAGAGCCGCTGACCTCGCATTCAGTACCGCCGAGGCCGGCCTGCTCCTGGCCCAGCACGGCAGCACGCTGCCGGCAGGCCTGCTCGAGTGCCTGACCCGCCGGACGGAGGGGTGGGCGGCCGGCATCCGCCTCGCCGCGATCTCGATAGGCACCCACCCCGACCCCGGGCGGTTCGTGCGGGAGCTGATTGCCGAGGACAGCACCGTGACCGGCTACCTGGTGGAGGAGGTTCTCGACACCCAGCCTCCCGAGGTCCGGGACATGCTGCTGAGCACCAGCATTCTGGAGCGTGTCAGCACCGAAGCCGCGAGCGCGCTGGCCGGCACCGAGCAGGCTGCGGGCACCCTGCCGGCGATGGCGGAAGCGAACGCGTTCGTCCAGGTGCTCGGGGACGGGTGGTACCGCTACCACACGCTGTTCGCGGAGGTGCTGCGTCTCAAGCTGAGACGGGAGCACCCAGGCAGGATCCCTGCCCTGCACCGGCGAGCTGCCCGCTGGCACGAGCGGAACGGTCTGCTCACCGAAGCTGTGCGGCACGCCGCGCAGGCCGGCGACTGGCAGCTGGCCGCCGACATGGTGATCGGCGGGCTGGCGATCGGCGAGATCATCGAGCCGCGCGGCAGCCGATCCCTGGCCGACGGGTTCCGGGGGATGCCGGGCGACGGGGCCTGGGCCGGGCCCCAGCCGCATCTGGTCCGCGCTGCGGTCGCGTTGTGCGATGGCCGGACTGAATCTGCCGCCGCCGCGCTGGCTGCCGCCGACGGCATCCTCGATCTTCTTCCCGCCGATCAGGAGGCCCCGGGCCAGCTGGCCGCCGAGACGATCCGCTTCGCGGCCGCCCGTCGCACGGGCAACCTCACGGCTGCCGCCGCGGCCGCTGCGCGGGCGGAGGCGCTGGCGGGCAGTGTCCCGGCAGAGATAGCCGCCCGACATCCCGACATCCGGGCACGTGTGCTGGGCGGCCGCGGCGTGGTCGAGCTCTGGTCGGGCCATCTCGCCGATGCGGTCGGTGTCCTCGATTCGGCAGTGGCCGCTGCGGCTCATCCGGGCGGCGAGCATGAACGAGCAAGCTGGCTGGGGCATCTCGCGCTGGCCGAGGCCGTATCCGGCCGGCTGTCCCGGGCCGCCAGGCTCGCCCGCCTGGCGGCAATGCCCGCCACGGCCGACGGGGCCCTGCCGTCCGCCCAGGAGCCGAGCTCGGCGGCGCTCGCCGCACTGGCTTGGGCCCAGCTGGAACGGAACGAACTGCGTGCGGCCGGTGGCTCGCTCAAGCAGCTTGACGCTGCGCTCGGCATCTGCCCGGACAAGCTGATCGGTGCGCTGGCGTGTCTGGTAGCGGCACGTGCTGGCCTGGCCGAAGGGCGCGCCGCCGTGGCCAGGCAGATGGCAGCCAGGGCGCGGCACGGCTGGTCGGTCCCGCCGTGGCTTGAGCGCAGACTGGCCCTGGTCGAGGCACAGGCGTGCGCGGCGGCCGGAGACATCCCGGCGGCCTTCACCGCCGCCGAGCGGGCTGGCCCGGACCCCTCCCCGGAGGCGGCAGTGGTCTTCGCCCGGGTGTGGGCACGTGCCGGAGACCGCCACCAGGCAGCACGGGCGCTGGCACCGGTGCTGGCAGCGTCGGCAGAAGCGCCGTACCAGGCACGCCTGCAGGCTTGGCTTGTCGATGCCCAGCTCAGCTATGAGGGCGGCGACCAGGTCCGGGGGCGCCGATCACTGGAGTCCGCGCTGAAGCTCGGCGAACGGGAACAGCTTCGGCTGCCGTTCGCCATGGAACGGGCCTGGCTCAGGCCGGCGCTGGGGCGTGACCCTGGACTGGCTCACGCCCACCGGCGGTTGCTGGGGGCCGGCCTGGCCCCGGCCAGCCAGGGCACCGCGGCCCCCCAGGCGCCCATGATGGTCCAGCAGCTGAGCGAGCGTGAGCGCGAGGTGCTCCGCCGTGTGTCCGGGATGCTCAGCACCGCCGAGGTCGCCAGCGAGCTGTACATCTCGGTCAACACCGTCAAGACGCACCTCAAGAGCATCTACCGGAAGCTGGAGGCCACGCATCGCGGCGAGGCGGTCCGCCGCGCGCGGCAACTCGAGCTGATCTGATCTCGTTTTGCGAGCAAATCCGTATCATCCTCGGCCGACCGGCGCGCGATGTGCCAGGGATGGCGCATGATGGTAGTGATGAAGCCAGCCCGCGCCGCAGCCCGGCGCTACCTGCCCAACAGTCCGTTCAATGTCCCAGCGCCGGTGCGTCCGGTTGAGACGTTCGCCGTCAACGATCAGGTGACACACGACAAGTACGGCCTCGGCGTCATTCTCGGGGTGGAGGATGAGGTGGCCGTGCTCGTGGACTTCGGCCCACAGCAGCTGCGCATCCCCGTTCCCTGCGCCAAGCTGACCAAGCTGTAGCCACCTCAGCCGGGTGACAGCCGCAGGGACGGGCGGTTCCGCAGAACCACCCGTCCCGACGGTCGGCAGTCCGTGCGCGCAGCAAGCGCGCCGGATGGGCTAGAGCGGCTGGACCTGCTCAGCCTGCGGGCCCTTGGGGCCACGGCCGGCGGTGTACTCGACCCGCTGGTTCTCCTGGAGGCTGCGGTAACCGTCAGCCTGGATGGCGGAGTGGTGAACGAAGACGTCGTCGGTGCCATCGTCCGGGGCGATGAAACCGTACCCCTTGTCAGCGTTGAACCACTTCACGGTTCCCTGAGCCATGTGCCTTCTCCTGGTGAAACGATCCTCGGGACGCACGTTCGTGCGACCCGGGTTGGCGCGACCGCCTGCCTGTGAAGGCTTGGCTTTGGATAGCCACGGCACCCGCTGTCAGAACTTCGCAGGCGCTGTGACACGTACACGAACTTCGACTCCAACCGGGTCCCATTAAACACCATCGCCGCGTCAGGCCCTTGCCGAACACGACCGCGGCGGGAAAAACACACGCCACCACGGCAGCACACATGCCACCGTTGGGAGTCAAACCAGGGCGGTCCGGGCGCAGGTGGCGGGCCCGAAGGCCCGGATGCCGACCCCTGGCGGCCCGGCTCAACCAGGCCCGGCCTTCGCGAAGGAAAATGCCATGCTCCCGCGCCCGGGAAGAAGCGCAGCACTGGCACTGCTCATCGGGGATTGTCCTCGGTGCGGTCTGGCTCACGAGCGGTGCAGCCAGGGCAGGAGAGCCGCCATCAGCAGGATCCCACCGCCGCCCGCCAGTGCGCAGACCGCCAGGTTGGTCACCGGCCCCGCCCACGCGCCGCCGGCCGCCACGGCCAGCAGCCAGCAGCCCAGCACCAGCCTGGGCCAGTCCAGCCCGGGAGTGACAGCGGAACTGGCGACAAAGACCAGGCCCGCGGCCAGCATGGGTACGGCCTCCCCGAACAGGGCGACGAGCGGCCGGCTGGCACCGGCGTGGGACAGCGCTTGCTTTTCGATCTCCAGCGCGGCGAACCCGGCGATCAAGGCCAGGCAGAAGATGCCCCGTTGCAGCTCAGACCGTCCCCCGATGCCACTGGCCGCCCGGTCCACGACCTGCGCGGTGATGTCCGCGGCCGCCAGGAAGAGCAAGAGCGCCAGCAGCAGCGTCCACCACGCCGGCTCCTGAAACGGGTGCTGCCCGCGGACCGACAGCCACATCGCGCCGTAGCCGACGAGCAGTACCAGCCCCCAGGTCACAAACAGCACCGGGCGCCTGACCCGCAGCTCACGCTGGGCCCGCTCGCGCGCCTCCTGCACGATGACCGCCGCGCCCTGCGCATCCATGCCCACGTCCTCGTCCATCTCCGCGCTCTCCTTCATGCCGGCTCCCTTGGGTCTCCACTCCCTCGCTGACTTTGTACTGCAAAGCCAGCTCACTTTGCAGAGCAAAGTCAAGGGGGATCCGGGCGCTGGGGAAGAGGCAGGAAAGCTCGGCGATGCTGGGAAGATGACGGGCGGGTGATGCGCGCGGCCGGTCATGATCGCGGCCGGTCATGAGCGCGTGGAAGCGACCAGGTCGAGCAGGGCATGGGCCACGGCTGGGGGATCGACGATCTGGTGCAGATGCTCCCCGGGCAGCGACCGCACGGGCCAGCCACGCTGGCGCGCCTGGTCCGCCTGGTCCTGGTAGGCGGGGCTGAACAGCAGGTACCCGCAGGGATGGTCAGCCCAGCCCGGCGGCACCGGCACCTGTTCCTGGTAGTAGGCCAGCGGCAGCCTGGGCTGCTCACCGGTGATGAGCTCGCGGGCCTGCGGGCTGGGGAACATCGGAGCCACATCTTCTTCGTCCCACCAGTCGGTCCACCGGGGCAGGCGGCCGTCCGGGCCGGCCAGGCTGGTCAGGAACGGCAGGAATTCCGCACCTGCGACGGGTGTGTGGCCACGGGCAGCGGGCACGGTGGCGTCGGCGAAGATCGAACAGGCTACCGGCCGTCCCAGGCCCGGCACGATGACCGGGACGAACACGCCCGCGTTGCTGTGCGCGACCAGGACCAGTGGCTGGCCAGGATCGGTCCCGGCGAGCCCAGCGGTCACCGCGGCGACGGCCCGCGGCCAGAACGGCGCCCCGCCCTCCCCGACGGACAGCAGGGACGGCACGACCACCTCGCAGCCCGACATCTCGAGCTGCCTGGCCACCGGCGACCAGGTAGCAGGGCCCACCGACGGGCTGTGAACCAGGATGAACAGCGGCATGCCCCTGACACTGCCACCACCCGCCAGATCACGGCACCGCGCTCATCCACGGGCGACCGGGGATTTGGCCGCCTCCCGCGTTTCCGCAACCCGGCGCCGCCGGTCAGCGTTCGGTTGTCACCGTCAGCCCGATAAAGGCGAACAGGAACAAGACGATGAACCCGCCGTAGTAGGTGAGGAATGCGGTCCCCAGTGCTGGTAGCAGAATGATCACGCCTGCGGCCCACACGACCGCCTTCTTGCCAACCGGCTTCCGGGCGGGCGCCGGGTCGGGCCTCGGCGCCGGCTGGACCACGATCAGCCTGGGGGGGATGTCGGCGGTGATCGCGGCCAGCTCCGCATAGGTCCGCGACGCGAGCGCCTGGCCCGCTCGCGTACCGAGCTCGTCCTTGGTGAGCCGGCCCTGCACGAACGCGTCCTTGAGGGTGTCGATCACCTGTTCGCGGTCGGCGTCGGACGCCCGGAGGTGGCCGCGGCCCGTCGCGCCCGCCGCCATCCGGTCCCCCGGCCATGTCGTCACCGGCGCCTCCCACCAGCACAATGCACAGAAAGCGTAACCCGGTTCCCCACTGGTGGTCATCCCCAGACAGCCCCGGCGCGATGCCGGCAACCTTCCGCTGGGTGTCAGAGCGAAGACCCGGTGGCCTCCTGCCCGGTCGCAGGCTGGCCGCGCTTCCGACTGCTGTCGCGGGGCATCTTGCTCGTAGCGATACCAGGAGGTGACGGTTCATGACCGGCGAGACGATCTGCGATCTGCTCAACCCCCTCATCAGGAAGCCCGGGTCGGTTTCCATGCTTGTCAGCAGGGTCGGCCAGGTCGGCTTCCTGGCAGCCCAGAACGAGAAGCTGACCGGCGTGGAGATTCGCCCAGACGGCCTGGTCCGTGTTGACCGCGAGACCGGGTGGACCGTGATCGACCCAGCTGAGGTCGTGGCTGTGGTGTGGAACGGTGATCCGGAGGACTCACCGGGCCAATTCCTGTGAGTGGGTGCGCCCATGCCGCGGCCATTCAAGGTGGCCAGCGCCACCTGCACATTGGCACCCTGCGGCCCTGCTGGGCGCAGACGGGTGCCAAGCTCGTCGTCTTACCGTCCGGCGCCCGGGATCCCGCTGTGACAGGCAGCAAGGGCTTGACTAGCGAGGATGTCACGTAGCTCGTGTGTGATGCCGTCTGGATACCGGTCAAGAGTCGCTTCCAGATCGCACCGCTGGGCCGGGGTTGTGTACACGGCCAGCTCGCGCTCTAGCTCAGAGCGCCGTCGGCGGTCCGCGTCAGCCCTGACAGGGATCAGCAGGGCGTATACGAGGAACCAGAGTCCCGGGAGGAGAACCGCGCCCCACGCGTTGCTGCGCAGCATGAGGCCGGCCACCGTGAGCAAGACCCCGGCCAGCAGGGGCTGCCAGCGAGGGCGCATGCCCCGTGCCAGACGCATCAGGCCGATGACCGTAAGCAGCGCGCCAGTACGGATGCACCTGCGGATCCGCCCGCTGCGCGCAGGCCGGGTGAGCCTCGGGGAACCGTACCTGCCGGCTGGGCTGACGGACGAGCTCCACAGCACCAGGGTCCGCCGACGCGCTCGCTGTCTCATCGCAGCCTCCTGCAACCCCGGCTCCGCGCTGCGTGTCCTCAATCGTACGCTTTTGCGCTTCTGAGGAAAGCGCCGTTATTCAGAGCCGAAACGGGTCTCCGCTGATCGTCTCGCGGCTGCCCGCGCCACAAGGCAGGGGGCTGGACCGACCACTACCGAAGCGATCTGGTCGCCATCGACGCCGACGTCCGCGGATCATGACGGCCGCCCGCCGAATTGCCAGCTGTGCGCCTCGATACCGGCGTAACGGCCCGGGGTCAGGATGGCGCGTGCCTTGGCCGGGTCCCGCGCCCGGACCAGCGCCGCCGTACCCAACCAGGTGGCGCCGTTGTCGGACAACAGCGGCCCGTACGCGATCAGCGCGTCCCGGTCCGGCGGCACGGCAAGGTCGGCGGGCGGCCCCGTGCCGAGGCCGAGCACCAGGTACCGATGGCCGCCGGTCCGGCCGCCGGGGAAGTCCCACATGGTGCGCCCCAGTACGTTGCGCCACCGGTGCAGCAGCACGTCCCGGTACACACCGGCCTGGTAGTTGGGCTCGTCGAAGGCGAACGCGCGGGCGGCAGCGGGATCGGGCAGGTCGACGATGTGCACGCTGCCGGTGGGCGTGTCGCCATCGAGGGTCGGGCCGCGGGCGATCATCTCCGCCTCGTACCGGTCCATGTAGGACCAGTGCTCTTCCAGCAGCTCGTCGCGCAACGTCACAGAGCCGGGCCGGTCGCGGTGGTAGCAGAAGAACTCCACGCCCACAGTCTTGACCACCACGCCGGTGACGCGCATCAACAGGGTTGATGGTGCCGTGTTCGGCCGGTGCTCGGTCACTCGGTACCGGGGATGCGGGAATCGCGGCAGAGGCCCGCTCGCCTTACCGCGTCCTGTCAGCGAGGAAATCGCCCGACCGACCGGCCGGTTACAGGCGGCACGGTGACCAGCAGAATAGGTCATGTGCGCAGTCAGCCATTGTTCCTTACGCTCACCTTGGCCACGCTGACCTGCGCCATCCTCGCGGGCTGCACGGGAGCCAGCACGCCCGGCGCGGCCCGGCCGGTCACCGCGCCAGCCGCCCCGGCGCCGACCGGCAGCCCGCACGTCACCGGCCCGCTCGGCAGCCCCGGCAACCCGCTGGTGCTGTCGTGTGCCGCGGAGGCCTGGCCTGGCTACCCCGATCACCCCGCGCCGGTCACCCCGGGGCCGCATGACCTGGCCGCCGGGCCGGTGTACTTCGCCGGCGCCCTGGACCTCGCCACCGACACTCCTGCCCGGCACGGCTATGCGACGTTCGGGCGCCACGGCAGGTTCTACAAGTTCGGCCTGGTGGTCCAGCCAGGCGCGACGGTCACGGTGACGATCGGAGCCAGCGCCCGCGGTCACGCGGTGATCGGTCTTGCCGTGAACGGCTCGGAGCGCGGCGTTACCTCGGCGACCTACCATGCCTGCCGCAAGGCGGGCGGCTTCTACGCCCAGGGCTTCGCCTTCACCCACCCGCCGTTCCGCGGCTGCGTGCCGCTCGACGTGACGGTCGGCGGCCAGGCCGGGGTCCGTCATGTCACGCTGTCGCTGTTCGCCGGATCCTGCCCAGCCTGACCTCCCCCGGCCTGGCCATCTTCCTCAACCACCCCACTCCCCGGGCGATGGCGCCCCCCAGCCGGCCGAGCCTGCGCCGGGCCTTGCGGGCTCAACGTCGTTCCTCGCGCTGGCGTTGCCGGCACCCCACGCCGGGCGTGGATTATCGCCCGGGCGATGATCGGTGCGCCGATCACCGAGGGGAGCAGCCAGAACGTGATCAGTGGCAGCCGGTCCCAGAGAGGCAGGTGGGGACCATTGTCGACGTAGAACGCGGTGAGCATGGCGACGTAGGCGATGCCCATGCCAGCGATGTGACCGGTGTCGCCGGGCCTGTTGCGGCGCCGGTGCTGGTAGCCGATGGTGGCGGCGGTGAACGCGACCGCGCCGATGATGAACAGGTAATAGTCCTGCCGCCAGCGCAGCGCGGCCAGGACCGTGGCGGTGACGAAGACCACGGTGATCGCCCGGTAGTACCAGCGGCCTGACCGGATGTGCCGGGGGCTGCCCTTGCGCACCAGGGCGGCGACCGCCCCTGTGGCCACCGCGGTGAGCCCGGCGAGCACGTGCACGGCGAGAAACGCCAGGAACAGCGGCGCGGTCGAGCCCACCTGGTCACCGACGATGCGGGCGGCCGTCATCATCTCAGCCTCCTGCCACTTGCCTATACGTAGCAACGCTACCTATAGCGACAGCTTACGCGGCAGATTGCCTGGTGAGAAGGCCTAGCGTAGTGTTACTACCTATGCGGGCAAAAGACCTGAAGGGCCCCATGGGGAAGCGGGCCGACTGGTGTGATTTCGCCGCGATGGAGGGCGCGCCATGCCCGGACCCCGCCTGATCGACGACTACCTCGCAGCCCTGTCGGCTGACCTTCCCGCCCGGATTGTCGACGAGCTGGCCGACGGGCTCGACGAGACCTACCACCGCCACCTCGGCCAGAGCCATGACCCGGAGACGGCCGCGCGGGCGGCGGTAGCCGAATTCGGCGAGCCGTGGGTCATCGCGGCTGCCTTCACCGATGCCAGCCGGGGCCGGAAGACCGCCCGCAGACTGCTGGCCGCCGGGCCTGTGGTGGGCTTGTGCTGGGCCATCGTGCTCATCTCCGCCCGGGCATGGACGTGGCCAGTCCCGGTGGTGGCGCGGGTACTGTTCGGAGTCGCGCTGATCACGGTCGTCGGTTTGCTGGGCGCCGCAACTTTGGGCCGTCAGTACCGGCTGGTGTGCCGGGCAGCCGCCGCGGCCTGCGTAGGCACTGCCGTCTTGGACGCGGTGGTGGCCGGCACCGTCCTCGTGATTGCCCCCGCCCTGGTGTGGCCGGTCGCCGTGGCTGTCGTTCTCAGCGCGAGCCGCTCCGGCTTCGCGCTACGGAACGTTCGTTACGCCCTGACCGGCTGACTGCCTGTGCTCAGCACCGCTGAGAGCGCGTCCATAGCCGAGGGCACAAGGGCGTAGTAGGCCCAGACGCCGCGCTTGTCACGGGTGAAGATCCCGGCGTCAACCAGGACCTTGAGGTGGTGGGAGATGGTCGGCTGCGTCAGCCCGAGTGGCTCGGTCAGGTCACACACGCAGGCCTCGCCGCCCTCATGCGCGGCGACCATCGAGACCAGCCGCAGCCGGGTCGGATCGGCCAGCGCCTTGAGCTTGTGGGACAGGTCTGCGGCCTGGCTGGCAGTGATCGGCTCACGCAGCAGCGGCGTGCAGCATGCCTGGTCGATCACCGGGAGTGCGGGCCGGTTCTGAATGCTGGCGGAGGCGGTCACCTGACCAGTATGCGGTAGACATTGACAACTGTCTATCTCTAGCGCAGAGTGGGCATCGACAGCCATCTATGCCTGGGAGTGATGGGGATGAGCGACCAGATGAGTACCGGCCTGCGTGAGGAGGTCCGGTCCCGGTACGCGGAGGCGGCCAGGGCGGTCCTGCAGCCGACAGCCGGTGTCAGTGCCTCGTGCTGTGGCGGCTCAGCTGCGGACTCGTGCTGTAGTGCAGGACCGGCGGCCGCGGAGGCGGTCGGCGGCTTCAGTGAGAATCTCTACCGCGAGGGCGAGACCGATGGGCTGCCCGAGGAAGCGGTCCTGGCCAGCCTGGGCTGCGGTAACCCCATCGCCGTCGCCGACCTGCACGAAGGCGAGCGGGTGCTCGACCTTGGCTCGGGCGGCGGCATCGACGTGCTGCTGTCCGCCCGTCGGGTCGGCCCGTCCGGGTTCGCCTACGGCGTGGACATGACCGACGAGATGCTGACATTGGCTCGCGCCAACGCCGTCAAGGCCGGAGCCGCCAACGTCGAATTCCGCAAAGGCGACATCGAGGATCTGCCGCTGCCGGACGCGGCGGTGGACGTGGTGATCTCCAACTGCGTGATCAACCTGTCCACCGACAAGCCCGCTGTGCTCGTCGAGATGTTTCGCGTCCTGGTCCCCGGCGGCCGGATAGGCATCAGCGACGTCGTCGCCGAGGGCCACATGTCCGCGGCCGACCGCACCGCCGCAGGCTCCTACGTCGGCTGCGTCGCCGGTGCCCTTTCCCGGGCTGAGTACCTCGACGGGCTCGCCGCGGCCGGGTTCGCCGATGCATCAGTGACTTTCACGAACGATGTGGCTCCCGGGATGCACTCGGCGATCATCCGGGCCGTCAAGCCCGCCATCGCATGAACGCTGCCGTCGGCAGGCGGCTGCTGGCCGAGTTCACCGGCACCGGCCTGCTGGTCGCGGTCGTGGTCGGATCGGGCATCGCCGCCACCCGTCTCACTACCGATGGGGCGCTGCGGCTGCTGGTCAACTCGCTGGTGACCGCGCTCGGCCTGGCCGTACTGATCGTGGTGTTCATACCGGCCAGCGGCGCGCATTTCAACCCGGTCGTGACTGCCGCGGACTGGATCCTCGGCCGCCGCACTCCCCACCGCTACGGCGTCGGCGTGGCTGCCGCCGTCATTGCCTGCCAGATCGCCGGAGCGATCGCCGGGGCCGCGCTGGCCGATGCCATGTTCGCCGAGCCCATCCTCAGCCCCTCGCAGACTCACCGCGGCGGCGCGCCGGTGCTGCTCAGCGAGATCGTCGCCACCGCGGGGCTGCTGTTTGTCATCGTCGCCCTGGACCGGACCGGCCGGATGCAGCATGTCGCGTGGGCGGTCGGCGCCTGGATCGGCGCCGCGTACTGGTTCACCGCCTCCACCTCCTTCGCCAACCCCGCCGTCACCATCGGCCGGACCCTGACCGACACCTACGCCAGGATCGCGCCCGGGTCAGCTCCCGCGTTCATCGCCGCCCAGATCGTCGGCGGAACGGTCGGCGCCGCCCTGGCCGTTACCGTCTACCCGATCCGGCCCAGCCGGGTCCACGTCGATGAGCCCGCCCAGCTCGCTGGCTGACTCGGAAAGGACACCCGCATGGCCGACATCCCCGAAGTCCTGTTCGTCTGCACCCACAACGCGGGCCGGTCCCAGATGGCCGCCGCGCTGCTCGACCACCAGGCAGCCGGTCGCGTGCGCGTGACCTCGGCCGGATCACAACCCGCCGATCAACTCAACCCCGCGGTTGTCCAGGCCATGGCCGAGGTCGGTCTCGACCTGTCGCACGAATACCCCAAGCCGCTGACCGCTGACAAGGTGCAGGCCGCCGACGTGGTGATCACCATGGGATGCGGCGACGCCTGCCCCATCTACCCCGGCAAACGCTACCTCGACTGGGAACTCCCCGACCCTGCAGGCCTCGATCTGCAGGCCGTCCGGCCGATCCGCGACGACATCAACCGGCGGGTCCGGCAGCTGCTTGCCGACCTGGTGGACGTGCACGACTGAGCCTTGTTCCGCGGAGGTGACCTGATGCCCGTGTTCAACGGGCCGGCGGCATGATCAGCCACCTGGGTGTGAAGGCGGGCTCGGCCGAAGACGTCACCCAGGCCGGGACGCGGCTTGACGCTAGGGGCCTGCCGAGGCTAGCGATACCCCGCGATCATCAGGACAAAGATCACGGCAAGCGCAGCAGCCGCAAGGACCAGGATTACGGTGGCAACGCGCACGATAACCCGGGCGTGGCGTTCGTTCACCAGCAAGTACCACGACGACCTTCTGGGCGGACGATAGCCAGGGGGAGGATCGTGCAGCATGATCGGCTTGGCCCTGCCGCCTCCCCTGCCGCGCGGGCCACCGAGCCAAACCATCACGCCTCCCGCTGCCTTCTGTCGCCAGCGTACTGTCGTCGCATCCTCGACGCCCACCCCACGACCCGCCACGCAATACGGGCAGGCGCCGAAGCCCACGGCGCCGGCCAGCGCGCCGGCCAGCCGCCACGCGATATCCAGGCCCCAGATGCTCTTCGGTCGGGTTCGAAGACGGACAGCGCTGTCAGCCTGCCAACTTCGCTCTTTGCCATGCTTTAATGCTTTGCCGGCGTCTTGCCGATCCTACGGAAGCGCCTGCTTAAGCTGGCGAAAGAACTCCCTCCGCGCCCCGAGGATCCCGGGGTATAGTTGTTCAAATTCTTGCACTGTTAGTGTGCCATCCGCACCCGCGGACAGCCAAAAATCCTCCGCTGCCTTCCTATATCCGGAAAGAGCCCCTCCAGGGGCTCCACACCCAAGAGGCTAATCAGAGTGCCTGCCATCGTTAGTGCATTGTTCTTCTCCATGGCCGACTTTCGCAGATTGAGGAATGCTTCATCACCTTCTGATCTGCGATTTTTGACATTGGCAAGGGCCCGCCTAGCCATCATCGTGTCCTTTATAGTATCGAGGTCACCGCTGATCTCGACCAGCCGAACATAACTCATGAACTCTGTATGAAAACTGTCGATATCGCCTGCAATCTCCCTTATCATCGATAACGGTTGTGCTGGCACGCTCTTTCTCAGCCTCTTGACGCGCATTCGTTCTGGTTTGAATGTAGACCCATCCGCCGCCAATTAGTGCTCCCAGGCCTATCTTGACCGCATCATCTATAACTTGCAACCAGCCCATCGAAACTTCCTAGATCCATCCTATTCCAGAAACTCCAACGAGGACCAACCATGTCCCAGGAGTCATTCCGAAGTAACGAGTCATGCCAACTTTCATTACCCGCGTCTGGAACCTTAACCGAAGCTGAGTCGGCAGGACAAGTGAGGGGTAATTCGGCGCCTCGGTGATGCCCAGGTGCTCCAGGGCGAGCAGGTGTCCGCCAGAGACGCCGTGGTCCACCTTCGTGGCTGGCAGGTTGATCCACACGGCTGTTGGCAGCGCGGGAGGCTGAGGATCGCGCCAATGACGCTCCGCGGGGGCGGCGTACGCGGCAGCCATCAGTTTCCACCTCCGAACCAGGTGGTCAGGGCTTCGCGCAATCCGGTGTCGGTGCCATCTCCCACCCAGGCGACGTACCCGTCAGGGCGGATCACCACGGCGACCGGGGCGCTGACTGAGCCCAGGACCGGAAGCTCCCACGGGCCGCCATATTCAGCATCGATCAGCTGGACCCGGTCGGTCCAAGGTGTGATGTCGAGGACGCGTGGCTGATCGAGGTTGAGCAGCACCGGCTTGGCGCCGTGCAGGAGCTCATAGACGCGGAGCGGGCCATCGGCGGCCGCGATGTCCAGATCGGGCATGCGTCGTCCGAGCAGGGGATGTCCCGGTCCGAGGTCGTAGTGGATGTCGAGACCCGACATCATGGCGGCGATACTCTGACGCGGCTCGTCCATGCTGAGTAGCTCGGCCATGATGTGGCGCAGGGCCTGGTGACGGTCGCCGGGGCTGGTCAGTGCGACTTGGGCCATGGTGTTCTGCAATACTCGGGCGCCGACCGGATGACGTTCGTCGTGGTACGTGTCCAGCAGGCTCTGGGGTGATGTCTTCTTGACCACCTGGGCCAGCTTCCACCCCAGGTTCACGGCATCCTGGACACCCGTGTTGAGACCTTGACCACCCAGCGGGGGATGCACGTGTGCTGCATCGCCCGCCAGCAGGATGCGCCCCGCGCGATACGACGCCGCCTGCCGTGTGTTGTCCGTAAAACGGGAAGCCCAGCTCAGGCTGTGCACGCCGTAGTCCGTCCCGTCAGCGGCGATGAGTGCCTCGCTGACGTCCTGCAGGGTGGGCTCGCCGGTGTGCTCGACCTGGCGTTCGGTCAGGACGACCCGAATCCGGTCCCCGCCCTCGGCCGGGCCGATCCCACCGCCCGGACGCAGGCCGAACTCCGGCTTCCCGGCCATCTCGACCTCAGCCATGAGCCAGCTCGTCGATGGATCCCACCCGGCGAACTCGATACCGGCCGCCTTTCGGATCACACTGCGGCCCCCGTCGCACCCGACCAGAAAGTCCGCCCGGATCGACGTGCCGTCGGACAGCGCGACGTCAACGCCGGTGTCGTCCTGGGCGAACCCTGTCACCTCACGTTCGCGCGTGGTTGGCACTTCGAGCTCTTGGACCCAGGTAGCCAGCAGGCGCTCGGTCTGAATCTGCGCGAGGGCGAGCCCGTAGTTGTGGCGGGATGGGAAATCACTGATGTCCAAGGGGATCCGGCCGAATCCCTGGATCTGCATCGCCTTCCCCTCCTCGAGAAACCGATCGGCGACGCCGCGCTGATCGAGCACTTCGATGGTGCGCGCGTGCAGACCGCCGGCGCGTAGCGGTCGGGATCCGCAGTGGCGCGTCGTTCAACGATGACGACATCGACCTGGGCCAGGGCCAGCTCAGCCGCCAGCATCATTCCTGTCGGGCCTCCGCCGGCGATCACCACCGCATGTGAGGCCATTCGCCACTCCTTCGCTTCCGTCGCCCGTGGGTTCAGTCTGAGACTGTGCACCACCACTGGGGGCCTCGTTCAGGGCAGTTCGCGACCCCGGGCTTGTCCCTGCCGGTTGTCCGCGCCGGTCCGGAGCACGCAAGGTTGTTCATCCGTGTGGCTCCCAACGTGGCTCCCGACAACACGCGCCTCTATGGTGGACCGATGGCGTCGGTCAAGCAGTTCCAAGTCACCTTCGACTGCGCAGAACCTGAGCGCGTCGCTCGTTTTTGGTGCGAGGTGTTGGGGTACGTCGTACCGCCGCCACCGGAGGGGTTCGCCACCTGGGACGATTTCGATCGCACGCTGCGGCGTGAGGATCAGGGTTCATGGTTCGCATGCGTTGATCCCTCAGGTGTGGGCCCGCGGCTGTTCTTCCAGCGCGTTCCCGAAGGCAAGGTCGTCAAGAACCGGCTGCATCTTGACGTGCGGGTCGGCACCGGGCTCGTGGGTGAAGAGCGCCTGGCCACGCTTGAGGCCGAATGCGCACGGCTGGTCGCGCTCGGCGCGGTACGCGTACGACTACTGCCTGCCGATGACGACAACGAGTCGTGCATCGTGATGCAGGACATCGAGGGCAACGAGTTCGATCTCGACTGAGTGCCGTCGCACGGCGCCGATCCAGATCGCACGTACAACATATCTTGTCAAGGTAAGCTTGACATTGTAAGGTAACGCTTGACACGCACTGAGAGGAGGACCGGATGATGGCTGTGATGGACCAGACAGCAGCGGACATGGTCTGCTCCTTCTGCCTGACGTCGGACGGGGCCGCGATGATCGCTGGACCCGGTGTATTCATCTGCGATTCCTGTGTTGCAGCCTTCGCGGAGATCCTCTTCGAGAGCAAGCCTCCCAGCATCACAACGGTGGCTGACGTCCAGCAGAATTTCCCCGATGATGAGCTGCTGGCAGTCTTGCCCAAAGTTGCTGCTGCTAGCGCTCAGCCCGAACGTCAGCTGGCGCTGCTGGTGAGCAAGGCCCGTGCTCGTGGCATCACGTGGGCCAGGATCGGCGCTGCGATGGGCATGACCCGCCAGGCCGCATGGGAGCGTTTTTCCGGCGAAGAATAGCCAGCTCCAGCGGCGATGCTAATGGCCCGCCAATGGCCCGGCGATCTTGCTTACTGACCGAGCCTCGTCAGCAGTTCGAGGTCCTTCACATTCGTGAAGATGGCGTCGTGCGCCACGAGAGAGGAATCTGCAGCCAGACTGCCGTCGCGGCCACCCAACGATCCGCCTCTTGCTCCTTCTGGCCCAGGCCGTGCCCGGTTCGGACACATCAGTCACGAAGCGAGGCATATGCCTGTGTCAGGTCCGGCCACACGATCTCTGCCCGGGCTATCTCGCGCTCCAAGCGCCGGAGTCGGTCCGGGCCCCAACCAGCCAGTCTGGCCCCATACTCAAGTTCGGCAAAGGTAATGAAGGAGATGATCGCTGGCCGACCTTCGAGTACGGGCGGTAGCGCGATGCCGGTAATCTCCCGGTGGGCGTCAGACGGGCGCCGAAGACCCCGGTGTCGATCACGGCTGGACCCCGGGAGCCGACGCTCATGCTTCGAGGATGGCAGCCAGGAAGATGCGATCCTCATCCTCGGTGAGGTCGTCGATAAGGACGTCGGCATCGGGAGGCAGTGGCCGCGCTGCATCGAGCACGTCGTTCCTGTCCCGCTCCAGGGTCGTGCTCTTGGATGCTGACCTGTGCACTCCTGGCTCTGACATCGCGCATCACCTCCCGTCTATCAGGGTACCCAGACGAGAGCCAGAGCCCCTTCTTCTGAGCACGCAATGGCAAAGTTGTGGACGAAGTCGCGATGGCTGCGCCTGCAACTCGTTCATCGAAGTCGGGCCTGCGTCCCTTGTCCCCGGCTCGCTTCGGCTGGACAAGCTCCATCTGGTTTTCCAGGAGGTGATGGGCTGGACGAACAGCCACCTCCACCAGTTCCGGATCGGTGACGCCCTCTATGGGATGCACTTCAAGGACTGGCCTGAGGAGGAACTGTACGAAGCCGAGTTCAGCCTCGCTGACGTCGCCCACGCCGGTGAGCGGTTCCGCTATGACTATGACTTCGGCGACTCCTGGGAGCACGAGGTGTTGGTGGAGCGGGCCGACACGATCCGCCCGGTGCTCAAGTTCGCGGTTTGCCTCGATGGGACGAACGCCTGCCCACCCGAAGACTGCGGCGGAACCGGCGGCTATGCCGATCTCCTCGAAGCACTGGCCAACCCAACCCATCAGGAGTACGAGCATTACCGGCAGTGGGGGAGAAGACTTCAACCCGGGGGCCTTCGATCTCGCCGCCACGAACGCTGCACTCCAGCGCCTCCGCTGATCAGCTCACCCAGGGGGCCCGCCGAAGGCCCATAACACGCATGATCAGCTTGAAGAGCTGATGCGGCCGCAATCCAACCGATCCGCCCGGCTGGGGCCGTTAACCAGCCAGGACTATGCACCGCCAGTACTCGTGACCGCTCCCGGTTTACCGGGGCTAATTGCACGGTGAACATGCTCGGGAGCTGGACGGTCCCGGCTGTCCCGCACATGGCCATGTCATGACCGGCTGTGCCAGACTGGGGACTGGCGGACCGGTCTGGAGAACCACGTTGAACAAGGCCCTCGTATTGATCCCAGTGCTCGTGCTCGCAGCCGGGTTCGTGGTGTTCTGCGAGGTCAACCTTGCCCGGGCGGGGGAAGTGCGTTACCTGCCCAAGTGGGTATGGGCGATCCTCTGCATGGGCATAGGGCTCACGATTCCGTTCGGCGGAATTGCTTACCTGGTGTTCGGGAAGGTCCGCAGGCCGCGCCCGAGATGACGATCAAGGAGACTTGGGGTACGGCCTGATTAGCGGTCAGCCCATCCCAGGTCCTGCTCGGGTGCCCCACGTCCGCCTAGTGAGGGAAGATCACCCGCTGGCACTGCTACGCAACCAGCTACTGTCTGTAGCATCCGGCAAGATGCGATGCTAGATGGACTGGTACCGGAGGTGAGAGTGACTACGAACAGGGCGGACGACGTTCCGGTGTCACCCGGTGGCGGCACCGAGTAAACAGGCGCGGCGCAAGGGCGTTCGCCCCATCCGCTCTGCCGACGACCTCGCTCAGGATGGCGTCTTCGACACCGACGAGGAACCGGACGCCTTCCTTGCTCATGTCACCGAGACGCGTCACGCGGACCTCGCCTGATCCGTCGTGGGCCGGGTAATCCTTGACACCGACGTCTCCTCGCTCAGCCTCAAGCGCCGACTGCCCTCTCCTGCTTTGACCCGCCTCGTCGGCAAGCAACCGTGCATCACCTTCGTCACGCTGGGGGAACTGACCCAGTGGGCCGAGCTGACCGGTGGACTCAGAAGCAGTCCATAAGCTGAGCCTGCGCGGAGCGGGTGACGGAATCGAATCCGCACTATCAGCTTGGGAATCCGGCCGATCGGGACCTCTGAGCGCCTTGAGCTGGGCATCCGGCGTACCGCTAGTGACCGTGATGGACCCTGCCACACCAGGGTTAGTGGCCCGCCAATGGCCCGAGGCCCCAGGCCCGACGCCTCGCGTCCCAGAGTCCCCCATCGGGCGCGGCACTCAGTTCGGCACGGGCGGTGGCTTGGAGGGGGTTCTTCCCCGATGACCAGTGCCGTGGGGAGTGATGCGGAGCCGCGGTCGGGGCTCCGCCCAGCTGTGGACCGCACCTGGTTTGGATGACGCGCGTGCTACCTGCTGCAGATGGGGGCGGATGTACCGTCGAGGAACGGTGAAGATAATGGTCCGACGCGGCGCCGAGCGCTCGGCGAGGTCTGCGGTCCCGCTCGTTGCGGTGGGGTGCGGGCTTGTCCTTGCCCTCGGCGGCTGCAGCGGATCCTCGGGGACAGCCGCGGCTGTGGCCGCGCGGACGTCTCCAGGCTCGGCCTACACGTTGATGCAGATGAACCTGTGCCTGTCCGGCCTGGGCGGCTGCTACGCGAAGGTGGAATACCCCGCGGTGGTGCGGGAGGCAATCACCCGGGTCCGTGAAGCGCGCCCGGACGCGGTCACGTTCAACGAGGCGTGCAGCGGTGATGTCGCGCTGATCGCCCAGCGGACTGGCTACCACCTGCGCTTCTCGAAGGTGATCTACAACGGCAAGCCCCTGCCCTGCAGACGACCGGGCGGCCGTGGATTCTTCGGTGACGCGGTGCTGTCGAAAGCATCCATCCTGAGCGCCGCCAGCCAGCCTTTCGAGGCGCAAGCCGGCCCCGAGCGGCGCGTGTGGCTGTGCGCCAGCACCCGGATCAGCGTCAACGTGTGCACTGCTCACCTTGCCTCGCGCGAGCCCGTTGAGGTGGCCGCGAACGAGCTGCAGTGCGCCGAGCTCGGAGCGATCCTTGCACGCCGCGCGGCGGCCCGCGCCGTCATCTTCGGAGGCGACGTGAACCGTCGCCCCTCCTGCGCCCCGCACGGCTTCTGGACCCGCACCGACGGTTCCGCGCACCAGGATCCCGGGAGTCAGCAGGTCTATGGAACCGGCGCATTTCGCTCGCCCTCGGTGCGGGTGGTGCCCGCCATACACACCGACCACGACGTCCTGCTAGTCCGTGCGTATCTCAGCGCACAATGATGTTTGATCACCTGGCCGTCCGTTGCGTCCCGCGGGCGTCCCCTGCTCAGCGCGCAGTTATCGCTGGGTTCCGCTGACCTGGGATTTTACGCTGGAGCGGGTGACGGTGCGAGCGGGCGACGGGAATCGAACCCGTACTACCGTATCAGCTTCGGAACCTGTCAACCTGAATGAGGCACCATCGGGCGGCTTTTACTGAGTGCAGGTCTCCTTCTGATCGGGGCGGTTGATCCACGAGGCGGCCGGCAGTTGTGGCGGTGCCGGAGGGTGGCGGACGAACCGTTCGGGGTGGGCGATGTAGGCGGCGGTGAGCACGTGCGCCCGGGCGGCCTGGACGGCGTGGGCGCGGCCGTAGTGGATGTCGGCGGCGGTGTGCAGGCCCAGCCCGGTATGGCGGTGTTGCTGGTTGTACCAGGGGAAGAAGACCTGGCAGTGCGCCCGGGCGGCCTCGATCGAGGCGAAGCGGCGGGGGAAGTCCGGCCGGTACTTCAGCGTCTTGAACTGGCTCTCGGAGTAGGGATTGTCGTTGCTCACGTGCGGCCGGGAGTGGGATTGGGTGACGCCGAGGTCGGCGAGCAGGAACGCGACCGGCTTGGAGGTCATCGAGGAGCCGCGGTCGGCGTGGATGGCCAGCTGCCTTGGGCTGATGTGCTGCTTGGCGCAGGTGGCGGCGATCAGCTTCCCGGCGAGGACGGCGGACTCGCGGGTGGCGGCCATCCAGCCAGTGGCGTACCGGCTGAAGATGTCCAAGATCACGTACAGGTAGTAGCAGGTCCACTTGGCCGGGCCGTGCAGTTTGGTGATGTCCCAGCTCCACACCTGGTTCGGCGCGGCTGCCATCAGCTCGGGCTTGACCGGGGCGGGGTGGGTGGCCTGGCGGCGCCGTTCCTTGCTCTCCCCGGCCTCGCGCAAGACCCGGTAGAAGGTGGACACCGACCCCAGGTAGATCCCCTCGTCCAGCAGGGTCGCCCACACTTCGGCCGGGGCAAGGTCAGCGAACCGCTCGCAGTGCAGCGTGCCGAGGATCTCCTGGCGCTCGGCCTGGCTCAGGGCGCGGGGCTGCACCCGCCCGGCGTGCGGGACGGGGGCTGGCCGCGGCGGCGGCAGGCTGGCCCGGTGCCTGCGGTAATAGCTGGCCTGCGGTGCGCCCACCGCGGCGCAGGCTGCCCGGGTGCCGGTCCGCGGCGTCAGCGTGGCGATGGCCTCGCCGGTCACGGCGCCGACTTCGGATCGGTGCCCGCGCTCTCGGAGAGCGTCTCCAAGAGCGCCTGCAGTTTTGCCTGCACGTCCACCACGAAGCGGGCCTTGGCCAGCTCCTGCTCCAGCCGCGCCTTCTCCTTGTGCAGCGCTGCGATCCGCGCGTCCCGGGGATCGGGAGCGGGCCGCCCGCGGGGCCGGGCCAGGCCGGCCAGCGCCCCGGCGTCGCGAGCCCGCCGCCACTCCACGATGTGACTGGAGTACAGGCCCTCCCGGCGCAAGATCGCGCCCTTCTCACCCGGCTCAGCCGCGTCATAGGCGGCCAGGACCTCCAGCTTGTACTTCGCCGTGAAGCTCCGCCGGCGGGCCCGCTCGGGCACCTCCGGATCCGGCCGTCCCGGTTCGCCGTCAGCCACCTGTCCAGCATCGGCGGCAACCAGCCGGCCGTCGAGGGTCACACTCACGTCAGGGTGTCTCCATCCCCGCCCTCGGGGTCAGTAATTCTCGGGGGGCGGGTGCCTCACGTCAGCTTGGCAGAGAGGGCTTGGGAATTACACCGATCGATAGCGTTGTGCCCGGTGACCTGCGGTCGGACCTGTGCGTGAGTAGCCATGACTGACCCCTGCGGACCCCCAGTAATTGCACGGTGATCTTGGCCTACAGGTCGAGCTTGGTGAGCAGGTGGAGATCCTTGACCTTGGCGAAGATCGCATCGTTTGCAATCAGGGGAACGTTCAGCCAGATCGCCGTACCGCGACTACGCCGCAGAGCATGGCTTCGACCCGCTCGTCGCCGGCGTCACGGTGACGGCGGGCTCATACACCCCGAGCTCGGCCGCATCGCCGAATCAGCAGCCCGCTTCTGCAGGATGCTCGTCAGCGCCGACCGACCAAGCGGTCAAACGGCTCTTTCGCGGCGTGTTACACGCTTGGCCAAACGACGCCAATACGAAACCACACTGGCTGAGCTCAGTCTCGGCGGGCTGGGGGGACTTATACAGGATGAGACGAGGACACGACCGGGGAGATGCGCATGGACTGGGCCGGGAACGCGACCGTCAAGCACGAGTTTGACCGCTTCACGGCCGAGGTGTCCGACCTGTTGCTGCGCACCGGCTACCTGATGACGGGCAATGCCAAAGACGCTGAAGACCTGGCCCAGGAAACGCTGCTGCGGGTGGCGCGGCGATGGAAGCGGGTCCGGTCGATGGACCGCCCGGCCGCCTATGCCCGCCGCATCCTGATCAACCTCGTGCTGCATGACAGCGACCGCCGTTCCCGGCAGAGAGCCGAACTCCAGCCGCGGGCCGGTGCCTTCGAGGCGAGCGACGAAACCGCGGCGCGGGCGCTGCGGGAAGTCGAGGACATAGCTGAGTTCCGCTGGGCGCTGGCGCAGCTTCCCGCCCGCCAGCGCGCCGTGCTGGTGCTGCGCTACTGGGCCGACCTGTCGGTGGCCGAGGTCGCTGACGTCCTCGGCTGCTCGGCGGGGACAGTCACCAGCACTGCATCCCGGGCGGCGGCCCGCCTGGCCGAGGCTCTTGCACACAGTGAGCCGGCCGCCACCGAACCCATGCTCCGGCAAGCCTGAAAGGACCCTCTGATGCCCACCCCAGACCTTGAAAACGAACTGCGCAGCGCCTTCACCCGGGCGGCGGCGGACTTCCACGATCCACAGCAAGCGCACCCCAGACTGATCCAGCGCAACTACCACCCCGGAAGCGGCCACCGGCGGCTCGCCGCGGGCATCACCGCCGCAGCAGCCTCCGCGGCAGTGGTGCTCGGTCTGGGCCTGTCGGGCGCCTTCGGCTCCTCCGCTGCGCACGCCACGGGCACGATCCGGACCTCGGCCTTCACCCTCACCAGCAACTCCGACGGCACGGACACGCTGACCCTCACCCCGGGCGAGCTGCTCAACCCGAGCCAGCTGCAGAGCGACTTCGCCCAATTCGGCATCCCGGCCAAGGTCACCAGCGGCAGCTACTGCACCTCTGACCCCGAACCGGCCGGCTTCTCCCAGGCCGTAACAGGGCCCAGTGGGGGCAGCTGGCGGGTGGGATCGGGTCAGCAGCCCACGATGACGATCGACCCGTCGCAGATACCGCCAGGCACCGAGCTCAGCGTCGGCTACTTCCAGGACACCTCTGGCCCGGCTGCCGGCGAGCAGCAGGCCAACATGTCCCTCATCAACACGGGCTCATACACCTGCAGCACCACCCCGCCCGACATGTCCCAGCCCGATACGAGCAACCAAGATTTCGGCCTGCTCTACGGCGGCCCCGGCCCGTCGGGGTCGTGATCAGCTGACGACCGCAACCACCCGCACCTGCCCCGGGCGCCCACAGTGCCCGGGGCAGTGGTGAGCGCCGCCGCCTGCCGACTCCGCCGCCGGGCGGCGAATCAGATACCTGGCTGTGCTCCGGTCCGAAAGAGTGTCTCCGGTGGCTTGCCCAGTCCATTTCAGAGCGCAGGTCCAGTGACACGGCCTGCCGCAGGGTGAGAGCAGAATGGCGGGCTGGTGGCAGAGGACGCAGGGGCGAAATACCAGGCGGCGGTCCATCCCCGGTGATCAAGCTAGGTAGCCATCGGCTCCTCCTGATCTGGCAAGGGGTAAGGCAGGAGGGTGCCTCAACCGATCGCTGCCAAACCCCGGAGGGTGGCGTGACTGTCAATCGGACCCGCGCAGCGGGCAGCATGATGCTTTGGCTGGTAGAGGCTCCGCGCAGGCCGAACTTGCCTGTGGGGAGGACCAGGCAAAGGATCACGACAGGTTGACCGGCGCGCCACCCGTAGGCACGATCCAGAGCGGGTGAGGCAACCCCTACGGGCAGCAGGTAGACCGTCGTGTCCAGGCACCCGCTGAATCGGGCGCCGAGTCGCGAGTAAGCACCGTGGCGGTGAGCCGTGGTGATCTGTGCGTGGTCCTGGCGGTGTGGCCCGGCGTGCGACGGGCGGGCCGCTCACGGCAGAGCCCGGCGCTGATGCCGGGCCAGCGGCGGCACGCAGCGCCGGCGCCTTGATCCTGGTTGGCTGGAACGAGACTAACCGCCGATTCCCCCTAAGCTGGTCGTGATACATGAGGACGGCGAGGAGTTGGCCTCAGCCCACGCCCAGGTCGAAGCTGGTCGTCCGCCTGGTCTGCCAGCGGGTTCGGACATCCGGAGCGTCATAGCCGTGAACGCCGAAGCTCAGTTCAAGCGGCTGGGCACCTATGAGTTCCGCGCCGAGCTGGACGGAAGGTGCGTAGCACCGCGTTCAGGGTCAGAGCTGCTCTGCCGATGCCGCCTGGCATGCAGGTACCGCTGGCGTCCTGATGCCCACCAGTCAGCGCCGCTCGCCTCGCCGGGTAGTTGCACGCTAATTGCACGATGGCCGTTGCGTAGCCTTTGGCATGATCAAGGCCCAGGCTCGGGGATTCCCTGACCTGGGCCTTCACATAGGAGCGGGTGACGGGAATCGAACCCGCACTATCAGCTTGGGAATCTGAACGAAACAGGCCGTCATGGCGTCTGAGCTGCCAACTTGTGTGTCCGGCCGTGGCCGCCCTGCGCCGCTCTTGACCGTGGTTAGTGGCACGTCAATGGCACGCGATCGTGACGGAGGTAGTCGTTGCGGCCGACGGTGATCAGTGCTGCCCTTTCAGGCGGGCAGATCACCCCTGTGTGCTCTTGGCGTCTGGCCCGCGCCTGGCCCTGTTGCATCGAAGATGGTGTCCCGGATGTCCCTGACGGCCTGGTCCAGTTCGTCGATAGCGTGCCAGATCTTGCTGGCTCCGCGGTGCTCGCCGATCAGTCCCAGCGCGGCTTGGAGATCCAGTCCAGCGGCGAAGATCCGGCGGAGTACGACATCGTTGATGCCCTGGGCAATCCGGTCGTGATCTTGGGTGAGGTACCGGGTCAGTTCCGCTGAGGCGGCTGTGCCGCTGTCTGTCGGCGCCAGCCCGTCGCTGGCCGGGGGGCCGCGTGTCGGCAGTGGGTTGGGTGCATCGCGGAGCGCGAGTGTGGCGGTGGCTGTGGTGGAAGTCAAGCTCGATCGGTACATCGCTGAGGCTCCTTTGGTCCCTGCCTGGCCAGATGGCCGTGCCACCGGGGTCCGGAGCAACGCGGTCACCTGCACCCAGCGTTGGGCCGGGTGCGGGATCGGATAGGCACTTCTCAGTGGAGCCTACGTCCCGATGCCGGTCCCGTACAGCCGCAGCGAAGCTCGCGGGACCAGGATGGTGCCTCTTCGTTCCGAACTACGGGCCGGAAGTCAGGCCCTTTCACCCGACCCCTTGCTTGCAAAGACATCCCAGGCGCTTAGATGTCAAGCGGCGAGGTCTTTGGCGTGATGCGACCAGGCGGTCGTCTCGTCATAGGGTGTGCCGGTTTTGAGGCAGCCGTGGAGGATGCCGACCAGGCGGTTGGCGAGCTGGCGCAGGGCGGGGTTGTGCCCGGCGCCGTGAGCGCGCTGCCGCTGGTAGTAAGCGCGCGCGCCGGGCGAGGTGTTCAGCGCGGCGAATGCCTGGGCCATGAGGGCGTCGATGAGCCGGCCGTTGTGCACGAACCGGGCCAGCGCGGTTTTCTTCTTGCCGGAGGCGCGGGTGATCGAGCTGGTTGCGGCGTAGTTTTTGCGGGCCTTGGCGGAGGCGTAACGGACCGGGTCGTCGCCGAATTCTGCGAGCACCCGGGCGCCGAGGACCGGTCCCAGGCCGGGCTAGGAGGTGATGATCTCAGCGGCCGGGTGCTGGCCAAAATGGGTCTCCACCTGCCCCTGCATGGCCTTGACCTGCTCGTTGAGGGTGACCAGCACCGCGGCCAGGGCCCGCACCGAGGCGGCGTAGGCAGCGGTGACCGCCGGAGGCTGGCCCAGCTGCTCCGCCCGCAGGGCGGCCTGGATCTGCGCGGCCTTGCCCGCGATGTTGCGGCGGCGGGCGCGCTTGAGCGCCGCGCTGATCTGGCTGATCGTCAGCCGGGCCGCGGTTGCCGGGCCGGGGGCCTTGGCCAGCAGTTCCAAGGTGTCCGGCGCGTCCAGGTCCTCAAACGCCGCGAGCGCGGCCGGGAAGTACTCCCGCAGCGCGTGCCGCAGCCGCTGGGTGGTGCGGGTGCGCTCCCAGATCAGCGTCTTGTGGGTGCGGGCAACCACCTTGACCGCCTGGGCCTGGACGCTGTCCCCGGCCACCGGCCGCAACTGGTGGGCGTCGGTGCGGACCATATCGGCCAGCACGTGCGCGCATCGGCCGCGTCGCTCTTGGCGCCCGACACCGCGGGCCGCTTGCGGTACTGCGCTGCCTGCAACGGGTTGACCTCGGCGCGCGCCGGGAGCGGCGTGGGGCTCAAAGACCTGATGGCGCGGATGGGCCACGACAGCGAGCGCGCCGCGATCATCTACCAGCACGAAGCACGCGGCGCCGATGCGGCCATCACCGATGCGATCGACACTCATGTGGAGTCCGAGCAGGGCAAGGGAGGCGATGACGGTGGCGCTTCCGGGGCCGTTGTCCATGCGGGCTAATGGCACGTTAATGGCACGCGGGCGTCTTCGGGCTTCTACGGGCCGGGGTGCCAGGGACCAGCGTGAGCCGCTGACCTGGGATTTTACGCTGGAGCGGGTGACGGGAATCGAACCCGCACTATCAGCTTGGGAATCCGACCAATCGGGGCCGCTGACCGCTCTGACCTGGGGCAGTCGATTTACCGCTAGTGACCGTCAGAGACCCTGCGACACCAGGGTTAATGGCCCGCCAATGGCCCGTCGATCTTGCTGCAAGCCAGACATACGCGCTATGGGAGCAAACTGCCGCGCCGGTGCCAGCGTATCGCGCACCAATCCGGGATCCAGCCCGGCCTCCTGGCCCGTGGCCTGCGCCAGATCCCACGTGTGTACCAGGAACTCCATCGGGTACCGCTCCAGGAACCTGCCCAGCGGCATCTGCCCCCACGGCAACGGCACTGGCCGGGCCAGCGCCGCCGGGCTCAGTACCGCCATCATGTCGGCCCGCGCCGCATGCCACGCGGCCACAGGATCATCTCCGGCAGCAGATCGCGGATCAGCAGCAGCATCTTCCTCGTCGCGCCCGGTTGCGTACGCCTCAATCGCCCGCAGGTCACCGATCACATGACCGGCGACATCGGCGGCGCACCAGCCTGCGCACGGCGACGGCGCGTCCGAGCGGCCAGGCGCGACCCCGGCGAGCACGGCCTCAAAGCCATCGAGCGCGCGAACGAACCCATCCGGAACCACATCAGCCATTATCGGTCCGGGCAACCCGCTCCACGCGCCGTTCGCCACCCCGGGAACATGCGAACACCTATTCCAAGATGAAACCGTTGCCGGATGAAAGGCGTCTGCGAGCAGCGCTTGATGAGCTACGTACGCCGCTTCCTGACGAGCCACGCGATGCAGGCTGGCGTCCCATTGCCGCCGATGACGACTTGGAGGTCTGCCAGTGTTCAGGGAGCCGACTGACCGCACGACAGCACCGGCCCATACTGGTGGCGGCCGAGGTTCTGGCGGACCACAAACCGCCGTAAGCGCCGCGACGCTCCAGCCCAGGTGACCTCACCCCTGGACGGGGGGCAGGGGCATCGCCGCTCCAGCATCGGCCGCCTGGCCGTAGCCGCCGGGCATGGTCACACTGTTGTCTTCTTTGACCTGTCTTCTTTGATCTTGGGCCGGTTTGATCTTGAGCCGGGCGGGTTCTTGTGCTGAGCCTGCCCCATCCGCCGAGCGGACCAGCGCGACTGTCGAGCCCTTGACAGGTGGCATAGCAAAGTGATATCACTTTAATAGGTGACCGGAGTGGCCGGACACCGAAAGGCCACAGGAGACATCCCGATGAACGCACAGAACGACAGCACCACTCTCGAGGGAGGGATCGTGCACCTTGACTCGATGATCAAGTTCCTGAAACTCAATTGGCTGGCGAGGACTCCGTTCGAGTACAAACACGCACACGTCATCGCCCGCCTGCGATTCGCTGCCGGCGTCGTCTTGCTCGTCATCGCCGCGATTCTTTATGGCTCTGGCAGCGGCGGTTGGTGGCAGGCGTTGCTGGTCGTCGTGGCGGCAGGCGCCTTTTACGGGGCCTACCGCATGCCGCGAGCGGTCGAGGAAGAACGGGCCGCGAGACGCTAGGGGAACCTCCCACACAGTACGGGCGCTCGCGATCTGCGGTAGAGCCGAAAGAGGAGCACTTCGGAGACACGGAAGCGGGCTCGCCCACTGCAAAGCCCGCGTCTCGCCACAAGCGCGCGCACAGTGCCAAGCGACGAACGGTCCTCCGAACTCACCGACAATGTCGTGCTTAAGCCTGCGGCGGTGTGCCGGCGGATCTTCACCCTGCTGGGCGCGGCGCCCGGGGACACGCTGGATGACCTGTTCCCGGCGCGGGTGCGGTGGGCCGGGCGTGGGCCTGGCTGGCGGCGAACCTGTGGCTGCTGGACTGGGAACTGGCCAGGTCGTAGCAGATATGGGAGGCATCCCGATGAACGGCCCCAACGACAACGCCGCTCCGAAAGGTCTACGCGGGTGGTGGCTATCTCCCCCGCGACCCGGCATGCAGCGCCTGATCTCGCCATGGGAATACCGGCACCTACCCGCCGTGGCGAACGTGCGCTTCGCTGCGGGCGGCTTCCAGCTCGGCATCGGCCTCGTTCTGCTCTCGCTCGGTCGTCAGGCGGGAACTGACGTAGAGCGGCGCAAAATGTACCGGTTGTCAGCGTGGTTCCTGGTGCCCGCGGTGGGGAACTTCTTGGGTGGCTACTGGTACACCAATATTCCTCGCTCCGCACCTCCCCGAACCTGAGCTTGCGCTGCTCGCACCGAGCGCCAGCGACCGGGACAACCGGGCTGCGAAAGACGCTGCGGCTCTCCCTAGGCGCTTGCCGACGAACCTCGTTGATCAGCAGTGGCAGGGCGGTTGGTCGGCGCGCGCCTGGCCGGCCCAAATGAGAGCTATCGGGTCGGCTGCGGGTTCGGGCAGACTCGGTTTCTGGTAGCCGCCGGTGGGTGAGCACTTCCGGCCCGGGCGCGGCGCGAGCCTGAGGGATCTGATGGCCC
>CAVUIU010000026.1:0-311048 GCA_963741615.1 uncultured Actinomycetes bacterium
GTCGGGACGGCCGGATTTGAACCGGCGACCCCTTGACCCCCAGTCAAGTGCGCTACCAAACTGCGCCACGTCCCGTCCGTCCACGACGGACCCCTAGACGATAGCGCAACGCGCCGCCCTACCGCGCCTCCGGCATGGCGGGCGCGGGCGGCGCATCCCGGGCCGCGCGCGTCGGCAGGCCCGGCGCGTCGGCACTTCCAGGGATGCCGCGATCGTTGGATCATCGGGTATGCAGGGTATGACCCTTGCTGCCTCAGGTTCGCCGGCGCTGATGACAGGGTGTGCATGGCAAGTCGTGAATCACCGTGGGACAGCGCGCCAACGTCGCCCTTGCCCGCTGGCCCATACCTGGGGGACGCCGGTGGGTATGCGGATGCTCCCGCTGGCCCGCCGGGCCCGCGATGGCCGGACTGGCACGGCGCGGACGGCGTGCCGCGGGACCGGGGCCGGGCGAGGCGCCGCCACCGGTGGCTTTCCCGCATCGTGGCTGTGGTGCTGGGGCTGGCCCTCCTCGGGCTCCTCGGGCTGGGCGGGCTGCTGCTGGTCACCCCGTCGGTCGGCGACGCATCAGCCCGCGCCCAGGCACTGGACCAGCTGCATCGCGTGGCCTACCCCGGGCCCCCTGTCCCCGCCCGGTTCACGGCGTCCCTGGTGTCAACCGAGGACCACAGGTTCTACTCCGAGCCGGGCATCGATCCCTTCGCCATTGGCCGGCTGATCGAAGGCCGCATCACCGGCCGTCCCGACCAGGGCGGCGCCACCCTGTACCAACAGCTTGCCAAGATGCTCTACACGCCGGGCCGCTCGGGGATCCTCGTCGAGGCCGAGCAGGTGGGCCTGGGCATCAAGCTGGACCTGGCCTACCCGAAGTCGCAGATCCTTCAGATGTATGCCGATGTCGCCTATTTCGGGCACGGCTACTACGGGCTGGCAGCGGCGAGTTGCGGTTACTTCGGCGTCACGCCGGCCCGGCTCAGCTGGCCGCAGGCGGCGATGCTCGCCGGGCTGGTCCAGGCGCCCTCCGCCGACGACCCGATCACCCACTTCACGGCCGCGCGCGCCCGGCAGTCGCATGTGCTGGGCCGGCTGGTCGCCACCGGCAGAATCAGCCAGGCGCAGGCCACCAGTGCCTACCGGCAGCGGCTCCATTTCATCGGCGGGCCCCCGGGCGCGTGCACCGCCATCCCATAAGCCCTTGAGCGCATAACGGCGGTGCCACCCACCCCACCCGCCCAGCGCGGGAAGTCCCTAGCTGTCCCAGCTATCCGGTGCTGACGGGCCGGTTCGCGTGGTGCGGTGGCGGCCCTGCTGCCCGTTCGGGTGCTGGCCGTTGCCGCGATGCCCGGCCGCGTGCGCGAGATCGGGCGCCTCGCCATTGCCGTTGCGGGTGGGCAGGTCGTCCCGGGCCGACGGGGGCCGGCCGCCGGGGGGCTGGCCGGCCCTGGCCGGTGCCCTCCGGCCGCCTCGGTGGCGGGGGGCGCGAGCCACACCCACTTGCGGTACGACCAGAACCTGAACAGGGTGGCGAGGGCGATGCCGGTGTTCAGCGCGATGAACTCGGCTGCCCTGTTCTGCCCGTTACCCAGGATGTAGAAGTTGAAGGCGACCACGGCGTCCTGGATCAGCAGCCCGACGCCGTTGAGTATGAAGAAGATCACGCTCTCGCGGGCCACGCTGGTGCGCTCCCGGTGCCGGAACGACCAGTAGCGGTTGGCCACGTAGGAGACCGCGGTGGCGACGATGGTCGCGATGGTCGTGGCCGTGACCGGGCCCATGCCGAACGAGTTGTGCAGCACGGCGTAGCCGCCGTTGGTGATGAGCACCCCAACGACCCCGACCACACCGAACTTGGCCGCCTCGTGGATGAGGTGCCGGAACCGCTCGTACAGTCCGCGGACAAGCTTCACCAGACGCCTACCCTCTCGCTGCCGTCACCAGAGTCGTCGTCGTGACCCTTGAGACAGTACCCCCTTCCGGGGGGCGGCCGGGCCAAGGGGTGAGAGCTTGGGTGAGTGGTGCCGGCAAGCCGGAAAATATCCGTTGGGCCAATGTCTCACCCTCCCGGTAGCCTCGCCTGGGTGTCCGCTGTTCACCCGCTCATCCACGCCCGTGGTCTGGTCAAGCGGTTCGGCGGCTTCACGGCCGTGGACGGGATCGACTTCGATCTGCAGCGCGGCGAGGCGTTCGGCTTCCTGGGGCCGAACGGCGCCGGCAAGTCGTCCACCATGCGGATGATCGGCTGCGTGTCCCCGCCCAGTGCGGGGGAGCTGTCCATTCTGGGCCTGGACCCGGTGACGCACGGCCGGGAGATCCGCTCCCGGCTGGGCGTGGTGCCGCAGGAGGACACGCTCGACGTGGAGCTGACCGTCCGTGAGAACCTGCTCGTCTACGGCCGGTACTTCGGCCTGCCCCGGGACGTGATCCGGGAGCGGACCGGCCGCCTGCTGGAATTCGTCCAGCTCAGCGAGAGAGCCGGTGACCAGGTCGAGCCCCTGTCGGGCGGGATGAAGCGGCGGCTCACCATCGCCCGGTCGCTGATCAACGAGCCGGACATCCTGCTGCTGGACGAGCCGACCACCGGGCTCGACCCGCAGGCCCGGCATGCGGTCTGGGACCGGCTGTTCCGGCTCAAGCAGCAAGGGGTCACGCTGGTCCTGACCACCCACTACATGGACGAGGCCGAGCAGCTGTGCGATCGGCTCGTGGTGATGGACGCGGGGAAGATCGCGGCCGAGGGTTCACCCCGGGGCCTGATCGAGCGGTACTCCACCCCGGAGGTGCTGGAGCTGCGCTTCGATCCGGCCGATCACCAGCAGGCCGCCGAGAAGCTCGCGGGTGTGCCGGCGCAGCGGCTGGAGGTGCTCGCCGACCGGGTGCTGCTCTACGTCGCCGAGGGTGAGTCCGCCCTGGTGGCCGTGCGCGCGCTCGGCCTGGAGCCGCTGACCTCGCTGGTCCGCCGCAGCACGCTGGAAGACGTGTTCCTGCGGCTGACCGGCCGCCAACTGGGGGAGTGATGGGGGGCACCGTGACGCGGGCGCCGGGTCTGGCGCCGCACGGCCCGATCCGGTCCGGGCCGGCCACGCCCGGCTGGCCGCTGGCCGTGCGGCAGCTGCGGTTCTGGCTGACCGACTACCGCCGGACCTGGCGCGGCTCCATCTACAGCAGCGTGCTGAACCCGCTGCTGTTCCTCGGAGCGATGGGCCTGGGCCTGGGCTCCCTGGTGGACGCGCATGGCACTGCCCGGCTCGGCGGCGTGAGCTATCTGGCCTTCCTTGCCCCGGGCCTGCTGGCGGCCGCCGCGATGGAGACCGGGGTGGGCGAGTCGACGTACCCGGTGTACGGCTCGGTCAAGTGGAACAAGACGTATCAGGCCGCGGTGGCCTCACCGCTGCGCCCCGCGGACATCTTCCACGGCCATGTGCTGTTCGTCACCTTGCGGCTGACCATGAACTGCACGATCTTCCTGGCGGTGGCCACCGCGTTCGGCGCCATCCACTCCTGGTGGATGCTCGCGGCACTGCCGGTGGGGGTGCTCACCGGGCTGGCGTTCGCCACCCCCATCGAGGCGTGGGCGGTGACGCGCACCAGGGACAGCTCGTTCGCCATGATCTTCCGGTTCGGCATGATCCCGCTGTTCCTGTTCTCGGGCACGTTCTTCCCCATCACGCAGCTTCCCGGCTGGCTCAGGCCGGTCGCCTACCTCACGCCGCTCTGGCACGGCGTCTCGCTGTGCCGGGCGCTCAACCTGGGCACGGCGGATGTGGGCATGGCGCTGCTGCACGTGACTTACCTGGCGGCCCTGGCCGGCGCCGGGGTGCTGGCCGGGAACCGCAGCTACCGGCGGCGCCTCTATGTCTGACGGCCAGGGCATGCGGGTGCCGGAACTGCCACTGCGGGTGGCCCCGCTGACGCTGCTGCTGGCGCGCCTGCGCAGGTCGCTGGGTGGTCACGGGAGCCTGCATCTGATCGAGCGCCACGCCCGCGCCTACCGCCACGCATGGCTGGTGCTCGTCTCCGGCGTGGCCGAGCCGCTGTTCTACCTGCTGTCGATCGGGGCCGGGCTCGGGAAGCTGGTCGGCACCGTCACCGGCCCCGCCGGCGCGCTCACCTACATCGCCTTCGTGGGGCCGGCGCTGCTGGCCACCTCGTCCATGAACGGCGCCATCTACGACTCCACCTTCAACGTGTTCTTCCAGCTCAAGTACGCCAAGCTGTACGAGGCCGCGCTGTCCACGCCGATGCGGCCCGGTGATGTCGCGCTGGGCCAGATCGGCTGGGCGCTGATCCGCGGTGCCCTGTACGCGTTCGCGTTCCTGGTGGTCATGCTCGTGATGGGGCTGCTGTCCTCGCCGTGGGCGGTCCTGGCGCTGCCCGCCGCCGTGCTGACCGGGTTCGCGTTCGCCGGCGCCGGGATGGCCGCTACCACCTTCATGCGCAGCTGGCAGGATTTCGAGTTCGTCATGCTGGTGAGCCTGCCGCTGTTCCTGTTCTCCACGACGTTCTACCCGCTCAGCGTGTACCCGCGGGCGCTGCAGATCGTGGTGGAGTGCACGCCGCTGTACCAGGCGGTCACGCTGATGCGCGGGCTCGCCCTCGGCGTGGTCGGCCCGGGCCTGCTGCTGCCGGTGGCCTACCTGGCGCTCATGGGCATGGCCGGCCTGCTGCTCGCCGGGCGGCGGATCAGCCGCCTGCTGCTGACCTGACGCCCGCACCGACGCTGGCCCGGTGGCCCCACTAGGCTGGCTGCGGAGGATCTGGACATAGCCGCACGTGGCAGCGGGAGGGAGCACCGATGGCTGGCGCCGATGCCATGCGCGAGATCACATCCGAGGCGGAACTGCGGGAGCTGCTGGGCACCCCGGCCGCCAGGGTGCTCACCAAGGAACGCACGGCGCTGCGCGAGCGGGACCGGGAGTGGCTGGCGGCCTCACCGTTCTGCCTGGTCGCCACGGCGGGGGCGGACGGCAGCTGTGATGTCTCGCCCAAGGGTGACCCGCCGGGCTTCACCCGCGTGCTGGATGACACCACCATCGCGATTCCCGACCGGTATGGCAACCGGCGGGCCGACGGCTTCCGCAACATCCTCACCAATCCCCACGTCGGCCTGATCTACCTGATACCCGGCCGGAAGGAGACGTTGCGCATCAACGGCCGTGCCCGGCTGATCCGCGAGGCCTCCTTCTTCGATCAGATGATCGTCAAGGGGCACCGGCCGGACCTGGCGCTCCTGGTCGAGATCGAGCAGATCTTCTTCCACTGCATGAAGGCCTTCATGCGCTCCCGGTTGTGGGAACCGCAGTCGTGGGCGCCCGACGTCCTGCCCTCACACGCGCAGCTGGTCAAGAGCGTCCAGCACACGGAGGAAACGCTGGCGGAACTCGAGCGGTACTACGGCCCCAGCTACGCCAAAGGCCTGTACGGGTAGACGCGGATGCCGCGGGAACGGGGGGGTGTCCCGCCGGAAACGGGTCCCGGAGAGCTGGTATCGGTGCCCGCCCCCGGGGCCGGTGGCCGGCCCTGGGCGGGCCCGCTGGCGACTGACCCCGCCTCGGCCCGCGCGGCGCCGGAGCCCGCGATCCGGGCCGCGGGCCGGGCTCCGGGCATCGCCCGGGCCGACCCGGTGGCCTGGCTGATCGCGCTCGCCGCGTTCGCGGTCTACATCACCATCTCGGTCTTCAAGTACCTGCGCCTGGACCCTGGGTCCTGGGATCTGGCCATCTACACCCAGTACGTGCAACAGATCGCCTATCTGCACGCACCCGTGGTGACGATCCGGGGGGCGGGCTTCAACCTGCTGGGCGACCATTTCCAGCCCATCGTCGGGCTGGTCGCGCCGTTCTTCCGGGTCTTCTCCTCCCCGGTCACGTTGCTGGTCGCGCAGGCGCTGCTGACAGCGGTGTCCGTGGTGCCGGTCTGCCGGGCGGCGCAGGCATTGCTGGGGACCGGCGTGAGCCGGGCGATCGGCGCCGCGTACGGGTTCTCGTGGGGTCTTCAGCAGATGATCATTTTTGACTTCCACGAGATCGTGTTCGCCGTGCCGCTGCTCGCCTTCTCCCTGTCCGCGCTCGTGCGCCGGCGTCCGCGCGCCGCGGTGGCGTGGGCCCTGCCGCTGGTCTTCGTCAAGGAGGATCAGGGGCTGACGGTGGCGGCGATCGGCCTGCTCATGGTGGCCATGGCGGTCACGGCCCGGGCGCGGGAAGGGCGGGACGGGCTTTCCGCCCCGCGGCCCCCCGGTGCGGGTGCGGCCGGTGCCGGCGCGGCCGTGGCCGGTGCCGGTGACGGGCCCGGGGATGCCGCCCGGGTGGCGGGCAGCGCCTGGGCGTGGGCGGGAGTGCTGCTCGTGTGCTGGGGCCTGGCCTGGTCGCTGCTGGCGATCGCGGTGATCATCCCGCACTTCAACCCTGCCCATCACTACCCGTACTGGAGTGACGGCGGCGTGATCTCCCCGGGTGCCGGCCACGTCTCGGCCGGTGGCCTGCTGGCCCAGTTCACCCGGGCCGGCCCGGAGAAGCTGCGCACCACCGCCATGGTGTTGCTGCCGGTGGCGTTCGTCGCCCTGCGGTCGCCGCTCGCCGCGGTCGCCGTGCCGGGCCTGGCGCTGCGGTTCCTGTCCACCAACAGCAACTTCTGGGGGACGCACTGGCATTACAACGCCACGCTGATGCCCATCGTCTTCCTCGCCGCGATCGACGGGCTGGCCCGCATCCAGGCCAGTTCCGCGAGGAGGCAGGCCCGGGAAACGCGAGGGCAGCCCCGGGGCATGCGAGGGCAAGCCTGGCCCGCGCGAAGGCTAGCCTGGGGCACGCGAGGGCAGGCCTGGGGCACGCGAGGGCAGGCCTGGGGCACGCCCGGCCCGGCCCGGGCCGTGGCATGGTATGCCGCCGTTGTCATGACGGCGGTCGCGGCGGTGCTGGCGTTCAGGTTCCCGCTGGCAGACCTGTGGAACCCGCAGACCTACGTGATCAGCCCGCACGTCCGGGCCGAGCGGGAGGCAATCGCCCGGGTCCCGGCCGGAACCACGGTGGAGGCGACGCTGACCCTGCTCGCGCCCCTGGTCACCCGCGATGCCACGTTCTGGATCGGCACCGCCGGCAACCCGGTCCCGCGTTACATCGTGTTCGACGCCGCCAACAGCGGCTACTCCCAGCCCCCCACCGACGTCCCCGGGTTCCTCGATCAGCGCTATCCCGGCGTGACCTACCAGAAGATCTTCGAAGCGAGCGATGTCTACGTCTTCCGCCGCGCGGCGGACACGAACGGATAGGACTGCCCGCCGGAACCCCCCGCGCCCACCCTGGATGCTCACAGGTAGGTAAAGTGCAGACCGGACGGGTCGGGAGGCGCCGTGGACTTCGCGTACGACGACCGCACGCAGGAATTGCGCGAGCGGCTGCTCGGCTTCATGAAAGAGCATGTCTTCCCGGCCGAGCCGGTCCTTGCCGAGCAGGCCGAGGCGGCGGCGCGGTCAGGGGATCCCTGGCGGCGGCCGCCCGTCATCGAGGAGCTCAAGACGCAGGCGCGGCGGCAGGGGCTGTGGAACCTCTTCCTGACCGGCCATCCCGAGGGCGGCGGGCTGACCAACCTCCAGTACGCCCCGCTGGCCGAGATCACCGGGCACAGCCCGACGCTGGCCCCGGAGGCGCTGAACTGCGCCGCCCCGGACACCGGCAACATGGAGCTGCTGGCCGAGTTCGGCACCGCACAGCAGCGTGAGCAATGGCTGCGCCCGCTGCTGGCCGGCGAGATCCGCTCCGCGTTCTGCATGACCGAGCCCGAGGTCGCCTCCTCCGACGCGAACAACATCGCCACCAGCATCGAGCGCGACGGCGACAATTATGTGATCAACGGCCGGAAGTGGTGGTCATCGGGGGCGATGGACCCGGCCTGCAAGATCCTCATCGTGATGGGCAAGACGTCGCCCGACGGGGACAGGCACCGGCAGCAGTCGATGATCCTGGTGCCGCGGGACACTCCCGGGGTGTCCGTCCGGCGGGGGATCACGGTGTTCGGGTTCGACGACGCGACCCACGGCGGCCACGCCGAGGTCGATTTCGCCGGCGTCACGGTCCCGGCCACCAACCTGATCGGCGGCGAGGGAGACGGGTTCGCGATCGCGCAGGCCCGGCTCGGCCCCGGCCGGATCCACCACTGCATGCGGCAGATCGGCGCGGCCGAACGGGCGCTGGAGCTCATGTGCCGGCGCGTGATCAGCCGCACGGCGTTCGGCCGGCCCCTGGCCGAGCAAGGTGTCATCCAGGACTGGATCGCGGAGTCCCGGGTCAGGATCGAGTCGTCCCGGCTGCTGGTGCTCAAGACCGCGTGGCTGATGGACACCGTCGGCAACAAGGGCGCGCACACCGAGATCCAGGCGATCAAGGTGGCGACCCCCGCGATGGCGGAGTGGGTGATCGACAAGGCGATCCAGGCGCATGGCGCGGCCGGGATCAGCCAGGACCTCCCGCTGGCGCACTTGTGGGCCGCCGCCCGCTCGCTGCGGTTCGCCGATGGGCCCGACGAGGTGCACAAGCGCTCTCTGGCGCGACGTGAGCTCCGGCATTACCTGGACGGCGGCTAGCCGAGCGCGGCCGCCCGGGCGGCGGCGGCCGGGGGAGCAGGGCCGCCGCGCGGGCGCAGCGGGCTGCGCACCGCAGGCCGACGATCACCCGGCCACGACCGACACCTGAGAAGAAGGAGAAGGAACGATATGGCACAGGACGCACAGCGGGTCGCCATCGTGACCGGCGCCGCCCGGGGCATTGGTGCGGCCACGGCGCGCAGGCTCGCCGCCGACGGGCTGGCGGTGGCGGTGCTCGACCTGGACGCGGCCGCCTGCGCGGACACCGTGGACGCGATCAGCAAGGCGGGCGGCCGCGCGGTGGCCGTGGGTGCCGATGTCAGCAAGGCCGACCAGGTGGAGGCCGCGGTTGGCAAGGTGGCCGCCGACCTCGGCCCGCCCGCGGTCCTGGTCAACAACGCCGGGGTCATCCGCGACAACCTCCTGTTCAAGATGACCGAGGATGACTGGGACATGGTGCTCGGCGTGCACCTGCGCGGCGCGTTCCTGATGACCCGGGCATCCCAGAAGCACATGGTGGACCAGCGGTTCGGGCGGATCGTCAACCTGTCCTCCAGCTCCGCGCTGGGCAACCGCGGCCAGGTCAACTACTCGGCCGCCAAGGCCGGCATGCAGGGGCTCACCAAGACCCTGGCGATCGAACTGGGCCAGTTCGGGATCACGGCCAACGCGGTCGCGCCCGGGTTCATCGTCAGCGACATGACCGCCGCGACCGCGGCCAGGATCGGCATGGGCTTCGAGGACTTCCAGGCGGCGGCCGCCGCCCAGATTCCCGTCCGCCGGGTCGGCCAGACCGATGACGTCGCGCATGTCATCTCGTTCCTGTGCAGCGAGGGGGCCGGGTTCGTGTCCGGCCAGGTGATCTACGTGGCCGGGGGCCCGCTGTGCTGACCGGGACCGGCGCCGCAGGCCAGGCAGGCGGCGCGGGCCCGGCGGACGACGCGGACGCATTGCGCCAGCGGGCGCGCGACTTCCTGGCCGGCCACGACCCGGGCACGCTGCCCCGGCTCGACTTCCTGCGGGCCCGCTTCGACGCCGGGCTGGCCTGGGTGCACTACCCGCCCGGCCTCGGTGGCCTCGGCCTGCCGCGCTCGCTCCAGTCGGTGGTCAACGCCGAGCTCGCCGCCGCCGGCGCGCCGGACAACGACCCGATCAGGAACGGGATCGGCCTGGGCATGGCGGCGCCGACCATCCTCGCGTTCGGCACGGACGAGCAGAAGGCCCGCTGGCTGCGCCCGCTGTGGACCGGCGAGGAGATCTGGTGCCAGCTGTTCAGCGAGCCGGGCGCCGGGTCCGACCTGGCCGGCCTGGCCACCCGCGCGATCAGGGACGACGCGGGGCAGGACTGGCGGGTCAGCGGGCAGAAGGTGTGGACCTCGCTGGCGCACCGGGCCCGCTGGGGCCTGCTGGTCGCCCGCACCGACCCGGATGTGCCCAAGCACGCCGGGCTCACCTACTTCGCCTGTGACATGACCGATTCCGGCGTGGAGGTGCGGCCGCTGCGGCAGCTCACCGGCGAGGCCGAGTTCAACGAGGTGTTCCTGACCGACGCGATGGTCCGCGACGCAGACCGGATCGGGGAGATCGGGAATGGCTGGCGGGTTGCCCAGGGCACGCTGATGAACGAGCGGATCGCCATCGGCGGCGGTGCGCTGCCCCGCGAGGGCGGCATGGCCGGCATCGTCGCGGCCGCCTGGCGGAACCACCCGGAGCTGCGCACGCCAGGGCTGCATGACCGGCTGATCAGGCTGTGGGCCGACGCCGAGATCGCCCGGCTCGCCACCGCGCGGCTGCGCCAGCAGCTCGCGGCGGGGCAGCCCGGGCCCGAGGGCTCGGCCGCGAAGGTCGTCTTCGCCCGGCTGAACCAGGAACTTACGGCGCTCGAACTCGAGCTGTCCGGCGCCAGCGGGCTCCGCTACGACGACTGGACCCAGCGGCGGCCGGAGACGGTCAGCTTCCTCACCCGCGGTGCCGGCTACCGGTACCTGCGCGCCCGCGGGAACTCCATCGAGGGCGGCACCTCGGAGATCCTGCGGAACATCATCGCCGAGCGGGTGCTCGGCCTGCCCGCCGAGCCCCGCGCGGACACCCGCGTGCCCTGGAAGGACCTGCCCCGGTGACCTCCACTGACTCCGGCCGGGCCACCGCGCCAACCGCGCCCGCCGCATCCCCCGGGCACATCCCGGACCTGCGCTATCACGAGGCGGAAGACCACCTCCGGGCCGCGGTCCGTGACCTGCTCGACGACCGGTGCCCGTGGCCGTCGGTGCTGGCAAGGACCGAGACCACCGAGCCTAACGACGCTGCCCTCTGGCACACCCTGGCCGCCGATCTGGGCTGTGCCGGGCTGCTCATTCACGAGGGCCACGGCGGAGCCGGGGCCGGTTACCGGGAAGCGGCCGTCGTCGCCGAGGAAACCGGCCGGGCCGTTGCCCCCGTTCCGTATCTGGGGTCCGCCGTGGTGGCCACGACGGCGCTGCTGGGCAGCGGCGATGAGCTGCTGGCAGGGCTGGCGGGGGGCGGGCTGACCGCCGCGCTGGCGGTGGGGTTCGACCGGATGCCGCCCGCGACCGTGCCCGGCGCCTGGCTGGCCAGCGGGGTACGGGTGGACGCCACCAGGCCGGATGATCCGCCCGGCCAGGCCAGGCTGACCGGCGCCGTGGCCGGCGTGGCGGACGCGCTGCTCGCCGACGTGCTGCTGGTTCCCGCCGACGGGGTCCCGTTCGGCCTGTACGCGGTCAACGCCGGCGCGCCCGGCGTCAGCAGGACGGCCGTGGTCTCGCTGGACGCCACCCGGCCGCTGTGCGATCTGGCCTTGGAGGCCGTGCCGGCCCGGCCGGTGGCCACCGGCGCCGCCGCCTCGCACGCGGTCGCGTCGGCCCTGGCCGCGGGGGCTGCCATGCTCGCATCCGAGCAGCTCGGTGTCGCACAGCGCTGCCTGGACATGACCGTCGCCTACGTGAAGGAGCGGCGGCAGTTCGCCCGCCCGGTCGGCTCCTTCCAGGCGCTCAAGCACCGGCTCGCCGACGTGTGGGTGCAGGTGACCCAGGCCCGGGCAGCCGCCAGGTACGCGGCCGCCTGCCTGGCCGACGGCGACCCCGACGTACCTGTCGCGATCGCCCTGGCCAAAGCCGCCTGCGGCGATGCCGCCGTGCACGCGGCGCAGGAGTGTGTGCAGATGCACGGCGGGATCGGGTTCACCTGGGAGCACCCCGCGCACCTGCTGCTCAAGCGGGCCAAGAGCGGGGCGATGGCGTTCGGCACCCCAGACCGCCACCGCGCCGCCCTGGCCACCCTCGTCGCCCTCCCCCCGCCCCCCGACCTCTGACCCCTGACCCCTGCCGCGCCGGCAGCGGCAGAATTCGGTGATCGTGGTGCATTGGGCGTGCTCTGGCCCGCCTGATCCACCACGATCATGAAAAACGAGAGCAGGAGGGAGCGGAGTGGGCATGGAGAGGGTTGCGGGTGGGGGGATTGTTGTCACTGGGGCGGGGCGTGGGATCGGAGCCGCGCTCGCCCGCAGGTTCGCCGCCGAGGGCGGCCGGGTGGTCGTCAACGACATCGACGCCGGTGCGGCGGCGGCGGTGGCCACTTCCTGCGGGGCCACGGCCGTGCCGGCCGACGCCGCCACCGAGCACGGGGTAGCCGCGCTGATCGGCGTGGCCCGGGAGGTGCTGGGGGAGATCGACCTCTTCTGCGCCAACGCCGGGGTGGCCCGGACGGGGGGCGAGCAGGCCACCGAGGCCGACTGGGACGCCTCGTGGCAGGTCAACGTGATGGCGCATGTCCGGGCCGCGCGGCTGCTGCTCCCGGCCTGGCTGGAACGCGGCAATGGCCACCTGATCTGCACCGTTTCCGCGGCCGGGCTGCTCACGATGCTGGGCTCGGCGCCATACTCCGCCACCAAGCACGCGGCGCTTGGCTTCGCCGAGTGGCTGGCCGCGACCTATGCCCACCGGGGCATCACCGTCCAGGCGATCTGCCCGCAGGGGGTGCGGACCCCGATGATGGCCGGGACCGGGCCCGCGGGGGAACTGATCCTGGGCGATTCCGCGATCGCGCCGGAGGCGGTGGCCGACGCGGTGGTGGCGGGGATCGCCGACGGCCGGTTCCTCATCCTGCCGCACCCGGAGGTGGCCCGGATGTACGCCGGCCGGGCCGCCGATCCGGACCGCTGGCTGGCAGGCATGAACAAGATCCAGCGCAAGATCGAGGCGGCTTCATGAGCGGTGGCGGGGCACCGGCCGGGCCCGCGCGCGGCCTTCCCGGGCCGCCCGCGGCGGACGCGGCCCGGGCACCGTGACGCATAACGGTCTGACCTGTGACAAGAGGGGTCCCCGCACGGGCGCTACTCCTGGCATGCTGTCGGAATGGACCGCGCAGGCACAGGGATGCTGCACCACATAGAACTATGGGTGCCCGACCTGACCAGAGCCGAGGCCAGCTGGGGATGGCTGCTCGAGGCGATGGGCTACCGCGTCTATCAGGAGTGGCCCGAGGGCAAGAGCTGGCGGTCGGGTGTGACCTACATCGTCTTCGAGCAGTCACCTGACCGGATAGCCGGGCGGCATGACCGCTGGCGGCCGGGACTGAACCATCTCGCCTTCCACGTCGCATCCCGGGAAGACCTGGACGAAATCGTCTTGCACGCGCCCGATCACGGCTGGCGGCTGCTCTACCCGGACCGTCACCCGTTCGCCGGCGGGAACGACCACTACGCCGCCTACCTGGAGAACCGGGACGGCTACGAGGCCGAGCTTGTCGCACCCATGCCTTCCTACGGCCAGGCGGCTGACACGCCCGAGCCGTGACCACGGCTCCGTCAGCCGCCGAGCACGACGGCGGCTTCCAGCCGCAGGTCCCGCGATGACCTGCCCACCCCGATGGTGAAAGTGCCCCGTGGCCAGGTCCAGCCGCCCGCCGGCTGGTCCCAGACCGCGAGGACCCGGGCCGGCACGGTGAGCACCACCTCCGCCCGCTCGCCGGGCCCCGCGCTCAGCGCGGCGAAGGCACCGAGCACCCGCACCGGCCGCCCGGCACCGGGCACTGGCCCGGCCACGTAGGCCTGGACGGTCTCGCGGCCGGGCCGTGACCCGGTGTTGCGCACCACCACCCGGACCTGGACATCCTCGCCGGGTGCCGGGCCGGGCCCGTCCACCGACGCGGACTCGTAGGCCCACTGGGTGTAGCCGAGCCCATGGCCGAACGCGAACATCGGCGTGATGCCCGCCGCGTCATAGCCGCGGTAGCCGACGAGCAGCCCTTCGGCGTAGTCGATGCGGCCGTCGCGGGGGACGGCGTGCAGGACGGGGCAGTCGGACTCGAGGGCGGGCAGGGTGACGGGCAGCCTGCCGCCCGGCTCCGCCCGGCCGAGCAGCACGTCGGCCAGGGCTTCGCCCATGGCCTGGCCGGGCAGCCAGGCGTAGATGATGGCGGCGACATCGCCCGCCCACGGCATGAGCACCGGCATCCCGGCGTTCACCACGACCACGGTGGCCTCGTTCACCGCGGCGACCCGGGCGACCAGCTCGTCCTGCCGCCCGGGCAGGGCAAGCGTCTCCCGGTCGAATCCCTCGCTCTCGGCGGCCTCCGCCGAGCCGACGACCACCACGGCGGCCGCGGAACGGGCCGCCGCCCGCACCGCCTCCGCGATCATGGTGTCCTCGTCCTCGACGGCCGCGATCCCGAGCCGGACGGCCAGGGGGGCATTGACGCCGTCGGCGGGCCGGAAGTCGAGCCGGACCTCCGCCTGCTGGCCGGCCCGGAGGCCGACCGTGGCCCTGACCTCACCGGGCCGGGTCATGGTCTGCACCGGGTCCACCGGAACCGGAGTCACCTCGTCCGCGACCACGGCGCCGTCCACGGCCAGGGTGAGGCGGCCGACACCGGCCGCCCCGATCAGGTGCGGCCCGGTGGTGCCGGCCCGGAACCGGGTGACCAGCACGATGGCGCCGTCCTTGCCCCATCCCACACCGGGCGGGACGCCCTCGTCCCACCACGTCAGCTGGGTGGAGGTGCGGTGCTCCTGGCCGAGCAGGGTCCCGTCGCCGGCGCGGAACTCCAGCCGCAGCCCCGGCTCGCCGGTCCGCGGGTCACGGATCGAGCCGGCCGCCGGCTCGGGCACGGTCGTCCAGGTGCGGCATCCCGGTGCCACGGTGACGGTGGCGCGGCCGGCCACGGCGGCCGGGAGCGCGAGCGCCGGGGTGGAGACCGTGACCGGCGCCACCACCGCGCTGCCCCCGCCCTGGATCACCGGGTAGACGGCGTTCGGGCCGATCAGCGCGATGCTGTCGATGGCGGCTGGAGTGCCTGGCGTGCCTGGGGTGCCGACGTCGAAGGGGAGCACGGGTCCCTCGTTGCGGAGCAGCACGAAGGAGGCCGCGGCCACCCTGCGCACCAGGTCCGCGTCCACGAGCACGGGCCGGCCCGGAAATCTGCCGTCCACGGCCGGCCCGCCGTCCACGGCCGGCCCGCCGTCCATTGCTGGGCCGCCGTCCATTGCTGGGCCGCCGTCCATTGCTGGGCCGTCCAAAGCTGGGCCGCCGTCCGGGGCCGGCGGCAGCGCCGGGGCCGGCCCACGCTTTCCGTCCGGGGCGGCCAGGGCGCCGACTCGGCGGGCCAGGTGCAGGATCCGGAGGAGCTTGTCGTCAACGGCGCTTTCGGGGACGATCCCGTCCAGGACCGCCTGGGCCAGGTCCGCCCCCCACGGCCCGTTCGGGCCCGGCATCGCCAGGTCGATCCCGGCCACGGCCGTCGGCACCGTGGTCCTGGTGGCGTTCCAGTCGGAGACGACCACGCCGCCGAACTCCCATTCGCCCTTGAGGACCTTCCGCAGCAGCCACGGGTGCTCGGTGGCCGGGGTGCCGTTGACCCGGTTGTAGGCGGCCATGACCAGCGCGGTGCCCGCCTCGCGCACGCAGGCCTCGAACGGGGCCAGGTACAGCTCCCGGAGCACGGTCTCGGTGACGATGGCGTCGTAGTTCCAGCGCTCGGTCTCGGTGTCGTTGCCGACGAAGTGCTTGGCCACCGCCGCCACCCCGGCCGACTGCAGGCCGGTGATGTATGCGACGGCTATCCGGGCGGTCAGCACCGGGTCCTCGGAGAAGAACTCGAAGCCGCGGCCGGCCAGCGGGGACCGCATCAGGTTGATGGTGGGTGCCAGCAGCACGTCGATGCCCTTGCCGCGGGCCTCCTCGCCCAGGGCGGCGGCGAGCTCGGCGATCAGGGCGGGGTCCCAGGTCGCGCCGCACGCGGATGGGCACGGCAGGCTGGTCGAGGGACGGCGCTCATCCTTGGTGACGCCCCGGGCGCCCGACGGGCCGTCCGACATGATCATCGGCCGGAGACCGAGCGCGGGAAAGCCGTGGGTGCGCCAGTTGGCGGCGCCGGTCAGCAGGCGCACCTTGTCGGGCACCGAGAGCGCGGCGACGAGGTCTCGCTCGGTCGGCGCCCGCGTGCCCGGCGCGGGCGGTGCGGGCGGTGCGCCGCTGGCTGTGCCGGTGGGGTGGGAAATATGGACAGGGCCGGTCATGGCCGGCCGTGCCGGGTCGTCTGGGCACCTGCCCGGCCGGTTGCCCGGCCGGGCAGGATCAGCCCCGCGTACGTAGTTCTCATGTGCGGAGTTGTCGTCCTTTCAGCGGTCGGCCGCGGCTACGCGGCCGGCTTGAGGTGCAGGACGACTTGCTCCAGGTACGGGCTGTTCGGCACCGGCGTCATGTAAGCGTTGCTGCTCGTCGGCCAGCCGGTGTAGTTCCGGGTTGAGATCTCGCTCCACGCAGCTCCGTACAGCAGCGGCGTCATCGGCGCCTGGCTCGACATGATCTTCTGGAGACTGGTGATCGCTGCCTTCTGGGCAGCGGGATCGTCGGTGCCGGCGAACTGGGCCAGCGCGGCCTGGGCGGCCGGGTTGTTGAAGCGGCCGTTGTCACCTGCCGCCGGCTTGCCGAGCGGCGCGGAGAACGTGTGGTCGATCCAGTTCTCGTAGTAGTAGAACGGGTTCGGGCCCTGGTTGCTCCAGTGGATCGTGGCGTCGAACGTCCCGTTGTTGAAGTCGGCCTGCCAGGCCGTCGGGGACCCGTTGCCGTCGACCTTCACGTTGAAGCCGAGCTTGTTGAGCTGGCTCGCGATGAGCTGGTCGTCGGTGTAGTAGTCGGTGTAGGCGATGGGGTCCGTGATCGAGAAGGTGATCTCCTTGCCGTTCTTGGTCCACTTGCCCCCGACCTTGCTGTAGCCGTCATGGGTCAAGATGGCGGCCACCTTGGATGCGGAGCCGGTGGGTGGCAGGTCGCCCTGCACCGAGGAATCGAGGTAGCTGCTGTCGATGGGCAGGAGCAGGCCGCCCGACGATGTCGCCGGGGCTTCGTATCCGGATTCGCCCTGGGTGGCCAGCTGCTGCCGGTTGATGCCATAGCCGACGGCCTGCCGCACCGCGGGATCGTTCAGCGGCGCCTTGGTGACGTTGAACCAGAGCGTGACCACGTTGTTGGCGGCGAAGTAGGGCGAGTTGCCGAGCCAGGTCGTGTTGTCGGTGCTCTTGCTCAGGTAGTTCGAGCTGAGTCCGGGCCCCAGGTTGCTGCCGGCCCAGTCGATGCTGCCGCTGGCGATCGGCGGCACCAGGTTGGCGTTGCTGCTGTAGAACGGGAAGTCCACGGCCGAGACCTTGACCGCGGGTTTGTTCCAGTAGCTCGGGTTCTGCTTGAGCAGGAAGCCGTGCGAGGAGTACGTCTGGAGCACGTACGGCCCGGTGCCGACCGGGTTGGCGTCGGTGTAGGTCACCGGGTTGCTGACCGAGCCCCAGACGTGCTGCGGCACGATGTAGACCTGCCCGATGAGGAACAGGCTGGCGAACTGAGGTGAGGCGAAGTTCAGCGTGACCGAGGTCGCGCTGGTCGCGGTGGCGCTGGTCACGAGCGGTGCGCTGGCGGTGTAGAGCGTGGGGTTGCTCTTGATGAGGTTGTAGGTGAACGCGACGTCGCTCGCGGTGAACGGCTTGCCGTCGCTCCACTTGACGCCCGAGCGGATCGGGACGGTCAGTGTCTTGCCGCCGTTGGACCAGGTCGGCGGGCCCGAAGCCAGCATGGGGACCGGCTGCTGCGTGGGATTCATGACGTTGAAGATGTAGAGCGGCTCGTAGATCAGCCCGGTTGCCTGGGCCGAGTACGCGGTGGCGCTCTGAACAAATGGGTTGAAATTCTGGCTCGGGGCCGTGACCGAGGTGCTCTCGATGACCAGGGTCTTGCCGCTGGCGGCGTGGCCGGAACCGGACTGTGTGCCCGAACTCGAGCAGGCCGCGATTCCCAGGCCGAGGATGCCCGCAACCGCGAGGCTCTTCATGACTGCATGTTGCATTGCCTAAACTCCATTGTGCCCGGCCGGCTCGTCGCCGGCCTCTTTTGACTGACCATGACGGGGTCTGGAAAAGCTGGATGGCGCAGGGTCGGCCGGGTCCAGCGTTCCTGCTGGTTGGCTGGGTAATAATTCCGCTAGCCGGGTCGGTGAGCCATCAGATCTCCTTTCCGCCGGGGACGCTGCCCCCGGCCGGGCGGTCAGGTGAATGCAGCCAGCAGGCGCTGACATGCCCGGGCGCGACCTCGATCGGTGGTGGCGCGAGTTGCTGGCAGACTGCCAGCGCATGCGGGCAGCGTGGATGGAACCGGCAGCCCGTCGGCGGTGTGAGCAGGCTCGGCACCGCGCCGCGGGCGGAGATCCGCACCGGCTCCGGCCGGTCGGGGTCCGGTGCGGCGTTCAGCAGGAGCTGGGTGTATGGATGCGCCGGGTGATCGGTGACCGAGATCGCGGGTGCCGACTCGACGAGGCGTCCCGCGTACATCACCGCGATCTCGTCGGCCAGGTAGCGGGCCGAGGCGATGTCGTGGGTGATGTAGAGGATCGTCATGCCCTCGTTCTCCCGCAGGTCAGCAAGCAGGTTGAGGACGCCGAGCCGGATGGACACGTCCAGCATCGACACCGGCTCGTCGGCGAGCAGCACCCGCGGCCGCACCGCGAGCGCCCGGGCGATCGCCACGCGCTGCCGCTGCCCACCGGACAGCTCGTGCGGGTACTTGCCGAGAAACTGCCGGGGCGGGGTGAGCGCGACCCGCTCCAGCAGGCGGCCGAGCGAATCTTCCAGGCTGCCCGGTGTGCCGAGCCCGTGCACCTTCAGCGGCCGGGTCAGGTGGTACCGCACATCGTGCACCGGGTTGAGCGAGGCAAACGGGTCCTGCAGCACCATCTGCACCTGCTGTGCGTACCGCCGCCGCCCGCCGCGGCCGGGGGGCACGGGCTGGCCTTCGAGGAGCAGGAGCCCGGAGGTCGGTTTCAGCAGCCGCGCGAAGAGCCTGGCAAGCGTGGACTTACCGCAGCCGCTCTCGCCGACGATCGCGGTGATGCGGCCGCCGGGCAGCGCGAGCGAGACGCCGTCCACCGCGTGCACCGCCCCGCCCCGGCCAGCGGGGAAGTGCTTGGTGATCTCCCGGGCTTCGAGCAGTGCCGCGCGGCTGGCCGCCGCCGGGGCGGACACCCGCCCGGCGCTGCCGGGGGAACCGTGCCCCGCTGATGTCGTCATCGCCCGGTCCTCGTCGCGTCCTGGGCCGCAGCGGTGGTGCCCGGCTGGGTGGCCGCCGGCAGGTGCGTCACCGGGGGCGGCGCTCCGGGCGCCGTCCCGGCTCCAGGCCCCGTCCCGGCGCCGGGCTCGGGGACGGCCAGCTCGGTGGGGACTGCATGAGTCCCGTCGTGCAGCCAGCAGGCCGCGGAACGCCTACCCGCCCGGCCGAGCTGGATCGCCGCGGGGACCTCCGTCCGGCAGATGTCCATGGCGAAGCCGCAGCGGGGGTGGAACGGGCAGCCCGGTGGCGGGGCGCGCAGATCCGGCGGTGATCCCGGGATCCCGGCCAGCGGCCTTCTCGGGCCGTGCAGCGGCGGGAAGGAGTGCAGCAGCCCCAGCGTGTACGGGTGCCGCGGCGCCCGGTAGAGGCTGTTGGCGGGAGCCTGCTCCAGCAGCCGCCCGGCATACATCACCGCGATGGAGTCGGCGAGCTCGACCAGCAGGGAAAGGTCGTGGGTGATGAACAGCACCGCGAAGGAGAGCTCGCGCTGCAGCCCGGCGAGCTCGGTCAGGATTTCCCGCTGCGTCACGACGTCGAGGGCTGTCGTCGGCTCATCCATGATCACAACCGCTGGCTCCAGGGCCAGCGCCATGGCGATCATCACCCGCTGGCGCATGCCGCCGGACAGCTGGTGCGGGTAATCACCCAGGCGGTCGGGGGAGATCCCCACCATCTCGAGCAGCTGGCCGGCCCGCTGGTTGCGGCCGGTCCTGTCCAGCTGCTTCCGGTGCGCCTGCAGCACATCGGTGAGCTGGGCACCGATCGTGATCACCGGGTTGAGTGCGTGCATCGCGCTCTGCATCACCACGGCGACGCGGGACCAGCGGAGCTCGCGCAGGCGGCTCTCGTCCGCGCTCAGCAGGTCGATCGTGGCCGCCGGTGGCGACTCCCCGGCCGGCCCGGTGGCGTCGTGCAGCAGCACCTGGCCGCCGGTGATGACACCGGGCGCGCGCAGCAGCCTGGTCATCGCGTAGGCCAGCGTCAACTTGCCGCTGCCGCTCTCACCGGCGAGCCCGAGCACGGTGCCGCTCACCAAGGTGAGGTCCGCGTCGATGACCGCGTGTACGGCGTCCGGGCCGAGCCCGTAGTCCACCCGCAGCCCGCGCACCTCGATCAGCGGGCTGCGGGCCGGGCTGAGAACATCGTGACTGGTCATCGTGGGTCCGCCTGTTCCGCGACGGCGGCCGGCCGCACGACCGGGGTGAGGCCGAGGGCGAAGCGCGTCGGCAGGCCCGCCTGCTTTGCCCGGCGCCGGGTGAGACCGGCGCCGCGCAGCCGGGGGTTGATGAACTCGTCGATGCCGAAGTTGAGCAGCGCCAGCGAGGTGCCGAGCAGCGCGACCGCGAGCCCCGGCGGGATGTACCACCACCAGTACCCGCTGACCTGGGCATTTACCGATTGTGCCCAGAACAGCATGCCCCCCCAGCTCCAGTGCGGGTCGATGTTCACCAGTCCGAGGTAGGCGATCGCGGTATAGGTGCCCACACCGTAAAGCACGGTGAACAGGAACGAGGACGCGATGATCGGCAGCAGGTTGGGCACGATCTCCCAGCCGATGATCCGGGGAGTGCTCTCGCCGATGAGGCGGGCCGACTCCACGTAGTCCCGGTTGCGCAGCGAGAGCGTCTGCGCGCGGAGCACCCGCGCGCCCCAGGCCCAGGCGGTCAGTGCGATGATCACGCCGATCAGCAGGTCGTTACTCGAGCTCGGCAGGAAGCCGAAGATCACGATCAGCAACAGCAGCGCCGGCATGACCAGGAAGATGTTGGCCAGCATGGACAGCAGGTCATCCGCCAGCCCGCCGAGGTATCCCGCGGCCACGCCGACCACGACCGAGATGACCGTCGCGACCACCCCGGCCAGGAACGCGACGATGATCGTGCTCCGGCCGCCGGTGAGCATCTGGGACAGGACATCCTGCTGGGTCTGCGTGGTCCCGAGCCAGTGCGCGGCCGAGGGCGGCTGCGGCACCCCGCTCCGCGCCAGGTCTGCCGACGGGTCATAGGGGGCCAGGACCGGGCCGACGAGGGCGAGGATCAGGAAGGCGATGAGCATGCCGCCGCCGATCAGGGCCTTGGGCGAGCGGGGCAGATGGAACCGGCGTGCGCGCAGCGGCAGGGCCGGCTCGGCCGCGGTGACCGTAGGCTCGTTCACGGAGACGGCCATCGCTACGCCTCCTGCCGGGTGCGCGGGTCAAGGAGCAGGTAGGCGAAGTCGGCGATCAGGTTCGCGGCCAGCACGGCGAGCGTGATGATGAGGAAGATGCCCTGCATCAGCGGCGCATCGTGGTTGATGACCGCCTGGTACAGCACGAAGCCGATCCCCGGGTACGCGAAAACGATCTCGGTGAGCAGCGCGCCGGAGACCACGAACCCGATCGCCAGCGAGAAACCGGACACGCTCGGCAGGATCGCGTTCCGCGCCGCATACCAGATCACCTTCTGTTTGGGCAGGCCCTTGGCCTGCGCTATCAGCACGTAGTCCTCATCCATGGTGGTGAGCATCTGGTTCCGCATGCCGACCATCCAGCCGGCCGCGGACGCGACCACGATGGTGAGCGCCGGCAGCGCCGCGTGGTCGAGCAGGTCCGCGATGTGCCCCGGCGCCAGGCCGCTCTGGTAATCCAGCTGGTTCTGGCCCAGCCCGTAGGGGAACCAGCCGAGCTTGACCGCGAACAGCTCGATGGCCAGGAAGGCCAGGAAGAAGTACGGCGCCGCCTGGAAGAACGTGGTGACCGGGAGCAGGCTGTCCAGCCAGGTCCCGCGCCGCCAGGCGACCAGGATGCCGATCCCGGTGCCGAGCACGAAACTGATCACGGTCGCGGTTCCCACCAGCGCGAGCGTCCACGGCAGCGCGGTGGCGATCACCGAGGTGACCGGCGTCGGGTAGGAACTGGTGGAGGTGCCGAGGTTGCCGTGCAGCAGGTTCGCCCAGAACTGCGCGTACTGGGTAGGCAGCCCGGCCGGGTTGTCGATCCCGTAGAGCTTCTCCAGCGCGTGCAGCGCCTGCGGGCTGCCCATCTGGCTGCCCGCTTTGGCGAGGACGGCGTCCAGCGCGTTGCCCGGCATCAGCCGCGGGATGAAGAAGTCAATGGTGATCGCGATCAGGAAGGTGATCGCATAGAACGGCAGTTTCCTGGCGAGCATGGCCATGGCGTCCCCCTAGACCGCTGGGGGGCCGGGGCTCGCGTCGGCAGGGCAGCCGCAGCTCTCGCGGCGGATCAGGGTGGTGGGCAGGATGATGTTGCGCCCGGCCACCTCCCCGTTACAGACCATGGCGTACAGGGCTTCGAAGGCGGTCGCGCCGAGCTGCTGGATCGGCTGCCGCACGGTGGTCAGCAACGGCCGCAGGTGCCGCGCGACCGGGATGTCGTCGAACCCGGTGACCGCGATATCCCCGGGGACGTCGAGTCCGTGCTGGGTTAGCGCGTGGACGGCGCCGAGCGCGGTCTGGTCGTTCGCGCAGGCGATGGCCTCGGGCAGGGCAGCGCCCTGGGCGAGCAGCCGCTCGATCACCCGCGCGCCGCCGGCGGCGTAGTAGTTCCCGCGCCATTGCGGGCCGTCGGTGAAATCCGCGCCGGACGCTGCCACCTCGGCGGCGAACGCGGTCTGCCGTGCGATGTTGTCCGGGCTGCTGGCGGCCCCGCTGAGGTAGGCGAGGGTCGCGAAGCCGTGGTCGTGGACGAGGTGGCGGGCTAGTTCGCGCATGCCGGAGACGTTGTCACCGCCCACGTTGGTGGTGGTGGGGGTCTGCACCCCCGCCAGGGTGACGATCGGCACCTGCCGCGACAGCTGTTCCAGCTGGTCGGGGTCGAGCACCTGGTCGTGCAGGATCAGCCCGTCGCTCTTGCGGGCCAGCGCGAAGATGCGCCTGCTGTAGTCGTGGTCGTCCACGTCCACCGAGCACACCAGCAGGTTGAAGTCCCGGTGCTGGGCGGCCACCTCGATGCCCCGGTTGATGAGGTCGGGGAACTGGAGGCTCTCCTCCTCGTCGGCGTAGAAGCCACCCCCGGGCACGGTCGTCGCGGGGCGGCGGATGACCACCCCGACGACTTCCTTGAGCCTGGCGCTCAGTGCCCGCGCCGCGCCGTCCGGGATGAACCCGAGCTCGGTGACGGCCTGCATCACCCGTTCCTTGGTCTCGGGGAGCGGATTGCGGCGCTCGTTGAGCACCCGCGAGACCGATGCGATGGAGACTCCCGCCACCCGCGCGACATCGTAGATGGTCGGCTGCGTGTGCACCGCGTCTCCGTTGTCTGCCATCGCTCCCAACCGCTCAGGTCGCTCCGAGTAAGCGCTTTCCCGCCCGGCCCGGTAAGAGCGGAAAGCGCTTACCAACCGGGTGATTCGGAGCGTATGCCTGAGCCCGTCCCGGCTCAAGCCCTCAGCGCCGCCGTTACCGGAACGTGATCTGATGCTCACCGGGCCGCGGCCGGCAGGCCCGGGCGGCCGGGCCCGGGGAAAGCACCCGGGGTTGGGGACCGGCGATCTGGCCGGTCCGGCATTGGTGATGGGAATTACGGGTGGACCGAAACACGCACGTAATCCTGGATCACCAGGACTGAGACACGTTGTCGGCGGTGTAACAGTCGGGAAACGTGTCCGAAACCCGCCCATGGGAAACATGAAGCGTCCTTGACCGACGCTCCGTGGCCGGTTGAGCCCAGAGAGGTGGAGAGCAGTGGTTCCCTATCCGAGTTGGCTGAACGCCGGAGACACCTCCTGGCAGTTGACGGCCGCGACCCTCGTCGGCCTGATGAGTCTGCCCGGCCTGGCAGTCCTGTACGGGGGCCTGGTACAGCGCAAGTGGGCTGTCAACACCATGATCATGGCCTTCAGCGGGTTCTGCCTGGTCCTCATCGTGTGGGTCCTGTGGGTCTTCAAGATGGGCTTCGGCCAGGCGTGGATCGGCACCTTGGTCGGCCACCCGGGCCCGGTCATCGGCTCGCTCAACGAGCAGGGCCAGGCGAACATCCCGAGTGTGAGCGGCGCCGGGCTGATGCCCAAGTTCCACTTCTCCCAGTCGGCCCTGGTCTACTTCCAGTTCGTGTTCGCGGCGATCACGCCGCTGCTGTTCCTGGGCAGCGTGGTGGGCCGGATCAGCTTCAAGGTGTGGCTGATCTTCGTGCCCCTCTGGTCCACCTTCGCCTACGCCGTGAACGCGTTCCTGCTCTGGGGCGGTGGCTGGTGGGCGGCACACGGCGCGCTGGACTTCAGCGGTGGCTACGTCATCCACCTGGCGGCCGGTGTCTCCGGGTTCGTCGCGGCGGCGGTCATCGGGCCGCGGCTGAAGCGTGACCGTCAGCACGGCGTGCCGAACAACCTGCTCCTGGTCTCGGTCGGCGCGGGCATCCTGTGGCTGGGCTGGAACGGGTTCAACGGCGGTGACCCGTACTTCGCGGGCGCGGACGCGGCGGCGGCGGTGCTCAACACCAACCTGGCCACCGCCGTTGCCATGATGACCTGGATCGTCATGGACATGCTGCTGACCAGGGAGAAGAAAGCGACCTTCCTGGGCGGCATCAACGGCATGATCGTCGGCCTGGTCGGGATCACGCCCGCGGCCGGCTACGTGAACGGCCTGGGTGCCATGGCCATCGGCTTGTTTGGATCGGCCATCGTCTGGGTGTCCTGGAACTACCTGAGCAAGGTGCGGCCCTTCAGCAAGGTGGATGACGCGCTCGGCGTGGTCTACACGCACGGTATCGCGGGCCTGGCCGGCGGCCTGATGGTCGGCCTCTTCGCCGATCCCCACATGATCGTCTACCTGGGTCTCGGCAAGAGCCCCAATGTCACCACCGCGGGGCTGTTCTACGGCCACCCGAAGCAGCTGCTCATCCAGGCGGGGGCCGCGCTGACCGTCATCGTGTGGGACGGGCTGGTCACCTTCCTCATCCTGCGGGGTCTGGGCCTCTTCATGAAGCTGCGGCTGCCCGACGAGGTGCTCGAGGTCGGCGACGTGGCGATCCACAACGAGGAGGTCTACCCCTCCGAGGCGCTGACCAGGGTCGGCTCGGGCGTCACGGCCCCGCCGCCATCCGCGGTGCCCAGGGGGGAGACGCCCGCCAAGGTGCCCAGCGACAGTTCCTGATCCACCCCAGCCGTTCCATCCGGCCCGCCCGGCGGACGTCCCTGCGCCATCGCGCAAGTCCGCCGGGCGGCCGGTTACCGGCCCCGCGTTCGTGATCGCCGCGACATAGCACGGGTTGCGCCCACGCAAATCACCACAAATCGGACGTGATCATGGGCCCAAGTCGTGCCAAGTCGGATATCAGCCGGGGGACCAGCGTCACCGCGGGGGAGCCGGGCTGGCTTAGTGGCCGCGGAAGGCCTCTTCCAGCCACCACGAGCCGCTTCTTGAGGTGACCTTGGCGTCGATGACCAGGGGCCGGTCGCGCGGCCCGGCCAGCCATTCCCGCACCGGGGCCAGGTCCTGCGGGCCGCGCACCGTGACCCCTTCGCAGCCGAAACCGCGGCCGATGGCGGCGATGTCGGCTTCGGGGAACCTGACGGTGTCGAGCGCATGCCGATCCGGGCCGAAGTGGTGCACTTCCGCCCCGTAGGCCGCGTCGTCGTAGATCACAATGATCATCGGCAGCCGCAGCCTGACCACCGTTTCCAGCTCGCTGATCCCCATCAGCGCCCCGCCATCGCCCAGCGCCGCGACCGGCAGCCGGCCGGGCTGGGCGAGGGCGGCGCCTATTGCCGAGGCCAGGCCGAGCCCGATCGACTGGTAAGCCTGCGTGAAGCAGAACGCACTGGCGTCCGGTACCGACAGGAACATGCTGGGGTAGCCCATGAAGTTCCCCGAGTTGACGGAGACCACCCGCTGCGCGGGAAGCAGGTCGTCCAGGGCGATGGTGAGCGTGCGCGGATCGATCCGCGCCCCGCCGCCCCCTTCGGGGCCGTCCCCGTCGCTGCCAGATTCCCCCGCGTCCTCGCCCGGCCCGTCCCCGCCGGCTCCGCCGGTTCCCTCGTCGGTGTACGGGACATCGCGCCAGCGACCCTCGGCTGCGATGCGGGCCCGCAGTTCCGGCGACCGGTAACCGCCGGCCGTGCGCCCGGCCAGTTCCGCCAGCACGGCCTGGCACGTCTGCCCGACGTCGCCGAGCACCGCCAGGTCGACCGGCCGGTGCGCGCCCAGGGCGGACACGTCGTCGTCCACCTGTGCGACGGTGGCATCCGGCCCGATGAGCCGGCCGTGGCGCATCGTCCACATGTTGAGTGAGCACCCCCAGCCGACGATCAGGTCGGCCGCGCCGATCAGCTCCGCCGCTAGCGGTGTGGCGAAGCCGCCGCTCACATCGAGGTCCCAGGGGTTGCCGCGGAACAGGGCCTTGGCCGCGGCCGACGTGGCGAGCAGCGCCCCGCAGGCATCGGCGAGCCGCTCCAGGCCGTCCCGGGCACCGGCCACCCGGGCGCCCCGCCCGGCGACGAAGACCGGCCGCCGCGCGGCGGTCAGGGCCGCGGCCAGTTCGGTCACCGACTCGCTCCCCGGCTGGCAGGGCCGCAGCAGTGGCGACGGCGGGATGACCGGCGCGTCACACTGTGCCCCCTGGACATCGAGTGGCATCGCGAGCACCACCGTCCGGCGCTGCGCCTGGGCGGTCCGGTAGGCCCGGGCCACGTCGGCGGCGGCCGAGCCGGGGGAGTGCAGCCGGTCGGCCTGTGCCCCGACCGAGGCGGCGAGCGCCGCCACGTCGATCCGGAAGTTGGACCGCACGGCCGCGCCGGCCACGTCCGCGGCGAGCACGAGCAGCGGCGTGCGGCTCTTGGCCGCCTCCGTGATGCCGGTCATCGCGTTGGTCAGCCCCGGCCCCTGATGGACCGACAGCAGGCCCACCTCTCCGGTGGCCCGCGCCCAGCCGTCGGCCATGCAGGCGGCGCCCCCCTCATGGCGGGCGGCGACGAACCGTGCGCCGCCCGCGATGAGGGCGTTGGTCACATGGAAGTTGCCGCTGCCCACGACGCCGAACACGGTGGTGGCGCCGAGGCCGGTGAGTACCCGTCCGGCCGCCTCGCTGACCAGCATCGCCAGCTGGCCCTCAGGCCCGTTCCACCAGGGCCAGCGCCCGGCACGGGCTGCCCGAGCCACCGGTGATGGGCAGCGGTGCCACGATGAGCACGGTGCCCTGCGGCGGGAGCATGGCCACGTTCTGGAGCTGGGTGAGCCCGTACTTGCCCGCCCCGAGCAGCGCCGAATGGCAGGGGAAGGGCGGGTCGAACGAGTGCGCCCGGCCGGCGTCGGTGCCGACGGTCTCCACCCCGAACCCGATCAGCGTGGTCTCCTCGGCCAGCCACCGGGCGCAGCTGACCGACACCCCCGGCGTGTGCGGGCCGGTGGCGTCGGCGTTGAGGAACCGTTCCTGATCGGCCGAGCGGGCGTCCCAGCCGGTCCGGTAGAGCAGCCATCCCTCCTCCGGCAGCGCCCCGTGCTGGGCCTCCCACTGCCTGATGTGCTCCACCTCCAGCAAGAAGTCGGGGTCGGCGGCGGCCTGCGTGCTGAAATCAAGCACGGCCGCCGGCGCGATCAGCCCGCGCGGCGGCACCTGCGACACGTCCAGCCCGTCCCGCCCCGTCACCCAGTGAACGGGCGCGTCGAAGTGCGTTCCGGTGTGCTCGCCGGTGGTGATGTCGTTCCAGTACCAGGCCGGGCCGCGGTCGTCATAGTGGCTGATCTCATGCAAGGCGAAGGAGGCCGTGTTGCCGAACGGCTCCGGCAGCCTGATCACCGGCGTCGACGCCGACAGCGGTGCGGTGAGATCGATGACGTCCACCGTGGCGCTGCGGATCGCCTCGGTGAGAGCGCTGAGCACGGACATGCGGGCTCCTGTCCTGGTCTTCGGCACACGGGCGGGACGTGGCTGGGGGAGTGGCACTGGCTCTGCTGTTCTATCACTGCGTGACCGGACGCGCCCTGGCGCCGGAACCGGAGCGGGTGGCGGCGGCGGGGAGCGCACTCATCGCGCCGCGGTCACAGGCCGGCGACGGCGGGGATCACCTCGCTGCCGATGACCTCCAGCGGGGTGACCTGCCACACGTTGGCCACGGCGCCGATCGCCGCCTCGAAGCCCAGCTCGGCGAGCTTGCCCAGCTGGTCGACGACTTCGGCGGCCTTCTCGCCCTTCTCCCCGACATCGAAGATGAAGTAGCAGGTCTTGGTGATGTCGTTGTAGTCGCGTCCCTCGGCGTCGCAGTGAGCACGCAGGACGTCGAGCTTGTGGGCGAGGTCGGGGCTGGGGAACAGGTTGCAGGCCTGCGCGTAGCGGGCCACGAGCCGCAGCGTCTTGCGCTCACCCCCGCCCCCGATGAGGATCGGCGGGTGCGGGGCGGACAGCGCCTGCGGCGAGTTCAGCGGACGCTCCAGCTGGTAGTGGCTGCCGTGGTACGGGCTCTGGTCGCCGCGCCACATCTGCAGGCAGATCTGGAGCGTTTCCTCCAGCCGCTCGAACCGCTCGGCGACGGGCGGAAACGGGATGCCGAGCCCGCGCGACTCCTCGTCGTTCCAGGCTGCGCCGATGCCAAGCCAGGCCCGGCCGCCTGACAGCACGTCGAGCGTGGTCACGGTCTTGGCGAGGATCCCCGGGTGGCGGTAGACGGTGCCGGTCACCAGCGTGATCAGCTTGGCCCGCGATGTGCAGGCCGCCAGGTAGCCCAGCGTGGTGTAGGCCTCGAGCATCTCCCCCTCCGGCGGCCCGATCCCGCCGATCTGGAAGAAGTGATCCATCAGTGCGACGAACTCGAATCCGGCGTCGTCAGCCGTCCGGGCCACCGTCGCAAGGTCCGCGCCAAGCCGGGCGGGGCCGCCCGGGCTGGTGAAGTCCGGGATCTGCAAGCCGATCTTCACGCCACCACCTCCATCGAGAGGTTCTCACATGCCCCGGCCCGGTGGTGCGCCAGGAGCGGGCCGATCCGCCCGTTTCGCTGACAGCGATGCGTGTTTCCCCGGTTTGCCCGGGCGGGAAGCAAGCCGGTCACCGCGGCCGGTCACGCACAATGGGGACATGAACGGACCCGTGCTGAAGGCCCGGACGCTGGTGACCGATGATGGCGTGCCGATCGACGCGACGCACCTGCCGGGTGACCGCGACCTGGCGATCGTCATGGCGCATGGCTTCACGCTGTCCTGGCAGCGGCCCGCGGTCTGGCAGGTCGCGACCCGGCTGAACCGGTCCGCCGGTGTGGTCACCTTCGACTTCCGCGGGCACGGCCGGTCCGGTGGGCTGTCCACCATGGGCGACCGGGAGATCCGCGACCTCGACGTGGCGGTGGCCTACGCACGGGAGCTGGAGTACCGGCGGGTCGCCGCGGTCGGGTTCTCGATGGGCGCCTCGGTCGTGGTGCGGTACGCGGGCCTGGTGGGCGGCCTGGACGCGGCGGTCTCGGTCAGCGGGCCCGGACGCTGGTACTACCGCGGTACCGGGCCGATGCGCCGGGTCCACTGGGCGGTGGAACGCCGGGCTGGCCGCCTGGTCACCCGCACCTGGCTCAAGACCAGGGTGAGCCCGGCGCGGTGGGATCCCGTGCCGGTACCGCCGGCCGAGGCGGCGGCCCGGATCGCGCCGATACCCTTTCTGGTCGTGCACGGCGACCAGGACCCCTACTTCCCGGTGGATCACGCCCACCAGCTGTTCGAGGCCGCCGGTGACCCCAAGGAGCTGTGGGTGGTCCCCGGGTTCGGCCACGCCGAATCCGCCGCGAGCGACGGCCTGGTGGACCGCATCGGCCGCTGGGTCCAGCTGGCGGCGCAGCCTGCCGGGCTGCCGCCGGAAGACAGCGCGCCCGGCGCGGCGCTCGACGGCGCCCCCGTGGACTGACCCGGAACGGCCCATCCCGCTGGCCTGCCCCGGTGACCTGCCTGAGCGCTCCTCAGCCGCGCAGGCTGGCGCCCGTTGCCGGGTCGAAGAAGTGGAGCGCCGCCAGATCCACGTGCACCTTCGCTTGCTCGCCCACGTGCAGCGTGGTCCGGGGATCCATCCGGGCCACGATCGTCGCTGCCAGTGCGGACGCGGCCGGCGCCGCCGCGTCGGACGGGTCCGTGACCCGGGCAGCGCCGCCGTCCGCGGCGCCTGCCGTACCCGCCGCGGTCCCGTCCAGCTCCGCTTCGGAGTCTGATTCCTCGTCGGCGAGCCCGGCCGGGTGCAGCGGCGCCACCCCCACGGCGCAGTGCATGTCCACCTCCGAGCCAAGCTCCTCGCGCAGTTCCACCGTGACGTCGATGACCGACCCGGGGGTGGCGTCGTGCGACAGGGAGGCGTCCTCCAGGTGCTCGGGCCGGATCCCGAGCACCACCTTCCGGCCGAGGTAGCGGTCCAGGCCGGGATGCTCACGGACCGCCTTTTCCGCGATGGCGAGCCGGTGCGGCCCGAAGCTCACGTGCGGGCCGCCTTCACCGGGTTCCAGGCTGGCCTCGAGCAGGTTCATGGCCGGGGAACCGATGAACGAGGCCACGAACAGGTTCGCCGGCCGCAGGTAGAGCTCTTGCGGCGGCGCTACCTGCTGCAGCTCCCCGTGCCGGATCACGGCCACCCGGCTGCCCAGGGTCATCGCCTCGGTCTGGTCATGGGTGACGTAGATGGTGGTCACCCCGAGCGAGCGCTGCAGGCGGGCGATCTCCGCCCGCATCTGGACCCGCAGCTTGGCATCGAGGTTGGACAGCGGTTCGTCCATCAGGAAGGCCCGTGGCTGCCGCACGATCGCCCGGCCCATCGCGACCCGCTGCCGCTGGCCGCCCGACAGCTGGCGCGGCTTGCGCTCCAGCAGCGGCTCCAGTTCCAGGATCCGCGCCGCCTCCTGCACCCGCTGCCTGATCTCGCCCTTGCCGCTGCCGCGGTACTTGAGGCTGAACGCCATGTTCTCGCGCACGGTCAGGTGGGGGTAGAGCGCGTAGCTCTGGAACACCATGGCGATGTCCCTGTCCCGGGGCTCCACGTCGTTGACCGGCCGGCCGTCGATGAAGATGGTGCCGCTGGTGACTTCCTCCAGGCCGGCCACCATGCGCAGGGCGGTCGTCTTGCCGCATCCGGACGGGCCGACGAGCACCATGAGTTCCCCGTCGCCGATCGACAGGTCCAGTGACCTGACCGCCGTCGTCCCGTCCGGGAACTCCTTGGTGATGCCGTCCAGCACGATCGTCGCCACGTCACTCCTTCGCTAGACCTAGCCGCCGAACACGCCGGCCGGGAATCCGTCCGCTCCCGGCCGCGTGCGCAGCAGGTGACCGGCCAGCGGCTCGGCGGCCCGCTGCCGTTCGTCCATGCCCTCCCAGGCGGTCGTCAGGTACAGATCGGCAAGCCCGGGCCCGCCGAAGCCGGGGCAGGTCGGGCGCGACACCGGCACCGGGAGGGTGGCCAGCAGGCCGCCGGAGGGGGCGTACCTGCGCACCTGACCGGCGCCCCACATGGCCACCCACAGGCACCCCTCGGCGTCCACCACCAGTCCGTCCGGCACGGCCGGTCCCGGCGGGAACGGGATCAGGTCGTAGGGCTCCCAGCCGATCCGCCCGGTGTCAGGGTCGTAGTCGAACGCCCGCACCCGCGGCTCCGGCTCGCCCGAGTCGATGAAATAGAGGATGGCGCCGTCGGGACTCCAGCCAAGCCCGTTCGACTCGGTGACCCCCTGAAGCACGGTGGTGATGGCCCCATCCGGGTCGAGCCGGTACAGCGCCCCCGCGCCCGGCCGGGCATCACGGGCGACCGTCCCGGCCCAGAACCGGCCCGCCGGGTCGCACGCGCCGTCGTTGAACCGGACGTCGTCGGGCATCCCAGGCGGGCGCCACGGGCCGGCCTCGCTGCCGCCGTCCGGGCCGACGAGGCGGAAACCATCGGCCGCGGCCAGCACATACCCGCCCCCCGAGCGATGAGCCGCCGCGCCGATCGCGGTGGGCCGCCCGTCCGCCGACAGTTCGAGCACCACCTGGTCCCCGTCGCCGGGTGTGTACCGGTGCAGCCGCCCGGCGTTGATATCCACCCAGGTCAGGCACGACCCGCGGGGGTCCCAGACCGGTCTTTCGCCGAGTTCGGCACCGGCCTCCACCACCACCTCCCACGGCGGCGCCTGCGCTGGTTCCCACGGTGGGGCCGCTGCCTGCGCCCGGCCCGGCTCGTCGCTCTGGTCGCTCATGTGTGCATCCCTATGGTTCAGGTCGCTCATTTCCCCATTCCCAGGGTGAGGCCCTTCACCAGATGCCGCTGGAAGATGAGATAGACGATGATGGCGGGCAGCGCGCTGACGAAGGAGCCGGCCATCAGCACCGGGATGCTGGTGGTCCGGCCCGCCGACAACGCGGCCAGCCCGACCGTGATGGTCCGCTGCTGCGGGTTCTGCAGGAACAGCAGGCCGACCAGCAGGTCGTCCCAGATCTGGATGAACTGCAGCACGGTCACGGTGGCAATGGCCGGCCAGGACAGGGGCAGCGCGATCCGCAGGAAGGTCCGGCCGTAGCCGAGCCCGTCCATGACAGCGGCCTCGATCAGGTCGTCGGAGATCCCCCGGTAGTAGGTGGCCATCAGGAACGTGGCGAAGGGCGTCCCGAGCGCGACGTAGACCATGATGGCGCCGAGGTAGGTGTTGATGAGGCCGAGCTTCCCGAGGTTGACGTACTCGGGGATGATGATCGACTGCAGCGGCACCATGAGCGCGGCGACGACGGCCAGGAACACCGTGCCGCTGCCCCGGTAGCGGAGCTTGGCGAACGCGAACCCCGCGGTGGTGGCCACCGCCAGGATGAGCGCGATGGCGGTCACGCAGATGATCGACGAGTTGAGAAGTTCCCGCCACACCGGCAGCTCGGTGAAGAGCTGACGCCAGGTCGCCACGGAATGGCCGCTCTGCCGCTCGAACTGCGCCTGGGTGCGGAACGCGTTGTTGAGCATGTAATAGAAGGGGTAGAGCATCACCACCGCGACCGCGGCCATCAGCGCGAAGAGCGTGGCCGAGCGCAGCCGCCTGCGGGCTGCCGTGGTGGAGCGGCCCGCGGCGGCCGCCCCGGCCGATGCCGCGGTCACCAGCCCTCCCCGTCCTCGGACCGGAGCAGCCGGAGCTGCACCAGGCCGACGATGATCATGATGACGAACAGGATGATCCCGTACAGGGCGCCGGTCCCGAACTGGCCCTGGGAGAACGCGGTCTGGTAGACGAAGAACTCCAGGGTGGTGGTGCCGAAGCCGGGCCCGCCGTTGGTCATCACGAAGATCAGGCTGAACAGCGCCGAGAACGCGCTGATGACCGTGATCACGAAGGAGAACTGCACGAACCGCTTGAGCAGCGGCAGGGTGACCCGGAAAAAGATCTGCCAGCGGCTCAGCCCGTCCACCCGGGCCGCCTCGATCAGCGTCGGGTCCAGGGTGGCCATCCCGGTCAGGAAGATGATGATGTTCGTCCCGAGCATGGACCAGACGAACGTGATCGCCAGCGCGACCAGGGCGCTGCGCTGGCCGGCCAGCATGTCGGTCTGGAACGAGCCGAGCCCGACCGCCCTGAGCATCGTGTTCATCAGCCCGTACAGCGCGAAGAACTGCACCGCGACCATGCCGATGACCACCCAGGAGATGGCGGTGGGCAGGAAGTACACCGACCGGAAGAAGTGCCATCCGCGCACGTGCTCGTGCAGCAGCGCGGCGATCGCGAGCGGGATGCCGATGGCGAACGGGATGGACAGCAGCAGCAGGGCATTGTTCTCCAGCACCCGCCAGAAGATCGGGTCGGTGAGCGCGGTGGCATACGCGCTCGGGCCGATCCAGGTCGCGCTGATCCCGTCCCAGGTGGTCATGGAGTAGTAGACGGCCTGCCCGATCGGTATCGCGAGCAGGCCGACCACGACGATCACCGCCGGCAGGCTCAGCAGAATGCCCGCCCTGCGCCTGCGGCGGGCAAGCCGGCTGGAGCCCGCGGCGCCGCCACGCCTGCCGCCTCGCCCGCGCCGGGCCAGCGCCGACTCGCCAGCCGCTTCCTCAGCGGCCTGGATCGCGCTCACCTAAACACCCCTCTGCGTCGTGGTCCCGGTGCGGCGGCGGCCGCCGCCGCACCGGGACGGTGCCGGGTTACGGGTGACCGTTACGGGTAACTCGTGCCGCGGCTGGCGGCTGGCAGCTGGCCCAGCGTGGTCTGCATGTTCTGCAGCGCCGCACTGGGTGTCATGGTGCCGTTGAGCACCGACGGCAGGAACTTGCTGCCGGTGCTGACCACGTTGGGCTGCACCACGTTGTCCAGCATCGGGTACACCGTCAGGTGGTCCTGGCTGACGAAGTTGAGCATCTCCTGGTTGACCGGGTTGCTGGTCGAGGTGCCCTGGATGGCCGGGATCAGGCCCGCCGCGTTGATGATCTTCGCGGCGGCGGGGGTGGTCATGAAGGTCAGGAACTGCAGCGCCTGGGTGGGGTGCTTGGTGTAGGTGGTCATCGACAGGCCATCACCCGCGAAGTCCACGACGCCCTTGATGGGGTTGTTCGAGAACGGCGGGACGAACGCGGCGACCTTGTTGCCCAGGGCGTTGGTGAACTTCTGGGTGTCCCAGGTGCCGTCGATCATCATCGCGGCCTTGCCGCTCTCGAAGTCGCCCAGGTTGTTGGTCTTGGTGAGCACGTCACTGTTGGTGCAGCCGGAGCTCTTCAGCTTGGCCCAGGTCGCGAGCTGGGCGGAGTTCGCCGACGAGGTCCACGGGATCTGGCCGCTGTAGAGCTTCTGCCACTCGGTCACGGGGTAGGAGCCGATCATCATGTAGCTCATGTCGTACCAGGGGTAGAACTCGGCCCCCAGCGGCTGGCCGCCGTTGCCATAGGTCATCGGCATATATCCGGCGGCCTTCAGCTTCTTGCACGCTGCGAACAGCTGGTTCCAGTTGGTCGGCACCGCGGTCACGCCGGCCTTGGTGAAGTCGGCCTTGTTGTAGAAGCCGATGTAGAACTGGTTCTCCAGCGGGATCACGTAGGGCCCGTTGGCCGCGTTGAACTGGTTCGAGGTCCATTTCAGCGCGTTGGGATCGATCCGGGCCAAAGCGGAGGCCGGGATCTTCCCCTGCAGGTTGGTGAGGAAGTCCTTGTACTGCAAGGTGAACAGCCCGGTCCACATGACCGCCAGATCGGGGCCGGTCTTGGAGACGGCGGCCGCCTGGAGCAGCGCGAAATAGTTGTCGGCCGGCTGGCTGACCACGTTCACCGTGACGTTCGGGTGCAGTTTGTGGAACGCCACGGCGAGGTTCTTCAGCGCGGTCGCATTCTGCTCGGTGCCGTAGTTGTGCCAGATGGTGAGGGTGACCGGGCCCGATGTGGAACTGGAGCCGCCCCCACCACTGCTACATGCGGCGGCGAGCATGGCCACGACGGCCACCCCCGCCACCAGAATCCATCGCTTCACTGGCTTTCTCCCTTCGATGACGTCCCGCGTGTCGGTCACTAGGTCAGGACCTCCCGACTACCGGCTCAACGAACCTGCGGTGGGCTGCTGTCGGTGCGCGCAGGAAGTCCAGGTCGCACCCGTCGGGTGCCTGCAGCACGTGGTCGCGGTACAGGGCCGGCCATCCCCGCAGGTGCAGGGAGGCGGGCGGTGCCCAGGCGGCCCGCCGCCGGGCGAGTTCCCCGGCGGGCACGTCCAGGCAGATCGAGCCCGCTGCGGTGTCCACGCTGATCAGGTCCCCGTCGGTGACCAGGGCCAGCGGGCCGCCGATGGCGGCTTCCGGTGCGGCGTGCAGGAAGACGGTCCCGAAGCTGGTGCCGCTCATCCGGGCGTCGGTGACCCGGACCATATCGGTGACACCCGCCGCGGAAAGCCTGGCGGGGACGGGGATCATCCCCCATTCCGGCATCCCGGGGCCGCCCACCGGGCCGCAGCCCGTCAGCACGAGCACGCTGTCCGCGGTGACGGGCAGCGCGGGATCGTCCACCCGGCGGCGCATGTCCTCATAGCCGTGGAAGACCACCGCCGGGCCCTGGTGGCGCAGCAGGCGCGGGGTGGCGGCGGACGTCTTGACGACCGCGCCGTCCGGTGCCAGCGACCCGCGGACCACCGCGAAAGCCCCGCCGGTCCGGAGCGGGCGGTCCCGCGGCCTGATCGCCCCGCTGCCCGCCTGCGCGGCGGCCGCGATCTCACCGATGGTCAGCCCCGCGACGGTGCCGGCGCCGTCATCGAGCAGCCCGGACAGCTCGCGCAGCAGGGCCGGCAGGCCGCCCGCGGCATCGAAGTCCTGCATGAGGCCGCCGCCGGAGGGCTGGATGTCGGCGAGCACCGGCACGTCGGCGCCGAGCCGCGCCAGCTCATCCAGGGGCAGGGCGACGCCGGCCCGGCCCGCGATGGCCGCCAGGTGGATGACCGCGTTGGTGGAGCCGCCGATCGCGTGCAGGACCCGGATGGCGTTGGTGAAGGCGGCGGGGGACAGGAGCACCGAGGGCGTCAGGCCCTCGGTGACCGCCGCGACCGCCCGCCGTCCCGCCTGCGCAGCGGCGCCGAGGCCGCGCGGATCGCCGGACGGGATCGTGCTCGACCCGGGGATCATCAGCCCCAGCGCCTCCGCCAGCAGCGCCATCGTGGAGGCGGTTCCCATCGTGTTGCAGGCACCGGTGCCGCAGGCCAGGCAGGCCTCCAGGGCCTGCCAGCCGTCGTCGCCGAGACGGCCGGTGCGGCGCTCGTCCCAGAGCCGCCACAGCGCGGTTCCGGTCCCGATCCGCTCTCCCCGGAAGACGGCGGCCGGCCGGGCGCCGCCGGTGACCACCACGGTGGGGATGTCCGCGCTCGCGGCGCCCATGATCGCGCCGGGCACCGTCTTGTCACAGTTCGCGAGGATGACGATCCCGTCCAGCGGGTAGGCGCGGATCATCTCCTCGATCTCGATCGCGAGCAGGTTGCGGTACAGCATGGCGGTGGGCTTCATCAGGTCCTCGCCGAGCGAGATCGAGCCGAACTCGGCCGGGATGCCGCCCGCCTCCGTCACGCCGCGCCGCACCGCCGCGGCCAGGTCGCGCAGCGGCAGGTTGCACGGATTCAGCTCGCTCGCCGAGTTCGCGATCCCGATCACCGGCCGGCCCCGCGCCGGCTCACCGCCAGGCCGGCTGAGGTGAAGGCGACCCGGTGTGCCATCGCCACCTCGTCATCGCCGGTGAACCAGGCGTCACTGCGCAGCCGCGGGCTGCCCGGCGTGCCTGGCCGGGCACCGACCCCGAGTCCTCGTTTGGCCATTCCTATGGCTCCGGGACACCGAGGCCGGCCGCGCCGGGCTGTGACTGCCCGAGGCCCAGGCCGCTGCGGTCCATCCACTCCAGGGCCACCCGGGCGCGGTGGACCTTCTCGCGGGCGATCACGGCCGCCTCCTCCACCAGGTGCAGGCCGCTGGGGTAGAGCGGCCGCGAGTTCCGCAGCCCGAACTTCACGTACATGGGCGAGGCCACCGCGATGAGGTCGGCCGCTTCCTGGCCGCGGACCACCCCGCCCATGCCGGTCGGCGCCTCCACGTACAGATCGAGCGGGAGCGTGGTCGCCGACCGCATCTCCGCGAGCTGGCCGAGGGTGATGTCGGCGGGCACGTTGATGGTCGAGCCGCCCAGCCGTTCCAGCTGGGTGACCGTCAGCGGGTTGGCGGGCGCGAGCATGGCGGAGACCTTCCACACCACCGACGCCGGGATCTGCCCGTCGGCCTGCATGCCGGCCAGCAGCTCCAGCAGGCCGGTGTCGGCGACCAGGAAGCCCCTGATCCCGTGGTCCACCCCGCGCAGCACGTCGTCGATGGCGTACCGGAGCTGCCGCACGCCGCGGATGAGCCCGGCCCGCGACGGGCCGTCGTCCGACTGGGCCAGGCTGCCGATGTCCCACTCCTCGCGTGGCCCGACGAACAGCGATACCTCGATGCCGCTGTCCGCTCCGACCTGGGCCATCTCGGTCAGCTCGGCAGCGGACAGCAGCATGGCGCCGCTGCCCTGGGAGACCCGGTTCACGGTGATGCCCTCTGCCGAGGCCTGTGCCACCACCGCCCGCAGCACGGCCGGCCCCTCGACGCTGGGGATCTCGATCCGGTAGTGGGCTCCGTCGGGGAACCTGCGTTCGCTCGGGGCGGGTACGGGCTCGGCGGAGATGCCACGCCGGGCGAGGACGTCCGCGCCGGTCACCGTGCGGTCCTCCGCGATACCGGCAGTATCGGTGCTCACGATTGCGCTCATCGTCCTACCTCCAGCATGGCCGGGCGTGGGGGCACCAGGTCGTCACCGTCCGCCAGCGGCCAGGCAGCATCCGCCCGGCCGGTCGTGACCCGCTCCATCCCGTCCGGGTGGACGAGATATGTGTCCTCTGCCTTCGCGCCGCCCGGCAGGCTGGGATTCCAGGCAACAGCGTGGCCCGCCTCGATACGCGTGGAGTACCAGCGGGAATCGCGCTGGCACGGGGCTATCTCGAACTCGCGCTGGGCGAACCCGATCGGGCCGCCCTGGTAGTGGCCCGCCCATCCGCCCGCGGCCCCTTCCCGCGCATAACCCTGTTCGAGCGCGGCCAGCGCCTGACCGTAGCTGCTCGCCGGCCGGCTCGCCGCCAGCACGTCCCGCTCGATCCGGCACACCCGGGCCCGCAGCGCGCGCATCTCCGGCCGCGGCGGCCCCGCACAGGCGAACCGGGTGGCGGCGGCGTGCAGTCCGCCGCGCCGCGCCACCACCACCGCCATGACCAGGTGATGCGCTGGCGCACCGACCGCCATCGGATGCCGGTACCGGTGCACCCGGTCGTCACCGCCGACGATCAGGACCGGGGCGTCCGCGCCGCATGCTTCGAGTGATGCCGCCACCCGAGCCTGCACGTCAAGGTCACGCTCGCCGGGAGCCCACGAGGTGAGCGCGCCCTCCAGCGCCGCCGCGGCGTCGGCGCCGAGTGCGCGCAGTTCCTCCTGCTCCGGGCCGGACAGCGCCAGGCGCAGCCCGATCAGTTCGTCGGAAGCGTCGGCGGCGAAGGCCGGGTGACCGTCGCCGGCCAGCCGGCTGGCCGGCGCGCCGGCCAGCTCCTCGGCGGCCCGGACGAACTGATCCGGCTGGTACCAGGGGACCGCGGCCAGTTCGGTGAAGCCGTGCCGGGCAGGCTGGTACTCCTCGGCGATCCGGTCGGCTTCCACCTCGGTGGTGATCAGGCCGGCGCCCGCGGGAGTGATCACCGCCCAGACCAGGTCCACCTCCGCGCTCCGGTCCACTGGCGGGGCCACGCCACCGGTCGCCCAGGCCACCGAGGCCGGGCGGGTCAGCACCAGCCCGGCCGGGGCCTCGCCCGTCCCCAGCCAGCGGGCGAGGCGGTCCCGGGCCGCGTTCGCGCGGAGCGCGCTCTGAGGGTGTTCTGCTCTCCCGAACTCCGTTTTGTGATATAGAATCACCCCAGACATGGAATCATCCCTATTCAGGCCATGTCAATGACTTTCTGTGGATGCCGTTCTGCACAAGCGAACATGAGCGGAAAGGTAACTTGGTGGTGACGGAGGCAGACCGCCAGATCGCTGGCCGGTACACCGTGCAGAGCGTGGCCCGGGCGCTGCGGCTGGTCGAGATCGTCGCGGACGCGCCGTCCGGAGGGCTCTCACTCAGCGAGCTGTCCCGGGCGCTGGGGACCTCCAAGAGCAGCACTCTGGCGCTCGCCCGGACCCTGGTCGCGTTCGGTTACCTGCGCGACGCCCACCCGGGGCCCGGCTACACGCTGGGAACGGGCCTGATCAGGCTGGGGGACATCGTCGGCAGGCAGCTCCCGATCGGTGATCTGTGCCGCCCGCTGATCGAGGACCTGTCGCGGGCCACCAAGATGACCTCGCGCGTGGCCATCAGCGACCATGGGTACCCGGTCTTCGTCAACCGGGTGGACGGCCCGGGCAGCGTCCGCTTTCATACCCCGCTCGGCCAGCGGGAGCTGCCGCACGCGTCGGCGGCCGGCAAGGCCATCCTCTCGGCCATGGACGAGGACGGAATCCGGCGGATGTGCGCCGAGACGGGGCTCGTCTCCCGCACCGCGCACACCATCACCGACATCGACACGCTGCTGGACAACCTGGCCGCGGCCAGGCGGGTGGGCTTCGCGGTAGATGACGAGGAGGACGCGGAGGGCGTCATCTGCGTGGGCGCGGCCTTCTTCGGGTACGACGGATCCTGCGCCGGCGCGGTCAGCGTGACCGGGATCAAGGGCGATCTGCCCGCCTGGCGCGTGGACGAGCTCGGCCGCCTCGTGCGCCGCTCCGCGGACGACGTTTCGAGCATGCTGGGTGGCGGCCCCTACACGAGCTTCGGCCCCGCGGCCGCGGAGTGAGGCTCGCCGGAGTGGCCGCGCACTTCCTCCCGCGGCTGACTGCTTCTCCCGGCGGGCGGGCATGAGCGGGGAATCGAGCATGAGCGGGGAGTCGAGCATGAGCGGGGAATCTGGCCTGGCGCTGGTGGTACGCCGGCCGGGGGAGGTGGCGCTGGAGGAGCGGGCCTTCCCGGCCCCGGGGCCCGGCGAGGTGCTGATCAGGCCGGAGCTCGTCGGCATGTGCGGGACGGACCTGGATATCGTGGCCGGCCGGGTGGACCCCGCTTACATCCGCTACCCGCTGGTGCTGGGGCATGAATGGTCGGGCACGGTCGCCGGGGCCGGCGGCGTCCCGGGTGAAGCCCCCGCCGGGGAGGGCCTGATACCGGGCTCCCGGGTGGTCGGTGAGGGCATCGTGCCGTGCGGGCACTGCCCACGGTGCCGGGCGGGCCAGACGAACCTCTGCCTCACCTACGACGAGCTTGGCTTCACGCGTGACGGCGCCGCCGCCAGGTTCCTGACGGTCCAGCGGTCGCTGGTGCATCCGCTGGCGCCTGGTGTCAGCCCAGAGAGCGGGGCCCTGGCCGAGCCGGCCTCGGTCGTCTACCGGGGGCTGGCGGGCGCGGCGATAGGCCCGGGCTGGCGGGTGCTGGTGGTCGGTGACGGCACGGTGGCGCTGCTGGCGGTACGGCTGCTGGCGCTCTGGTCGCCCGCGGAGACGGTCGTGCTGGGCCGCAGGGAAGGCCAGGCGGCGCTCGCTGCCCAGGCCGGGGCCGCCAGGTTCGAAACCGATCCGCGCGCCGCGGGCGCCGAATACGACCTGGTGGTGGAAGCGGCCGGCACCACAAGCGCGGTCCTGTCGGCGCTCGCCGCGGCGCGGCGGGGCGGGACGGTCGTGCTGCTCGGGCTCCCCCCGCACGGTGCGACGGCGGCGGTGCCCGTCGATGACGTCGTCAACAACGACCTGGTCATCCGCGGCAGCTTCGGGTACACCTCGAGTGCCTGGCGCGAGGTGGTCGCGCTGCTCAACGCGGGCCTGCTCGACCTGGGATTCCTGGTGACCCACCGGTTCCCGCTCGCGGAGTGGGAAGCGGCTCTGGACACCCTGCGCGGCTCCGCCAGCCCGCGCGGCAAGGTGATGCTGGACATGCCCTGAGCGCGGGCGATACTCACATTGAACTCACACGCAATCCCCGCGGGGCCCTGACATCTGCCGCCGATGATGGTGCCCGGAGTCACCCGACCGCTTGCAACTTCCCGCACAGCCGACAGTGAGGTGCGCTGATATGGACGAACAAGAGCATTCTGCCGAGCCGGGGCCCACGGAGTCCCCGGAGTCCCCGGAGGCCAGCGCGACCTCGCCGATGACGGCGCCAGCGGGCGAGCAGCCGGGGCGGGGCCGCGCTGAGCGTGCCCGGAAGGTGCTCACCAGCCGGGGAGCCGGCTGGGTGGTGGCAACAGCCCTGGCGGGTGCCGTCGTTGCCCTTTCGGTCGTCCTGGCGACGGGGTCACCGGCGACGGTGGTGCCGGTGCGCGTGGCCGTGCCCGGGCCCGGTTTCCTGGGACCGGCTGCCGTCAGCCCCGTTCAGGTGCCGTCCTCGGGCGCCGTGCGGATCCAGCTGCCACCGGGCATGCGGTCCCAGGTCCCCGGCTGGGTGGTCAGCGGGGGCCCGGTACCGGGCATGCGGTCCCAGGTCCGGGTTTGGGTGATCAGCAGGGGCCCAGCGGGCCAGCGCTCGGTCAACCTGGTGGCCCCGGCATGCCAGGCCCCAGCAGGGACCCAGGTCCAGCTCCCCGCGGGGACCCAGGTCCAGCTCCCCGCGGGGACCCAGGTCCAGCTCCCGGCGGGAGGCCAGGTCAAGCTCCCGGCGGGGGGCCAGGTCAAGCTCCCGGCGGGGGGCCAGGTCAAGCTCCCGGCGGCGGGCCAGGTCAAGCTTCCCGCGCGGGCCCAGGCCCAGCTCCCGCCAGTGGGGCACGTGCTGGTCCCGGCGCGGGTACAGGCCGGGAAGCCAGTGGGCTGGCGGGTCGCGCTGGGCCCGGCCGCGGCTTGCCTGCCCGTCCACACGCCTTAGGTAGCGCATGGACCTGCCCCGGCGCCCGGTCAAGCCCATGCCTACCAGCTGGTCGGGAGCGGCATGCCCTCGCTGTAGCCGGCCGCGCTCTGCACCCCTACCAGCGCCCGCTCATGGAGCTCGGCCAGGGTGCTGGCACCGGCGTACGCACAGGCACTGCGCAGCCCGGCGGTGATCTGGTCGATCAGGTCCTCCACCCCCGGGCGCTGCGGGTCCAGGTACATGCGGGCGGCCGAGATGCCCTCCTCGAACAGTTCCTTGCGGGCGCGCTCGAAAGGCGAATCGGCCACCGCCCGGAGCCGGACCGCACGGGCCGAGGCCATCCCGAAGCTTTCCTTGTAGAGCCGGCCGTCGGCGTCGCGGAAGGGGTCACCGGGTGACTCGTAGGTGCCGGCGAACCACGATCCGATCATGACGTTGGCGGCCCCGGCCGCCAACGCTAGCGCGACGTCCCTCGGGTGCCGCACGCCGCCGTCCGCCCAGACGTGCGCTCCCAGCCGGCGCGCCTCCTGCGCACACTCCAGCACGGCGCTGAACTGCGGCCGCCCCACCCCGGTCATCATCCGGGTGGTGCACATCGCGCCCGGCCCCACGCCTACCTTCACGATGTCGGCGCCGGCGCCCACCAGGTCCCGCACACCCTCGGCGGTGACCACATTGCCCGCCGCGACCGGCACCGGGGGGCCGATGGCGCGGACCGCCCGCAGGGCGCTGATCATCTTGTCCTGGTGCCCGTGAGCGGTGTCCACCACGAGGATGTCCACCCCGGCGGCGAGCAGTTGCTTCGCCTTCGCGGCGACGTCACCGTTGATACCGACGGCGGCGCCGATCCGCAGCCGTCCCGCCTGGTCGGTGGCTGGCTGGTAGAGCGTCGCCCGCAGCGCGCCGGTCCGGGTCAAGATGCCGACCAGCCGGCCGCCGGAGTCGACCACGGGGGCCAGCCGGTGCCTGCCCTCATGGAGCATGCCGAACGCATGCTGCGGGTCGGTGCCGGCCTCCAGCGTCAGCAGGTCGGTGGACATGACCTGGCGGAGCTGGGTGAACCGGTCCACGCCCTGGCAGTCCCCCTCGGTGACCACCCCGAGCGGGCGGCCGTCCCCGACGACCACGACCGCGCCGTGGGCCCGCTTGGGGAGCAGGCTCAGCGCCTGGCCGGTGGTGTCGCTGGGGCCGAGGGTGATGGCGGTGTCGTGGACCAGGTCGCGGCCCTTGACCCAGGACACCACCTCGGCGACGACGTCGATCGGGATGTCCTGCGGAAGGATGGCGATGCCGCCGCGGCGGGCGACCGTCTCGGCCATCCGGCGGCCCGACACCGCCGTCATGTTCGCCACCACCACCGGGATGGTGGTGCCGCTCCCGTCGCTGGTCGCCAGGCTCACATCCAGCCGGGACTCCACCGATGACAGGCGCGGGACGAGGAAAACGTCGCTGTAGGTCAGGTCGTGCGGCACGGCCTGGCGGGAAAGGAATCGCACCCGACCGATTCTGCCCGACGCGGCAGAGCAGCCGGTCCTGGCTCCCGGCCCGGGTAACGCGCCGGTCGCTCACCGCGGCGTCCTATCCTGCTGTCGGTGACCACCGAGCGCCCGGGCGCAGCACCCGCCGCGGGCCGGACGCTGCGGCTGGGAAGCCGGGAGTGGCCGCCAGGATCGTTTGGCATCATGGCCGTGATCAACCGGACCCCGGACTCCTTCTTCGATCACGGCACCACGTACGAGCTTGGTGCGGCCCTGGCCGCGGCGGACCGTGCGGTGGCCGACGGGGCCGCCATCCTGGACATCGGCGGGGTGAAGGCGGGCCCCGGCGAGCACGTGAGCGCGGCGGAGGAGATCCGCCGGGTGGCTGGCCTGGTGGCCGCCGTCCGTGCCCAGCACCCCAGGATGGTCATCAGCGTGGACACCTGGCGCGCGGAGGTGGCGGAGGCGGTCGCCAAGGCGGGCGCGGACCTGCTCAACGACGCGTGGGGTGGCGCCGACCCGGCGCTGGCGCGGGTCGCCGCCTGCTACGGCCTCGGGCTTGTCTGCTCGCACGCGGGGGGCCTGTCGCCGCGGACCCGGCCGCACCGGCCCGCCTATTCCGACGTGGTGGCGGAGGTCCGCGGCTATGTGACGGCGCAGGCGGACCGGGCGGTCGCGGCGGGCGTGCGGCCCGATGGGATCGTCATCGACCCCGCGCATGACTTCGGCAAGAACACCTGGCAATCGCTGCAGCTGACCCGGCAGACGGCCGATCTGGTGGCGACCGGCTGGCCGGTGCTCGTCGCGGTCTCGAACAAGGATTTCGTGGGGGAGACCCTCGGCCTGCCGGTCGCCGAGCGGGCCGAGGGCACGCTCGCGGCGCTGGCGGTGTGCGCGTGGGAGGGGGCGCGGCTGTTCCGCGTGCACGACGTGCGCGCCGCCCGCGACGCGCTCGCGGCGGTCGGGGCACTGCGGGCAGTGTCTAGGGGGAGTGGAAGGCCGCGAACATGATCGCGGTGAGCCTGTCCACCATCTCCTCCCTGGGCAGTCTCACCTCCACGCTGAGCAGGTAGTTCACCCGCTCCAGCATCATCAGGCAGGCCACCGCGGTGAGTTCCGCGTGCCCGGCCGGTGCGGCCGCCTCGCCGTCGGCTTGCGCCTGGCCGTCGGCTTGCGCGTCGCCGTCCGCGCGGCCGGCCTCCCGCGCCTCGCCGTCACCGGCCGCCCGCCCGCCGCTGCCCACCTGGTGCCCGCCTGCCTGCCCGTCATCGCCCGCGGCCGGGCCGGGAGCCCGCCAGAGTGGTGAGGCGGCGGTCATCCCCTGGGTCATGGCCTCGGCGAGCCGGAAAAACAGCTGCAGCCCGTCGCCCCAGACCGCCTCGCCGACCAGTTCAGCCTGGCTGAGGATCCTGATCACCGCGGCATGCGCGGCGTACGTCTCGCAGAACGTGTGGACCCACTCGCGCAGCGCCGCCCGCCCGGTGTCGTTGCGGGTGACCACCGGGAAAGCGTCGGTGATCACGGCCATGTCGTCCAGGGCGTCCCGCAGCAGGGTCTTGAAGATGTCGTCCTTGTTCGAGAAGTACAGGTAGAACGTGCCGTGCGAGGTCCGGGCGCGGCGGACGATGTCATCCACCCGGACCGCCTGGAACCCGCGTTCATCGAACTCGGCCAGGCCGGCCTCCAGCAGCCTGCGCACCGTCTGGCGGCCCTGCGCGCGCAGCTCACGGTCCTGGGCCGGCCTGCCGCCGCCGAGCGACGGACGCTTCTGCCTGCCCGCGGCGGCCTGGTTCCTGGCGGCAGGCGCTGCTTCCTTGGCGGCTGGTTGCCCCTCCGCCTGCGCAGGCACAACGCCGGGGGAGGCTTTCCGAGTCATGATCGCAGACTAACGTGGCCGGGGCCCGGCCTGCCGGGTTTATCCGTCCTGGGGGCCTGGTGCCGCCCGGAAGATGCTGGGCGGCACGGGTGCCGGCCAAGGCCGGCGGTGGCCCGTCCGGCAGCCGGTGTCCGCCGCATCCCTACTCCTCCCCCGTCCCCTGACGGTCTGTCCCCCCCACCCTCGTACCCGCGATCGGGTGCCCGCTCCCCTCCGCCGGGCGCCTCAGCCGGCCCAGCCCGGCAACGCTGGTCAGCACCGCCCCGGACCCGCAGGCGGCGGCGAGCAGATAACCCCAGCGGGCGCCGTGGGCATCGATCAGGTGACCGGCCAGCGGAGAGCCGGTCGCCACTCCCACCGAAATCGCCGACGAGAGCCAGGTCATGCCCTCGGTCCGCCGCTCCGGCGGGGCCTGCCGCTCGATCAGGCTGTAACCGGCGATCAGGGTCGGCGAGATACTCAGCCCCGCGACGACTATCACCGCGAACAGGGCCGTGAGCCCTGGCAGGAGCCAGAATGTCGCCACCCCCGCCACGGCGCAGGCCAGGGAGGCGGCGAACCGCCGCTCCAGCGGCGCCCGCCAGTGGCGGGTCCCGTACCACAGCCCGCCGACGGCGCTGCCCAGCGCATAGGTACCGAGCACCACCCCGGCCACCGCGGGGTGCCCGTGCCCGGCAGCGAAGGCAACCGTGCTCAGGTTGACGGTCGCGAACATGGCGCCAAGGAACCAGTACACCGGGACCAGCGTCACCAGTCCGGGCACAACGGCCCAGGTGCGTGAACGGCGCGGTCGTGGCGCCGCCGGGTCCTGGCCCGCCACGGCGGGCCAGGGTGCCGGGCTGCGCGGCGGTGGCTGGGTCCGGCGCTGGGCGGCGAGCAGCAGCGTCCCCGTGACGCACAGCACCATCGCGACACCCACGCCGGCGGCCGGGTACACGCCGGTGGCGAGAATCACCACCAGTGCCGGGCCCACCACGAAGATGATCTCGTCGGCGACCGATTCCAGCGAGAAGGCGGTGTGAAGGCGGCCGGTCCCCGCCAGCAGCACGCTCCACCGGGCCCGGACCATCGAACCCACCGACGGCATGGTGGCGCCCGCGAGCGCACCGGGCACCATGACCGCCACCAGCGGCGCCCGGATTTCAGCCATCACCATGAAGGCGGCGGTCGCGACCGCGAAGACCGCCACCTGCGGCCGCAGCACCCGCCGCTGGCCGAACCTGTCGCTGAGCCGGGCGAATTGCGGCGCACCCAGCGCGTAACTTACGGCGCCAGCCGCAGCCACCAGCCCCGCCAGGCCGTACCTGCCCGTGACAGCGGCGATCAGCAGCACGGTGCCCAGGCTGAACATCGACATCGGCATCCGGGCGAGGAAGCCCGCCGCGGAGAAGGCCAGGGCGCCGGGCAGCCGCAGGATCTCCAGATAGGGATTGGCGGGCCGCCCGCCACCGGGTCCGCCGGATCGTCCGCGACGGCCCCCGTCGTCCTGGCCGGGCCGCGTCCGGGCCTGCGTCATAGTCGGTTTCCTCCCGTTTGACGGTATCGGGTCGTTCCGTGTGCCCGCTTGCTGGCGGGGACCCCCCTTCAGCCGCGGCGACCCTCCGGTTAGGGTTGTTCGCGATGAGTCGCCTTCCGCGGCGCTGGCCGCCGCGCCCGGCTGCCGCTGGCCTCCGCGCGTGGCGCGGTGCGGCGGTCTACGGGGCGATGGCCGGGGTACTGGCCACGGCACCGTTCGCGCTGGGGCCCAACCCGCCCGGTTCCGTCCCCTCGCCGGCCAGCACGGCGCATGCCAGCACGGGGCATGCCAGCACGGGGCATGCCAGCACGGGGCATGCCAGCCCGGCCCGGGCCGGCACAGGCCCCGGGTTCGGGCAGATCGTCCTGCCTGACCTCGCCGTGATCGAGCCGCACGGCATCAGCGCCGCCCACGTCGCCCGGCTGGGGAAACTGCGCGGGGTGCGGGATGTGCTCGCGCTGGACGGTGCCGCGATCACCGTCGGCGGCCGTGGGGTCAACGTGATCGGGGTGAACGCCCAGCAGTTCCGGTCCTGGACCCCGCTGGCCACCGCCTCCGACCAGCGGCTGTGGACGGCACTGGCCAAGGGGGACTTCGTCTCATCCGGCAGCGCCCGTCACCTGCTGCGGCTGCGCGGCGGGATCCGCTACCAGCTCGCGGGCGCTTCTCGCGTCACCCTGGCCTACGGCGGTGCCGCCGCCTTCGGGATCGCCGGCGTCAACCTGGTCGTCAGCAGCAAGGTCTCGGCCTCACTCGGGCTCATCCACCAGGTGGCAGCCCTGATCAGCGCGCCCGGCGTCGCGATGCCGGCTCTTCGGCATGAGGTCGGGGCGCTGCTGGGGAGCGGCGGGAAGGTGATCAGCCTGCGTGCGCCGCAGCTTCCGGTGGACGCGGCGGCCTCCCGCGGCAAGCCGGGCAGCTACCTGGAGCTGTTCCGCGCGTCGGCGGCCCGCTACTGCCCGGGCATGTCCTGGACCGTGCTCGCGGCCATCGGCCAGGTCGAGAGCGGGGACGGGGCGAACAACGGCCCGTCCCCGGCCGGCGCGATCGGGCCGATGCAGTTCCTGCCCTCGACCTGGCGGGTGTGGGGGATCACCGCGTTCGGTGAGCCGGGGCCGCCGAACGTGATGGATCCCTATGATGCGGTTCCGTCGGCTGCCCGGTACCTGTGCGCGGCGGGGGCCGGCAGCCCGGCCGGGCTGGCGCGTGCCGTCCTCGCCTACAACCACGCCGGCTGGTATGTGACCGAAGTGCTCGCGCTCGCCCGGCAGTACGCGCAGGTCTACGGCTGACCCGCCCGGCCCGGCCGCCGGTGGCCGCCGGTGCTGGTTGGATAGTCGCATGGCAGGCTACGACGCGTTCGTACTGGTTTCCTTCGGCGGGCCCGAAGGACCGGCGGACGTCATGCCATTCCTGGAGAACGTCACCCGCGGCCGGGCCGTGCCGCGCGAGCGGCTGGCCGAGGTGGCCCGCCACTACGACCGGTTCGGCGGGGTCAGCCCGATCAGCCAGCAATGCCGGGATCTGCTCGCGGCCATCGAGAAGGACTTCGCCGTCAGCGGGCTGGACCTGCCGCTGTACTGGGGCAACCGGAACTGGCACCCCTATCTTGCGGACACGGTGGCCGCCATGGCCGCGGACGGGGTACGCCACGCGCTCGCCTTCGTGACCTCGGCCTACGGGTCCTACTCCAGTTGCCGGCAGTACCTCGACGACATCGAGGCGGCCCGGGCGCGGGCAGGCCGCGACGCCCCCCGGATCGACAAGATCCGGCACTTCTTCAACCACCCGGGGTTCATCGGCCCCTTCGCGGAGTCCACCAGGGCGGCCATCGAGTCGCTGCCGCCGGCCGTGGCGCCCGGTGCGCACCTGGTGTTCACGGCGCACAGCGTGCCGGAGTGGATGGCGGCGGCGAGCGGGCCGGCCGGTGACCTGTACCCGGCTCAGCTGGCTGAGGCGGCGCGCCTGGTCGCGGGGCAGGTGGCAGCCGCCGACGGCCGCGACCGGCCCTGGCGGCTGGTCTACCAGAGCCGGAGCGGCGCGCCGTCAACGCCATGGCTCGGCCCGGACGTGTGTGACCACCTGGCCGGCCTCGCCCGGGACGGGGCGCCGGGCGCCGTCCTCGTCCCGGTCGGCTTCGTCTCCGACCACCTGGAAGTCGTCTTCGACCTCGACGTTGAGGCCGCGGCGGCGGGCCAGCGGCTCGGCCTCCCGCTGGCGCGGGCCGCGACTCCGGGCACCCACCGCCGTTTTGTCTCCATGATCACGGAACTGGTGCGCGAACGTGCGGGTGCAGGGGCCCGCGGCGGCGGGGAGCGGCCGGCGCCCCCCTGCGCGCTCGGCGCCCTTGCGCCGGGGCCGGATATGTGCCCGAACGCATGCTGCCGCCCTGACCCGGCTGCGCGCGGCGGGGGCCGGCCCGGGGGAAGCGCGTGACCGACACCCCCCGGACCCTGCTCGGCCTGGCCTGTGCGGCCGCCGAGGAAGCAGGCCGGATGCTGCACGCCCGGCGGCCCCCGGGCGGGGCGGGCCGGCCGGAGGTGGCCGGCACCAAGTCGAGCCCGACCGATGTGGTCACCGAGATGGACCGGGCGGCCGAGGCGCTGATCACCGGGCGGCTGCGGGCACAGCGGCCGGGCGACGCCTTCCTCGGCGAGGAGGGCGGTGAGTCGGGCCGGGGGCGGGTGCGATGGATCATCGACCCGCTGGATGGCACCGTCAACTACCTCTACGGGCTGGCGGACTGGGCGGTCAGCATCGCCGCCGAGGTGGACGGAACGGTGGTCGCCGGGGTGGTGACCGTCCCGGCCCGGGATGAGGTCTTCACCGCCGTCTCCGGCGGGGGGGCCTGGCTGCGGCCGGCGGGCTGGCCACCCGTCTCGTTGCGCTGCAACACCGGGGTCGCGCTGGCGGAGGCGCTGGTGGCCACCGGGTTCGGGTATACGGCCGGCCGGCGGAAAGTGCAGGGTGAGGTGGTCGCCGCGCTCCTGCCCCGGGTGCGTGACATCCGCCGGGGGGGCTCCTGCGCCGTGGACCTGTGCTCGGTCGCGGCAGGCCGGGTGGACGCCTACTACGAACGGGGCGTGAACTACTGGGATTACGCCGCCGGCGGCCTGGTGGCCACCGAGGCCGGGGCGCGGCTGGGCGGGCTGGCGGGCAGGCCGGCGGGCCCGGAGCTGGCGATCGCGGCCGAGCCCGTGCTCTTCGGCGAGCTGCAGGGTCTGCTCGCCGGCCTGCACCCCGACCATGACGCGGACGAGCGGTAGCTCACTGCCAGCCCGGCGCCAGCAGGGGCGATCATCAGTGACTGCGGGTCAGGGTGCCGGCCGGGTTGCTGCCGCGCGAGCGCAGGAACGTGAAGCGGACGGTCCCGGGCGGGCCGGTGGAGCCGGGCGGCCCGGCGGCCAGCATGATGACGCCGTTGGCGCAGTTCTTGCGCCCCCTGTTGATGATCTGGTCCAGGGTGAGCCTGCGGCCGGCCGCGGAGACGATGGCCAGCCTGCCCGAACAGCCCAGCGACGGGTAGGCGATCGTGCCGGTGGCCACGCCCACCGGGAGCGAGATCCGCACGCTCACCGTGAGCACCGGGCTGGTCTGGTGGACCGGGCCCGACCAGTTGCCGGTCAGTGCGGCGGGAGTGCTGGCCGACGGCAGGGGCCGGGGCAGCGTCCCCGGGCTGGCCGCCGTGCGGGCGCCCGGCTGCTGGCGCGTGATGTAGACGGCCCCCACGGCGATCGCGAGCACGCACACGGCACAGGCCGCGGCCCAGCCGATCACGCCGGGGCGGGACCGGCGCGGCGCGGGTTCCGGGTGCCGCGGGGCGGGGGTGGTTTCCGGCGCCCGGGCGGCGGCCCTGGCCTGCCTGGCCCCCTCGGCGAGCAGGTTGGAGGAGTCGGGCCGGCGCAGGAGCCGGGCCAGCACGGCCCGGGCGGCGGGGCGCCCGGCCGCGTCTGGTGACAGGCAGGCGGCGACGACCGGGCGTATCCCCCGCGGGACCGCCGCCAGATCCTGCGGCCCGACCGGCGGCCGCCCCACGGCGGCGAACATGACGGTTTGCGCCCAGGCCAGCAGGTCCGCGGCGGGCGTCGCCGCGCCATAGGGCGGGGTGATGCCGAAGTGGGTCACCCGCGGCCCGTCCGGGCCGAGCACCACCCGGTCGGGGCCGAATTCCCCATGGACAAGCCCGGTCTGGTGGATCGCCGTCAGCCCGGTTGCGGTACCGATCGCCAGCGCCTCCACGGTAAGGTCCGGCAGCGGCCCGTCGTGCCCGGCTGCCTCGGCAACGGTGGGCCCGGGTACGTACTCGGTCACGAGGTACGGGTCGCCGCCCTCGATGCCGGCGTCCAGGATCCGGGCAGCGCAGAACGGGGCAACCCTGCGGGCCACCCGTGCCTCCGCGGTGAACCTGTCCCTGGCCGCAGGCCCCGCCGCCCGCTGGTTGCCCAGGAGGGTGACGATCACCATGCCGCCGTCGACCATCCTGGCCATGAACACCCGGTGCGTGCTGCCGCCCGCCGCGTCCCGGCCGGCCAGCCGGCCGGTGAGCCGGTAGCGGCCCACCGGCCGGGGATCGTCGGCCTGCAGCGGCAGGACGTGGGGCATGCTCGGTCTTCCGGTCGTACGGGGCTGGTGGTCCGGAGGTTCCCGGTGGTGCCGGGCTGGTGGCCCAGGATGAGATCGTGCGGAGCCGGTGGTTCTGGGAATATCCGTGGTGCAGGTCTTGGTTCGGGTCTGGCGGATTGTGACGTTCGTACCATACGCACTCTTGGCTGGTTAACGGCGGCCATCGAGGGAACTTGGTGTACGGGTGAACCGGCGGCGACGCTGCGTGTCTATGATCACCGGGTGCTCGCCACCGACACGACACGGCGTTGTCACCCCTTACGTGTGCCTGGGGGCCGGACGTGACAGAATTCCCCGCCGGATTCGGGCACAACGACGGGGCCTTGAGCGTTACACGGAGGCGCATGAAGATGGAGGGGGTGCAGGACCCAGATGGCAACTGACTATGACAGCCCGCGCAAGACAGACGAGGAACTGACCGAGGACAGCCTGCAAGAGCTGCAGGCCCGGCGGATGGACAAGTCCTCAAGCACGATTGACATCGACCCCGATGACGTCGCGGAGTCGCTGGAGCTGCCCGGCGCCGACCTCTCCAACGAGGAGCTGTCGTTCCGGGTGATACCGCGGCAGGCTGATGAGTTCACCTGCTCGCGATGCTTCCTTGTGCACCATCGCAGCCAGCTGGCTGAGGACCGGAACGGCCAGCCGATCTGCCGCGAGTGCGCCGCCTGATCGGGCGGGGCAGGAACAAAGCCGGTTCCCGCCTCGCCTGACCCCTGTCGCGGTGCGGGTCATGCGCGCCCGCGGTGCACCCCTCCGCCCCAGCTCCGGCCATTGCCTCCTCCGTGCGAATCGCCGTCATCGGCGAACATGATCTGCCGTGTCTGGAAGTAGCCCACCGTGCGGCGCTGATCCCGGTTGATACGTTGAGTTACAAGTGATAACTTAACGTGTTAGCCCCCCATACGCAGGATAGCGGGGGGCACGATGCGCAGATTCCGGTATGCGACGGTCATCACGGTGATGCTGGCGACAGCCGCCCTGATCGCCAGCGCGTGTTCCACCGGGCCACCGCATCCGGTCAGCACGAACTGCGCGCGGCATGGCTCAGCGGTCGCGGCTCCGTGTATCCCGCCGCCCAGCGGTGTCCCCCGGTGCCCGCATTCGTTCAGCACGCCGAACCTGGCCAGCGATCTCACGGCGGCTGGCCTGAGCTTCACCGGGTACGCCGAGGACCTGCCGGCGGCGGGACCCTCGGTATGCACCAGCGGGGACTACACCACCGCCCACGTCCCCTGGGCAAGCTTCAGCAACGTGCCCCCCTCCGCGACGCAGCCGTTCACCGCGTTCCCGGGTACCTCCAGCTACGCCAGCCTGCCCACGGTGTCCTTCGTGACCCCCAACATCTGCCACGACATGGGCACCTGCCCGATCACGACCGGCAACGCATGGCTGCAGAACCGGCTGGGCGCGTACGCGAACTGGGCCGTGGACAACAACAGCCTGCTGGTGGTGACGTTCGCAGAAGACGACGGCAGCCACGGCAATCACATCCCGACCATCTTCTACGGTGCCCAGGTGAAGCCCGGCAACTACAGCGAAGCCATCAACCACTACAGCTTGCTGCGCACCCTGGAGGACGCCTACGGCCTGCCGCACGACGGCGCCGCCGCCAGCGCGGCCCCGATCACGGACAGCTGGACCTACGCCAGCGCCTCACCCTCACCATCCACCTCGGTGTCCACCTCGCCGTCCTCGTCCCCGTCCGTTTCGGGGCCCCCTGGCGCGATACCGGTGTTCAAGCACGTCGTGGTGGTCATCTTCGAGAACCGCTACTACGGCCAGGTGATCGGGTCCCCTTCTGCCCCGTACTTCACGGCGCTGTCGAAGCAGGGGGCGAACTTCACCCAGTCCTACGCGGAAACCCATCCCAGCCAGCCGAACTACCTGGCCTTGTTCTCTGGCAGCACGCAAGGGGTCACCAGTGACGCCTGCCCGCAGACCTTCAGCAAACCGAATATGGCCGCCGATCTCATCGCGGCGGGCAAGACGTTCGGCGGCTACGTGGACGCGCTTCCGTCTTCCGGGCCGACCGTGTGCTCCAGCGGGAACTACGCCCGCAAGCACGTCCCGTGGGTCAACTTCACGAACGTGCCGGCCTCGGTGACCCATAACTTCACCGGCTTCCCGCAGAGCAGCGGCGGCAACTTCAACGCGCTGCCCGACGTCTCCTACGTCATCCCAGACATGTGCAACGACATGCACAACTGCTCGGTGGCCACCGGTGACTCCTGGCTGAGCGCGCACATGAAGGCCTATGCCAACTGGGCGCTCGCCAACGACAGCCTGCTGATCGTGACCTTCGACGAGGACGACACCAGCCACGGCAACCAGATCCCGACGATCTTCATCGGCGACGACGTGAAGCCCGGGAACTACAGCGAGCACATCAACCACTACAGCGTCCTGCGCACCCTGGAGGACTCCTACGGGCTGCCGCACGACGCGAACGCCGCCGGCGCCACCCCCATCACCGACTGCTGGATCCACGACGGGTCCTGACGAGGTCGCCGGCCTCCTGCTGAGTCTGTAATCTTGTAAGCCGTTAGCAGGAAGCCGGTCCGCCGGGGAGCCCGCCTCAGCAGGAGCACGATGGAAACGACGACGCTCGGCCGTGGCGGCCCGGTGGTCTCCCGGGTGGGCCTGGGTCTGATGGGGATGTCCGGGATCTACGGGCCCGCCGACGACGCCGAGAGCACCGCCACCATCCACGCCGCCATTGACGCCGGGATCACACTGCTGGACACCGGTGACTTCTACGGCATGGGGCATAACGAGATGCTCCTGGCCAGCGCCCTGCGGGGGGTCCCCAGGGACAGCGTGTTCATCCAGGTCAAGTTCGGGGCGCGCCGGGACCCGGCCGGCCAGTGGCTCGGCAACGACACGAGCCCCGCCGCCGTGAAGACCTCGCTCGCGTACTCGCTGCGCCGGCTCGGCACCGACTACGTGGACCTCTACCAGCCCGCCCGGCTGGACCGGGATGTGCCCATCGAGGACACTGTCGGCGCGATCGCGGAGATGGTGTCCGCGGGGTACGTCCGTTATGCCGGGCTGTCCGAGATGGGGGCCGGCACCATCCGCCGGGCGCAGGCGGTCCACACGATCGCCGCCCTCCAGATCGAGTACTCGCTCATGAGCCGGGGCATCGAGGGCGGCTTGCTGCCGTTCGTCCGGGAGCGGGGGATCGCGGTCACGGCCTATGGGGTGCTCTCCCGCGGGCTGCTCAGCCCGGCGACCGCGCGGCTGGCGGGCCCGGCCGACCCGCGCACCCGGTTTCCCCGCTTCCGGGCGGAGAACCTGGCCAGGAACGTGGGCCTGGTCACGGCGCTGGAGCGGATCGCCGCGAAGCGGGGGGCGACCGCCGCGCAACTGGCGATCGCCTGGGTCCTCGCGCGCGGCAGCGACATCATCCCGCTCATCGGCACCAAACGGCGCAGCCGGCTTGCCGAGGCGCTCGGGGCCCTTGAGCTGAGCCTCACCGCCGGCGAGCTTGCCGCGATCGAAGCGGCGGTGCCGGCCGGCGCGGTCGCGGGGGACCGCTACGACGAGAATGCGATGTCCGGCCTGGACAGTGAGCGGGCGGGCTAGCGGCCGCTCAACTGCCCCGGTAGGCCGTGGCCAGGTCGGCGAGCCGGGCGTGCGCGTCATCCATCGCGGCCGTCCGCGGCAGGTACCGCTTGGGCATTTTGGCCACGCTGGTGTAGTTCGGGTCGCAGACGTTGGCCAGCGGGGACTCCACCGCCTGGGTAAGCAGCTGATAGCCGTCGAGCGGGTCAAGCCCGTAGTCCGAGCCGAGCCACTGCACCAGGTCGAGCTGCGCGATCCGGAACGCGTCCTCCAGCGGGCGGGCGGAACCCGCCGACATGATGTGGGTGGCCGACTCCAGCCGCGGCCAGGCGCACGGCCTGCCCTTGATCAGGTCGATCGCCAGCACGGTGTTCATGGCGCACTCCACCGCCACCCCGCAGGTCTCGCCCTCACCCTGGCGGGCGTGGCCGTCGCCGAGCGAGAACAGCGCGCCTTCCACGTTGACCCCCAGATAGCAGGTGACCCCTGCCCGCATCTCGGGGGTGTCCATGTTGCCGCCGAACGCGTCCGGGACCAGGGCGCTGCGCACCTCCAGGTTGGCGGGCGCGACCCCGACCGTGCCGTGCATGGGGTTCAACGGCAGGTCCACCGTGTAGTCGCCGCGCCGAGCGGTGAAACGGCACGTGCCCCCCGCCCGGTCGAAGTGCCACATCCAGACCAGTTCCGGCAGCGGCTCGTGCAGCAGGGCCGTGGCGTGGGTGGCCGACAGCGCGCCGAACAGCGGCACGGTGGTGGACGCGCCCCAGTCCCTGGCGGGCTCGATCGAGATGAAGTGGACGGCCAGGGTGTCGCCCGGCTGCGCCCCCTCGATGTAGAACGGGCCGGTCTGCGGGTTGAGGTAGGGGAACTCGCACACCTGCGAGACCAGGTCGTTCTCCCCGCGCACCCGGCCAGCGAAGCAGTCCTCGGTGAATACCTCCAGGATCGCGGGCGGCGTGACGCGGGCCGCTGGCGCCGCGCCGCCGAACGTCCAGGCGTACTCGCCGGGCCCGGGGCGGAGGGTGACGACCTGCGGGTCAGTCACCCGTGGCCTCGTACTCCTCGAGCGGGTCGAGATGCACCAGCCCGACCTCGACGACCCGGTTCGGGTGGCGCCGGTACAGGTAGACCAGGTAGATCACGCCGATGATCATGAATCCGGCCACGCCGGGGCCCATGTAGGAGTACGGGGCCGGCAGCGGGGTGATGAACGAGAATACGTCGATGCCCGCGGAGGTGAGCCAGGCGGGGATGAAAGTGAGGATGCCGAGTACCGGGATGATCAGGTGCAGCAGCGGGTTGAAGCCGCTGCCGCGGCGGGCGAAGAAGCCGATGCAGGCGGCGTTCATCAGGATGTAGATCGCGGCCAGCACGATGACCAGGGCGGTGGCGACCATGACGAAGGCCACGGTCGGGGTGTAGTGGAGGCCGAGCCCCAGGGTCACCGCGACGGTGATCACGAACGCGGTCAGGATGGCCGGGACCGGCGATCGGTGCTTGGGGTGCACCTGCGCCAGGAAGCGCGGGAAGGCGCCGATCCGGCCCATCGCGTAGGCGGTCCTGGTGGAGACGTTCACGCCGGCGTTCGCGTTGGCGATGGTGGAGTTGACGATGGCGAGGAACACGAAGAACCAGAACGCGCCGTACAGCGAGCGGGCCATGCCCTCCCAGGACGCGGCCCCGGTGCCGGTGGTGAAGTTGTGGAACTGCGCGGGCCCGTAGGCGACGTCCACGGCGTAGGTGGTGAACACGTACAGCAGCCCGATGCCCAGGGTGGCCAGCAGGATGGCACGCGGGATGATCCGGCGCGGGTTCTTGGCCTCCTCGGCCAGCGGCGCGGCGCCCTCGAACCCGCCGAACGCCAGAATCGTGTACACCGAACCGGCGATCACACCGGTGAGGCCACGGAAGCCGGGCGGCGTGTACTTCGTGGTGAACACGCTCAGCGTGTTGTTGCTGCCCGCGTGCACGATCAGGAAGACCGCGAGCACGACGAACACCCCGATCTCGAACACGCCGAGCGCGGTGCCCAGCCTCGCCGACGTCCGGATGCCGTAGAAGCCGGCCGCGAGCACGATCACCGCGCCGAGCAGCGCCCACGGCCACCACAGGCTCGCCGGGTATCCGTGGAACTCCGCGTTCAGGGTGGCGGCGGTGGTGAAGCCGAGCTGGAGCAGCACAAGCGGCGGGATCAGGAACCCGACCAGCACGTATCCCCAGGCCACCAGGAACCCGATGGAGGGGTGCAGGCCTCGGGCGGCGTAGGTGGCCAGCGATCCCGCGGACGGCATCTCACGTGCCAGCAGGCCGATGCTCACCGCGCAGAACAGGCACGCGACGAGGGCGAAGACAACCGCGAGCGGCAGCGAGCCGCCGGCGAAGGCGACGCCGGCCGGGATCGAGGCGGCGATGGCCGCGCCCGGGGCCATGTCGGTGATGCTCTGGAACGTCACTTCGCGCAGGCCGATGGCGTTCCGCCGCAGGCCTGCCGTGGTGTTGGTGGTTTCGGTTTCCGTCGCCATCGACGCCCTCCCGGGTCGCAGCCGGTCGCTGCCCGGATGGTCTCACGGAGGACCTGGGTCACACCAGGGCATATCCTGCCGATCTTCCCGGGTCCCGGCCGGGTGAAATGGCCGTCCGCGCGGGCGGGGGAGGGCACAATCGGCTCATGGACGCCGACCGGCCCCAGCCCCCCGAACCCACCCGCGCCGCGCGCCGGGCTGCGCTCGACGGTCTGCGGGAGCGGCTGGCCCGGTTACCGCCCGGTCATCCTTCGTCCGCCGGGTACGGGGACCGGCCTGAGGAGCCCGACGGGGCATGGGCCGCCGACGGGGCCGGGGAGCCCGACGGGGCAGGGGACGCTGACGGGACCGGAGAGCCCGACGGGGCATGGGATGCCGACGGGGCGGGGGACGCCGATGGGGCCGGGGAGCGCGACGGACGCGGGGAAGTGGACGGGGCCGGGGAAGTGGACGGCGCAGGTGACCGGCCCGGGGTGCCCGGGTCAGCGGGGCCCGGCCCGCGGCCCGGTGGCAGGGGCGCGGCGGGCGGGGGGGCACAAGGCGGACCGGAGACCCCCGGGCAGCCCGTGCCCTACCGGCCGTGGTTCTCCGGTGAGCCGCCCCGGCCGTGGTTCAGCGGCGATCCTCGTGACCGTTCCGGCTGAACGAGGCCGGGTCCAGCCCCTGGTGGGGCAGAGAGACGTCGGCGCTGACGTCGGCCGCCAGCCTGACCTGGTCCCCATCACGCAGGCGCGCCTCGGTGCCGGGCAGCACGCGGTCACCGTTGATGAACGTGCCGTTGGTGGATTCCTCGTCCCGGATGGTGGCTTCCCCGGCGTCGCTGACAGCGACCGTGGCGTGGCGCCGCGAGACGTTCTCGTACTCCAGGAAGGCCGCAGCGACGAGTGACTCCCCGGGGTCGCGGCCGAGCACGAGCGAGGTTCCCGCGGGCACGTCCACGTTCCCGGCCGGGAACGACAGCCGCAGCACCACCGGCGAGATCGGGCCCGAAGACCGGGGCAGTCGCCGGCTGCAGGCCGGGCAGGCCATCATCGACCGGTCGGGAATGGCGGCTCCGCAGTGCGGGCAGGCGGCCGGGGCCAGGGACGAGGCGGTGGCGTCGTCGCGGCGCAGGTATTCCTGCATCACCGTCGGCGGGGTGGTCGGCTCGTCCGGCTGCTCCTGCCTGGGCAGGTTCGCTCCGCACGTGAAGCAGATGAGGTCGTCCTGCTGGACCGCGGCGGTGCATGCGGGGCAGGTGAGGGTCGCCATGACGTCCTCCGGACGGCGGCAGAGCGGCTGAGATCTGTCCCTCTGAGACTAGGGCATGCTGGACTGGGGCAGGGACCCTTGGGTCACGCTCTGCCAGGGAGGGGGCAACCATGATCAGCTACCGGCTTGGGGAAGACCACGAGGAACTCCGGGCGACTGTCGCCGGGTTCGCCCATGATGTTGTGGCACCGGTGATCGGCGGCTACTACGAGCGGGGTGAGTTCCCCTATGACGTCGTGGCCCGGATGGCCAAGCTCGGGTTGTTCGGCCTGCCATTCCCGGAGGAGTACGGCGGCATGGGGGGCGACCTTTTCGCGCTCTGTCTCGCGGTGGAGGAACTTGCCCGGGTGGACTCCTCGGTGGCGATCACCCTGGAGGCGGCGGTGGCGCTGGGCGCCACGCCGATCTACCGCTTCGGGACCGAGGAACAGCGGTGCCGGTGGCTGCCCGACCTGTGCTCGGGGGAACGGCTGGGCGCATTCGGGCTGACCGAGCCCGGCGGCGGGTCGGATATTCCTGGCGGCATGCGCACGACGGCACGGCTCGACGGCGGCGAATGGGTCATCGACGGGTCGAAGTCCTTCATCACCAACGCCGGCACGGCCATCACCTCACTGGTGACCGTGCTCGCCATCACCGGGGGCCGGTCAGGCGGCGGGGGCGAGGGCGGGACCGGGGAGAGGGCGGAGATCTCCGCCATCATCGTCCCGGCCGGCACGCCCGGTTTCACCGTGGGACGCGAGTACTCCAAGGTGGGCTGGTGTGCCTCCGACACCAGGGAACTGGCCTTCGCGTCCTGCCGGGTCCCCGCGGATCACCTGCTCGGGGAGCGGCGTGGCCAGGGCTACGCCCAGTTCCTGCAGATCCTGGACGAGGGCAGGGTGGCGATCGCCGCCCTGGCGACCGGCCTGGCGGCGGGTTGCGTGTCGGAATGCCAGCGCCAGGTCGCGCAGCGCCAGGCATTCGGTCACCGGCTCGGCTACTACCAGGGAATCCAGTTCATGCTGGCGGACATGGAGGCAAGGGCTCACTGCGCCCGGCTGGCGTGGTACGACGCCGCGGCCAGGCTGGCCGCCGGCGAGCCCGCCAAGAAGCAGGCGGCCATCGCCAAGCTGACCGCCTCGAACGCGGCCATGGACAACGCGCGTGCCGCCACCCAGATCTTCGGCGGGCACGGCTACGTGAACGAGTACCCGGTCGCCCGCTTCTACCGGGACGCCAAGGTGCTGGAGATCGGCGAGGGCACCTCGGAGGTACAACGGATGATCATCGCCCGCGATCTTGGCCTGGCGGACATCGGCTGACGTGCCGCCCCGCAGCCAGGTGGCGGAGGATCCTCTTAGTGGAAGATCATGCTCTGCACCGAGAGCGGTGTGGGAATCGCGCTGAACGTGAACATCAGGCCGACCACTCGCTGCAGGTCGCTCGCGCTGACCGTGGTGGGGTACTGGCCGATGGTGACCAGCGAGGCGTTCTGCATGGAGAGCCCGACCGATCCCTGCAGGGTCTTCCGGACGGGCGCCGCCTGGCTGGCTGCGGCCTGGGCCTTTTCCAGCGCGCTGCGGAAAGCCAGCAGCGCGGCGTGGTCCTTGGTGGCGAGTGAGTGCGTGGTGAAGTAGCCCTCGAGGGGGAGGTTGGCGGTCGCGCCGGTGCAGGAATCGAGCACCGGGACGGCGCCCAGCTGCGATTCCGCCTCGAAGATCGTGGGCTCGGTAGCCAGGATCGCGTCGACCTGGCCCTTCGCCAGATCCGAGATCAGCATCTGCGACGGCAGCGGCTGCCAGTTGATGCTGGACAGGGTGACGTTGTCGTTGTGGAGCACCGACTGGGTGGCCACCGTGTCCAGGCTGTACGGCGTGCCATGCGAGATGCCCGGTGACCCGGGTGCGGGCATCAGCTCGGCCGGGTCCGTCCCGATCGACTTGTGCTCCAGGTTCTTCGCCGTCACGATGTGCGACTGCGGCAGGGCGAGCACTTCCATCGTGTTCGCCGCCGCGTCATAGCCGTCCGCCACGACCATCAGCTTCAGCGGGTTCTTGATCTTCTTCTGCGTCGCGGCCTGCGCCTGTGCGTAGAAGAAGTCGGCGTAGTCGCCGAACGCGACGTCCAGCTTCCCGGACTGCAGGTCCTTCAGCTCAGCCTGGTCCGAGCTGTAGTTGATGATGTGGACCGTGACGCCCGCGTTCCGGAACATGTTCTGCTGGGAGGCGATGTACAGCGGGGCGTCGCCAATGCCCGGGGCAGCCCCCACCGTGATCGTGCCCGTCGTGGCGGGTGCGGCCGACGAGGACATGCCGGGAACCCGGCACCCCGCCACCACGATCAAGCCCGCTAGCACGGCTGCCGCGCTGGCGAGGGCGCGTACCGGGCGACTGGCCCTCCCGTGGTCCGCGGGCCGGCCGCCGTTCGGGACGAGCCTCATGGATCTCCTTTGACGCAAGAAACAGGACGGTTACGGACAGTTCGGAACATGACCTAGCGGCAGAGAGTACCCTACTACCGGTGGTCGGCAGGCAAACGTCCGTTACATCAGCTTTTAACAGCTCATGTGAGAATTGCTGCCCGTTAGCCGGTTAGCGGTTAGGGTTAGCCCCTAGTCGCGCTGTGCGAAGATCCCCGCACAATCGTCACCCGCGGAAGGGGTGTGCCATGTCGGTTCCGCCGCAACACCCGCACGCCTGCGGGCTGGGTTACGGCACCAGGTGAGAGGTCCAGACACAGTGCGCTCCCGTAGCAAGAAGTTCCCTGCCGGCGGCCCCGAGGCTGAGGACGAGCAGGCGCCCGCCGGCTCTGCGTTCGGCCACGTTGCGGCGGAGCCGATGCCTGCGAACGGGCAGACGAACGGGCAGAACGGGCGGGGCGGCGACCCGGACGCCGGTGGGGTGCCACCCCACTTTGCCGGGCCGACGGGTACGCAGCCCAGGGGCCATGGGCTGAAGAACTGGCGTGTCCGCTCCCGCCTCCTCCTGCTCATCACCATCCCCACCCTGACCGCCGTCGCGCTCGGCGGCATCCGCATCACGTCCTCGGTCCAGAGTGCTCTCGCCTACCAGCGGACACTGCATCTGGCGAATCTCAGCGCCGATACCGCCAACCTGGTCCAGCGGCTCCAGGACGAGCGCGACCAGACCGTTTACTTCATCGCGCAGGGAAGCCACGGCGGCCGGGGTGGCGGGAAGGCAAGCGCCGCGGGCCTGCAGGTGGTGACCCAGCAGCGCAACGACACCGAAACCGCCGCGTCCGTGGTGGAAGCGGACCTGGGCCAGGTCGGCGGGTCGTTCTCACCGCTGGTCCGGCAGGAGGCGGCGGCCGCCCTTTCCGACCTGCAGAACCTTCCCAACCTCCGGCTGGCGGCCACCCAGACCAAGCTCCCCGCCCTCGTGGTGGCTCAGAAGTACTCCAACGTCATCAGCGACCTGCTGGTGCTCGAGCAGAACACCGCACAGGGGGTCAGCGACCCGACCTTGTCGCAGACCGTGCGCGTGCTCGGCCTGGTGTCGCGGATGAAGGAGGACGCTTCCCAGCAGCGGGCCATCCTGACGGCGGCGCTGATCCAGCGGTCGCTGGATCCCGCCTCCAGGATCGCGCTGCAGAATGCGCAGTCGGACCAGGCGGCCAACCTCGCATCGTTCAACCTGTCGGCCACCAACGCCCAGCGCCAGCTCTTCCAGAACAGCGTGGCCGGGTCGTTCGACACCGCCGCGTCCGCCGATGAGCAGGCGGCGCTGTCCGGTGGCACGTCGCTGGCGCACGACACGACGACGCCAGACGACTGGTATGGCGCCATGACGAACGAGATCAACTACCAGATGGGGTCGGTGGAGCGGCGCCTGGACAACAACATCATCGCCCGGACAGTCACGCTTCGTAACGAAGCGGTGATCTACGCTCTTGCCGTCGCGCTGGCGGTGCTGGCGGTCCTCGGCCTTGCGCTGCTGTTCACCGTCGTGGTCGCCCGGTCGATGGTGCGCCCGCTGCGGCGCCTGCGGGCGGGTGCGCTGGAGGTGGCCGGGGTGCGGCTGCCCGAGACCGTCCGGCGGATGAGCGAGTCCGAGGGTGCCGCCGCCCCGATGGAGGTCGAGCCCATCGACGTGGATTCCTCCGACGAGATCGGTGAAGTCGCGCGGGCGTTCGACCAGGTCCACCGGGAAGCCCTGCGGCTGGCCTCCAATGAGGCGGCCCTGCGTGGCAACGTCAACGCCATGTTCGTGAACCTCTCCCGCCGGAGCCAGTCGCTGGTGGAACGCCAGATCCGCCTGATCGACGACCTGGAGCAGGGCGAGCAGGACGCTGAGCGGCTCGCGAACCTGTTCCAGATGGACCACCTCGCCACCCGGATGCGCCGCAACTCCGAGAACCTGCTGGTTCTGGCCGGGCACGAGGTGTCCCGCCGGTGGACGCAGTCGGTGCCGCTGGTGGACGTGCTCCGGGCCGCGGTGTCCGAGATCGAGCAGTACGAGCGGGTGACGCTCAACGTTCAGCCTGGTATCTCGGTCCGCGGGCAGGCAGTCAACGACGTGGTGCACCTGATCGCCGAGCTGGCGGAGAACGCCTCTTCCTTCTCCGCCGCCGACACCCCGGTCAAGGTGTCCGGCCATCTGCTCAACAGCGGCGGGGTCCTGCTCGACATCACCGACCAGGGCGTGGGCATGGGGGCCGAGGAAATGGCCCACGCCAACTGGCGGCTGGACAACCCGCCGGTGGTGGACGTCGCGGTCTCCCGGCGGATGGGACTGTTCGTGGTCGCCCGCCTGGCCGCCCGGCACGGCATCCGGGTACGGCTGCGCCCCGCCTCGGCCGGCGGGCTGACCGCGCTGGTGTGGCTGCCTGACGAGGTGATCTCGCACGACTCAGCGGGTGGCCCCTCGGGCATGCGCCACTTCGATGTGTCGTCGCCCGGTACCACGGCAGCGGCGGCCGCCGCCGGCACGGCGGCCGGGTACGGGACCCCGGCCTGGCCGCTGGACGCCGAGTCCGAAGGCCGCTCCGCCGCGGCGAGCGCCCTGAGCGCGGCCCGCACCCCGCGCTTCGCGCCCCTGCGCCCCGACCTCGGTGATACTGCGGCGTTCTCGGCGCTCAGCTCCGATCTGGACGCACCCACCCAGGCGGGACCGGCGGTGGGCCTGCCCGGCGGTCATGACGTGGGCAGCCTGCAGGAATATGACACGGGCAGCCTGACCGGTCAGGACCCGAGCAGCCTGCTGGGACGTGACGTAGGCAGCCTGCCGGATGACTACGACACGGCCGCGGCGCCGTCCCAGGACACCGGCGCCGCCCAGGACACCGGTACCGCCCGGGGCGCCGGCGCCGTCCAGGCGCCCGGCACGGGAGCCACACCGGCGTTCGACAACGGCAGCGTGTCATCGCTGGGGCCCAGCTCGATACCGCCGATCACGTCGACCGGCCCGCTGCCCGTGTACGGTGCCCCGACCCGTGGCGAGCGGCGGTTCCCCACCGGCTCGGAAGGTAACGAGCTGCCCTTCCGCACCAAGTCGAGCCAGCCGCCGCGTGAGGTCATCATCCCGCCCGCGGCCAGCAGCGGGGAGGAGCACCGGCTCCCCATCTTCGAGTCGGTGGAATCGGACTGGTTCCGGCGCGGCAAGTCGAGTACTGCCCGCGCTGGGCAGGTGAACAACGTCGTGACCAGCGGCAGCTGGACCTCTCCCGCCGACGAAGGATGGCGGGCGGCGGAGGCGGCGCACGCGCCCACCTCCGGTGGCGTTACGCTGTCCGGGCTGCCCAAGAGGGTGCCGCGGGCGAACCTCGTCCCTGGCACCGTGGGCGCGGAAGCGACCACGTCGGCGGCGCCGACGCCCGCCCGTTCGGCTGCGCACGCAAGAGACCGGCTGGCAAGTTTCCAGCGTGGTATGAGGGAAGGACGGGCAGCCGCAAGCGACGGCGACGAGCCCAGCGATGAGGACAACAGTGCTACTTAAAGCTCCGGAAGGCAGTCTTCGTGTCGTGACGAAGGTAGTCACGCTGAGGCACGGAGAGAGGGGGACTAGGTGAGCCCGATAGCCCGTCCAGTCCAGGACCTGAACTGGCTGATCACGAACTTCGTCGAGCGTGTCGCATCCGTCGCGCACGCAATTGTTGTTTCGGCTGATGGTCTTCCTATGGCCTTCTCCAACGGCTTCCCGCCGGACCGCGTCGACCAGCTCGCGGCGGTCACCTCGGGCCTGACCAGCTTGACGCAAGGTGCTGCGCGCGTCTTCGAGGGCGGCCCGGTGAGCCAGACGGTCGTGGAGATGGAGCGCGGTCTGCTGCTCGTGATGGCGATCAGCGATGGATCGAGCCTGGCGGTGCTCGCAGCCGCTGATTGCGACATGGGCTTGGTGGCCTATGAGATGGCGCTGCTCGTGGAGCGGGTGGGGCGTGCACTCACCCCGGATATGCGCGGCGTGCTTAGGTCGGAGGGTGGCAGGTAGTGACTGGAGAGACTTGTGGCCGGCCCCGGCCCGGGTGAGTGGGCGGAGCCCGGCGGGAAACGTGGATCCCCGAATGGAATCCGCACGGCCAGCAGCGAGAGCTCCGGTAGCTCCCTGGTCCGGCCGTACGCGGTTACCGGGGGGCGTACGAAGCCCCGGTATCAGCTGCAGATCGAGGCGATGGTCGCCGCATCCCATTACGAGGCGCGCGACCTGTCGGTCCTCAGTCCTGAGTGTCAGGCGATCCTGGGTTTCTGTCGGGACTGGCGCTCCGTGGCGGAGATATCCGCAGTGCTCAGGATGCCTCTGGGTGTGGCCCGTGTCCTCATCGCCGACATGGCGGTGGAGGGACTGGTCCGGGTTCACCAGCTTGATCACGCTCAGGGCCGCCCGGACCTCAACCTGCTCGAAAGGGTGCTAAGTGGACTTCGCAAGCTCTAGGCCCGACCGGAGCAACCCGGGCGAGACCGCGATGACTTCGGTCAAGATCGTGGTCGCGGGCGGCTTCGGCGTGGGCAAGACCACTTTCGTCGGGTCGGTCTCGGAGATCACGCCGCTGACCACCGAGGCGGTCATGACCTCCGCTAGCGCCGGGGTCGATGACCTGTCGCACGTACCGGACAAGACAACCACCACCGTCGCCATGGACTTTGGCCGGGTGACCCTGGATGCCGGGCTCATCCTGTACCTGTTCGGCACGCCCGGCCAGCACCGGTTCTGGTTCATGTGGGACGACCTCATCCAGGGCGCCATCGGGGCGGTGGTGCTGGTCGACACCAGGAGGCTTGCCGACTCCTTCCCGGCGGTCGACTACTTCGAGACGGCCGGATTGCCTTTCATCGTGGCGATCAACGGATTCCACGGCGAGTTCCCGCACGGCATGCAGGACGTCCAGGAGGCCCTGTCGGTCAGCCCGAACGTGCCGATCGTCGAGTGCGATGCCCGCGGCAGGGCGTCCACGAAGGCGACGCTCATCGCACTGGTCGAGCACGCGATGACCATGCAGATGAGCATGCGGTAGCGAGGCAGGCTGCTCGTCGCGCGGTGTGGCTGCGGTAGGGTGCACGCGCGGCAGCGCACGCGCGGGGCGGTAGCTCAGCCGGTCAGAGCAGCGGACTCATAATCCGCCGGTCGTGGGTTCGAGCCCCACCCGCCCCACTGTCCAGAACCGCAGAATATGCCCTTTGGCCTGCGGAAATCGCTGCACTAGTTGATCTTCTGCACTGGGCCGATGTGCAGCCGTATGCGGCCCGAGGCTGTCATCTGCGGCTATCTGTGCCCAATACGTGCCCAAGTCCAAGATCGCTAGCGCGGCTGTCACAGGGTCCGCCTACGGTTGGCTCCATGCCGCCACTGCCCCGGATCACCGGCCGGGAACTGGTGCGAGCGCTCGGCAAGCAAGGCTGGGTGGTCGTCGTCCAGAAAGGGTCGCACGCTCAGCTGAAGCACCCCAGTCGCGGCGGCCGGGTGACTGTGCCGCTGCATGCGGGGGAGACGATCGGGCCCGGCCTGCTCCGCTCGATCTTGAGCCAGGCGGGCGTCACCGTGGAGGAACTACGGGCGGTGTTGTGACAGGATGAATCCGATGCGCACGTACACGATCGTCGTGGAACCCGAGGATGGCGGCGGCTACTTCGTGACAGTCCCGGCCCTGCCTGGCTGCTTCACCCGTGGCAGCACGATCGAGGAATGCCGGGAGCGAGCGGTCGAGGCCATCGAGGTCCACATCGCAGGCCTACGGGCCGATGGCCAGCCGGTTCCCGACGAGGTTGGGGCGCCCCAGCTGCTGGCCGTCACGGTCGCGGCCTGACACCCCGCCTGCTGCAACGCGCCGGGATCGGCTCGCAGCTGGCGATATCAGTCCTGGCGCAGCGCTTCGCTGATCCGGCGCTTGGCGAGCTCGTCCTGGCCCACGACGCACTTCGCGTAGATCCGCAGCAGCACGTCCACGCTGTGCCCGGCCCACTCCGCCACTTATCTGGGATAGACGCCGCTTTGAGCCAGGTGGACAGGCACGCATGGCGGAGGTCGTATGGCCGTCGGGCGAGGGGAGAGGCCTGCTCGGCCGGGGTGAGCGCCGGCTGGCGGGCTTTGGCCCGGGCGCGCCGGTAGGTGATGGTGGGCGGCTCGCCGCCCCGGACCCCGGCGAAGAGGCGGCCGTCGGCGGCCGGGCCGAAGCTGGCGAGGTGTTCGCGGAGCAGCCTGCTCAGTTCGGGGTGGGTCGCGACGACGCGGGTGTCACCCTCGGCCCGGTGCTTGAGCTACCTGTGTTCCCGGGATCTGCCGTCGCCGGTCCATTCGCTGCCCGGCATCGGGTGTAGCGGTGCGCAGATGCAACTCGCCCCAGTCGCCGTCCTCGGGCGGGTCCTGCCACCGCTGGCGTTCGGCGTCCCATGTCCGAGGCGGCATGATGATGTTGTCGGTGCTGAGGTTGATGGCTTCCTCGGGACGCAGCCCGGCGTAGTACGTCACCGCGAAGAAGGCGGCCAGCCGTGGCCCGATGGGCTGCTGGGCGCGGACTGCATCAAGCAGCGCCTGCGCCTGCCGCGGGTTGACGACCGATCGCCGGTCCACCTGGCTGGATACCTTGGGCGCTGTCCACTTGAGCACCCGGACCGGGTTCGTCTCCAGCAGACCGCGTTCGACCGCGTAGTCCATGGCGTTGGCCAGGATGATGCGGTGCCTGCTGGCGGTGCTCGCAGCCGCGTTCCTGCCGTCCACGGTGCTGGTGGCCAAGTCGAGCATCCGGCGTGCGGTCGCGGGTCCGGCCAGCGTAGAGACCGGAGCGGTATTGCGGGCCACCCAGTCGAGAACCTGGGCCGCGTCGTCCGGCGGGTCCGGGCGCTGCTTGGTGTTGAATCCCCACCGCACCAGTGTGCGGCGGATGCTGGCATCATCTGGCCGTCCGCGCGCTTCGGCCAGCATCGCCGGAGTGACCGCGGTCAGCGCCCGGGCGATGTCCTTGCGGTACTTGGCGGAGGCGTGCTTCCACTTCATGTCCACGTAGGCGCAGGCGAACTCGTACCAGTTGGCGTCAGCCTTGGCCCGTTCCCAGACCGTCGGCGCGTAACCAGGCAGGCGGCCCGTCAGCACCACCAGCTCCGGCAGCGCGGCAGCAGCACCAACTCAGGATCGAGGTAGCTGTCCTTCAGGAGCGGGGCTGTCTAGCCTCAGAGAGGGGCGATCCGGATGCTCACCTGGGACCCAAGCTCGCGAAAGCCAAGAGCACGGGCGACACGCCGGGATGTCCCCGGCCGGGCCCGCCACTGGGGGATTTTGCCATCAGCGATCGCGTGCGTGGTGGCGGCTGATGCGACCGTGCGAGCCAGGCCCCGACTGCGAGCGGTGGCGATGGTCAGCACCGATAGGTGGGCGACCTGGCTCGGCCAATCGCGGTAGCCTGCGGCAGAGATGATCATTCCGTGCTCGCGGACGGCGAAGGCCGGGGACGTGATCTCGGTGATGCCGCTCTCTGCGACGTCCTCGGCACTGGAGGCCGCGATGAGCTGGCCTAGGTCGTCATCGTGGGGGAGGAGCTGCTCGACGGCGGACGGCCAACGGCAGGGGCGGAACTCGGCCGGGTCGAGGTACGCCAGGCTGGCGGGGCCACGTATGTCCAGGAGCGCGAGCCGCGTGTTGAGCACTGTGGGGTCGGTCAGCGATGCGGAGGGCAATGTCCCGATGGCCTGCTGCACGGCGTGCGCGATGTCTGGGGTGGGGGCGCTGGCGATGACCGCACCGACGATGACCACGATGCCCACCCAGCCCAGCGGGCAAAGCCCGGAGTCTGGCGATACGGCGACCCGCAGGACAGGCCCGAATCCGGCGGACGAGCCGGCAAGGCACTCCCACATCGCACGGGACCTGGCCGTCAGCATGGACGGATACACGGCCCTATGCTGCCGGTCGGCGGCGTCACCCATCAAGCGGAGCCAGCACTGCCAGCGATCAGCGGAATCTCCCCACCTTCGATCACTGATTTTCCCCACCCTGAGCTCGGCGTGTCGTGATTGACGTCCGCTGACAGGGGCGGGGCTCCTTCGAGCCTGACGGTGTCTAGGCCGTCGTCTGAGGGAGCCCTGGCTCAATGCTCACACAGGGAGAAGATGTGGAAGTTCAGGCTCTGGCCAGCCGGGGGTGGTCGGTCTCAGCGATCGCCCGCCACCTGGACCGTGACCGTAAGACCGTCCGCGCCTATGTGCGCGGGTGAGCGCCGGCGCGGCGTCCGGGCCCGCGTAGCGCCCGATCCGCTGGCCCCGTTCGCCGCGTACTTGGCGGCGAGGTTTGCTGATGACCCGCATATCTGGGCGACGGCGCTGTTCGACGAGGTGGTGCCGCTGGGCTACCGGCTGTCGTATGTCAGCTTCGCCCGGCAGCTGCGGCTGGCGGGCCTGCGGCCGCACTGCGAGCCGTGCGCCGGGGTGTCCGGGCGGGACACGATCGAGATCGCGCATCCGGCGGGCGAGGAGATGCAGTGGGACTGGTTCGAGCGGCGGAAGGCGCCGTGGGGCGGCACCGCGTATGTGCTGCTGGGCACGCTGCCGCATTCGGGCCGGGTCCGCGGCGTGCTCGCGGAGTCGCTGGACCAGCCGCACCTGATCGAGGCTATGGACGCGGTGCTGCGCCGGCATGGCGGCACGCCCCGGGTCTGGCGGACCGACCGGCTGGCCACGGTCATCGTCCCGGGCAGCCGCGACGTGCAGCCCAGCTTCGCCCCGGTCGCGAAGTTCTACGGCGTCGTGGTGGAGCCGTGCCCGCCGCGGCGGGGGAACCGCAAGGGCTCGGTGGAGTCCTCGGTCCGCTATGTGTGCGGCCGGTGGTGGCGGACGATGACCGCCCTTGCCCCGGCGCAGGCGCAGGCCTCGCTGGATGTGTTCTGCTCCGGCACCGCTGACGCCCGCAGGCGGAAGGCGGACGGGATAGCGTCAACGGTCGGGGCGCTGGCTGACGCCGAGCCGCTGCTCGCCTTGCCCGCCGCGCCGTATCCGGTGACCGTCATCGTGTCGCGGCAGGTCGGCGCGAACGCGGCGGTGGCGTTCCGCGGTAACTCCTACTCGGTGCCGCCCGGCCTGGCCGGCACTCAGACGGAATGCCGGCGCCGGCTGGGAACGAGCACGCTGGAGATCTTCACCCCGGCCGGGGTGCTCCTGGCCGCCCACCGGCTCGCCCCCGGCGGCGCCGGCACCCTGGTCCGGACTCCCGGCCACCGGGCCGAGCTGGAACGGGTCGTGCTCTCAGCGTTCACCACCGGCCGGCCATGCGAGCGCAAGGGCAACCACCCGCCCGGTGAGTCGGCCCGCGCCGAGGCAGCCCGGCTGCTGGCCGGCCTGGGACCCGACGTGACCGTCAACTTGGCCGACTGGGCCGAGCTGGCGGAGGTGACCAGGTGAGCGAGGCGTCGGTCTACCAGCAACTGCGCGGCCACCTCGCCGAGCTGCGGCTGACCGCCGCCGCCGAGGCCCTGCCCGCCGCGCTCGACCAGGCCAGCGCGAGCAACCTCAGCCACACCGCGTTCCTGGAGCGGCTGCTGGCGGTCGAGGTGACCGCCACCACGGCCCGACGGCAGGCCAGCCTGGCCCGGTTCGCGTGCCTGCCCGCGCCCTGGCAGATCTCCGACTTCGACTTCGACGCCCAGCCCTCGGTCAACCGCAAACTGGTCGCCGAGCTGGGCACCCTGCGGTTCCTCGACGACGCCACCAACGTGCTGCTAATCGGCCCGCCCGGCGTCGGCAAGACCATGCTCGCCGTCGGCCTGGGCCACGCCGCCGTCGCCGCCGGCTACCGCACCTACTACACCACCGCCGCCGACCTGGCCGCCCGCTGCCACCGCGCTGCCATCGAGGGCCGCTGGGCCACCACCATGCGGTTCTTCTCCGGCCCCCGTCTCCTGATCATCGACGAAGTCGGGTACCTGCCGCTGCAGGCCGAGGGAGCCGCCGCGCTGTTCCAGGTGATCACCCAGCGGCACTTCAAGGGCTCCATCGCGCTGACCACCAATCTGGGCATCCCGTCGTGGGGAAAGATCTTCGACGACCCCATGGTCGCCGCCGCCATGCTCGACCGGCTGCTGCACCGATCCGTCGTCCTCAACATCACCGGCGAGTCCTACCGGATGCGCGCCCACCGCGCCCGCGCCGCCAAGCTCCGCGCCGGGGACGGCGCCCCATGACCACACCCCCGTCGCGGGACGATGCCGGGACGATGACCTGCCCCGTCTGCCAGCGGCCGTTCATCCCCACCGGGCGGCAGCGATACTGCGGTGACCGCTGCCGCAAGACCGCGTTCCGCCGCCGCCACCAAGACCCGCCCGCCACCGCCATCCCAGCCGCCCGGCCCCGGCGCGAGCACACCATCTACGAATGCCCCGACTGCGAGCAGCGTCTCCTCGGCGAGCAGCGCTGCCCCGACTGCGCCACCTTCGCCCGCCGCGTCGGCCCCGGCAGCGCCTGCCCGCACTGCGGCGAGCCCGTCGCCATCGCCGACCTGACCCAGGAGGTGGCCACAATGCCCGCAGGCCGCTAACCTCAGCACAACCGGCTCGCTGAGCGCTCAATCAAGTGGGGAATTTCAGCGATCGACACCGGGGAATTTCCAAGATCGCCGGCAGCACTCCCATGACCAGGAACGATGTAAAGGATCATGTGGAACTGTAAACGGCTTCAGTTGATCCCTTACATGCCCTAGTTAAAGTTGCGCCGAGAACGTTCAGCTGCTGTTAATGGTGCCTGGCGGTCGTGCCGACTGTCCGGGCAAGGCTGGCATAGAAAAATCGGAAAACCTGGACACCCTTAATGGTGGCTGACCAGCACCAATACGAGCATGACCACCACCGCGCCGAGGACCACGCCCATGATGATCACCGCAGCGTTGGTCAGGCCAACCAGGTGCAGCCGCTCTGCTCGCGCTTCGGCGCGCTTTGCCTGTTCGCGCTCGGCCTTACTCGGCTCTGGCGGCTTCCTGGCCCACGGCGGCGGTGGAACGCGCGGCCCGCGCCCGCTGAGGCGCGTGAACGGCCGCCACTTCGGCCCCCCAAACCGCCAGTTCCATGACAAGTTATCCCGGCTATACGGGTCGTCCGGGTCATCCATCGGCACCTCGCGAGTGAGCGCCCTGCTTAGCTCCGAGTATCAGGCATCAGACGCAGGGTCAGCGCGTATTCGACCCCGCTGACCTAAGTCAGGTGCCTAGCTCCACTTGATGCACGACACATCGGCTCTGCTTGACGTGCGACACACCCAAGGTTCTTCTTGGTCGACCCGCCCTTGATGCTAATCAGGGCTGGGGACAGTACGCGGAGCTGGCCGCCCATTCACCGGGCTGGCCGTTACCTGCGTTACATCCCGGGTGCCGGCGGAAACTGCCTCTTCCAGCTGGGCCAGCCAGGCCAGGTGATCCCCCAGCGCCTGGCGGCCTTGCGCGGTGAGCCGGAACCAGGTGCGCGGCCGACGGCCGACCGCGCCCTTGCGGACTTGCACGTACCCGGCATCTTCGAGCGCGACGGACTGCTTCGACAGCACTGAGTCGCTGATCCCGGCCGCATCACGCAGCGCGGCAAACTCGACCCAGTCCGCGCCGGCCGCCAGCAGCCCGCAGATCGACAGCCGGGTGATCGGGTGAATGAACGGGTCCGGCCTGGCGGTCACGCCGCCCCTCCGCCTCGCAGCTCCAGGCGGATCCCCCGCAGAAGGACCTCCTGGAGGGCCACCTCCGATGCGACCGCGAGGGCCGCGACGACGACCGCGGCCACGATCAGGCCACGATCGATCAGAAAGTGCTCGGTCACTATGGCACCCAGGCTAACCACGACCACCGCGTACCGTGCGGGACGCCCCGGGCCGGGATAGCTGAGGTTCCGGAAGCCCATCTTTATGCCGGTGGCCCGGGTCCAGCCCCACTGCAGCGGGACGGCCACCACCAGTGCGGCAACCAAGAAGGGCCAGATGCCAGCCCCCAGGAACCGCGAGGCGAAGGGGAACGCGAAGACCAGTGCCCACATGATGGCGAAACCGGTCAGGAACCACCACCGCGGCCGCATCCGATCCGCCAGCCGGCTCCGCTGCACCCGCAGCAGCTCCAGCGCCGCCGGATCCCTTCCCGCACTGCCCATAGAGGCTCCTCCGTCTCCCGCGTGTCAAGCCCGGCCCGGCCAGCGTCCGGGGCGGGCCTGGCCGTGACGCGGCGGTGGCCTCATGTGAGGCCTGGCGGTACCTCAGGGTTGTAGTTCGATGCTTTGTGCCGCCGGATGTCGCTGCTGGCCGTGCGAGGCGCGGTGACGGTGATGCCGGGCTCGACGCTGACCTGGTAGGTGTCGGGTCCGACGGTGACCTGAACAGTCTTGCGGGCGTGAGCCATGCCGACCTGGATCTTCTGCCCGTCGACCATGACCGACCCGCGCGCCGACACCCGCCGGGCGACGACCAGGGGCTCGGGCAGGCGGGGCGGCTGGGCGGTTCCGGGGCGCGCGCCGCGCAGCCGGGGCCGGGCCTCGGGCGGGACGGGGCAGGCGACGGTGCGGGCCAGGACCCCGCTGGCCAGGACGTGGGCGACCGGCCCTCCAGGCGCAGCGTCACCCGCTGCCGGGCCAGCGGCAGTCCGGCGCTTATGATGCGGTCGCCGAGGCTGACGTTGCCGGAGGCGTTCACGGTCCGCTCGACCTCGGTCACGTCCCCGGATGCCGGGGGCAGCGGCGGCGGCCCGGCCGGGCGGGCTCCGCCGGCGGCCAGGCGGGCGAGCGCGCCAACGCCCAGCTCAATACCTGGTGCATCCTGCGAAAAACTCCGCTGCCGCCACTGGAAGGCCGGGCAACTCGCCAAAGCCATCCACGTCCTTCAAGCTCGCGAGAACGAAGGATGAAGCACGTCCGGTAAGTAGATTGGCCGCTTGATGCGTAGGAAGGGCGTGAGCCAGGAACAGGCGGAGTTCGCGGAGTTCTATGCGGGGTCACGAGACGATTGCCTGCGCACCGTGCTGGCCGTTGTCCGCGACGTGGACAAGGCGCAGGACCTGGTCGCCGAGGCGTTCGCCCGGGCCTGGGCGTCATGGCAGAAGGTCAGCCGTCATCCGGCCCCGCGTGCGTGGGTGGTCCGCACGGCGCTGAATCTCAGCGTGTCATCCTGGCGCAGGCACCGCCGGGAACTGCCGCTGGCGGACCACGACGCGCCTGCCCATGGCCTGGCCTCCAGCCTGGTGGACGCCGAACTGGCAGCCGTATTGCAGCGGCTGCCAGCCCGCCAGCGGCAGGTCGTCGCCCTGCGGATCTTCCTGGATCTGGATACCGCGCACACCGCTGAAGTGCTCGGCGTCGCGCCGGGTACGGTCACTGCGCACCTGACCCGGGCCCTCACGGCGCTGCGCACCGAATTGGCGGCCTACGAAAGCGAGGGGACTTCATCATGAATGATGCGGAAGTGATCACCGCGATGAAGGAGTCCTACGCGGGGATTCACATGGATGTCCCGCTGGATGTCATCGTGCGCCGGGGCCGGCGGCTCCGGGCTCACCGCCGGCTGCCCGGGGTGGCCGGGGCGGCAGGGGCAATTGCCGCCCTGGCGCTGGCAATGGCGGCTCTCGTTCCCGGCAGTGGCAGGGCCACGGCACCGGGCGGCAGTGCGGGAAGGGAGCGGCTGGCAGCCTGGACGGTTGTGAGCCAGCAGGACGGTAGTGTGAAGGTCGCTCTCCGCGGCGCTCACGTACGTGACGTGGCCGGGCTTCAGGACAAGCTCCGCAGCGACGGCATACCGGCGAGGGTCACCCGCATCGGGTACCTTCGCCCTCCTTTGAACGTCGCTGGCTGCCAGGTATTTCGCGACTGGGGCACCGGCCCAGGCGGGATCTCCTATACCCTCTGGCGCAAGATCTTCTATGGCCCGCACAGCGGCCAGCAAAGCAACCACGCGTTCTGGGTCTACCGATCGGCTATTCCCCGCGGACTTGGCGTCTTGGTAGACATCTACTACGACGGCACATTCGGGCTCTACGTGGTGAAGGCCAGCCCGCAGTGCACCGGCACCTGAGCTGTCCCCGAGCACCGGGGGATTCCGTGGGCTCTTAATCCGGATCTCGGGTGCCTGGCACGCGTTGATCCCGGGCCGGTGCGCCGACTCGCGGCGTGGTGAAGCCCCGGGCAATTGACCAAAGCCATCCACGTCCTTCAAATCCGCGAGGCCGAAGGATGAAAAAGGTTCACTGACGATGCTTCCACCGTCGTGAACGGGGGGCACAGCCCTTCCCGCTCACTACCACTTTGAGCTATCAAGCGTCATGCCCGGCATCAAGATGATCATCAAGGCCGGGGGCTGCAATTCGGGTTGCAGTTCACCACCATTACGACGCTAAAGGACGCAGGGCTAATCACCGCCGTGATCGGAAAGGGCAACTACGTAGCGGGTACGTGAGCCCTTGCCCGCCATGTTCAGCTACTACGCACGCTCAGCGTCGGCCGCTCTACACCGCACATGTGCTTCCCACCCCAAGTGTTGGGTTGGTCTAAAGACAGACTAATGAGGTCTATACTTCTGACTATGACGAGTGCCGCGACGCCTGTGCCGTTGTCCGAAGCCAAGGCGCGCCTGTCTGAGCTGGCCAGGCGAGTACGCCAGCAGCATGAGCGGATCACCCTGACCCGCAACGGGGAGCCCGAGGCTGTCTTGCTGTCGGTGGATGATCTTGAGGGCCTGGAGATGACCCTGGAGATCCTCGGTGACAGCGAGGCCGTCGCGCGCATCTCGGAGAGCCTGGCAGCTCTGGGGCGGGGTGAGCCTGGCGCTGACATGGCCACCGTTCGCCAGGACCTGGCCCGGCGCCGCGTCACCGGCACGTGACGACCGAACCAGCGCGGCGGTACGAGATCCGATTCCAGCCTGCCGCCCGGCGGGCAATCGCCCAGCGGCTCCCGGAAGCCGTCGCCGCCGCCGTACTGGAGTTCTGCGATGCCGCGCTAGCGGTCAACCCGCATCGGGTCGGCAGGCCACTGTTCGGGCCCCTCGCTGGCTGTCACGGCGCTCGGCGCGGCACCTATCGCATCGTGTACCGGATCGACGAGAACAGCCGCGTGGTCCACGTCCTCGATGTCGACCACCGCTCGGAGATCTACCACCGTCCGCAGCAGTGACCGGCGAGAGGCGTTGCACTCCTGCGGCATCGATCAAGCTTGATCATGCCAAATACGTGCCCAAATCGGCCTGAGCATGATCGCGACTCTCCATATCTGGGCACTGCCATCCCGCGTGAACATATCCTCGAACACACATACGAGAAACGGGGACATTGACCCTGAATGCTGCTGGATGAAGCGGCAAGATATGACTTGACCTGAAAATGCGATAGTACTTATTGTCGCCTTGGCCAGGCCAGCGTGCATCACGCGAAGATCAGCTCGCACTCAGCAAGAGGGCCAGGACAATGTCCAGCGACCAGTTGTTCGACACGATCGGGACTACCTATGCTGCGACGCGGCCGACCGAGCCGCGGATAGCGGCGCGGATCTGGGCCGCGCTCGGCGACGCGCGCACGGTCGTCAACGTGGGGGCGGGGACCGGATCGTATGAGCCGCCCGACCGCGACGTCACGGCGGTCGAGCCGTCCGCGGTCATGCGGGCTCAGCGGCCGGCCGGCGCCGCGCGGTGCGTGCCGGGCATGGCGGGCAGCCTGCCGTTCGCCGACAAGTCATTCGACGCCGCGATGGCGGTGTCGACCGACCAGCACTGGCCGGACGTTATCGCCGGCTACCGGGAGATGCAGCGAGTCGCCCGCCGCGTCGTGACCTTCCATTTCGACACCAGCCGCCTCGACGGTGGTTTCTGGCTGGCCCGCGACTACATGCCCGAGCACGCGCAGCTGAGCGCCGGCCGGCCTACGCTGACCGAGCGGGCCAGCGCGATCGGCGCCCGGCTGGAGCCGGTGCCCATCCCGTGGGACTGCTGCGACGGCAACTTCCCCTCCTACTGGCGGCGGCCGGAGGCTTACCTCGACGAGCACGTCCGGCGCGCAGTATCGGTGTGGCACCGGGTCGGCCCGGCAGTCGAGGAGCGCGTGGTACGCGACCTGTGCGCCGATGTGGAATCGGGCCGGTGGGCCGAGCGCAACCAGGAACTGCTCGATCTGGACGAGATTGACCTCGGCGGCAGGCTCCTTATCGCCTGATAGGGCCATGGCCGCGGCCAGCCGGAGACCGTAGTCAGGCTGGCCGCCCGCGGGCCGCCGGGCACTGGCGCGTTCACTGCCTGGCAGACGGCTGTCGCTCCGTCCGGTACGACCCTCCCCACACCCTTCGTTGAAGCCGCTGGCTGGCCCGGGGCCGGCCGGGTGGACGCCGTGCTGGTCAGCTAGCGAATGGCTGCTCCCGTACTAGTGTTTTGGCCGTTCTTCTTCTGGCGCCCTGATGCCAGCTGGTTCGTGCCCGGCCGGGCGGGTCGAGCTCGGAGACGGGTGGTGGATGATCGAGAGGTCTTCTTCGCCGAGGGCTTCCTCTTCCTCGGTATCGACGAGGGCGGGCTGGAAGAGCTGCTGGGCGATGAGGGTGGGCACGAACGCGGACAGGATGACGACAGTCACCAGTTCGGTGTACTGGGCCTGGTCGACGAGGTGGTGGGTGAGGCCGAACAGTGCGGCGATGGACCCGAAGGTGAGCCCGGTGGCCATCAGCAGCGTGGTGTAGGTGCGTTCCCGCCGCGGCAGCCTGAAGGCGGCGGCGACCGGCCAGACGCCGATCATCTTGGCGGCGAGCTTGACCAGCAGCAGGACCGCGATCACCCCGGCACCAGCGACCAGCGCGGGGGCGGAGATCAGGGTTCCGGCGCGCAGGAAGAAGAACGGGGTGAGCAGGGCGAAGGCGATGGAGCGCAGCCGGTCCATCGGCACCCGGTCGTGCAGGAACACCCCGGCCACGACCAGTCCGGCGACATAGGCGGGCAGGACGGCCTCGCTGCCCGCCTGGGTGGCCAGCCCGCCAAGCCCGAACAGGACGACCAGCAGCAGCTTGATCTCCGGTTCGGAGACCCGGTGGCCGAAGTACTTGATCACCAGCCGGAGCAGCCGGGGCAGCACCGCCACGGTGACCGCGCTGACCGCGACGAAGACGATGAGCAGCCATCCGTAGCTGGCGAACAGGCCGCCGAGGGCGAGCACGGTGCCCAGGTCGGTGATGAAGCAGGCCGCCAGGATCAGCTTGCCAAGGTCCTGGCGGTTCAGGCCGGTCTCGATCATCACTGCATAGACGACGGCCACCGAGGTGGTGCTCAGCGCGATGCCGCCGATCTCGGCGGCGTGCAGCTGCCACCCCAGGACGAGCCTGCAGAACCCGAACGCGGCCAGGAACGGCAGGGCGAAGGAGATCAGGCCGATGGACAGGCTCGCCTTCCAATGCCCCCGCAACGACACCGGGTCGATCTCCGCCCCGGCCAGGAACGTCAGCACCAGCGAGCCCACACTAGCCAGGAACACCACGACGCCGGTCTGGGTGACGTGCTCCCGGATGCCGGGGATGTTCCCGGCCAGCGCGCCGACCACGATCTCGACCAGCGCGGCAGGCACCGCGATCCGGATGCTGACCACCGAGGCGAGCAGGGCCATGCCCAGCCAGATGGCCGCCACGTAATAGATGTTCATTGCCGCTCCTGCCAGGTACGTCCTGGCAGCAGCCAGTCAGCCGGCGACTGCCAGGAGGGGTGCTCCCGGTAGAAGCCATCAGCCACAGCGGCGGTTCGGGCAGCCAGCCCGCCGGAGCTTCATCCGGCCAGCTCGCATCATAGCCGCTGCGGATCTTCAGCCGCCATGTGCGGTCAGGCGAGCATCAGCACCGGGCCAGGGGACCCCAGCAGCTTCCCGACGGAGTGCCCGGAGCGCGTCAGCGCGGGGACAAACGACGTTGAAGCCGCGCAAGGCCCGGCGTAGGCTCGGCTGGCCGGGGACTCGTCAGCTAGCTGCGTGGCCGTGTTCATCCTCGCCTTGCATACCTGCTCCACGTCACCGTGCGCTGATGGCTAAGGCCGGCTCGGTCCAGCGCGGGAGGAGGCAACGTGCAGCGCACAGTTCAGACCCAGGACGGGCGGACGCTGGCCGTCGAGGATCGCGGTGATCCTGCTGGCCGACCGGTCCTGGTGCACATGGGCACGCCAAACTCCAGGCATCTTTATGGCCCGAACGTGCGTGATGCCGCCGAGCGCGGGCTGCGGCTCATCGGCTACGACCGGCCGGGCTACGGCGGGTCCTCGCCCCAGCCGGGGCGCACCGTCGCCGACTGCGCCGGCGATGTCCGCGCGATCTGCGCTGAGCTCGGCATCGATCGGCTGGCCATGTGGGGCATCTCGGGCGGCGGCCCGCACGTGCTCGCGTGCGCTGCGCTGCTCCCGGATCTGGTGACCGCTGCCGCCTCGCTCGCATCGCTGGCCCCGTTCGACGCCGAGGGCCTTGATTATTTCGCCGGCATGGGCCAGGAGAACGTGGATGACACCCGCCTGTTCCTCACCGACGAGGCCGCGGCCCGGGCACAGACGGACAAGGACCGGGAGGAACTCCTGGCGACGTCGCCAGAGCATGCGGCCAGCGGGATTGAATCGCTCCTCACGCCGACAGATGCGGCGGTCCTGAACGGCGAGCTGGCCGAGTACCTGGTGTCCTCCTCGCAGGACGGGCTGGCGCCTGGCAGCGAGGGGTGGTGGGAGGACAACTGCATGATCAGGCCGTGGGGATTCGACCTGGCCGGCATCGCCGTCCCGGTCCTGCTGCTGCACGGCAGGCAGGACATGTTCGTGCCGTTCGGCCACGGCGAATGGCTGGCCGCGCACATTCCCGGCGTCGAGGCCCGGCTGCTTGACGACGATGGGCACCTGACACTGCTGCGGAACCGCGTCCCCGAGGTGCATGCCTGGCTGTCAGAACACCGGTAGCGCGCGGCGCCCTCACCTTAAGGCCGGTCCGGGCCGAAGGGCCGGTCCGGGCCCGAAGGGCGGGTCGCCGCCTCTCGGGGGGTGGGCGGGGTAGGCACAGCCGGCGGGGTTGGCGTACGGCTCCTGGGCCGGGCTCCGCGCCAGGCGCTGTCAATCGTTGTGCATGGCCCTGTCGAGGCCGTCGATGATCAGGTCGAGCCCGAACTCGTACTCGCTGCCGTAGTCGTAGCCGGGCTGGAGGACGTGTTCGACGGTGAGTTCGGCGAGATGGGGATACTCGTCGGCGGGGAACTGCGCCATCATGGCCTGCGCGAGTTCGGAGGTCTCCCCGGGGGTGTCGAACGGCAGGCCCCGCTCCTGCAGCGCGAAGCCGTAGATGTAACTGTCGAGGGCCGAGTAGGCATGCGCGGCCAGTTCGACCGGGAAGCCGGCATTTCGGAGGCACCCGAGGACGGCGTCGTGGTGCCGCAGCGTCGCCGGGCCGGGCGATGTCCGCGACTCCATCAGGCCGATGGCCCAGCGATGCCGCGACAGGGCAGCGCGAATCGCGATCGCTCGTTTACGCATCGCCGTCTGCCAGCTGTCCGCGGCTCTGGGCAGTTCGATCTCGCTGAAGACCAGGTCGATGAGGCCGTCGAGCAGGTCAGCCTTGCCGGCGACGTGGTTGTACAGGGACATGGCCTCGACCCCGACGGCCTCACCGAGCTTGCGCATGGTGAGCGACTCGATCCCGCTGTCGTCAGCAAGGGCGAGCGCGGCCTGCAGCACCCGCTCGCGGGTGAGCGGGGTCCGGGAGTGTGACCTGGCTCTGGCCGGCGGCATCCGCGGTCCTCCCGTTGCGGGGCCTTGACTTACTTACGCTGTAAGTCTACTGTAACTTACAACGTAAGTAAACAAGCATCGGAGAAGCCATGAACACCGCAGCACCCGACCGGTCAATGGCCGATCAAAGGACAATGCGGGCGATCATCCAGGACAGCTACGGCGATGCTGAGGACGTCCTGCGCCTGGCGGAGATCGGCCGGCCCGCGATCGGGGACGGCGAGGTGCTGCTGCGCGTGCACGCGGCCGGCGTCGACCGGGGTGTCTGGCACCTGATGACCGGCCTGCCCTACCCGGTGCGGCTGGCGGGTTACGGGGTCCGTGCGCCCAAGACCCGCGTCCGGGGCAGGGAGGTGGCCGGGCGCGTCGAGGCGGTCGGGAACGCGGTGACGACGCTGCAGGTGGGCGACGAGGTGTTCGGCATCTGCGAGGGCTCTTTCGCCGAGTACGCCTGCGCGCGGCCGGACAGGCTTGCGCCAAGGCCGGGCAATCTCACCCCGGACCAGGCCGCGGCTGTCCCGGTCTCCGCCCTCACCGCCCTGCAGGCCGTCCGCGACCACGGACGCGTGCAGGCCGGGCAGAAGGTGCTGATCATCGGCGCGTCGGGCGGCGTCGGGACCTTCGCCGTGCAGATCGCCAAGGCACTCGGCGCGGAGGTCACGGGCGTGTGCAGCACGGCGAAGGCTGACCTGGTCCGGTCCATCGGCGCCGACCACGTCATCGACTACACGCGCGGCGACATCCCCGGCGGAAAGCACCGCTACGACGTGATCCTCGACACCGGCGGCAACCGCCCGCTGAAGCAGCTCCGCAGGGCACTGACCCCCCGCGGGACGCTGGTCATCGTCGGGGGCGAGACCGGCGGCCGGTGGCTCGCCGGGAGCGACCGCCAGCTCCGGGCACTCATGCTCACCCGCTTCGTCGGCCAGGAGCTCGGTACGTTCATCTGCTCGGAGAACGCACAAGACCTGCTCGCGCTCACCGAGCTCATCGAGTCCGGCAAGGTGAGACCGGTCATCGACCGGACCTACCCGCTGAGCCAGACCCCCGCCGCCATCCGGTACATGCACGAAGGGCACGCCCGCGGGAAGGTTGTCATCAGCATCTGGCCCGCAAGCCAGGGCTGAGAAGCCCGGTGACGTCGCGTGGCGGACCTGCGATAACCGCAGCACCGCAGCATCGCCAAGGTGCCCAAGGCGCACCGGGGTAGGCTCAGTTCCGTCCGTCGAGTGCTGCTCAGGCCGATACACACCGGAAGGGCCTTCAGGACATGAGCGTCACCTTGATCAATATTTTCGAGGTTCCGGCCGGCGACGAAGACGAGTTCATCGCCGCCTGGGAGAAGACCCGCGACTACCTCATGAAGCTGCCGGCGCATATCGACACTGCATTGCATCAGTCGCTCCATGATGCGCGTTTCCGGTTCGTCAACATCGCGCACTGGACATCTGAGGATGAGTTCAATGCCGCAATCAGCAGCCAGGGGTTCCGGGATGCAGCATCGGGGCTGCGCTGGCCGTTCTCTCCCGCGCTGTACCAGGTGGCCCGGACTGGTTAGCCGCGCCACAGCCGCGAGATCCGCTTCGCCTACGGCCAGCCGCCGTGCGTGGCATAACGGGTGACCCGACCGATCAGGAATCGAGAAGCGCTGGTCACCGAGCCGCAGCTAGCGTGACGGTCATGGACGTCACCTCAAGACACACCGGGTCGAGGTGGCCCGCGACTTCAGGAGTGACCATGAGCGACTCTTCCACCCAGGGAATCAAGACCGTGCTGCATCCCGTGTCCGACCTGGCGGCGGCCACGCCGGTGTACGCCGCACTGCTCGGGGTACCGCCGCAGACCGAGTCGTCCTACTACGTCGGCTTCGAGGCCGCGGGCCAGCAGATCGGGCTGGTACCGGGCAGTGGATCGCAGGGCATGACCTCACCGGTTGCCTACTGGCACGTGCCGGACATCGAGGCGAAGCTGGCCGAGGTGACCGCCGCGGGTGCCACCGTGAAGGAGCCCCCGCGCGACGTCGGTGGCGGCCGCCTGGTGGCCACCGTCACCGACCCCGATGGCAATGTCCTCGGGCTGCTTCAGGACCGATGAGTGCCGGCCCCGCGGGTCAGATCGGGCCAGGCGAGGCTGGCGGAGACCCCGAAGGCGGCCCCGCCTCACAGATGGAGACACGATGAGCATGGCCACGAGGACGGACACGCGGTCGCCTGCGCCGCACGTTGGCGACAGCCACGATCTGATCCGCGTGCACGGCGCGCGCGAGAACAACCTCAAGGACGTCAGCGTCGAGATCCCGAAGCGCCGGCTGACGGTGTTCACCGGCGTCTCCGGCTCGGGCAAGAGCTCCCTGGTGTTCGACACGATCGCCGCGGAGTCGCAGCGGCTGATCAACGAGACTTACAGCGCCTTCGTGCAGGGCTTCATGCCGACGCTGGCGCGGCCCGAGGTCAACGTGCTCGAAGGGCTGACCACCGCGATCATCGTCAACCAGCAGCGGATGGGTGCCGACGTCCGCTCCACGGTCGGCACCGCCACCGACGCCAACGCGATGCTGCGCATCGTCTTCAGCAGGCTCGGGCAGCCGCACATCGGCTCGCCCAAGGCGTTCTCCTTCAACGTCGCCTCGATCAGCGGAGCGGGTGCGGTCACCCTGGAGCGCGCCGGGCGGACCGTGAAGGAGCGCCGCAGCTTCAGCATCACCGGTGGCATGTGTCCGCGCTGCGAAGGCCGGGGCACCGTCACCGACATCGACCTGTCTCAGCTCTACGACGACAGCAAGTCGCTCAACGAGGGTGCGCTCACGATCCCCGGCTATATGGCGGGCGGCTGGAACTTTCGGCTCTACAGCGCGTCGGGCTTCGTCGACCCGAATAAGCCGATCCGCGACTACACCAAGAAGGAGCTGAACGACTTCCTCCACCGCGAGCCGATCAGGATGAAGATCGCGGGCATCAACATGACCTATGAGGGGCTGATCCCGCGGATCCAGAAGTCGTTCCTTTCCAAGGACCAGGAGTCGCTGCAGCCGCACATCCGGGCGTTCGTGGACCGGGCGGTCACCTTCACGACCTGTCCCGGGTGCGGCGGCACCCGGCTCAGCGAGGCCGCCCGGTCGTCGCGGATCAGGGGCATCAACATCGCCGACGCCTGTGCGATGCAGATCAGCGACCTCGCCGGGTGGGTGCGCGGGCTGGCCGAACCGTCCGTGGCGCCGCTGCTGGCGGCGCTGGGGGAGACCCTCGACTCGTTCGTCGAGATCGGGCTCGGGTATCTCAGTCTCGACCGCCCGTCGGGCACGCTGTCCGGCGGCGAGGCGCAGCGCACCAAGATGATCCGGCACCTCGGGTCCTCGCTCACCGACGTCACCTATGTCTTCGACGAGCCGACGATCGGGCTGCACCCCCACGACATCCAGCGGATGAACGACCTGCTGCTGCAGCTGCGCGACAAGGGCAACACCGTGCTGGTCGTGGAGCACAAGCCGGAGGCGATCGTGATCGCCGAGCACGTCGTCGACCTCGGCCCGGGCGCCGGCACCGAAGGTGGCGAGGTGGTGTTCGAAGGCACCGTCGAGGGGCTGCGGGCCAGCGACACGGTCACCGGGCGGCACCTGGACGACCGCGCCTCACTGAAGCCGTCGGTGCGGGCGCCGTCAGGAGTGCTGAAGGTGCGCGGCGCCAGCGTCCACAACCTGCAGGACGTCGATGTCGATATACCGCTCGGCATGCTGGTGGTGGTGACCGGCGTGGCCGGGTCGGGGAAGAGCTCACTGATCCACGGCTCGGTGTCGGGCCGGGACGGGGTGGTGTCGGTCGACCAGGCAGCGATCAAGGGCTCGCGGCGGAGCAACCCGGCGACGTACACCGGGCTGCTCGACCCGATCCGCAAGGCGTTCGCGAAGGCCAACGGCGTGAAGCCGGCGCTGTTCAGCGCCAACTCCGAGGGCGCCTGCCCCAACTGCAACGGCAGCGGCGTCATCTACACCGACCTGGCGATGATGGCCGCCATGGCCACCACCTGCGAGGTGTGCGAGGGGAAGCGGTTCGAGGCGTCGGTGCTGGACTACCACCTCGGCGGCCGCGACATCAGCGAGGTGCTCGCGATGCCGGTGACCGAGGCCAGGGAGTTCTTCGGCGCCGGCGAGGCGCACACGCCGGCCGCGCACGCCATCCTCGGCCGGCTCGCCGACGTCGGGCTCGGCTACCTCAGCCTCGGCCAGCCGCTCACGACGCTGTCCGGCGGCGAGCGGCAGCGGCTCAAGCTGGCCACCCACATGGCCGAGAAGGGCCGCGTCTACGTCCTCGACGAGCCGACCGCCGGCCTGCACCTCGCCGACGTCGAGCAGCTGCTCGGCCTGCTCGACCGGCTCGTCGACTCCGGCAAGTCGGTCATCATCATCGAGCACCACCAGGCGGTCATGGCGCACGGGGACTGGATCATCGACCTCGGCCCCGGGGCCGGCCACGACGGCGGCCGGATCGTCTTCGAGGGAAAACCCGCCGACCTCGTCGCCGCCCGCTCCACCCTCACCGGTGAGCACCTCGCGGCCTACGTCAGCACCTGACCGAGGCCCACGCGGACATCGTGAGACGAGTTCCTGAAGCTCTACGTGACCATCACGCGTGACCGCCGACGACGTCCAACCGGGCCGCGGGACTCGGGCGGCGGGCCGATGGGTTTTGCCGGCATGATGAGTCAGCACGGGTGAAGACGAGAACCCTCGGAAAGGAGGCCGTCATGACCGAGCCGGAGACCCACACCCTGGACGCACCGGGCGCCATCCTGCACTACGACGTCCGGAGTAATGACGGCAGTAGCGAGCCGGTCCTGCTGCTCATTGGCTCGCCCATGGGCGCTGAGGGATTCGTCACCCTGGCCGGGCATTTCACGGACCGCACGGTCGTGACCTACGATCCCCGCGGAGCGGGACGCAGCAAGCGCACCGACGGTGCCTCGCAGACCACGGTCGAGGAGCATGCCGACGATCTGCACCGGCTGATCGATGCGCTGGGCGCCGGCCCGGTGGACATCTTCGCCAGCAGCGGCGGCGCCGTCAACGCGCTCGCCCTGGTGGCCAAGCAGCCCGGGCAGGTCCGCATCCTGGTGGCGCACGAGCCGCCGGCCGCCCAGGAGCTGCCGGACCGCGAGGCGGCGCTGGCCGCGTGCGAGGGCATCAAGCAGACCTACCTGAGCGAGGGCTTCGGCCCGGCGATGGCGAAGTTCATCGCGCTCGTCAGCCATCAAGGCGCCATCCCGGCCGGGTTCGCTGAGCAGCCCGGTCCCGATCCGGCCACGTTCGGGTTGCCGACCGCCGACGACGGCTCCCGCGACGACGCGCTCCTGTGCCTGAACATGCCTTCGTGCCCTGGCTACCGGCACGACTTCGGCGCGCTCCGGGCCGCATCGACCCGCATCGTCATGGCCGCCGGGGCGCAGTCCAGCACCGCCATGGCCGGGCGGGCGGCGGTAGCGGTGGCCGGGCGGCTCCGGACGGAGCCCGTCACCTTCCCCGGCGGCCACGACGGCTTCATCGGCGGCGAATACGGCGGCATGGGCGAGCCGGACGCCTTCGCCACCACCTTGCGCAAGGTCCTCACTGCCTGATGGCCTCATCGGCAGTCACCTGGCGATCTGCGTCGTGGGCGGGCTCCCGATCAGCCTGGGACTTCCCCGAACCCGATCTCGTTCCCGTCGGGATCAACGTAGGTGGTCTTGCGCACGCCATTGCCGTACGTCTCCCGCTTCGCCGGCTCCAGTCCCCGCTGAGCTATCCCGGCGACCAGGGTGTCGAGGTCGTCAACGATGATGGTGTGCGTGGCGTGACCGGCATGTTCCGGCCGGCCGACGATGAACACCGACCGGTGTTCGGCGAGTTCCCACACGGCCTCCGTGTCGTGGGGGAAGAACGATGGCGGGGAGCCGAGCAACCTCTCGTACCAGGCCAGCGCCGCAGCGTAGTCGTTGACTGATATCCCCGCGAAAAGGTAGACGGCCATGCCGCCATGCTAGGGGGACAGCGGATCTTGCCGGGGAGACGGTGGCTGGTGGCCGAGTGGCGATCTCCACCATTCCCGCGCGGCGACGTATTTCTTCAGGCCTTCCATACCGAAGTAGTCGACAAGCCCCTCGTAGCGCATGCCCGCCTTCTCCATGACCCGCCACGAGCCGATGTTCTCCGGCACGACGACCGCCATCACGGTGGCGAGGCCGGCCCGAGGCCGTAGGCGAGCACGGCGGTCGCCGCCTCGGTGCCATATCCCATGTTCCAGCTGGCCCTGGTGTAGTGGTAGGCGAGTTCGATTTCCGGCCCGGCTCCCTCATCGACCGGACGGAGGCCGCATTGCCCGGCGAACGTGCCCGTCGCTTTGTCATCGACGGCCCACATCGCGAATCCGAGCTCGCGTTCCATCGCCTGGCGCTCGCCGATGACGCGCTGGGCGATCTCCTTCGTCGGGTCTGGTCCCGCCGGGAGGAAGCGGGTGACCTCGGGATCGCTGACCATCGCCAGCCATGGGCCGGCGTCACGGGCCTCGAAGGTGCGGATGACCAGGCGTGCTGTCTCAAGCCGGGTACTCACGACAAGATCATAAGGCCCGCGACCCTGCTGCCTCACGCGCTTGACGAGGGCCGCCGGGCAACGAGCGCAGCGGCGAGACCCAGCAGTATCAACACAAGGGGAATCGGGCACCACCAATGCTCCCAGAAGGCCCCAAGACCATGGGCGCTCACGCGCCCGGCCCAGAAGATGCCGAGAAGCAGGAAAACGGCGCCGACAACTTGGCCAACCCGACGCATGGCCCCAAGACTATCCTTGCGGACGGGCTCGCACGAGGAGGCGGCCCGCGTTCGAGAACCCTGGCCTTCCCCCGGTGGTGGTCGCCGTCGCCTGGACCAGGCCGTGCCGAGCCTGCCCAGGGGCGACATGCGAAAATGGGGTATGCCCGGCCGGCCGGGCACGAAGGCCGGCATGCGAACACACGCTGCGGGAGGAATTGTGAGCGGACTCGGGGACCTCGCAGGCAAGGCCGAGGAACTGGCAAAGGAGCACCCTGACCAGGTGAAGCAGGGGATGGAGAAGGCCGGCCAGGTTGCCGATGAGAAGACCGGCGGCCAGTACACCGACCAGATCGACAAGGCCGAGCAAGCGGCCGAGGATCACCTCACCGGCGGCTCGGATCAGGGTTAGGACCCGATCGAAAACCCCGTTACCGGACCCGCGTGCCCGGAGCGCCATGGGGCCGCGCCCGGCCACCTCTGCAGGAGATACAGGCCCGGCATCGCGCCATCCCGCGATGACATGCACGGCCGCCGCCAGGCACGCAGATGTCATCGGCGGCACCTCAAGCTGACGGCATGACGACGCCATCCCCAGGCCGGCCCGCTTCGGCGGCACCCCTCCCGGCCCGCCGCCGGCGGAGGCATCGAAAGGTTTCCGGCCGTTACCGCGCCCAGCCGCGCCCGCGCGAACAACGTGAATGGTTGCCAGGATCAAGGCCGAATGGCCTGAAAAGGTGACCCATGGTCCCCTGGGCACGGCGGCAGCAGAGCCCGACCATAAGGCTGACTGCGGCCCGGCGGCCTCCGGTGGATGACGTCATGGCCGCGGTTTCGCGGCCCCCGCTGTCTCCGGTGAACCCCGGGTTCTCCGCGCCGCGTACCGACATCAGGTCCCGCTCTGAAAGGCCAGCGCGGGACGAGGGAGGGAACGATGAACATCAGGTCCAAGATGGCCGCGGTCGCGGTCGGTGCGCTCAGTGCGCTCGGCATGGTGGCGTTCGCGGCAGGCCCGGCAATGGCCTCAACGGGCAGCGCCGGGCAAGCCGGCGTGCAGGCGACGGGGACCAGTTTCCGGTTCGTGACCGGCTCGGTGTACGGGCGCAACGCGCAGCCGTTCGCACCGGAGGTGGCGGGCACGGGCGGGTCGGTCAGCCTGTGGATCAGCAACGGCACCCTGGTGCTGCTGGGCATCTCGACCGGCACCGGGGCGGCCAACGAGCCGTATTCCCCCGGCATCAACGTCTATAAGAACCACACCCTGGTGGCCTCGCAGAATGACCCGTCGGTCAACGGCGTCACCTGCCCGGCCGGGCAGTCGTGCACTCCCGGCGACACCGCCAACTGGGCCGCCCAGCAGACCTACACCCTGCAGCTGTTCTACGACCGGGGCGCGGGCACGGTGGACTTCCAGGCCCGGGATGCTCACGGGGATGTCTACCGGGGCTTCTACCAGATCGGCTCGGTGTCGTTCACCAGGGCGCAGGTGTCCACCGACTTCGGTGACACACCGTTCGATGCCGCCGGGTACACCGCGGCGCCAGCCAGCCAGCTCAGCTACCTGACCTGGCGGAACATCTCACTGACCAGCACGAGCGGGCGGCACGGCTCCTTCACGGCCTTCGCCCATCACCACGTGGTGCTGGTCAGCGCACCAGGAGGGGCGAAGGCGGGCAGCCTGTTCTCGCGCGGCTCGGCCTTCCACACCTACCTGACGCCGTAGCGGCTCCCGCGCTCTGCCCGGCTCTGGGAGTGAGGACAGGGCCGGGCAGCGGCCTGCTCCCCGCCGCGATCTTGGCCCGCGGGACCGCGCTACCATATCCGCCAGGGGCGACCGGACCTCGCCGCTGGCCGCAGGCTCAGGCACCGGAGGTATCACGCATGGCAGTCGATACGTTCATCGCATATGTCGGGGTGTATGACACCGTCGGCGACGCTGACTCCGACTACGAGCTCGTCAAGGACCTGCACACCAAGGCGGGCCTGATCGACTCCTATGACGCCGCCGTGGTCGAGCGCCGGGCCGACGGGAAAGTCAAGATCACCAAGAAGCACGAGACGCCGACCAGGGTCGGCGGGGTGCTCGGCGCGGGCGTGGGCCTGGCCACCGGCCTGGTGGTGGTGCTGTTCCCGTTCGCGGCCATCGGCGGCGGCCTGGTCGCGCTCACCACCGGCGGTGGCGCCGTCCTCGGCGCCGTTGCCGGTCACGCGGCCGCCGGCATGAGCCGCCACGACCTGAAGGAACTTGGCGAGCACCTCGACGCCGGCCAGGCGGGCCTGGTCGTGGTCGGGGTCTCCGACATGGGGGCGAAGATCGAACGGGCCATGAAGAAGGCGAACAAAGTGGAAGCCAAGGAGTTGAAGGCTGACACCACCGAAATCGAAGCCGACGCGCGGTCCGCCCAGGAGTGACACTGTCCAAGTGACACGGTCAAGCCGCCGGGCGGCAGGCGCGCATGCGGAGGGGAACCCCCGGCTTTGATCAGCGTCGAGCCGGAAGGACCCGTGGCCGTGGTCCGGATGGCGCACGGCAAGGCGAACGCCCTCGACACAGCCTTGTGCCGCGATCTCGTCACGCAGCTTGGCGAACTCGAGCGCGGCGGTTACCGCGCCGCCGTCCTGACCGGGCGCGGGCCCATCTTCTCGGCGGGCGTTGACCTGCTGCGCCTGCGCGACGGCGGCCCCGGTTACGTCGCCGAGTTCCTGCCCGCCCTGAGTGAGGCGTTCCTCGCGGTGTTCACCTGCTCCCTGCCGGTGGTCGCGGCGGTGAACGGGCACGCGGTCGCCGGTGGCTGCATACTCGTCTGTGCCTGCGACCACCGGGTGATGAACGCGGGCCACGGGCGCATCGGCGTCACCGAACTGCTCGTCGGAGTCCCGTTCCCCGTGACCCCGCTGGAGATCTTGCGGTTCGCGGTCGGCACCCATCGGCTCCGGGAGCTCACCTCCTTCGCCCGCACATATCCGGCCGAACAGGCCCTGCGCCTCGGCCTCATCGACGAGGCGGTGGCGGAGGCGTCGGTGCTGGAGCGCGCGGTCGCCGTCGCGGGCGAGTTCGCCGCGCTGGCCCCCGAACCGCTGCGGCATACCCGCCGGCAGATCCGTGGCCCCGCGCTGGACCGGATCTCCCAGCAGCGCGCGACCGACGACCTGGTGCGCCAGATGTGGGCCTCACCGGCCGCGCGCGAGCGGGTCGGGCAGTACGTGAAGAGGACGCTGCGGAGCTGACGGGGCAGCCGGTGCGGCGGGAGGCCCGCCGGCCTGCCGCGCCCGGTTGCCTACAGCTAGCCGAGCGCGGGGACCACGGCCTCGATCAGCTGCGGCCCCGGCTCCGCCAGCGCCTGCCGCAACTGCCCGGCGAGTTCCTCCCCCGTCCTTGCCCGGCTGGCCGGGACACCCATGCCGCGGGCCAGGGATACGAAATCGAGGCAGGGCCGGGACAGGTCCAGCAGGCTCAGGGCAGCCTCACCGGCCGCCGCCGCGCCGACCCGGCCCAGTTCCATGCCGAGGATCGCGTAGGCCCGGTTGCTGAAGATGATCGTGGTGATGTCGAGCCCTTCCCTGGCATGCGTCCACAGGGCGGAGATCGTGTACATGGCGCTGCCGTCCGCTTCGAGCGCGAGAACGCTGCGACCCGGGCTGGCGATAGCGGCGCCGGTGGCCAGCGGCAGCCCCTGGCCGATCGCGCCGCCGGTCAGGGTGAGCCAGTCATGCGGGGGTGCGCCTGCGGTGGCGGCGGGCAGCCACAGGCCGGAGGTGTTGGCCTCGTCCGAGACGATCGCCCCCTCCGGCAGCAGCGCCCCGATCACGGCCGCCGCCGTCTCCCCGGTCAGGTCCCCGGCCGGGAGGGCCGGCCGCTCCGGCTGCTGCCGCACGGGCTTGGCGCCGGGGGCGACCAGGTCGGCCAGCGCGGCCAGCGCGGCGCTGACATCGTCGCCGGCTCCCGCGAGCGGATGGACCTGGCAGCCCTGCGGTACCAGCGAGCTGGGCTTGCCCGGGTAGGCGAAGAAGGAGACGGGGGCGCGTGCCCCGGCCAGGATGAGATGGCGGGCGTCGCCAAGTTGCCCGGCCGCGAACTCGGCGAGATAGGCCAGCCGGTCGATCGCGGGCAGGCCCGCGCCGCGCTCGTGCCGGGACGGGAACGTCTCACCCAGCAAGCGCGCACCGCTCGCCCGGGCGATCCGGCTCGCCGCCTCCAGCCCCGGCCGCCGCATGCCCTCGCCGCCGAGCAGGAGCACGCACGGCTCGCCGCCGCGCAACGCCGCCGCGGCGGCGCCGACCACCTCGCCGGGGACGGGCACCTGCGCGGGCACCGGGAGCGCGGGCACCGGCTGTGCGCCCTCGGACCAGGACACGTCCGCTGGCAGGATGAGCGTGGCCACCCCGCCCGGCGGGGTCATCGCCGCCGCCACCGCCTGCGCCGCGTCCATGGCCACATCGGCGCTGCGGGCCGGCCGCCGGACCCAGGCCGACACCGAGCCGGCCAGGGCGTCGATGTCCGATTCCAGCGGCGCGTCGAACCGCTTGTGGTAGGTGGCGTGGTCGCCGACCACGGCCAGCAGCGGCGTCCGGGCACGCCGGGCGTTGTGCAGGTTGGCCAGGCCGTTCGCCAGGCCCGGCCCCAGGTGCAGCAACGCCGCCGCCGGCAGGCCCGTCATCCGGCCGTAGCCGTCCGCCGCCCCGGTCGCGGCCCCCTCGAACAGGCACAGCACCCCGCGCATCTGCGGCACGGCATCCAGCGCCGCGACGAAGTGCATCTCCGAGGTCCCCGGATTGCTGAAACACACATCCACCCCGCTGCCAGTCAGCGTGCGGATCAGGGCCTGCGCGCCGATCATGCCTTCCTCCCGAAGGTTGCCGGACGTCAATCGAACAGCACAATCGTGTTCCTGGCCAGCCGCCGGTCCGGCACGCCGGCGGCGGGCGGCTGCCGCGGCCAGGTCCCGTAAGGTGAGGTCCGGGATGGCAGCCAGGCCAGCGTGGATCACCGGGTGGACAGGCCAGCATGCGCGGCACGCCGCCGCGCTGCTGCGGCAGGGCACGAACCCCGCCGCGCGGGTCTACGAGAGCATCGGGCCGGACTTCTTCCTGGCGCTGGCGCCCGGCTGGCTGAACCTGGGGCTGTGGGAGGGACCGGGCCGCGAGGGTGAGGCCGAAGAGGCCTGCCGCCGGCTGGTGCGGACGCTCGCCTCGGCCCTGCCCGCCGGGGGCGTGATCCTCGATGTGGGGAACGGGCTCGGCACCCAGGATCCGGTGATCGCGGGGGCGGCCCGCCCGCGCCGCCTGGTGGCGGTGAATGTCACCGAGCGGCAGCTGGTCGCCGGCCGGGACCGGCTGCGGGAGGCCGCGGCCGCGCCGGTGGTGGGCGACGCCGTCCGGCTGCCGATCGCCGACGGCGCCGCCGACGGGGTCATCAGCGTCGAGGCGGCGTTCCATTTCCGCTCCCGGAAGGCCTTCTTCCAGGAGTGCCACCGGGTGCTGCGTCCGGGCGGCGTGCTGAGCATCTCCGACATCTCGGTCCAGCGATGGCCGATCGGTCCTGCTGAGGTGCTGTCCGGCCTGACTCAGCTGCGGGTGTTCGGGCTGCGCCGCGGCATGGCGATGACGGCCGGGCAGATCGCCGCGGCCGCACGCGCGGCCGGCCTGGCCCAGGTGGAGGTCACGGCGTGTGGCGATCGGGTGATCGCGCCGGCGCTCCGGCTCACCGCGGCGCGGCTGGCAGGCCCGACGGGCGCGCCCGCCGGGCAGCACACGGCCGCCCGGGTGCTGCTGCGGCAGGTCGATCTGCTGTGGCGGCGCCGGATCATCGAATACCTGCTGATCCGCGCGGTCCGGCCGTAACGCCCTGGACCGCCCGGCACGAGCGCCGTCACGCGCTTCCCGGCTCGGTGATCCGCCGGTACGCCAGCGCGTGGGCGATGCGGCGGGCAGGTGCGTGGCTGGTCATGGCCGCCATGAACGGGGCCCCGTCGAGCGCATAGAGCTCGGCATCGGTTGCCGCTGTCACGTCGGCAGACCGCGGCGAGCCGGTGAGCAGCGCGATCTCGCCGAAGATGGCGCCGCGTCCCATCGTGGCGAGCGGGGCATGGTCCCTGCTCACGGTGACGCTGCCATCGGCGATCACATACAGGCGGTCGCCGGTCTCGCCCTGGCGGACTATGACGTGGCCGGCGGGCGCGTGCAGGGGCTTGAGCGCCCGGGCGAGGCCCTCGATCTCCGGCGGGGGCAGCGCGGCGAACGCCGGGACCCGGCGCAGCAGGCTGACCTCGACCACGGGCACCGTCGCGCGCTGGTCCACCCGGCGCAGCCAGGGCAGCATGCTCAGCACGGCCACCGGGAGGATGAGCCCGGCGGCCGCCACGGCGCCGCGGTCCCCGAGGAGCCAGATGAGAGCGGGCACCAGCAGCGAACCGAGTGCGTACGCGGCCATCGACGCGCCTTCGAGCAGGCCGAAAATGGAGGCCTGCAGCTCGGGTGGCGCGACCCGCTGCAGCAGGGTCCTGCCGCAGACCTGGACGACCGTGCTCATCACCGCGGCCGCGGCCAGCAGCAGGATCGCCGTGAGCATCGCCTGCGCCGTCGCGAGCAGCACGAAGGCGACGCCCCACAGCACCGCCGCGATGATCATCGGAGGGGCGAACCGTGGCCGTCCCACCAGCCGCGCGGTCAGCACGACGCTGAGCACGCTGCCCGCGCCGAAGGCGGCATTGAGGTAACCGACACCGGGCTGCCCACTGTGCAGCAGCGAGATCGCGAGCACAAGATACAGAACATCTAGCGCGCCGACGACGATGAAGTGCGCGAAGGCGCCGATCAGCAGGACGACAACGCTCGCATTCCGCCGCACGACACGCAGCATCTGCCCGAGCGACGCCACGATCGTCGGGCCGGCTGTCTCCTTCGCCCCGCCGGGTGCGGGTGCTGCCGCGGCCGTCGCCAGCCGGGGAACCAGGAAGCACGATCCGGCCGTGGACGCCGCGAAGAACACCAGCACCCCCGCGCTTCCGGTCGGCCCGATGAGCAGTGCCGTCACCGCCGGGCCGACGACGATGCCCAGGCTCTCCATCCACCCGCTGACCACGTTCGCGGCGGTCAGGTCGGCGGCGGAGACGCTGACGGTGGGCAAGGCCACCGCCTGCACCGGCCGGGGAATGGTGAACGGGATCGCGGCCAGCGTCCCGGCGGCATAGACCGCGTAGGGCGGCGCGTGGGCCACGATGGCGGCGGCGATGATCAGCATCGTGCCGGCCTGGGCGAGATAGGCCACGCGCAGCAGCCGCTCAGCGGGCATCCGGTCGGCCAGCCCGGCGAGCACGGGCGCCAGCAGCCCGCACGGCACGAGCTGCACGGCGGCGACCACGCCGGCGGTAACCGCCCCGCCCCGCGCGTAAGCATAGACAAGGACAGCGATCCACTCGCCATACTCGGCCGCGTTGAACACCAGGAAGGCGAGCGACAGGCGGCGGAGCTGCCGGTTCCGCAGCGTCCGCTGCCAGACCACCCGCCACTGGCGGGCCGCAGCCTGCCCGTGATCTTTCACGTTGGGAACGGCTGCGAGTTCCGGGCCGCCCTGGCGGCGGCCTGCTCGTCGGCCAGCCGTTCCAGCTGCTCGGCCACGCCATGGCGCCGTGCCTGCCACAGCCCGTACTTCGCGAGCAATCCGTTCAGCACCAGCAGCAGGTCCTTGCGGGGCGGGGCGACGAAACCCTTGGACGTGTGCGGGGCGTAGACCGCGCCGTCCCCGCTGACGTCCAGCCAGCCGGTGAAGACCCGGGTGCTCAGCCCGACCAGCTGCGGCCGGTACGCGTGGGCGAGCAGGCCCGCCCGGCGGCCTCCGGGCGGGAGCAGCCCGCCCGGCACCACCAGCCGCAAGCCCCCCTCGTCATGCCCGGCGATCTGCACGGGCACGATGACGGGGAAGCCATCCGCCCCCCGGTAGGCCAGCACGCGATGCGGCAGCGTGGCGATCCGCCCGGCGGCCTTCGCCACGTCAACGCGGGGGGCGGTCCCGTTCTTCGGCGGCGGCTGCGGGTCAGCGGGGCCGGGCCAGGCCGCGCCGGCCACCTCCATCCCGCCTGAGGCACCCAGGTCCGGCCAGGCGGCGATGCGCTCGACGGCGATGTCCACGAAGACCCGGTCCTGGTAGTACTCGTGCAGCAGCCGGTCCCACACCGGGCCCCGCGCCACCTTCCCGAGGTAACGCTCCGCCTGCGGGGCCAGCGCCTCCAGCCGCGCGCGCGATGGCGTGAGGTCCACCGAGGCTGTGCCCTGGCCCAGCACGAACGCCGGGTTCGCCGAGAACCCGTGCTCACGCGCGTGATAGGCCAGCGCGACATGCGGATCACGCACGATCCGCTCAAGCTTCCTGCCGAAGCCCAGCGATGAGGTGTACCCCAGCATCCCCGCGTCCCGCTGCCCGATGCCGCACGGGGCGACGGCCGTGACCACCGCGCCCCCGGCGGGCGTGATGTACGCGGCAGCCGCGGTGATGTCGCCCTTGATCACGTCGTCAACGCCAGCAGACCAGCGGACCGGATCGCCCATCATGCCCCCCGTGGGATTTGTCCCTCAGCCGAGCATGGCATCCCTGCTGCCCTCAAGCACAGCCCGGCAGCGCGACGGGGCGGGCGGCGAGCGGTCAGGGCATGAGGCCCATCGACTCCAGGATCCGCCGGCCGAGCTGGCGATCGCCGGTGATGCCGACGTCATCGGGGACGTCGGAACGCCCGCCCACCAGGGCGGCGAAGGTCGTCACGGGAATCACCATGGTCACGGTCGCGCCTCGCGGATCGGCCGCCAGGCTTCCCCGGCCGCCGGCGACCTGGACCGCGACGGGATCCTGTCCGCCTATGCGGAAGACAACCCTGGACCCGTCCGGGGCGGCGGCACGCTTGCCCACCACGTAGGGCAGGAACCGGGTGAAATAACCGACCGCCTCCCCGGCGGCCGGGCCGCTGATGTGCCCGGGGCGGCCAGTGGCGCGGCGGATGTCCTGTTCGTGCATCCAGCTGTCCATCACCCTCAGGGTGAGCAGATCCGCCATCGTGCCGGGCCCAGCCGGGGTCATCACCGGCGCGGCGAGATCCTGCCCGGTCAGCGCCCGCAGCTGCGCCAGCCGCTCGCCGGTCACCTGACGGAACTCGCCGAGCACCGCCGCAGCTGGCAGCGGGCGGCGCACGTCGACGCCAACCTCGTTGACCCGGCCCAATTCGTTCTTCACGTGTGCCAGCGAACCCGGTTCACGCTCAGGAGCGGGGCGGCCCAGGGCGCGAGCCTCGTAGTCGACCAGGTGAGAGACATGATCCTTGACGGTCCACCCCGGACAGCCGGTCGCCAGATCCCACTGGCTGCCCGGCAGAGCCGAGCACAGCTGATCGATCGACGCCCAGACGATGGCCAGATTCCCGGCCGATGTGCTCACAGTGGCCCCCTCGCTGGCGTTACCGGTCCCCGGGATCCGTGACGGGCCGGGCACCGGCAGCGTGGCGCCGTGCCAGCTCACGGTAGAGCTCCGGGTTCGTCTCCACCCAATGCCTCGCCCCCGCGGTGACCTTCCCGACGACCCGCGCGGGGACCCCGGCGGCGAGCATGCCGCCGGGGATGGTCATGCCCGGTGGCACGGTGCAGCCCGCTGCGACCAGGGCGCGGGCGCCGATGATCGCACCATCAAGCACAGTGGCACCGTTGCCCACCAGTGCTTCGGCGTGAACGACCGCGCCGTGGACCACGCACAGGTGCCCGATGGTCGCTCCCTCGCCGATCTCGGTCACCGGGTCGTCGCCCCCGTGCAGGACCGACCCGTCCTGGACGTTCGCTCCCCGCCGCACGACGATCGCCCCGAAATCGGCCCGCAGCACGGCCCCGTACCAGATGGATGCCTCCGCCTCGACACGCACGTCCCCGACGATGGTGGCAGTGGGCGCGATCCACGCCGCGGGACTGATCTCCGGCTCGTGGCCCTCAAACGCGAACAGTGGCACCTGCCCATGATGCATCAGGGCCAGCCCACTTCACGCGGGGCGTCAGACCAGCCAGCGGCCGTCGCGCATGAGATCGCGGCCGGCGAGCTCGTTTTCCTCCCGCCAGGCCTGGATCCGGCGGGGGGTGATCCGGTAGTAGGCATAGCGGGGAGTCTGCTTGCGCGGATCCCAGAGTTCCGCCGCGTACTTGGTGGCCATATCGGCAGGGACGGTTTCCAGCGTGAAGGCCTCGACGGTGCCCTCGATGATGACGACGTCCCGGGTCGGGCCGATGGCCATCCGCACCCGGCCGGAAGACCGCAAGTTGCGGCCGGTCGGGCTGGACTCCGGCGTCGCGACGACGAACACGGCGCCGTCCCACAGGAACGACAGTGGCACCAGGTGCACGTTGCCGTCACGGTCCGCTGACGCCACCCATGCGTCCTCGTCGCGCCACAGGCGGGCCAGCGTGTCCTGCTTACGTTGCCCGAGCGGGCGGGGCGGTTCGGATGCCACGTGAAAACCCTTCCTGTGTCCCGGAGGCGCATGAGGGGACTTTCCCGTAACACTAATCTCATTATGGCCCACGCGTATCAGGGGATGGATGTCCAGCGGCGGCGGGTATCGTCCCAGGGTGAACATCGGAGAGGTCGGCCAGCTCCTGCGGATGAGACCGGTCGAGCTCGATGCGACGAAACGGCGCCTCGCCCGCTGCCACGACATCGGCGACCTGCGCGCCTGCGCCCGGCGGCTGACCCCCCGCCCGGTCTTCGACTACGTCGATGGCGGCGCCGATGAGGAACTGAGCATGGCGACGAACCGGGAGGCGTTCACCCGGTGGCGGTTCGTGCCGCGGGCGCTTGTCAACGTCTCCGCCCCTGATACCTCGGCCCCGGTGCTGGGCCGGATCCTCCCGCTGCCCCTGGTCCTCGGCCCGACCGGCTACACGCGCATGGTTCACCCGGCCGGCGAGATCGGCGCGGCGCGGGCAGCCGGGCGGCACGGCCTGCCCTACACGCTGTCCACGATGGCGACCACGTCGATCGAGGACCTCGCCGCCGCGGCCGGCCCGGATCGCTGGTTCCAGCTCTACATCCTGAACGACAGCGGGCTGAACGCCGAGCTCGTGGACCGGGCCGCCGCCAGCGGATACCGCGTTCTGGTGGTGACCGTGGACACGGTCGTGGCGGGGCACCGCAGCCGGGACTCCCGCAACGGGCTCGTCATCCCCCCCGAGCTGACCGTGCGCACCATCGCGAGCATCGCAGCCCGCCCGGGCTACTGGATGCGCATGCTGCGCAGCCCGGCCATCGGTGTCGCCAACTTCGCGACCCGGCACCGGTCGATGACCATCGGGGAGACGATCTCGCTGTTCAGCCCGGCCATCACCTGGGACGACATCGCCGCGCTGCGGGAACGCTGGGCCGGCCAGCTGGTGATCAAGGGACCGCTGGGGGCCGCCGACGCACGCCGGGCCGCGCAGGCCGGCGTGGACGCCGTCCAGCTGTCCAATCATGGGGGTCGCCAGCTCGACCGGGCCGTGCCGCCCGCCGATCTCATCTGTGAGGTCAGGGAGGCCGTCGGGCCCGGCATGTGCGTCCTGGTCAACTCCGGCATCAGGCACGGAGCCGACATCGCAACCGGCGTCGCCCTCGGCGCCGACGCGTGCGTGATCGGCCGCGCCTATCTCTATGGCCTGATGGCCGGCGGTGAGCCGGGCGTGGACAAGGCCCTGACCCTGCTCGCCGCCCAGTTCAAGCGCACCCTCCAACTGCTCGGCATCACCTCCGTGGCTGACCTCCGCCAACACGGCCGCGAACTCCTCACCCGCAGCTAAGGCGCCGGCCGGGAGGTCCGGGGACGGGTCAGCGGTGGCGAACGCCGCGTGAGGCCCTAGCGGGCCCCGGAGGTCTCGGCAGCCCGGGCGTGCAGCCGCTCCCGGATCTCCTGCGGGGTATAGGCGCGGCGGCGCCGCTCCGAGCGGGCGATCACCACCCCGGTGGCCGCGACACCTGCGAAGGCTGCCAGTCCGAGCACTTTCCACCAGCGCATCTGCTTAGGCTAGACCGTGCCCGCCGCGAGCATCACCCTCGACGATGCGCTGGATCTGGCGCGCACCGGTGATGTGTGGCTCTTCCGCGGCCGCAAGGTGGCCGACCGGGCGATCCAGGTGGCCACCAACAGCCCGGTCAACCACGTTGGCATGTCCGTGGTCATAGACGACCTGCCGCCGCTGATGTGGCACGCCGAGCTTGGCCGCTCGCTGCCCGACCTGTGGGCCGGCGGCCGCCATCGCGGGGTGCAGCTGCACGACCTGCGCGAGGCGGTCATCGTCTGGGCCACCAGGTACGGCCAGCGGGCGTGGCTGCGTCAGCTGGACCCGCCGGTGACGCGCGAGATGGAGGACGCCGTCCTGCGCACGATCGCGCGGCTGGACGGCACCCCGTTCCCCTCCACGGCCCGGCTCGCGTCGCGGTGGCTGCTCGGCCGCGGGCCGGCCATCGGGCGCCGGAAGCGGGACGTGGATCTGGAGACCGCCTACTGCGCGGAGGTGCTGGCCGTCACCTACCAGGCCATGGGGCTGCTGGCAGACGGGCACCAGGCGAACTGGTACGACGCCGGCCGGTTCTGGAGTGGTGACCAGCTCGACCTGCCCGCCGGGTTCCGGCTCGGCGGCGAGATCGCCGTGCGCATCCCGCCACCGGATGGCGAGGAGCCGCCCGGCCGATGATTTCCGGCCGCGGGTGATAGCCCGCCCGGCGCAGGTGGTGGCAGGCACACCAGCACGAGCATGCCACCGCCCTGGCGAGGGGCCAGCGGCCCGGTTAGCTTCGGGATCATGAGAACTGCGCGAATCATCTACCGCTACCTGACGGTGATCTTCCTCGCTGACGTCCTGCTGCAGTTCTTCCTGGCCGGGGCGGGCGTGTTCAGCGCCGGCCCCGGGACGGCAGCCCGCGACTCGAGCACGCTCGACCCGCACCGTAACAACGGCATGGCGGTCATGGTGCTCGCTCTGCTGGTGCTGATCGCGGCCCTGGCGGCCCGTAACGGCCGCTGGAAGTGGGCACTGCCGCTGCTCGTGCTGACCGTGCTCCAGCCGGTGCTGGCGATCGCGGGGGCAGCCGGCGGCCTGCACGTGCTCAACGCCGCGGTCATTCTGGGCATCGGGGGGATGCTCGCCTACCGCGCCTGGCGCGTCGACCGCCGCCCGCTGCCGGAATCCGGGCCGGCGGCCGAGCCGCTCACATCGCGGTCGGCGCCACCCGGCTGACGGCGCTGGCCGTCAGCGGGCGGAGCGGGCCTCCTCGATGGTGAGCTCGGCCGCCGGATCGGCCTCGAGGCGGTCGTCGGGGATCGGCAGCCCGCTGCGGACCGAACGCCCGTATGTGCCTTCGTCCAGCCGCCGCAGTGCCCGGCCGAGCGCGGCCAGCCGGTCGCGCAGGCTGGCCGCCACGGCATCGTCGATACCCTCGGCCGTCAGCGGCTGCGCGGGGTCGGCGATGTCACCGGTCTCGTCTTCCGCTTCCCGGTCCTGTTGCCCCGCCGATTCGGCATCGGCGAGCAGGCCCTCCACCTCGGCGCGTTCGGCAAGCAGTCGCGCCCGCGCCCGGTCCTGGTCCATCGTGTCCTCCTCGGCCCCGCTGCCTGCGGGTACTCTGACATGGCCGTGGACACCAGGGCGATCGCGGGGGTAGGCCGCCCGCACCCCCGAGTCCCGATCGCCTGGTATCCAGGAAGCCGCTAGCCTAGTGCGAACTCTTGAGCGCCACTGAGATGGACATGCGAGCCTAGGTCATCCGGCGTCGCCGGGGAGGTCCAGGGACGGAGGGAACTTTGCTTGAGTCGTTCTGCGATGGCAAGCTTTTCGCCGAGCGGACCGGCATCGCTCCCACCGAGGTGGTAGGTCTTCACGGCTGGGCAAGAACCCGGGAGGATCTCGCTGGGCCCCTCGCCGGGCTCAACGCGCTCGCCTTCGACCTGCCGGGCTTCGGCGCATCACCCGAGCCGCCCGCGGACTGGGGCACGCAGGACTATGCGGCGCTGGTCGCCGGGGCCCTGGCCACCCTCGGCACGCCGCAGGTCCTGCTGGGGCACTCGTTCGGGGGGCGGGTCGCCGTCAGGCTGGCTGCGTCGTGGCCGGAACTCGTCGCCGGGCTGGTGCTCACCGGTGTCCCGCTGATCAGGGACAATCCTGCTGGCGTGGCACCCGCCCGGCGCTTCCGCATCGCGCGCTGGGGCCGCCGCCACGGCCTGGTATCGGAGGCGCGGATGGAGAAGCTGCGCCGGCGTTACGGCTCGGCGGACTATCAGCGTGCCAGCGGGGTGATGCGCCCGATTCTGGTCAAGATCGTGAACGAGTCCTATGAGCAGGATCTCGCACGCATCGCGTGCCCGGCGGAACTTGTCTGGGGGGCGGACGACACGGTGGTGCCGCTGGCGGTTGCCCGGCAGGCGTGCGGGCTCCTGCCCCACGCACGGCTGGAGATCATCGATGGTGCCGGGCACATGACCCCGCTGTCGGCCCCGGGCGCGCTGCGCGAGGCAGCACTCCGGCTTGTTCGCGCGGGTACGCCTTGATCAGCGACGTCATCTGCGCGCTGACAGCGTGCGCCGTGCTTGCCGGTGGCCCGCGCTGGCTGCGCATCGCCCAGCGGGAGCATTACTTGGCCGGCTCGGTGACCCGGTTCGCCGTCCGGTGGTGGGTGTCGAGACCGGAAAACCAGGTCCTCGGTGGCGTCCTGCTGATCGGTGTGGGCACCGCTTACGCAGGCTGGTGGGAGGGCGCCGCGGTCGCGGGCGCGGTCAGCCTGATCGCGCCACTCGGCCTGTCGTACCGGGGCCGCAGCTCCAAGCTTGCGTGGACACGCCGGCTCCGGACGCTGGCCGTGGTGGCGGCGTTCCTCGTCATCGCGATCGCAGCCGCCGGTGCCTTCCTGGGCGCACCCGCAGGAGTCAGTGCGACGCTCGCCGCCTGCGCCCCCGTCGTAGCCGACCTGGCGCTCGTGGCGACGGCACCCCTGGAACGCCGTCTGGCCAGGAGGTTCGTGGACACAGCCAGGCACCGGCTGGCGGAGGTGTCGCCCCGGGTGGTCGCCATCACCGGCTCGTACGGCAAGACCTCGACGAAGTTCTACGCCGGTCACCTGCTCCGCGCGAAGTACGCCACCGCGACCAGCCCCGCCAGCTTCAACAACATGGCGGGGCTGGCCCGGGCGGTCAACGAGCGGCTCACGTCAGACACTGAAGTATTCGTCGCCGAGATGGGCACCTACGGGCCGGGCGAGATCAGGGCGCTCTGCGCATGGCTGAAGCCAGAGATCGCGGTCATCACCGCCCTTGGCCCCGTGCATCTCGAGCGGATGGGATCACTCGACAACATTGCCCGCGCCAAGGCAGAGATCCTCGAGCGTGCCCAGATTGCCGTCATCAACGTCGACAACCCCCGGCTCGCCGCTCTGGCCGCGGACTGCGGCCGGCCGGGGAGAACCCTCATCCGGTGCTCGGTGACCGATCCGGCGGCAGATGTCTGTGCCATGGCGGACGGGGACAAAGTAGCTCTCTCGGCCCGCGGCCAATCGCTCGGGACGTTTGACCTGGCGGGGGGGTTCCCGGGAAATCTCGCGTGTGCGGTGGGTGTCGCCCTGGCGATGGATATCCCCGGCTCGGAGATCGCCGCCCGGATCGCGACGCTGCCCCGGCCGGAGCACCGTCAGACCATCCTGCCCGCCCGCGACGGCATCACGGTCATCGATGACACCTACAACTCCAACCCCGACGGGAGCGCGGGAGCTCTCACCACGCTGGCGTCGGTGGCCGCGGGCCACCGCCGGGTGGTGGTGACCCCGGGCATGGTCGAGCTCGGCGGCGAGCAGTCCAGCGCCAACGAGGCATTTGCCGGGCGCGCCGCCGCGGTGGCCACCGATATCGTCGTGGTGGGGCGGACGAACCGGCGCGCCCTGCTCCGGGGCGCGGCCACGGGCTCAGCCAGCGTCCTGACCTGCGCCAGCCGCCCTGAGGCGGTTGCATGGGTTCGCGGCAACGTCGGTGAGGGTGATGCGGTTCTTTACGAGAATGACCTGCCCGATCACTATCCGTGACATGCGGGTGGTTTCAACTCTTAGCGGGAGCTAGAAAATGTCCACTCTGTCGGTCGTCTTCGGCGGCCCCTCCCTGGAGCATGACGTCAGCATTCTCACCGGGCTGCAGGCCGCCCGGGTGCTTTCCAGGAGCGGCCAGGAGCCCTCGGTCCTGTACTGGTCGGAGGCCAATGAGTGGTTCCTCGTCCCGCCGGGCCTGGAGGCGTCGGCGTTTCTCGAGGGTGTGCCGGCCGGGGCACGCGCCGTCTCGCTGGAGCTGGGCGGCACCGAACCGGGGTTCTACGAGACGCGCTCCTTCGGGCGGCGCAGCCGGCTCGACATCGCCGCCGCCGTCGTGTGCTGTCACGGTGGCCCCGGTGAGGACGGGCGGCTGCAGGGTCTCTTCGATCTCGCCGGGATTGCCTATACCGGGCCCGGTGCCGCCTGCGCGGCTCTCACCATGGACAAGCTCGCCTTCGGCGGGATGATTCAGGCGGCCGGCCTGCCCGCATTGCCCCGCATCGCCTGGAGCCCGTCCTCGCCGGAGCCGCCGTTCCCGGGGCCCTATATCGTCAAGCCGCGCTTCGGCGGTTCGTCGATAGGGATCGAGGTGGCCGGCGACGCGCAGACCGCCCGGGACCTGGCCAGATCCTCCATCTACATGCGCCGCGGCGCGGTGCTCGAGCAGTACCGCACCAACCTGGAGGATCTGTACATCGCGATCCGGACCCATCCCGAGCTGCAGGTTTCCCTGATCGAGCGCCCCCGCCCGCATAACGGCGGTGCCGAACCGGCCGCCGGTGGTGGCCAGATCTACGGCTACCAGCAGAAGTACCTGGAGCAGCAGGGGCCGGAGAGCACGGTGAGCGAGATCCCCGCTCGGGTGCCCGACGAGGCAGCCAAGCTCATGCGCGTGATGGCGGAGGAAATCGCCCACCTGACGTCTCTCACCGGCGCCGCGCGCCTCGACTTCCTGTCCGACGGGTCGCAGGTGTGGGTCAACGAGCTCAACTCCATCCCCGGCGCGCTGGCCCTCCGGCTGTGGGCGGAGTCGGGCGTGAGCCGTGAGCAGCTGCTGTCCGACATGGTTGCCGAGGCGACCGCGGAGCGCTCTGCCCCGCGCGACGTGGACCCGCCGGACCGTTATGCGAGTGATCGCAAGATGCAGACGCTGCAGACCGCGGGCAAGATCGCTCAGAAGCTCATCTGAGGCGGCGGGGCAGCGCCGCGACGGCCAGGTCGGCGAAAACCTGCGATGGGGTCAGGCCGATCTCCCGCATGGCGAGCTGGACCACGCCGGTGTCGCTCAGGCTGGGGGAGGCGGTTATCTCGATGAACTGCGGCTTCCCGGTGGCATCCACGATGAAATCGCTGCGGGATATGTGGCGCAGCCCGAGCGCGGTGTGGACGGCCCGGGTGGCAGCCGACAGGTCCGCCAGGACTTCTCCGGGCAGGCGCGCCGGAACGAAGAACTCGGTCTGGCCCGGGTTGTATCTGGCCTCGAAGTCGTAGATACCGCGGACCGGGACGATCTCGACAGGCGGCAGCACGGTCAGAGTGTCTTCATCGCCGATGACGCCGACGGCGACTTCTGTCCCGTGAACGTAGCGCTCGAGCAACGCGGTACGTTCGTGATTGAAGCACCTGATCATGGCCTGCGGCAGCTCCGTGCGCTGCTGGACCACCGACAGGCCGAAGGCCGAGCCCCCGCGTGCTGGTTTGACCACGAGCGGATACCCGAAATGCCGGCTGAACCGGTCGAGGAGAAATTCCGCGCCGAGATCGCGGAAAGTCTGCTCGGTCAGCGCCGCATACTCGGGTGTGAAGATCCCGGTGCGCCGTGCGATGGACTTGGCGATGGGCTTGTTGTAGGCGAGCCGGGAGGCGTCGCCGCGGCTCCCGACGTACGGGACGTGGGACGCGTCAAGGAGATCCTGGAGCACCCCGTCTTCACCGACTGAGCCGTGCAGGGCCATGAAGGCAACCGCCCCATGACCCAGGGTGGCCAGAGTCTCCAGCAAACCGGGTTCGACATCAAGGGTCATCACATCCAGGCCGGCATCGCGCAGCGCGTCGGCCACCTGGTTGCCGGACCTGACGGAGATCTCCCGCTCGAACGACAGGCCACCTGAGACGACGACCACCAGGTCCGGCCGTGGCATGACTGCTCGTAGCCTCCGGTACATGGGGGTGGCGGGGGACTCGCCCGGAACTCAGCCCAGGCGCAAGGTGGCGCCATGGTACCAGGGGGATCTTCCCGTGGGCCCTACTTGCGGGGGTGGCATATCGTGGCCCTATGGGACGTCTTCTCCTGATTCTGCTCGCCGTGATCGTCGTGGTCATGGTTGTCTCGCTGGTGATCTCCGCGCTGCACTTCCTGTTCTGGATCGCCGTGCTGGCCGTGGTCCTCATGGGTGTGCTGCGGCTGACCGGCAGCAGGCGGCGGCGGACGCGCCGGTAACTTCACGCCGCCGCCACCGGGCTGAGCGACGAGCTGTATTGCACGTGGCGCGTACCCGCGCCGCGTGCACGAGCACTGTTATTCGTTATTCGCGGCCGCCTTCTGCGTCTGGTGAGTGCGCCGGTTAACCGTTTCCGGGCGGAATGCCGTGAATCGGAGAGATGGTCGGGCCGCAGGCCGAAGAACAGGCCGAGCATCGCGACCAGGTCAAGGACCGCTATCAGGCCGGCAATGTAGGGCCCCGGCCCGCCCAGCCAGGCCAGGTAACCGCAGAAGGCGAGCACCACCACGAGCGCCGAAAGGGCCCGCGGGCGCCCGCTATGGGCCAGCCGCTCGGGTACTTCATAGGGCGCACGCTGAACGTAGTTGCCGGTGGCTGCCCGCTCCTGGGCGATTTTCAGCCACAAATCGTAAAGCTCGGGCGCCTTCTCCCTGAGTGCTACCGCTTCCTCCACCGACGGCATCTCACCGTGGGCGTCCGGCGGGTGCCCGTCCGCTCGCCGATCCGGTCGCAGACGAGGTCGGCCAGCTGATCGAGGTCCAGCGGCCCGGGTGGCCCGGGTGGCCCGGGCGGCCCGGCCCGGGCTGGCATGGCAGGTGCCGCGAGGCCGGGTGCCGGGGACAGGTCCGGTTCGGCCTGGCTTGCGTGGCCCAGGTTCCGGTCGTGGTCGCTCACGCGGGGAGGTTCACGCCGTCCTTCGCCCGGGCGCGCGAGATCGCTTCGTGATGGGCGTCCCGCAGCTCTTTGGTGGCCTGCCGGAAGGGGGCGGCCGCCGAGTCCGGCGGTGGTGGCGTCGGCAAGCCCGCCCGCAGGACTCGGTAGATAACAGCACCGGTGACGTCGAAGATGGCAGTGGTGCCCAGAGCCAATGCGGCGAAGCGGTACGAGGAGTCCGTCTGCATAAGCGCGTCTTTCCCGCTTCGCAGCCGCCGCAAAACCCTTGCCCAATTACTGATGATCGGTGATGAATAAGCGGAGGAACAGCGGCTAAATCAGGAAAAGACGCCTGTCTGTTTGCCCGGGGGAACGCGCGCCGCCCGGCCGCGGCTCCGCGCCACGACATGGCGCGGATAACCGTCCGGTGCTGACGTCAACGGGGTCGAAGCTGACCGGGCCGCCGCCACCAGTCGGCCGGGCCGGCCCTGACCCTGATCGGGGGCGGCGCGGAACACCTGGCAAACAGCCGTTGACACGCTCGGCAGGGCCTTGACCCGGCATACCCGGGTTGCTAGATTCCCCCACGGCAATCTCAGATCGTGAGATGCTTCCTCGTCATGAGCGAGGGCTTCCTGTCGGCTGCTGGCCGGCGCCAAATCCGAGGGGAGATGCGTGTGCGAGCTCGCTTGGTAAGGGTGAGAGGATTGGCCTGGAAACTGGTCATCCCGGCGGCGTGCCTGGCGGTGGCTGGCCAGCTGGCCTTTTCGGGTACCGCGTCGGCGACGCACATGACGGCGTCCACGCACCGGTCTGTCCACACCAACAGCGTGAAGAACCTGCTGGACTGCAACACGACCGTCCTCGAGCGGCTGTGTACCGACCCGCACGGGAAGACCTACGACGGGCACCTGAGCCGGTTCCGTGACCCGCAGACCGGCGCCTACGTCGGCCATGATGAGCCGAGCGTCAAGTTCATCTCCAGCCGCCGGGGCTCGGGCAACACGATGAGCTACGGCATGCAGCTGTCGACGGATCCCACCAAGAAGCCGACCGCCTCCGGCAGCGTCACCGACTACGCGGAGCTGAGCGTCGCGCCCTGGTTCGGGCTGCCGATCTGCGACCCGAAGTCCTACCCGCAGAACCCGTGCAAGCCGCTCAGCGACAGCAACACCGGGCTGAACGCGCCCACCGACGCGGGATCGGCGTTCATGGAGCTGCAGTTCTACCCGCCCGGGTTCGCGCCGTTCCTCGACTCCACCAGCTGCAGCAAGACCAAGTGGTGCGCCGCGCTGAACATCGACAGCCTGGAGTGCAGCTTCAACTTCGCGACCTGCAACAACAGCTGCATCGAGCCGGTCAACTTCGCGTTCCTGCAGACCAACGGCGTGCCGGCCGGCCCGCCCGCGCCGCAGGATCCCAACGTGGGGACCTTCTTCGGGAACAGCCACACGCTGAAGATGAACTCCGGGGACGTGCTCAAGGTGTCGATCAGCAACAGCCGGGCCGGGCTGAGAACCGCGGTGACGGACGTCACCACGGGCCAAACCGGGTTCATGGTGGCGAGCGCGGCGAACGGGTTCCAGAACACCAACATGTCCGACTGCTCCGGGGCGCCGCACACCTTCCGTGCCGAGTACAACACCGCGAAGCAGCAGAACCAGGTGCCGTGGGCCGCGCTTGAGGGCGGCGTGCTCATGCAGCAGGAGATCGGGCACGGCGAGTCCTGCGCGTCGGTCAGCCACACGCTCGCCTTCTCGCAGACCTTCTCTGACGGCTCCTCGTACGTGGACCCGAACGTCGCCCAGACCTGCAATGGCGGCACCGAGGGCAAGGGCCAGAAGGGCGAGGGCCCGTGCAACCCCACCACCGGCCTCTGCCAGAACTCCACCACCCAGGGCACAAGCGGGCCCGTGGCCTGTCCCACCAACAATGCCGCCAGCGGGGCGCTCTGTGAGTTCTCCGACGGCAGGTGCTTCCAGAAGGGAAGCCGCCCGGTCATTATCGACGGGGTGAAGTCCAAGGAAACCGCGCCGGTGGCCTTCTGTAACCAGGAGGCGTTCGAGAACGGTGACCTCGATTTCGACGGCCTCAGCTATCTCCCGGACTGGCCGAACGGCAGCAGCAACTTCCCGACAACGTTCAACTACGTCGGGCCGTTCACCAGGGGGCACGCCTACCCGAGCGTCCAGTTCGAGACGGACGCGGCCGCCTCGGAGGCGCTGTGCAACGTCGCCACCGGCGCCGGCTGCACCGCCCCGCCGCAGGGCGCCCAGTTCTACCCGTTCTGGTCGCTGACCAACCAGCACGCGAGCCCCGGGGTCTGCGTGTGGAACTTCGGCAACGACATCGCCAACGTCACGACGAACGACTTCGGGAAGGCCGCGCAGTACGGCGCGCCCGACGTCGCCCGCTTCGGGGGGACCCTCGCCAGCCCGGTGATTCCCAACCCCGAGTTCGCCAAGAACTGCGGCGCCTAGAAGTTCAACCGTCTGCCCGGTGGTCCGCTGGCCGGACCACCGGGCAGACGCCTGTCCGGGCCGGGACCGGGACCGGACCGGCCAGGCCAGCCGGGACCGGGACCGGCCAGGCCAGCCGGGCCGGCCGGGCCAGCCGGGCCGGCCGGGTCAGGGGGGTGCTCTCGGCTACGATGCCGACATGCCGTCCCCCAACCCGCAGGTGGTGAGGTGACATGCGGCTGGGCGGAGAGCCGGTCGGGCGGTGGGGGATCGCCCTGCTGGCGGTGACCGGTATCGCCGGGCTGCTGCTGGCGTGGCACGGGTGGGCCGGGCGGGCCGCCGCGGTGGCCCCGTCCCTGGCCGGGAGGCCCACCTCCAGCGGCCAGGCAGCGGGTGGTTCCGCACCGGGCAGCGGGGCCTCCTCGCCCGCGCCCGCGTCGTCCTCGCCCGCGGCCAGCCCGGCGCCCGCGGCCTCCGGCGGCGCCGGCCAGGCGGGGCCGCTGCTGAGTTCGGAGCCGTACGCCGGTTCCGCCTACCAGGTCTGGCCCGGCCCGCTCAGCGCCGCGGCCAGGCAGGCACTCACCGGGCTGAAGGTCACGGTCCGCAAGCACGGATCGGGCCTGCTGGTCACGGCCGGGGTGATCGGCGGGGCGCCGGGCGCGCCGCACGTGTACGTGGGCGGCGCCCGCGTCTATGTCGTGGAGGCGTCCCTGGGTGACGATTCCGGGAACTCGGACTACAACCTGGGCGATGACGGCCTGGTGGTCACCAATGCCGAGGGAAGGATCGTGCCGTGAGCCGCAGCGATGCCCGCTCCCCGGTGCCACCGCCGGGTGCGGGCCAGACGGGATCGCGCGCCGCCGCGGGGCGGCCCGCGGCGGCGCAGGAGCGGGCGGCCGCACTGGCCAGCGAGTGGGCGCCGGTCGCCGGGCGGGTACTGCTCGCCCTGGTGCTCGCCTGGTTCGGCTATCACGAACTCGTCCGGCCAGGGCTGTGGACCGGGTACGTGCCGGTGGTGGCCCCGGCGTCGTCAGCGGCCATCGTCGCGGTTCTCGCGCACGGGTGGGTCCTGCTGATACTGGCGGTGGCGCTGGCGGCAGGCATCGCGACCCGGCTCGCGGCGCTCCTGGCGGCGCTCCTGCTGCTGGAGATCGTCATCTCGCTGATGGCGACCGCGGGCCTGTCCGACCTGACCATGCGGGACATCGGGGTGCTTGGCCTCGCGGTCTGCCTGGCCGGCACCAGCCATCAGCGTTTCGCGCTGCGCCGGTAGTTGCCGCCGTGCCTCAGATCTGGGACCAGGCTTCGGTCAGCACCGCACGCAGGATCTGCTCTATCTCGTCGAAATGCTCCTGCGTGCAGGTGAGCGGGGGAGCAAGCTGGATGACCGGGTCGCCACGGTCATCCGCCCGGCAGACCAGGCCCGACTCGAACAGTGCCGGGGACAGGTAGCCGCGCAGCAGCCACTCGGACTCCTCGTCGTTGAAGGTCTCCCGGGTGGTCTTGTCCCTGACCAGCTCGATCCCGTAGAAGTAGCCGTCGCCACGGACATCGCCCACGATCGGCAGATCGTTCAGCTTCTCCAGCGTGGCGCGGAAGGCACCTTCGTTCGCGCGGACGTTGCCGAGCAGGTCTTCTTTCTCGAACACGTCCAGGTTGGCGAGTGCGACGGCGGCCGAGACCGGGTGGCCAGCGAAGGTGACCCCGTGCAGGAACGTGGCGGTGCCGCCGGGCCCGGCCCCATCCGGGTGACCGGCGTGCCGCGGGGACTGGTAGCCGCTGCTGTCCGAGTGGCCCGCGCCGAACGGTTCCATCAGGGCATCGCTGACGACCATGCCGCCGAGCGGGGCGTAGCCCGAGGTCACGCCCTTGGCAAAGGTGATGATGTCCGGCTGGTAGCCGTAACGCTGCGAGCCGAAGTAGTAGCCCAGCCGGCCGAAGGCGCAGATGACCTCATCGGAGACCAGCAGCACCCCGTACTGGTCGCAAATCTCCCGCACCCGGGCGAAGTACCCGGGCGGGGGCGGGAAGCAGCCGCCGGAGTTCTGCACCGGCTCGAGGAACACGGCCGCGACCGACTCCGGGCCTTCGCGCTCGATCGTCCGCCCGATCTCGTCCGCCGCCCACCGGCCGAACCCCTCCAGATCGCCCGCGACGAAGTCGGGCGCCCGGTAGAAGTTGGTGTTCGGCACCCGCACCCCACCCGGCACCATCGGCTCGAACGGTTCCTTGATGCCGGGGAGCCCGGTGATCGCGAGCGCCCCCATGGACGTGCCGTGGTAGGCGATGTCGCGGCTGATCACCTTGTACCGCCCGGGCTGGCCGATCGTCTTGAAGTACTGCTTGGCCAGCTTCCAGGCGGACTCGACCGCCTCCGAGCCGCTGGTGGTGAAAAAGACGCGGTTCAGCTGGCCCGGCGCCAGTGCCGCCAGCCGTTCGGCCAGCTCGATCGCCCGCGGGTGCGCGTACGACCAGAGCGGGAAGTAGGCGAGCTCCGCGGCCTGGCGCGCGCCGGCCTCGGCCACCTCGGTGCGGCCGTGCCCGATCTGGCTCACGAACAGCCCGGACAGGCCGTCCAGGTAGCGCTTGCCATGCTGGTCGTAGACATACTGCCCGGACCCCCGGACGATCAGGGGCATCTCGCCTTCGGCATAGGACGACATGCGGGTGAAGTGGAGCCACAGGTGGCGGTGGGCGGCCGCCTGCAGGTGGCGGTTGATGGCCTGCGGGGCCTCTCCACTGGGGTCGCCGGTGCTGTGCGGAGTGCTCATCTGGTCCCCCAGCTGTAGGTTTGCTTGCGCAGTTTCAGGTAGACGAAGGTCTCGGTGCTGGTCACGGTGGGCACCATCCGCACCCGGCTGAGGATTTCCAGCAGGTGGTCGTCGTCCTCGCAGACGACCTCCACCAGGAGGTCGAACGACCCCGACGTGATCACCACGTAGTCGATCTCATCCATTCCCGCCAGGTGGTCGGCTACCCGTTCGAGATCACCTTCGCACTTGATGCCGATCATGGTCTGCCGGTGGAAACCGAGCGTCATCGGGTCGGTCACGGCGACGATCTGCATGACCCCGCCGTCGATGAGACGCTGGACCCGCTGCCGGACGGCGGCCTCGGACAGGCCGACGGCCTTGCCGATCGCCGCGTAGGAGCGTCGGCCGTCCTGCTGCAGTTGCTCGACAATCCGTTTGGAGGTCTCGTCGAGGACGATCCGCATGCCGCTCCGGCCACGGTCCCGGCCGGGCCGGTCCAGCCTGTCGGGCCGGTCCGACCGGCTGGTCCGGTCAGGCCGATCGGCCCGCCTCCGCCGGCTCCCGTCGGCACCCTCTCCGCCCAGGATGACGGCAGTCCCTGGCGTATGAGCCATGCGGTTGCCTCCTTCGCAAGGCAATCGTGTCACGGTTCCGGTGCTTGTCAACTGATTTCGTCGGAACGGCCACTATCTGCTACGGAATCACTTGTAGATGTCCTTATTCTCTGCCAGGGTCGGGACCAAAGCACATGCGGACGGGATCAGCCGGACCGCCACGCGAGGAGGCCGCCGTTGCCAGCGACCGCGCACCAGCCGCTCCCGCTGCCGGATCTGACCAACTTCGTCAACGGTGAGCACGTCGGGCCGGCCTCCGGCCAGTCCAGCGACGTCGTCGACCCCAGCACCGGCGAGGCATACGCCCGCGCCCCCGTCTCGGGCCCGGCGGACGTGGACGCGGCGCTCAGGGCGGCGGCCGCTGCCCAGCCGGGATGGCGCGACGCCACCCCGGCGGAACGCAGCCTCGCGCTGCTCAGGCTGGCGGATGCGATCGAGTCCCGGGGGGAGGAGATCGTGGCCGCCGAGTGCCGCAACACCGGCAAGCCGGTGGCACTCACGCTGGCCGAGGAACTCCCGCCACTGGTGGACGAGATCAGGTTCTTCGCTGGTGCGGCCCGGGTCCTGCAGGGCAGCGCGGCGGGGGAGTACCTGGCCGGCCACACCTCGGCCATCAGGCGCGAGCCGGTCGGGGTGTGCGCCCAGGTGACGCCGTGGAACTACCCGATGATGATGGCGGTCTGGAAGTTCGCCCCGGCGCTCGCCGCAGGCAACACGGTGGTGCTCAAGCCGTCCGACACCACGCCGGTGACCACCCTGATGCTGGCCGAGATCGCCGCCGAGTTCCTGCCGCCCGGTGTGCTCAACGTGGTCTGCGGCGACGCCGCCACCGGCCGGGCACTGGTCAGCCACGACATCCCGCAGATGGTGTCCATCACCGGGTCGGTCCGGGCGGGCATCGAGGTCGCGCGGGCCGCCGCGGGCGGGCTGAAGCGGGTCCACCTGGAACTCGGCGGGAAGGCGCCCGTCGTGGTGTTCGACGACGCCGACGTCGCGGCCGCCGCCGCCGGCATCGCCAGCGCCGGGTACTTCAACGCCGGCCAGGACTGCACGGCCGCGACCCGGGTGCTGGCCGGGCCCGCCATCGCGGACGGCCTCACCGCCGCGCTCGCCGAGCAGGCCCGCGGCACCGCGGTGGGCGGGCTGGACGTACCCGACGCGGACTACGGCCCGCTGAACAACCCGGTGCAGCTGCGGCGGGTGCAGGGCTTTCTCGACCGGCGCCCTGGCCACGCCGAGGTCCTGACCGGCGGCCACCAGGTGGGGGATCGCGGCTACTGCTTCGCCCCGACGGTCGTCACCGGCCTGCGGCAGGACGACGAGATGATCCAGGAGGAGATCTTCGGCCCGGTCATCACGGTGCAGCGGTTCGGTTCGGAGGAAGAGGCGGTGCGCTGGGCGAACGGGGTCAGGTACGGCCTGGCCGCGAGCGTCTGGACCGCCGATCACGGCCGGGCCATGCGGGTGGCCAGGCGGCTGGACTTCGGCGCCGTCTGGATCAACACCCACATCCCGTTCGTCTCCGAGATGCCGCACGGTGGCTTCAAGCACTCCGGGTACGGCAAGGACCTGTCCAGGTACGGATTCGAGGACTACACCCGGATCAAGCACGTGATGAGCTACCTCGGTGGCTGACTTGGCAATGCCTTGCCTGAAAATTGGCGGTTGTCACAACAACGTTACTGAATTCGTTGTAATCTGCCGTACACACAACTGATTCGGTTGATGTACTGACTGTGCCCGCGAGGATCCGTTCTGCGCTGGCCCGCGGTTCGCCGCGCAAGCCCTTGACCCCGCCGAGAAGAGGGATACCCCGCTGATATGACCGAAAGGCATGTGCCCGCCCTGGCGGGAACCGAGCCCGTGACCGGGCCGAGCCCGGGTGTGGCGCACGCGGAGATGACACGCTCCGCCGGGCCTGCGGCGGGGGCCACGTCACTGCCGGCGATCGAGCTGTCCGGGGTGGTCAAGGAGTTCCAGGCACGTGGCGAGGTGGTCGCCGCGGTGCGGGGCATCGACCTGCAGATCGCCGAAGGGGAGTTCTTCTCCCTGCTGGGCCCGTCCGGATGCGGCAAGACGACCACCATGCGGATGATCGCGGGGTTCGAGGAACCCACCCGGGGTGCCATCCGGCTGCACGGCCAGGACGTCACCGGCGTCGTGCCGAACAAGCGTGACGTCAACATGGTGTTCCAGTCCTACGCCCTGTTCCCCCACATGAACGTGTTCGAGAACGTGGCGTTCGGGCCGCGCCGCAGGGGGGTCGCCAAGGCCGAAATCACCCGCCAGGTCGAGGAGATTCTGGAGATCGTCAACCTGGGCGGCCGTGGCCAGCGGCGGCCACGGGAACTGTCCGGCGGCCAGCAGCAGCGGGTCGCCCTCGCCCGGGCACTCGTCAACAACCCCCGTGCCCTCCTGCTCGACGAACCGCTCGGCGCGCTTGACCTCAAGCTGCGGCAAGCGATGCAGGTCGAGCTGAAGCGGATCCAGCGTGAGGTCGGCATCACCTTCGTGTACGTCACCCACGACCAGGGTGAGGCGCTCACCATGTCGGACCGGATCGCGGTCATGAACGACGGGCTCATCGAGCACCTCGGGACCCCGCGTGAGATCTACGAGCACCCCCGGACCCGGTTCGTCGCCGGTTTCATCGGCACCTCCAACCTGCTCACCGGCACCGTCACCCGGGTGGACGGCGGCCGGGCCGTCATCGAGGTGAGCGGCCAGGAGCGGATCGTCGTGCCGCTGCATGAGACGAGCGTGGCCGCGGGCCAGGAACTCGAGCTCACGGTGCGGCCCGAGAAGATCGAGCTGAGCACGGCGGAGCCGGCCGTGAACGGATGCGCGCTGCGCGGCACCGTCGCCGAGGTTGTCTATCTCGGCACATCGACCAACTTCTCGGTGACCACCACCACCGGTGCCGACATTGTCGTCTTCCAGCAGAATTCGGCGTCCGCCACGAACGTGGCCGCCCGCGGGGACAGCGTCTGGCTGTCCTGGCAGCCCGAGCATTCCTACCCGATCGGCTAGCCGGTCGGCCCGAGGAGGAACAGATGCAGTCCGAGCCCCCGACCGACCCGTCCTTGTGGCGGGGCCTGACCCAGCCACGGCTCTCCCGGCGCCAACTGCTCGCCTCGGCGGGCACCGGAGCCGGCGCACTGGGCCTGTCCGCGTTCCTGGCCGCCTGCGGCGTGAAGGGCAGCGCGGCGCCGGCGGGCACGTCCAGCCCGGCCGGCGGCGTCGGCACCGCGGCGTGGTGGTCCAAGCAGAAGCTCAACCACACGGTCAACTTCGCGAACTGGCCGTACTACCTCGACGTGCTCAACGGCAAGCACCCCACGCTGGAGCATTTCACCCAGACCACCGGCATCCAGGTCAACTACACCGAGCCGATCAACGACAACGTGGCCTTCTACGCCAAGATCCGGCCGTCGCTGGCGGCCAAGCAGTACACCGGCTTCGACATCATCGTGATGACCGACAGCACCCCGAACGCGCTGGGCTATCTGCTGCAGAACGGCTGGCTGATCCCGCTCGACCAGTCGATGATGACCAACTTCCGCAAGTACGCCAGCAAGCTGGTCACGACGTTCCCCTGGGACCCCGGCAACAAGTTCACGATGGCCTGGCAGTCGGGTTTCACGGCGATCGGCTACAACTCGTCGGTGATCAAGAGCCCTCCCGGCACCGTGGACATCCTGTTCGACAAGAAGTACGCGGGGAAGGTCGGCATGATGTCCGACCCGCAGGAACTCGGCAGCGTCGGGCTGCTGGCGCTCGGGATCGAACCCGCCACCTCCACCGAGTCCGACTGGGCGAAGGCCGCCAAGAAGCTGCAGCAGCAGAAGAGCGACGGCATCGTCCGCGCCTACTACGACCAGAGTTACATCGGCCACCTCAAGAACGGCGACACCGTGGTCACCCAGGCCTGGTCGGGCGACATCTTCCAGGCGGACCTGAACAGCAAGTACGCCGACCTCAAATTCCTGGTCCCCGAGCAGGGGATGATGTTCTGGACCGACAACATGTGCATCCCGCTCTACGCGCAGAACCCCAAGGATGCCATGGCGCTCATGGACTACTACTACGACCCGCAGGTCCAGGCCGTCGTCGAGTACTACAACGACTACGTGTGCCCGGTGCCGTCGGCCCAGCAGGTGCTGCAGAACCCCACCGGCTGGGCGGCGACGGCGCTGAAGCAGATGAAGCCCGAGATCGGGCTGCCCACGTCGGTGACGGCGAACGCACCGACCGTGTTCCCGACCGACGAGTACCTGAAGGCGGCGAGGAACTACTACCCGTTCAAGACCCCGGAAGAGCTGACCGCGTGGAACAACCTGTTCGTGCCGATCACGCAGGGCAGCTAGCCCCCCGGCGCGGCCGGATCAGGCTCGGGAAGGCGCTCGCGCCCTACATCCTGAGCCTGCCGGCCGGGCTGTGGCTGCTGGTGCTCTTCCTCATCCCGCTGATCGTGATGCTGTCGCTGTCGCTGCAGACATGCAACCCGGCCACCGGGGGCTGCGTCATGACCTGGCACTGGGCTGAGTTCGGCCAGCAGCTAAGCCTGTACCACACCCAGTTCCTCACCAGCATCTGGTTCGCGGGCGCGGCGACGCTGATCTGCCTGCTGGTGTCGTTCCCCATCGCCTACTGGATCGCCTTCTACGGCGGCAACAAGAAGAACTTCTTCCTGCTCATGCTGCTGGTGCCGTTCTTCGTGTCGTTCGTGATCCGCACCGTGGTGTGGCAGTTCATCCTGTCCGACCAGGGCATCGTCCTGGGTGCTCTGAAGAACCTCCACCTGCTGCCGCAGGACTTCCACGTCCTCGCCACCGGGTGGGCGGTGATCGCCGGGCTCGCCTACAACTACCTGCCGTTCACCGCGCTGCCGCTGTATGTGGCGATCGAGCGGATCGACAAGCGGGTCCTCGACGCCGCCTACGACCTGTACGCGACCAAGCGGGAGGCCTTCCTGCGGGTCATCCTGCCGCTCACCATCCCGGGCCTGTTCGCGGCGTTCCTGCTCACGTTCATCCCAGCGCTCGGCGACTACGTGAACCAGCAACTCCTCGGGGGCACCGGCGACACGATGATCGGGACGGTCATCCAGAATTCGTTCCTGGTGACCCTCGACTACGCCGGCGGCTCCGCGCTGTCAACGGTGCTGATGGCGGTCGCCCTCCTCGGCATCTTCGCGTACGCACGGATACTCGGCTCCCGCACGATTGAGGAGTACCTGTGAGGCCGCGGGCGCCGGGCCACGACACTAGCTGGCGCGCCTCCGGCACGACCCAGCGCCAGCGGTGTCCCGGCGCCACGATCCCGCCTCCCATCGCGCCAGCTAGCGTGCCTCCGGCACGACCAAGCGAAGCGCCCGCGAGGGAGGCAAACAGATGACCGCGCCGGCGAGCGCAGTCGCCACTGCCACCACCGTTGAGGCCCGGGCGGCCGGCCCGGCCCGGCCGCGCCGGCGCCGGTGGACCCGGTTCATCCTGCCCTTCTACTCCTGGGTGGTCATCGCCTACCTGGTCTTCCCGATCGCGGTGATGATCCTCTACAGCTTCAACAGGGTCACCACCGGCCTGCCCCAGGTGAGCTTCGCCTGGAACGGCTTCACGCTGCAGTGGTACCGGGAATGGAGCAACATCCCCGGGCTCACGTCCGCGTTCTGGCTGTCGATCCGGCTGTCGATCGCGAACACCCTGCTGTCGACGGTGATCGGCACCCTGCTGGCGCTGGCGCTGGTGCGTTACCGGCCGCCGCGCTTCCGCGGCAAGACGCTGCTCGAGCAGACGATGTTCCTCAACATCGCCGCACCCGAGATCGTGATCGGCGCCTCCCTGCTCGGGCTGTTCATCACCATCAACCTGGCCCGCGGCTTCCTCACGCTGCTGCTGGCGCACGTCGCGTTCAGCATCGCGTACGTGGCGGTCACGGTCCGGGCCCGGATGGCCGGGTTCGACACGTCGCTGGAGGAGGCCGCGGCCGACCTCGGCGCGAACTCCTGGGTCACCTTCCGCAAGATCACGCTGCCGCTGATCAGGCCCGGCATCCTCGCGGGGGCGCTGATGGCATTCGCGCTGTCTATCGACGACTTCGTCACATCAAACTTCGTCAGCGGTGCCGCGACCCCGTTCCCGGTCTGGGTTTACGGCGCGACCCGGATAGGGATCCCGCCGCAGGTTTTCGTGTTCGGCACCGCAATCTTCACGGTCGGCATACTGTGTGCCATCGCCAGCGTCATAATCGGGTGGCGGAAGCAGACCTGAGCTGAGGCGATCTCTTGTGCGCGATGACATCATGCGCGGCGCTGCCGCGGGCCATCGCCGCCGCGATGCCCTGAAACTGGCCGGCCTGGCCGCTGCCGGGCTGGTGGCCGCCGGGTGCGGCACCAGCCAGGCGGCCCCCCAGGTACAGTCACTGACCGGCCCGGCCGCCTTCTGGTCCCGCCAGCGCAAGCACGGCCACGTGAACTTCGCTAACTGGCCGTACTACATCGATACCGGGCAGAAGACCCTGCACGAGTTCACCGGGGCGACCGGCACCACGGTGACCTATGCCGAGGTCATCCAGGATGACCCGTCCTGGTTCGCCAAGGTCAGCCCGATCATCCGGGCCCATGAGTCCATCGGTTACGACGTCATGGTCATCACCAACGGGTTCCAGTTCTCCCAGCTGGTGGCGCTCCATGAGCTGATGCCGCTCGACCAGAGCATGATGAAGAACTTCTACCGGTACGCCTCGCCCAACTTCCAGCACCGGTCATTCGACCCCGGGAACACCTACAGCGTCCCGTGGGCGTCGGGAAGCACCGGCATCGCCTGGAACCCCAAGTACATCAAGACGCCTGTGACCAGCATGAACGATCTGTGGAACCCGGCCTACAAGGGCCGGGTGGGGATGATGTCCGATCTCCAGGATCTCGGGAACTTCGGCATGATCAAGCTGGGGATCGACCCGGAGAAGTCCACCCCCTCCGACTGGCGGCGGGCGGCGAAGGTGCTCACCGCGCAGCGGGACGCGGGCCTGGTCCGTGGCTACTACCAGCAGCCCTACCTGAACGCGCTGGCCACCGGTGAGACCTGGATCTCCATGGCCTGGTCGGGGGACATCTTCCAGTCGAACCTGACGTCGGGCACGGACCTGAAGTTCGTGATCCCAGCGGAGGGCGGCACCATCTGGACCGACAACATGGTGATTCCCCGGGGCGCGCAGAACCCGGTCGACGCGATGATGCTGATGGACTGGTACTACCGGCCTCAGGTCGCCGCCCAGCTGACCGAGTCGATCAACTACATCACCGCCGTCCCGTCCGCGCAGGCCATCATCGCGGCAGACGCCCGCGCGTCGAAAGGCGCGCAGCGGCGGCTGCTGCACCAGGTCGCCACCAGCGAGCTGGTCTGGCTGACCCGCGCTGAATTCGCTCGGCTGCGCAACTACGCGGACGTGAGCGGCAAGCGGCAGCAGGAGTACACGTCCGTCTTCCAGCCGGTCGTCGCCTCATAGCGGCACCGGCGTCCCCAGCGGCTGCTCCCGCCCGACCGCGCACGCCGGACCGGCTGGGGCGGGGTGATGACCGCTGATCTAAGCTTGGCTGCCGTGCCGACGATCCTCATCACCGGAGCGGCCGGCCTGATCGGGACCATACTGCGGCCCCGGCTGGCCCGGCCCGGCCGCACGCTGCGCCTGCTGGATAACGTGCCCCTGGCCACCGGGCCCGCCGGGCCGGGCGAGGAGAGCGTGACCGCCTCCGTCACCGACCTGGGCGCGATGACAGCCGCCTGCGCCGGCGTGGACGCGGTCATCCACCTGGCGGCGATCTCGGCGGAGGCCGCGTGGGAGCACATCGCGGCGGTGAACATCGAGGGCACCTACGCCGTCTTCGAGGCGGCCCGCCGGGCTGGTGTCCCGCGGGTCGTCTACGCCTCCTCCAACCACGCGGTCGGGTTCGCGCCCCGCGGCGGGTTCCCGGTACCGGATTACGCCTTCCCCGCGCCGGACACCTACTACGGCGTGGCCAAGGTGACCGGTGAGGCGCTGGCCGCGCTTTACCACCACCGTTACGGCATGGACGCGATCTGCCTGCGGATCCTGACCTGCCGCGAGAAGCCGACGACCACGCGGTCGCTGTCCACCTGGCTTTCCCCCGGCGACGCCGGGCGGCTGTTCGAGGCCTGCCTGACCGTTCCGGAGCCGGGCTTCCGGGTGGCCTACGGGGTTTCGGCCAACACCCGGGGCGGCTGGGTCAGCCTCGCGGAGGCCCGGTCGCTGGGGTACGAGCCCCTCGACGACGCGGAGGCCCATGCCGCCGAGGTCATCGCCGAGCACGGGGAGCCCGATCCCGCCGATCCCGTGTTCGCCCACCTCGGCGGTGAGTACTGCCTGCCCGCCTACGATGTCGCTCACCTCAGGTGAGACGGGCGGGCAGATGAGAGGGGCGGCGCGATGATCCAGGGATATGACCCGCGCACCGGGCAGCCGGCCGGGGACCCGGTGCCGGAAACCGGCGGGGCCGAGGTGGACGCGATCGCCCAGGCCGCCGTGGCGGCCTGCGGCCCCTGGGAGCAGGCGGGGCCGGGCGGGCGCGCGGCCGCCCTGGAGGCGGTGGCTTCCGCCCTGGACGGCGCGGCGGCGGAACTGGTGAGTGCCGCGGACACCGAGACCGCGCTGGGGACGGCGCGGCTGACCGGCGAGGTCGCCAGGGCGACCGGGCAACTGCGCCACTTCGCCGCCGTCCTCACCGACGGTGGCTATGCCGAGGCCACGGCCAGCCCGGGTGGTGACGGTGTGCCGGGCCTGCGCCGGGTGAACCGGCCCATCGGCCCGGTGGCCGTGTTCGCCGCCTCGAACTTCCCGTTCGCGTTCTCGGTCGCGGGGAACGACACCGCCTCGGCGCTCGCGGCCGGCTGTCCCGTCGTGGTCAAGGCACACGAGGGTCATCCGCGGACTTCGGCGCTGACCGCCCGGATCGTCGCCGGGGCGCTGGCCGGGGCGGGTGCGCCCGCCGGGACCTTCGCGGCCGTGTTCGGCGTGGCGGCGGGGGTCCGGTTGCTGCAGCACCCGGCGATCGCCGCCGCCGGGTTCACCGGGTCGGTGCGCGGCGGGCTGGCCCTGGCCGCCATCTGCGCCCAGCGCCCGGTCCCGATCCCGTTCTTCGGCGAACTCGGGTCGGTCAACCCGGTGGTCATCCTGCCCGGCGCGGCCGCCGGCCGGCCCGGCGACGTCGCCGCCGGGTACGCGGCGTCGCTCACCCTGGGCGTCGGGCAGTTCTGCACCAATCCCGGGCTGCTCTTCGTCCCCGCCGGAGACGAGCGCCTGCTGGCGGCGATCGCCGGGGCCGTCCAGGCCAGTGCCGGCGGCCCGATGCTGACGGCCCGGATCCACGACTCGTTCGCCGCCGCCACCGCCGACCTCGGCGCCCGGCCCGATGTGACCCTGCTGGCCGAGGGCCAGCCGGGGCAGGGCCCCTGGTCGGCCACGCCCGTGGTGTTCCGGGCCGGGCTGGCCGAATTCGCGGCCGGGCTGCCCGGCCTTGCACAGGAGCGGTTCGGCCCGGCCGGCCTGGTCATCACCTACCCGTCGGTGGCCGCCCTACTGCCGGTGCTGGCCCGGCTCGGCGGGAACCTGGCCGGGGTCGTGCACGCCGATGAGGCCTCCGCCACCGACATGGACATGGCCGGGCAGGTGGCTGAGGTCTTCGCCAGGACCGTCGGCCGGGTCGTCTTCAACGGCTGGCCGACGGGCGTCGCGGTCACCCATGCCCAGCACCACGGCGGGCCCTGGCCGGCCAGCACCGCTCCCGCCTATACCTCGGTCGGTGCGGCGGCCATCCGCCGCTGGCTTGTCCCGGTCGCCTACCAGGACTTCCCGGCCCAGCTGCTGCCGGCGGCCCTCAGCCCGGCTGGCTGACCCGCGTGCCTGCTCAGCCGCGGTGGCCGCTCAGCTCGTCCCGGTCGGGGATGAGGGCCCGGTGCCTGATCATCCAGGCGTGCAGGCGATGCTCCATCTCCTGGGCCAGCTGGCTCGGCGGGATGATGAGCACCGGGCAGGCAGCGTGGGCCAGGCAGTAGCGGCCCACCCGCCGGTGCAGCAGCCGCCCGAGCACTGCCCGGCGGCCCGCGCCGACCACCAGCAGATCATCCTCCCGGCTGGCCGTCCTGACCAGTGCGGGGCCCGGGTCACCGCGGATCACGACCCGCTCGACATGCACGTCCGGCGGCGGGCCGCCGAGTGCGGCGTCGAAGGCATCCCGCAGGCGGCGCCACGCCGCGTCCTGCCACACCTTGCGCAGTTCGGGCACCGAGCACCGCCGTTCGGCAAAATCGCCACCCGGGGGAACCCATGCGTGCACCGCCACCAGGATCGTTTCGCGCCTGCGGGCTTCCGCCGCCGCACAGCGCAGCGCCTCCAGGTTGCCGACCGAGCCGGTCACGCCGACTACGACCCGAGCGCCTATCACGACACAGCTCCTTCGAGGGGCGCCAGTAGTACAAGCATAAAAACGCCGGCCGGTTGCCCGCTATGCCGTTGCTCACGGAATCCATGCGCGCACACGCCGAATCCGGCCGGATTCCTCATGGCGCGCCCGCAGGGGGCACACTGGTAGCTATGTCTCTTCTCGACCGTCACAGCGCCGTGCTCCCGGACTGGATGGGCCTGTACTACGAGGACCCCCTGGAACTGGTCAGCGGCAGCGGCAGCCGGGTCACCGACGCGGCCGGCCGGACCTACCTGGATTTCTTCTGCGGCATCCTCACGAACATGCTCGGGTACGACATCCCCGAGGTGCGGGAGGCCGTCGAGCGCCAGCTGGCCACCGGCATCGTCCACACCTCGACCCTGTACCTCATCCGCAGCCAGGTAGAGCTGGCCGAGAAGCTGGCCCGGCTGTCGGGCATCCCCGAGGCCAAGGTCTTCTTCACCAACTCCGGCACCGAGGCCAACGAGACCGCGCTCATGCTGGCCACCGTCGCGCGCGCATCGAACCAGGTGCTCGCGATGCGCAACAGCTACCACGGCCGCTCGTTCGGCGCGGTCGCGATCACCGGCAACCTGGCGTGGAAGAGTTCCCCACTGGCCCCGTTCGGCGTGCACTACCTGCACGGGACGGACCGGCAGCTGCCCGCGTTCGCCAGCCTGACCGACGCCGACTACATCGCCGCCTGCACCGCTGACCTTGAGCATCTGCTCGCCGCCGGGGCCGCGCGCGAGGTCGCGTGCCTGATCGCCGAGCCGGTGCAGGGCGTGGGTGGGTTCACCATGCCCCCGGACGGCCTGTTCGGTGAGTACAAGAAGGTGCTCGACTCCCACGGCATCCTGTTCATCTCCGATGAGGTTCAGACCGCCTGGGGCAGGACCGGCGACCACTTCTGGGGCATCGGCGCCCACGGGGTCGTGCCCGACATGATCACCTTCGCGAAGGGGCTGGGCAACGGCTACGCGATCGGCGGCGTGATCGCCCGCGGCGGCCTCATGGACGGACTGCCCGGCAGCGGCATCTCCACCTTCGGCGGCAACCCGCTGTCAACCACCGCGGCCAACGCGAGCCTGGACTACCTGCTCGACCACGATCTGCAGCGCAACGCCGCCACGCTGGGCAGGATGATCGTGGACGGGCTGGCCGAGGCGGCCGCGCCGCTGGCGGCGGTCGGCGAGGTGCGGGGCAAGGGCCTCATGTTCGCCGTCAACCTGGTCGACCCGCAGACCGGGGCGCCGAGCCCGCCGCTGGCCACCCGGGTGCTTGAGGAGACCCGCGAGCGGGGATTGCTCATCGGCAAGGGCGGGCTGTACGGGCACGCGCTGCGGATGGCCCCGCCGATGACCCTGACCGAGGCCGACGCGAAGGAAGGCATGGGCATCCTGATCGACGCGCTGCGGGCCGTTGACGCGGAGGCGAAGCAATGAAGCACTGTACGCACTGGATCGGCGGCACGACGTGGGACGGCGTCGCCGACCGCCACGGTGACATCTACGACCCCGCCACCGGCGAGGTCAGCGGGCGCGTCAACTTCGCCTCCGCCGCCGTGGTCGGCGACGCGGTCGCGGCCGCCGCCAAGGCCTTCCCCGGCTGGCGGGCCACCTCGATCGCCAAACGGACCCAGATCATGTTCGCGTTCCGTGAGCTGGTCCGCTCTCACTCACGCGAACTCGCCGAGCTGATCAGCTCCGAGCACGGCAAGGTGGTATCGGACGCGGCCGGTGAGGTGGCCCGCGGGATGGAGGTGGTCGAGTTCGCGTGCGGGATCGGCCACCTGCTCAAGGGCGGCTTCTCGGCGGACGTGTCCACCGGCGTGGACGCGTACTCGATCCGCCAGCCGGTGGGCGTAGTGGCCGGCATCACCCCGTTCAACTTCCCGGCCATGGTGCCGATGTGGATGTTCCCGGTCGCCATCGCATGCGGCAACGCCTTCGTGCTCAAGCCGTCGGAGAAGGACCCGTCCGCGTCGCTGCTGCTGGCCCGGCTGTGGGCCGAGGCGGGCCTGCCCGACGGCGTGTTCAGCGTCGTGCAGGGCGACAAGGAGGCGGTGGACGCGCTGCTGGCCCACCCCGACGTGCGCGCGGCCAGCTTCGTGGGGTCGACCCCGATCGCTCGTTATGTCTATGAGAAGGGAACCGCCGCGGGCAAGCGGGTGCAGGCGCTCGGCGGGGCCAAGAACCACATGGTCGTGCTGCCGGACGCGGACCTGGACCTGGCCGCCGACGCGGCGGTGTCGGCGGGTTTCGGTTCCGCGGGCGAGCGGTGCATGGCGGTGTCGGTGGTGGTCGCGGTCGGCCCGGTGGGCGACGAGCTGGTCGCCGGGATCACCGGGCGGATCGGGGCGCTGCGGGTCGGCCCGGGCACCGACGAGCGCTCCGAGATGGGCCCGCTGGTCACCGCCGCGCACCGGGACCGGGTCGCGTCCTACCTGGACTCCGGCGTCCGGGAGGGGGCCACGCTCGCGGTGGACGGCCGGGTGCACCTGGTGATCGGCGGCGCGGGCGACGGCTTCTGGCTCGGCCCCAGCGTCCTCGACCACGTCACCCCGCAGATGAGCTGCTACCGCGACGAGATCTTCGGCCCCGTCCTGTCGGTGGTGCGGGCGGCCAGCTACGACGAGGCGCTCGCGCTGGTGAGCGACAACCCGTACGGCAACGGCGTCGCCATCTTCACCAACGACGGGGGAGCGGCCCGGCGGTTCGTGTCCGAGGTCGAGGTGGGCATGGTCGGGGTCAACGTGCCGATCCCGGTGCCGATGGCGTATTACTCGTTCGGCGGGTGGAAGGCGTCGCTGTTCGGCGACACCCACATGCACGGCACGGAGGGCATCCACTTCTACACCCGCGGCAAGGCCGTCACCTCCCGCTGGCTGGACCCCAGCCACGGCGGGGTCAGCCTGGGATTCCCGGTCAACAAGTAGGACAGGCTGGCGCCGCGCCGGAATTCCCGGCACTTTAAGTGACTCTTCTTATGGCATCGGCACCGGCCCTGGCAGCAGCCTCGCCCCGGGCAGCGTCGATCATCGTGGTATGGCCCGGCCAGTCCATCCAGGCTGCGGTCAACCATGCGAGACCGGGCGACACGGTGGTGGTCAAACCGGGTGTGTACCACCAGGGCGTGCTGATCCGCAAGAACGGGATAACCCTGCTCGGCTCGGGTAATTCCTGGCACGGCACCGTGCTGCGGCCTCCGCGGCACCCTCAGCGCAACCTGTGCAACAAGGTGTTCGGGCCGGCCGGTGTCTGCATCTTCGCCAGGAAGGTGGACGCGAAGACCGGGCGGGTGCTGCGGCGGGTGCGCAACGACACGGTGTCGGGGATGCTCATCACCGGGTTCGGTGGCAGCGGCGTGTTCGGCTACGGCACCGACGGCATGGTGGTCACCCACGTGACGGCCATCCGCGACGGCGGCTACGGCATCTCGCGCTTCAGCTCCAGCCGGACGCCGTTCGCCTGGGACACGGCGATCGGCAACTCGGAAGCCGGGTTCTACATCGGGGACTCGCCGCACGCCGACGCCTTGGTGACCCACGACGTCGCTTCCGGCAACACGCTCGGCATCTTCGTCCGCCACGCCCGGCACGTGAAGGTCTACCAGAACCTCGTGACCAAGAACTGCCAGGGCATCCTGGTGCTCGACGACGGGCAGCGCGGCGGCGCCGGCAACACCACCATCTGGAAGAACGCCGTCCTCCGGAACAACAAGTTCTGCCCGAAGGGCGGTGACAACCCCACCGCCCTCAAAGGTGGCGGGATCCTGCTGCTGGGCGCCACGCGCACCCGGGTCCTGCGCAACGCGGTCTTCGGCAACCAGGGCCGCGAGATCAACTCCGGGGGGATCGTGGTGGCCAGCGCCCATGCGCTGACGAAGGGAAGCGACCCCAAGTTCGACCTGATCGCCCGCAACGTCGCGTTCCGCAACCAGCCTGCCGCGCTGATCTGGGACGGCACCGGCACTGGCATCCGCTTCGTGGCCAACCACTGCGGTAAGTCGGTACCGGCGGGCCTGTGCCACTGACCGGATGAGGCCTGGCCTGCGCCAGGATCAGCCGGGTGCACGGTCACCTGGACGCACGGCTGGCCGGGTGCATGGTCACCTGGCCGGGGTGCGGCTGACCGTGCGCCCGGCCCGCCGGCAGGCCGCCGCGAACGCGGCCGAATCGGCGAGGGCGGCCCCGCCCGGGTCGTTGTTGAAGTAGACGTACACCGTCGCCTCATCCGGCCAGGCTGACCGCACCCGCTCCAGCCAGGAGCGCAGCGCCCGCGGCCCATAGCGCGGCCAGGGATGAGCCGCCCCCTGGTGGAAGCGGAGATACCCCCAGCCGGCCGTCCGCCACAACGGTGTGACCGGACGGCCGAGCTGGTCCGCCCAGCACAGCGCGGCGCCGTGCCCGGCGAGCAGCCGCCGCACCTCGTCGGTCCACCAGGACGGGTGGCGCGGCTCCACCGCGACCCGGACCCCGGCGGTCCCGTCCGGGCCGGTCCCGCGGTGGCTCGCGAATGCCTCCAGGCACGTGGCCAGCCGCGGTGGGTCGGCGGCCAGGTCCGGCGGGAGCTGCAGCAGCACCGGGCCCAGCCGCCCGCCCAGCCCGGCGGCGGCGGCCATCAGCTTGGCGACAGGTTCCGCGGGGTCGCGCAGGCGCTTGACGTGAGTAAGGTACCGGCTCGCCTTGATCGCCATAACGAAATCGCCGGGCGTTCTCGCCTGCCAGCCGGCGAACGTGTCCCGGGCCGGGAGCCGGTAGAAGGTGCTGTTGTTCTCGACCGTTGCGTACTGGCTGGCGTAATGCGCCAGCCAGTCACGCTGCGGCACCTCCGGCGGGTACAGCAGGCCGCGCCAGTCCCGGTACTGCCATCCCGAGGTTCCCACGACGACAGGCATGGGCCCCATCTTCCCCGGGCTCGGCTACCCGGGGGAAGCCAGCCACGTCAGCCGGCCTGGAGCCTGGCGAGCAGGTCCGTCATGCGCTCGTCGGAGTCGTGGACGCCCCGCTCCATGCCGGAGGCGATCATCGCATCCCGGTCCTGCACCGTCTGGAAGCTGGAGATCGTGCGCACCAGTGTCCTGCCGCCGCGTTCGGTCAGGCTCAGCGTCTCCATCGAGACGTGGCCCGGGGCGCCTTCGTACTCGAAGGTCCGCACGATCCCGTCCGGCGACGGGGTGCCGTGGAAGACCCCGTGGAAGCCGTGCTCGTGGCCCCCGGCGTCGGTGTGGATGAAACGCCACCTGCCGCCGTCGCGGATCTCGTTCTCATCGACGGTCATGGTCAGGTCACGCGGGCCCAGCCACTGCACCAGCAACTCGGGCTCGGTGTACGCGCGGAACACCAGCTCACGGGGGGCATCGAACTCGCACGTCATGATGATCTGCGGCACGCCGGCCTCGGCGGTGATCTGTGTCTTAGCCATCGTCGTCTCCTTCCGTCCCGGCCGCTGCGCCGCCGCCGGGGTCGTCATCCCTTTCGCCTTGCAGTGCCGCGAGCAGCTCGTCCAGCTGCTCGTGGCTTTCGTCCCAGAACCGCTGGTAGCGGGCCAGCCAGCTGGTCACATCGCGGAGCGGCTGCGCCTCCAGATGGCTGAGCCGGGCCGTCGCGCGCCTGGTGCGGGTGACCAGGCCCGCATGCTCGAGCACCTTGAGGTGCCGGGAGATCGCCGGCTGGGACACGCTGAACGGCGCGGCCAGTTCCGCGACCGTCGCGTCGCCCTCGGTCAGCCGGGTCAGGATCGCGCGCCGGATCGGATCCGCGAGCGCCCCGAACACGAGGCTGATCCGGTCGGACCCCATTCACGACCCCCATTCATAATCAACTTATTCTAGAACGACTATGTTAAGAATGCAGGCCTTCCGGGCAGATGTCAAGGCCCGGCGCGGGAAGCACCCGCGCCGGGCCCTGTCGCGGTCCAGCCCGATGGTCACCCGCCGATGGGCGTGGCGCGGGCCCGCCCGCCCGGCAGCCAGGACAGCCAGCGCGGCAGGTACCAGTTCCGCTCGCCGAGCAGTGCCATCGCAGCGGGCATGAGGACCCCGCGCACGACGGTGGCGTCGATGATCACGGCAGTGGCCATGCCCACGCCGAACATCTTGAACTCGATCACCGACAGCGTGGCGAAGATGGAGAACACCGCGACCATGATCACGGCCGCGCTGGTCACCACGCCCGCGCTGGCGCCGATCCCGTCGGTGATCGCCGCCCGGGTGGTCAATCCCCGCAGCCGCAGTTCCCGGATGCGGGACAGGATGAACACGTGGTAGTCCATGCTCAGCCCGAACAGCAGCACGAACAGGAACAGCGGCATCCAGGGCACGATCCCGCCGTAGGGGCTGAAGCCCAGCAGGACGTGCAGGTGGCCGTCCTGGAAGATCAGCGTCAGCAGCCCATAGGCGGCGCCGACCGAGAGCAGGTTCAGGCCGATCGACATCAGCGGGATCGCGATCGAGCGGAAGGTGAGCACCAGCAGCAGGAACGCCAGCCCGAGCACGAACGCGAACACGACCGGCGCCCGGCTGTGCAGCCGGGCCGAGAAATCCTGGTTGCCGGCGGTGATGCCAGTGACTGCGTAGCTGATGCCGCTGACCCTACCCAGGGTCGCCGGCAGGGCGTGGTCGCGCAACGTGGTCAGCGCGCTCACCGAGGTGGGGTTGGTCCCGTCACCGGCCAGCGGCACGGCGACGACGAGCACCTGGCCGTGACCGAGCAGGGTGGCCGTGACCGGCTCCCGGAGCGGCCCGCTCGTCCCTGCCCGCCCCTGCAGGGCAGCGACGGCCTGCCGGACCGGCTGGCCGGACAGATCCTGGCCGGTGACGACGACCTCCGCCGGGGCCGGGCCGCCGGGGAAGGCGTGCTGGGTGGCCAGCAGGTCCCGGACCACGGGGATACTCGTGGGCAGATCATGCAGGCCGGGGTCGGTGAGCCGCATGCTGACCGCGGGAACGGCCAGCGCCAGCAGTGCCAGGGCAGCGGCGCCGCCCCAGAGGACGGGCCTGGCCACCACGCGGCGCACGAGCGCGTCCCAGAGCCGGGACCGCCGCGCCGCGGTCCGGCGCCGGCCCAGGAACGGGATCCGGCCCCGGTCCACCCACGTGCCCAGCAAGGACAGCATCGCGGGGAGCGCGGTGAGCGAGCCGAGCACCGCCACGCCCACGACGAGGATCGTGCCGATCGCGAACCCGGTAAATACGTCGATGCCGGTCACGAACAGGCCCGCCAGGGAGATCATCACCGTCAGGCCGGACACCACGATGGCCCGCCCCGAGGTGCCCGCCGCGATCCGCAGCGCCTCGTCCTTCCCCGTGCCCGCGGCCCGTTCCTCTCGCTCCCGGCGCAGGTAGAACAGCGAGTAGTCGACGCCGACGGCCATCCCGACCAGCAGCACCACCGAGGAGGTTGTGCTGCCCACCGGCAGCCACCGGCTGGGGATGGCGAGCAGCGAGATGGCGGTGGCGACCGCGGTGCCCGCAAGCAGCAGTGGGATGCCCGCGGCGATCAGTGCGCCGAACACGACAAGCAGCAGCACCAGGGTGATCGGCACCGAGGTCACCTCGGCGTGGCGGAAGTCCGCGCTCACGATGTCGTTGGTGGCGCGGTCCACGCTGGCCTCACCGGCCTCCGCGATGCGCAGGCCCGGGTACCGCGCCTGCACCGCCGCCACCGCGTGTTGGGCCGCGGTAACCGTCTGGTCGGCATTGTCCGGGTTGCCGGCCACGGTGAAGGTGACCAGGGCGGACCGGCCGTCATGCGAGATCAGCCCGTGGGCGCCGTGCGGCGCGAGCGCGAGGCCGCCTGGCACAAGCGGCGACCGGACATCGGCGGCCACCCGGGGCAGCCGCCCCAGCGCTGCGGCCACCTCCCGGATGGCCGCGCGTATCTGCCGGTCGCTGGCCACGGTCCGCCCGCCGGCCCTTGCCTGGACCAGCACGCTCTCCGTGGGTCGCTGGACCACGCCGGGCCTGCTGAGCACCCGCTCGGCCCGTCCGGCCTGACCTGGGTCATAGCTGTTCAGATTCTTGGTCCCGAGCATGTTGCCGATGACCAGGGCCCCGGCGACAAGAAGGAGCCAGCCGACCAGAGCGACCGCCCGGTGCCGGGAGCTCCAGCCCGCGATCCGCTCGACCACGGGACGGGGGGCCGGGTGGGCCGGGCGAGATTGCTCGGTGCCGGCTGTCTCTGCCTGCACGAGGGCCGAGGGGCGTTTCATGGGATCCTCCATCCGGTCGTCACCAGCCACTGCGAGTGCGGTGCCAGCCTCGTTCATCGGGTCTCCGCCGGGGCATCCTGCTGGCCGCCGAATCGGCGGTGGGGATAGCCTCCGCCCGGGGCCGGGGGCCAGCGGTATGGGCACCCCGGCCGGGGACGCATAAGGTCAGTCGGCAGGATCAGGAATCGGCGCGAGGAGGCACGGTGACCGCAAGCGGAGCCGGAACCGTGGCCCGCCGCGGAGGCGTGCGAGGCGGCCCGCTGGCCGTGCTGCACGCGGTCGTGTCCGCCCGCACCTGGCTGGCCGTCATCCATCTGCTGGCGGGGCTGGTCACCGGCACGGTCGCCTTCACCCTGGTGCTGACCGGCCTGGCGACCGGGATCGGCCTGCTGCCCGCCTTCCTGCTCGGGGTGCCGGTGCTCGTGGCGACCTTCTGGTTCTGCGGCCTGTTCGCACGTTTCGAGCGGGCCAGGTTTGCGCTGCTGCTCGGACAGGGCTTCCCTGATCCGCCGCCGCCCGCCCGGCCGGAATGGCCCGGGCTCTGGGCCGGGCTGTGGCGGGCGCTGTGGCGGAGCGTCACGACGGCGGCCCACTGGCGGTATGCGCTTTACGCGCTGATCAGGTTCCCGATCAGCGTGATCCAGGTGGTCCTGGTCACCGCCGTGTGGTCCGTGGCCGGGGTGCTGATCCTGCTGCCCGCGTGCAACGCGGCGCTGCCGGGCGGTGGCGCGCACCTGGCGGGCTTCCGGCTGCACGGCCCGGCCGAGGTGACCGGCGCCGCGCTCGCCGGGCTGGTCCTGCTGCTGGCCGCCCCGCAGCTGACCAGGGCGCTCGCGGCGAGCGACGCAGCAGTTTCCGGATGCCTGCTCAAACCTGGCCGGCGGGCCGACCTCACCGCCAGGATCGGTGAGCTGGAGACCAGCCGGGCGCGGGTGGTCGATTCCGCGGAAGCGGAACGGCGCCGGATCGAGCGGGACCTGCACGACGGCGCGCAGCAGCGCCTGGTTTCCCTCGCGATGGAACTCGGGCGGGCCAGGGCCAAGTTCGACTCCGACCCGCAGGCGGCGCAGGCCATCGTCGGCCAGGCGCACGAACAGGCCAAAGAGGCGCTGATGGAGCTGCGGAATCTGGTGCGCGGCGTGCACCCGCCGGTCCTGTCGGACCGTGGCCTGGACGCCGCCCTCTCCGGGCTGGCCGCTCTCAGCCCGGTTCCGGTGACCGTCCGGGCCGACCTGGCCAAGCCGGCCGCTGGCCGCGGTCGAGGCGATCGCCTACTTCGTGGTCGCGGAAGCGCTGACGAACGTGGCCAAGCACAGCGGGGCGCACCGCGCCGAGGTGAGCCGTGACCCGCTCGGATGATCTCCTGACGGTGACGGTCACCGACGACGGGGCCGGCGGGGCCGATCCCGCCGGGCAGGGCCTGTCCGGGCTGCTGGACCGGGTGGGCGGCATCGACGGCCGGCTCTCGGTGACCAGCCCGGCGGGCGGCCCCACAGTGATCCAGGCGGTGCTGCCATGCGGGTCGTGATCGCCGAAGACTCCGTGCTGCTGCGTGAGGGCCTGACCAGGCTGCTCGCGGAGGCCGGTCACGAGGTGGTGGCCGCGGCGGGGGATGCCGAGGAATTCCTGCGCGCGGTCGGGACCTGCCAGCCCGACGTGGTGGTGGTGGACGTGCGCATGCCGCCGACCTTCACCGACGAGGGCCTGCGCGCCGCGCTGGTGGTGCGCAGCACCTGGCCCGGCGTCGGGGTGCTCGTGCTCTCCCAGTACGTGGAGGAACGGTACGCCACCGAGCTTTTGTCCGACCGTCCGCAGGGTGTGGGCTATCTGCTCAAGGACAGGGTCGCCGAGCTGGCCGAGTTCCTTGACGCGCTGGACCGGGTGGCCGCCGGGGGCAGCGCGCTCGACCCGGAGGTGGTCGCGCAGCTGCTGGCCCGCAGCCGTCACCCGCTGGCGGGCCTGACCCCCCGGGAACGCGACGTGCTCGCGCTGATGGCCGAGGGCCGGTCCAACGCGGCCATCGCCGCCGAGCTCGTGGTCGGCGACGGTGCCGTGGAGAAGCACATCAACAGCATCTTCGCCAAGCTCGGACTGGCCCCCGCCGACCGCGATCACCGGCGGGTCCTCGCCGTTCTGCGCTATCTGGGAGCTGACGGGGCATGACCGCTCCGTTGCCGGCGACCGCCGTCCGGCGGACCGTGCCGTTGCCGATGACCGCGCGGACGCGGGCCGCGCTGATCGTGGGTACCCCGCTCGCGTTGCTCTGCATCGCATGGGCGGTGCTGGCCCTCGTCGCCCTGATCGGTGAGGGAACCTACCGGGTCAACCTGGACCTCCCGGCCCACGGCCGCACGGTCACCCTCGCGGTGGATTCAGGCACCGTGAGCGTTTCGCCGCAGCCGGGCAGCAGGATCAGGCTCCGGGGCACCGCCCGGTGGGCGCTCATCCGGTCGCGGGTGACGTGGCGGTCCACCCCCTCGGGGGTCGTCGTCCGCTCGCAGTGCCGGGCAGCCGGCCGGGTCGTGCTCCTTCGACTACCGGGCCACCCTGCCCGGGAGACTGGCCACCGTGCTCTCCGACGGATCCGGCGACCTGACCGTCACCGGCCTGGCCGGTCACGCCCTGCTGCAGGACGGATCGGGTGACGTTCGCGCGTCGGCCTGTCAGGGGGGGTGGAGATCAAAGACCAGTCCGGCGACATCACCGGGTCCTCCCTGTCCGGCCAGCGGGTGCTCATCGAGAACGAGTCCGGCGATATCAGCGTCACCGGCTTGGCCAGCCAGGATGTGACATCCGCCGACCAGTCCGGTGATATCACCCTCACCTTCGCCCGGGTGCCGCAGCGGGTGACGGTCAGCAACGAGTCCGGCGACGTCAAGCTGGTGCTGCCACCGGGCCCGACGCTCTACCGGGTGTCCGCAAGCAGCGTCGTCCGGCCAGACGTCGGTCCAGCGTGCCGACGAGCTCGGCGTCCGCACACGTGATCACTGTGACCGACCAGTCCGGCGACATCTAGGTGACCAGCTGACGGCCGGCCACAGCGTGGCGAAGGCCTCCTCCAGGATCGACAGGCCTTCGTCCAGCAGGTCCTCGCCGATCACCAGCGGTGGCAGGAACCGCAGCACATTGCCGAAGGTCCCGCAGGTCAGCGCGACCAGGCCGGCCGCGTGGCAGGCCTTGGCGACCTTGCCCGTCGCGGCCGCGTCGGGCTCCAGGCTGCCCGGCTGTGCGAGCTCGATCGCCAGCATGGCGCCGCGTCCGCGGACGTCCGCGATCACCGGGTAGGTGTCCGCCAGCTTGCGCAGCCTGGGCAGCATGACGTCGCCGATCCGGCGGGCCCGCCCGGCCAGGTCCTCGGCCGCCATCGTCTCGATCGCGCCGAGTGCTCCGGCGCAGGCGACCGGGTTGCCGCCGTAGGTCCCGCCGAGGCCGCCCGAGTGCACCGAGTCCATCACCTCGGCCCGCCCGGTGACCGCGGCCAGTGGCATCCCGCCGGCGATCCCCTTGGCGGTGGTGATCAGGTCCGGCACCACTCCCTCGTGATCGCAGGCGAACCAGTCGCCGGTCCGGCAGAATCCGGTCTGGATCTCGTCGGCGATCAGCAGGATGCCGTGCTGGCGGCAGAAGTCCGCCAGTCCGGGCAGGAAGCCGTCCGGCGGGACCACGAAACCGCCCTCACCCTGGATCGGCTCGATGATCACCGCGGCCACGTTGTCCTCGCCGACCTGCGTATGGATGAGCCTGGTGACCACGTCAAGGGCCTCCTTGGCGCACTGGCCGGGGCCGCCGGGCCAGCGCAGGGGATAGGCCATCGGCATCCGGTAGATCTCTCCCGCGAACGGGCCGAACTTGTCCTTGTAAGGCATGTTCTTCGCGGTCAGCGCCATGGTGAGGTTGGTGCGGCCGTGGTAGGCGTGGTCGAAGGCGACCACCGCCTGGCGCCTGGTGGCGTGCCGGGCGATCTTGACCGCGTTCTCCACCGCCTCGGCGCCGGAGTTGAACAGGGCCGACCGCTTCTCATAGCCGCCCGGCGTGCGGCGGGCAAGCTCCTCGCACACCGCCACATACCCCTCGTAGGGCGTGACCATGAAGCAGGTGTGGGTGAACCTCGCCGCCTGCTCACGGACCCGCTCGGTGACCCGCGGCGCGCTGTTGCCCACCGAGGCCACGGCGATGCCGGAGCCGAAGTCGATGAGGGAATTACCGTCGGCGTCCACCAGCACACCGCCGCCGGCGGCGGTGATGAACACCGGGAGCATGTTGCTGACGCCGCGGGCGACGGCGCTGTCGCGCCGGGCGAGCAGCTGGCGGGAGGCAGGCCCGGGGATCTCGGTGACGAGGCGGCGCTGCTGGGGCAGCCCTGGGCCGCCGGAGGCTGACGAGTGCGTGGTCATAGACCTGACGATAAGGCACGGCCCGCCCGGTGCGCCCAACCGCCTCGGGGATCGAGTCAACTGCGGGAAGCGTCCCGGTTTGGGATGCCACCGGCCTGCGCGCCCTGGCACGATTTTGCCCATGGTGATCCCCGTCCACGACCTCAACCCCCTCCGCCGGACCCCGTGGATCACCTACTCGCTGATCGCGGTCAACGTGGTCATCTTCCTGCTTTCCCCGGGCACGCTGCCGGCCGCGCCGCAGGCCGCCACGATCTGCCGCCAGCAGGCCTTCTACGACCACTACGGCGCCATCCCGCACGAGCTGATCACGGGCCGGCAACTGCTGCGGCCCGTGCCCACGGGTCAGGAGGTGACCACCCGGCAGGGCCCGGCCTGCGTGGAAGCCAGCCGGCCCTACCGGAAGAACCCACCGCTGTCGGTGCTGACGGCGATGTTCGTGCACGCGAGCTGGCTGCATCTGCTGGGCAACATGCTCTTCCTGCTCATCTTCGGCAACAACGTGGAGGACCGGTTCCGGAAGATCCCCTACCTGGTGTTCTACCTGGCGTCCGGCTACCTCGCCGCGTACGGTTTCGCCGCCGTCTACCCCGGCTCGGCCGGGCCGCTGATCGGCGCCTCCGGCGCCATCGCCGGGGTGCTCGGCGCCTACCTGGTGCTGTACCCGCGGGCGAAGGTATGGAGCCTGGTCCCGTTCTTGTTGTTCATCCCCCTGCCCATCCCCGCCTGGCTCGTGCTCGGGCTCTGGTTCGTGCTCCAGTGGGCCGACTCGATCGGCCACGCCGCCGCCGGGGGTGGCGTTGCCTACGTGGCACACGTGTTCGGCTTCGTGGCCGGGATGCTGGTCGGGCTGCTGGCGCGTGCGGCAGGCAGCCGGCCACGGCCCGCCCAGCACCCCTGATATCAGCGCCGCGTCCGGGGGGTGGGCGCCGCGTCCGGGGGGTGGGCGCCGCGCCCGTGAGCTGGCCGCAACCGGGCATGGTGAGCCCGGCCGGTCGGCGTGCGAAGATCGGACGGTGCTGACCCAGACGGTGAGCGCCGGTGGTGGCCCGGCCGGTCTTCATGACCTTCATCCCCGTCATGGCTGAGCGCACCGGGCTGTTCGGCGGCGTGTTCGCCCGCGGCGGCGTTGACACCGGGGACCAGGCGTGGCTGACGGCGATGCTGGACACCGAGGCCGCGCTGGCCCGGGCACTCGAACGGGCCGGGCTGGCCCCGCCGGGCACGGGCGCGGCTGTGACCGGCGCCGCGGCAGCGGGCGCTTTCGACGCCGATGACCTCGGCCGCCAGGCCGCTCTCACCGGCAACCCGGTGCCCGCCCTGGTCCGGGCTCTGCGCCGGAACGTTCCCGCCGAGGCGGCGGCAGTGGTGCACAGGGGCGCGACGAGCCAGGACATCATCGATACCGCTGCCATGCTGCTCGCCAGGCGGACACTCGCCGCGATCGCCGCAGACCTGGCGGCCGCTGCGGACGCAACGGCCGGGCTCGCCGCCGCGCACCGCGACACGGTCATGATCGGCCGCACCCTGCTGCAGCAAGCGGTCCCGGTGACGTTCGGCCTGGTGGCGGCCGGCTGGCTGGCCGGCCTGGACGAAGCACGCGCGAACCTGGACCAGGTGCGGGAGCGGCGGCTCGCGGTCCAGTTCGGAGGTGCCGCGGGCACCCTGTCGTCCCTGGGCGCGGCCGGGCCCGCGGTCGCCGGGCTGCTCGCCGAGGAACTGGGCCTGCCGCTGCCGGTCCTGCCGTGGCACACCAACCGGCTGCGCATCGTGGAAGTGGCTGCCTCGTGCGCCTGCTCCGCCGGTGTGCTTGGCAAGATCGCCAGGGATGTGACCCTGCTCGCGCAGTCCGAGGTGGGTGAGGTCCGTGAGGGGGAGCCGGGGGGCAGGCCGGCCCGGGGGGGCAGGCCGGCCCGGGGGAGCAGGCCGGCCCGGGCCAGGCAGAGGGCACGCGCCGGGGCGGATCCTCGGCCATGCCCCACAAGCGCAACCCGGTCGCCGCCATCGCCATCCTCGGCTGCACGCGCCAGGTGCCCGGACTGCTCGCCACCCTGGCCGCCGCGGCCGAGCAGGAGTACCAGCGCGCGGCGGGTGCCTGGCACAGCGAGTGGCAGCCGTTCGCGCATCTGCTCGGGCTCACCGGTTCCGCCGCGTCCTGGGGCGCGGAACTGCTCGCAGGGCTGGCCGTGGACCCAGCGCGGATGAGGTCCAATCTCGGCGCGGCCGGCGGATTCCCGCTCGCCGAGCGGGTGTCCGGGCTGCTGGCCCCGGCTGTCGGCGCCAGCGCCGCGCACGATCTGGTCGCGCAGGCGAGCGGGTACGCGGTGGCCGCCGGGACGTCGCTGCGCGACGCCCTGCTCGGCCTGCCCGGCGTGTGGGAGCGGATCGAGGCGGCCGGTGTCACGACTGCCCAGATCGACGCCGCCCTCGACCCCGCAACCTACCTCGGGGCCGCAGGCGGGTTCGTCGACGCCGCCCTAGCCGCCCACGCCAAGACCCAGCCCACCCCGGGTTTCCATGATCGTGGTTGATCGGACGGGTCAGCGGCCGCCCGAATGACCATGATCATGGTGCATACCGGCTCGTGACCGACGAGTCAGCCGTTTCCGGGGGGCTGTGGGATGGGTGGGAAATCAGATGCGCCGGGCTGCGGCAGGCAGCGACCATGGAGCATGGCCTGGTTCCTCAGTGCGGACCTCGATGACTACCTCGGTGCGGCGGGCCGGTTCCTCCGGTCGAGGCCCGCCGAGCACACGATCCTGCTGGCCGCGGGCGAGACTGTCCGGGCTCGTGGCCCCGCCGCATTCGGCGCCGGCCCGCCCCTTTTCGGCTGGTGGTGCCCTCCCGGCCGGCCCAGCGCCGAGGTGGCTGCGGCTTTCCTGCACACCCCGCCCTATGGGGTGGCGCTGACCAGCATGGCCACCGAGGTGGCCACCGAACTGGCCGGGCTCCTCGCCGGGCGAGGCCGCCAGGTGGCCGGGGTGAACGGCGACGCCACGGCGGCCGGCGCCTTCGCCAGCGCTTGGCATCAGCTGACCGGGGACGGTGTCCAGGTGCGCCGGCGGACCCGCCTGTACCGGCTGGGCGCGCTGCGGCCACCGGACCCGGCTGCGCCCGGGCGGGCCAGGGTGGCCGGGCCAGCGGACCGGAGCCTGCTCATCTCGTGGTGCACGGCGTTCCACGAGGAGGCGGACCCCGGGCCGCGCGACACCGACGGGATGGTGGATGACCGGCTCAGCTACCGGGGCCTCACCTTGTGGGAGGCGGCCGGCCAGCCGGTTTCGCTGGCCGGCCTGACCCGCGCGGCTGCGGGCCAGGTCCGGGTGGGCCCGGTCTATACGCCGCCCGGGCTCCGCGGCCGCGGCTACGGCGGCGCGGTGACGTGCGCGGTGAGCCGGGCAGCGCTCGATGCCGGGCTCGCCGAAGTGGTGCTGTTCACCGACCTCGCCAACCCCACCAGCAACGCTCTTTACCAGCGGCTGGGCTACGAGCCGGTGTCGGACCGCACGGAATGGTCGTTCGGCACCAGCTCTTCATGATCGTGGTTATCTGGACGGCCCTTGACCCGCCCGGATAACCACGATCATGGAAGCGGGGGGTGGGGTGGGGGCGGTGGGGGGGCCAGAGGCGACGGGAGAAGGGGGGCGACGGAAGGGGGGCGACGGGGAGCCGGGGCGGGGCGGCCCCGGGGACGGGAGCGGTTTGTCGGTGGGGGGTGCCAGGGTGGCGGCATGCTGCCTCTTCCCGATGCGCTGCGTCAGCTTGCCATCAGCCAGGACGGACTGCTGAGCCGGCCGCAGGTGCTGGCCGCGGGCCTGACCAGGGACGCCATCGCTGCCCGTCTCGGCAGCGGCCGCTGGCAGCGGATGTACCCGGGCGTCTACGCCGTCTTCACCGGTGATCGGTCCCGCCGGGCCGAGTTATGGGCGGCGGTGCTGCGCGCGGGGCCGGGCGCCATGCTCAGCTATCAGTCGGCGGCCGAGGTGGAGGGCATGGGCGGGGTGCCGGGCAGGCCCGGTGGCCTGGTCCATGTCACCGTCCCGGCGCCCCGTCATCTGCGAGCGGTTCCCGGCCTGGCGATCCACCGATGCGGGCGGGCCGTGCAGGCCTGTCATCCGACCCGGATGCCGCCGCGGACCCGGATCGAGGAGACGGTACTGGACCTCGCCAGTTCTGCCGCGAGCGCCGATGAGGTATTCGACTGGGTCTGCCTGGCCTGCGCAGGACGGCTCACCACTCCGGCCAGGGTGCGGCTGGCCATGGCCGCCCGGCCGAAACTGGCCCGGCGGGCGGAGATCACTGACGTGCTGACGGAGGTGGTCGGCGGGGTGCATTCCGGGCTGGAGCTCCGCTACCGGCGCGACGTGGAGCGCCCGCATGATCTGCCGCCCGCCATCAGGCAGGCCAGGGCGGTGATAGGCCGCCGCGTCCAGTACCGGGACATCCTTTACCGGGAGTTCGGCGTGGCGGTGGAGACCGATGGCCGGGCCGCCCACCCGGCGTCAGCCGGGCGCCGGGATACCGCGCGGGACAATGACGCTGCCGCGCAGGGACTGGTCACCCTCCGCTATGCCTGGGCCGATGTGACATGCCGGCCGTGTGGGGTCGCGGCGCAGGTGGCTGCCGTGCTCCGCCAGCGCGGCTGGCGGGGATCCCCGCGCCCGTGCGGTGCCCGCTGCCCGGTGGCAGCCGTGGCCATCCTGGCCGGATAGTGTTCCTGGCCGACGAACCCACAACCACGACCGGAGGGCCGGCATGGACGACACGCAGCGCGCGGCGCAGGGGATGACGATCCGCCGGGAGGTGCTGGGTGATGCCCACGTCAACCGGGCAGTGGCTGGCACGACCGGGCTCACCAGCGACTTCCAGGACTTCATCACCCGGTACGCGTGGGGCGAGATCTGGTCGAGGCCAGGCCTGTCCCGTGCCGAGCGCAGCATGATCACGCTGACCGCGCTTGTGGCGCTGCGGCAGGAAGAGGAACTGGCCACGCACCTGCGGGCCGCCCTGCGCAACGGGCTCACCCCTGACCAGATCGCCGAGGTGTTCCTTCACGTGGGCATCTACGCCGGCGTGCCAGCCGTCAACCGGGCTTTTGCCGTTGCTCAGCGGGTAATGGCGGAGGGTGGATGAGCGCGGGCAGGGCACTTACCGATCCTGGCATCCCCCGGCTACAGTGTCCGTATCCCGCACGACTGTGCTGATTGCGATCAAAAGGTTGGTCATGGTGAAACGCTGGGAGAGGGCGGGAGGGCATGGCGGAGATCGTGTCACTGGCGGAGGCTGTCGCCACGGCCATCCGCGACGGCGACGCGGTGGCGATGGAGGGCTTCACGCATCTCATCCCGTTCGCGGCCGGGCACGAAGTCATCAGGCAGGGGCGTCGTGACCTGACTTTGATCAGGATGACCCCGGACGTGATCTACGACCAGCTCATCGGGGCCGGCTGTGCGAGCAAGCTGATCTTCTCCTGGGGCGGGAACCCGGGGGTGGGGTCGCTGCACAGATTTCGTGACGCGGTGGAGAACGCCTGGCCGGTACCGCTCAAGCTGGAGGAGCACAGCCACGCGGGCATGGCCAACCGGTACGTCGCCGGTGCGTCCGGCGTGCCCTTCGCGGTGCTCCGGGGATACCGGGGAACCGGCCTTGAGGGCCTGCCGGGACTGGACGGCCACCCGGCCGTCCGGCCGATCACCTGCCCGTTCACCGGGGAGACGCTGACCGCCGTGGCAGCGCTCAACCCCGATGTGACGGTGATCCATGCGCAGCAGGCCGACCGGGCGGGGAACGTCCAGCTATGGGGGATCACCGGCGTGCAGAAGGAGGCGGTGCTCAGCGCGCGGCGGGCGGTGGTCACCGTCGAGGAGATCGTGCCGGAACTGCGCCCGCGGCCGGGCGCGATCGTGTTGCCGGGCTGGACGATCGACTGCGTCGCGCAGGTGCCGGGCGGGGCGCACCCCTCCTATGCGCTCGGCTACTCCCAGCGCGACAACGACTTCTACGTCGCCTGGGATGCCATCAGCCGGGAGCGGGAGACCTTCCGGCGATGGCTGGAGACCGACGTCTTCGCGGGCGAGCGGATAAGCGAGGGCGGATCGCGATCATGAGCGCGCCCAGCACGGCGGTGACCGAGGACGGCGCGTTCACCTCTGACGAGATGATGACCGCCTGCGCCGCCCGGGCGCTGCGCGACGGCGTGACCTGCTTTGTGGGCATCGGGCTGCCCAGCGCGGCGGCCAACCTCGCGCGCGCCACCCATGCCCCCAACCTGGTGCTGATCTATGAGTCGGGCACGATCGGCGCCAAGCCCGGCTGGCTGCCGCTCTCGGTCGGCGACGGCGTGCTCGCGGAGACTGCGGACGCGGTGGTGAGCGTGCCGGAGATCTTCAACTACTGGCTGCAGGCCGGCCGGATCGACGTGGGCTTCCTCGGCGCTGCCCAGCTCGACCGGTTCGGCAACATCAACACCACCGTCATCGGCGCGCAATACGCCGATCCGAAGGTGCGCCTGCCCGGCGCCGGCGGCGCCCCTGAGATCGCCGCGTCCTGCCGGGAGGTGATCATCGTGCTGCGGCAGGCCCGCCGGTCGTTCGTGGAGCGGGTCGATTTCGTCACCTCGGTCGGCTATGGGGACGGAACCGGGCACCGGGAGCGGCTGGGGCTGACCGGTGCCGGGCCGCGCAAGGTCATCACCGATCTCGGCGTGCTTGAGCCCGATCCGGCTACCCGCGAGCTGACCCTGACCGGCCTCTACCCTGGGGTGACCACCGACCAGGTGCGGGCCAGGACCGGCTGGGACCTGGCAGTCTCCGCCGACCTGCGCGTGCTGGCGGCACCGACCAGCACCGAGCTCGCCGCGCTGCGCGCCCTGCAAGCCATGACCCCCGGTTCCTAAGGAGCTCCATGACCGCCCGCCCGCTCCCTGACACCGCGTTCGGCCTGCCCGGCTACGAACGTCCGGCGGGGGTCCACCCGCCGCTCGATTTCCCCGGGTACCGCTCGACCGCGCTGCGCCACCCGGGCAAACCGCTGGTGCTGCTGCCGCACCGGCTGACCGAGATCACCGGCCCGGTACTGGGCCAGGAGCGGGTCACCGCCGCCGACGCGGACCTGACCACGCAGCACGCCGGGGAGCCGCTGGGTGAGCGGATCATCGTGTCCGGCCGGGTGCGGGACAGCGACGGCCGGGCGGTCCCCGGCACCCTGATCGAGATCTGGCAGGCCAACGCGGCCGGCCGCTACCAGCACGAAGTGGACAGGCACCCGGCGCCGCTGGACCCGAACTTCTCCGGGGCGGGCCGCTGCATGACCGACTCCGAAGGCAGGTACCGGTTCGTCACGATCAAGCCGGGTGCCTACCCGTGGGGCAACCACCACAACGCATGGCGGCCCGCGCACATCCACTTCTCGCTGCTTGGACGGGCGTTCACGCAGCGGCTGATCACGCAGATGTACTTTCCGGGCGATCCGCTGTTCGCCCAGGACCCGATCTTCAACTCGGTGCCCGACCCGGCTGCCCGGCAGCGCATGATCTGCCGGTTCGACCTGTCCACCGCCGAGCCGGAGTGGGCACTGGGCTACGAGTGGGACATCGTGCTGCGCGGCCGGGAGGCGGCCGTCTTCGAGCGGGAGGATGAGCGCTGGTGACGCTCCCGCTGACCCCCTCACAGACCACCGGCCCGTTCCTTGCCATCGGCCTGCCCTGGGTGGACGGCCCGTATGTGGTGCCCGAGGGGACGCCGGGCACGATCACGATCGGCGGCCGGGTGCTGGACGGGGCCGGCGAGCCGGTGACCGACGCGATCGTGGAGACCTGGCAGGCCGACCCGGACGGCAGGTTCGCGCACCCCGACGACCCGCGCGGACCGCTCTGCCCGGCGGCCGGGTTCCGCGGGTTCGGCAGGTGCCCGACCGACGCGGCGGGCCGCTACCGGCTCCTCACGCTCCGCCCCGGGCGGCTGCCGTCGGCCGACGGCGGCTGGGAGGCGCCGCACCTGGACGTGTCGGTGTTCGCACGCGGGCTGCTGGACCGGGTGGTGACCCGGATCTATTTCCCCGACGAGCAGGCGGCGAACCTGGCCGACCCGGTGCTGGCGGCCATCGCCGACCCCGACCGCCGGACCACGCTGATCGCCGCGGCCGAGCCGGGCCTGCAGGGCCAGTTCCGGTTCGACATCCGGCTGCAGGGGGAGCGGGAGACCGTCTTCTTCGATCTCTGACAGACCACTCTCCGGAGAGGAGCATTGACGTGCCGCTAGTTGTGCAGAACACCCCCCGGACAGACCTCGCGGTCATCGACGGCCTGGCGAAGACGGGGGTGGCGACGGTGCACGAGGCCCAGGGCCGCACGGGGCTGCTCCGCTGCGACATCCGCCCCATCTTCCGGCCCGCGCGCGCCGCCGGCAACGCGCTGACCTGTGAGGTCGCCCCGGGCGACAACTGGTCGATCCACGTTGCCGTCGAGCAGGCGCGGCCCGGCGACCTGCTCGTGGTCACCCCCACGAGCCCGTGCGATGACGGCTACGTGGGCGACCTGCTCGCCACGAGCCTTCGCGCGCACGGCGTCAGCGGGGTGGTCATTGACGCCGGCGTGCGGGACGCCGCGACGCTGACGGAGATGGGCTTCCCGGTCTGGTCGAAGGCGGTCTCCGCGAGGGGCACGGTGAAGGAGACGCCGGGGAACGTCCAGACTCCCATCGTCTGCGCCGGCGTGTATGTCCGGCCCGGCGATGTGGTCGTCGCCGACGACGACGGAGTCGTGGTCGTGCCGCGTGAGCAGGCGGCGACGGTGCTCGAGGCCGCCCGGGAACGCGAGGCCAACGAGGCGTCCAAACGACCCCGGCTGGCCGCCGGCGAACTCGGCCTCGACATCTACGACATGCGCGGCCGGCTCGCGGCCAAGGGAGTTCGCTACGTCAACTATGTGGACGCGCCGTGACCCAGACCGCCATCCCCTGCGCCGTCATGCGCGGCGGGACGTCCAAGGGCCTGATGTTCCTCGCCGACAGCCTGCCCGGCGACCGCGCGGCGCGCGATGCGGTGCTGCTCGCCGCCATGGGATCTCCGGACCCGCGGCAGATCGACGGCATGGGAGGCAGTCACCCGCTGACGTCGAAGGTCGCCGTGGTGAGTTTGTCGTCCCGCGACAACGCGGACGTCGAGTACTTGTTCCTCCAGGTCTGGCCAGACCGGGCGGAGGTCTCCGACAGTCAGAACTGTGGCAACATGCTGGCCGCGGTCGGCCCGTTCGCGATCGAGCAGGGACTCGTGGCCGCGGATGAGGAGGTGACGCCCGTCCGCATCTGGATGCGCAACACCCAGACCCTCGCCACGGCGCTGGTCCAGACGCCGGGTGGATGCGTCCGCTACGACGGGCCCGCGCGTATCGATGGCGTGCCGGGCACCCACGCACCCATCCCCATCGAGTTCGCCGACGTCGCCGGATCCTCGTGCGGCGCACTGCTCCCGACCGGGAACGTGACTGACGTCGTCGAAGGAACGCGGGTGACCTGCATCGACAATGGCATGCCGGTCGTGTGCATTGCCGCGTCCGACCTCGGGCTGTCCGGGCACGAGTCACCGGCCGAGCTCGAGGGCGACGCCGGGGTGGTCCGGCGGGTCGAAGCGATCCGGCTCGCCGCCGGGCCGTTGATGAATCTCGGGGACGTCACGGACGCCACGGTGCCGAAGATGAGCCTGCTGTCGCCCCCGGCGCACGGCGGCGCCGTCTCGACCCGGACGTTCATCCCGCACCGCGTGCACGAGGCGATCGGGGTCCTGGGCGCGGTGTCGGTCGCCACGGCGTGCGTGCTGCCCGGATCTGTGGCGCAGGCGGTCGCGGTCGTCGGTGAGAAGACCGGCGGCTCGACCGAGATCGGGGTCGAGCACCCCACCGGCTTCTTCACCGTCACCATCGAGGTGACGGTATCGCCCGGGGGGGCGACCCCCCGGAACCCCTCGGAGATGTCCGCGGGCATGGTCACCGTAACCAGGTCGGCGCTGTTGCGCACCGCGCGCCTGCTCATGCGCGGCGAGGTCTTCGTGCCGTCGTCGGTGTGGATCCCGGGAGCTTCGCTGTGATCATCGACTGCCACGGGCACTACACGACAGCTCCCGGGCCGCATAACGACTGGCGCCAAAGCCAGCTCACGGCGTTCCGGGAGGGGCGCCAGGCACCGGAGTACCCGGCCATCTCCGACGACGAGATCCGCGAGTCGATCGAGCAGAACCAGCTCAGGCTGCTCCGCGAGCGCGGCGCCGACATGACGGTCTTCTCGCCGCGGGCGTCCGCCATGGCCCACCACGAGGGCGACGAGCGGATCAGCGAACAGTGGGCACAGGCGTGCAACGACCTCATTGCCCGCGTCGTCGAGCTGTTCCCGGCGACGTTCATCGGCGTCTGCCAGCTGCCGCAGTCACCCGGCGCCCCGTTGACCTCGTCCGTCGCCGAGCTCGAACGCTGTGTCCTTGAGCTCGGGTTCATCGGCTGCAACCTCAACCCGGACCCGAGCGGGGGGAAGTGGACGGCTCCGCCGCTCACCGACCGGTACTGGTACCCCATCTACGAGAAGATGACCGAGCTCGATGTGCCCGCCATGGTGCACGTCTCGAGCAGCTGCAATCCCGCTTTCCACGCCACGGGCGCGCATTACATCAACGCCGACACCACGGCGTTCATGCAGCTCATCCAGGGCGATCTGTTCGCCGACTTCCCGGACCTGCGGCTGGTGATCCCGCACGGCGGCGGTGCCGTCCCGTACCACTGGGGCCGTTACCGGGGGCTCGCTGACATGCTGGGCAAGCCGCCGCTGAGCGAGCACGTGATGAAGAACGTGTTCTTCGACACCTGCGTCTACCATCAGCCCGGCATCGACCTGCTGTGCCGGGTCATCGACACCGGCAACATCCTGTTCGGGTCCGAGATGGTGGGCGCCGTCCGCGGTATCGACCCCGAGACCGGCCACTACTTCGACGATACGAAACGATATATCGACGCGGCCGCCCTGCCCCAGGCCGGCCGAGCGAAGATCTACTCGGGCAACGCCCGGCGGGTCTACCCGCGCCTCGACAAGGCCCTGCGCGAACAAGGACTGTGATGCCCCCCGTCTTCACGCCCGACGCCGACTGGCTCGCGTTCGACCCCGACCCCAGCAAGCCCGGCTACGTCCCGGCCCCCGGTGCGGTCAACGCCCACTGCCACGTGTTCGGCCCCGGCGATGTCTTCCCTTACGCGCCGGAGCGGAAGTACACGCCGGCCAACGCCGGCAAGGAGCAGCTGTTCGCGCTGCGCGACTTCCTCGGTTTCGAGCGCAACGTCATCGTCCAGGCGACCTGTCACGGTGCCGACAACAGTGCCCTGGTGGACGCGCTGCAGGCGGCCGGCGACCGGGCACGCGGCGTGGCGACCGTGCGGGCCGGCGTCTCCCGGGCCGAGCTCGCCGACCTGCACGCGGCCGGTGTCCGCGGCATCCGCTTCAACTTCGTCAAGCGCCTCGCCGACCCCAAGCCGGACGACTACTACCTGGCCCTGGCCGAGGCGGTGGCCGAGTTCGGCTGGCACATCGTGGTGTACTTCGAGGCGCCCGACCTGACCGAGCGCTGGCGGCTGTTCACCAGCCTGCCCACGACCGTGGTGGTCGACCACATGGGCCGGCCCGACGTGTCGCAGCCGGTCGACAGCCCCGGCTTCGCGCAGTTCACGCGGTTCATGCGCGAGCACGAGAACGTCTGGTCCAAGGTGAGCGGCGCGGAACGCCTGTCGGTCTCCGGCCCGCCGGACTACGCCGACGTCGTCCCGTTCGCACGCCACCTCGTCGAGACGTTCCCCGGCCGGGTCATCTGGGGAACCGACTGGCCGCACCCGAACATGAAGAGCCACATGCCCGACGACGGCAACCTGGTCAACATCATCCCCCGCATCGCCCCCACCGAGGACCTGCAGCGACGGCTGCTGGTCGACAACCCCATGCGTCTCTACTGGGAGTCCTGAAGATGACGGAGTACACCTCGGAGTTCGATGACATCCCCGGCACCCGGGTCTTCACCGCGCAGCGCGCGAAGCAGGGCTACCAGCTGAACCAGTTCTGCATGAGCCTGATGAAGCCCGGGAACCGCGAGCGGTTCAAGGCCGGCGAGCGGGCCTACCTGGACGAGTGGCCGATGACCGAGGCCCAGAAGCAGGCCGTGCTCGACCGCGACTACAACGCGATGCTCGAGCAGGGGGGCAACATCTATTTCCTGGCGAAGATCTTCGCCACCGACGGGCTCAGCTACCTGCAGGCGGTGTCAACGATGACCGGCATGAACATCGACGACTACCAGCAGATGATGCTGTCCGGCGGCCGCTCGCCCGAGGGATGGCGCTCGGTGAAGGAAGGTAACTGACGTGGCCCGCATCACCGCCGGGCTGACCACCAGCCACATCCCGGCCATCGGCGCGGCGATCGATCTCGGCAAGACCGAGGAGCCCTACTGGAAGCCGCTGTTCGCCGGGTACGAGTGGACCAAGGCCTGGGCGGCCGGGGAGGTCCCGGACGTGGTGATCCTGGTCTACAACGACCACGCGTCCGCGTTCACGCCGGAGATAGTCCCCACGTTCGCGCTCGGCTGCGCCGACGAGTTCGAGCCCGCCGACGAGGGGTACGGGCCCCGCCCCGTGCCGGTCGTCCGCGGTGACGCCGACCTGGCCGCCCACCTGGCCCAGTCGCTGATTCTGGACGAGTTCGACCTCACCCTCATGTACAAGCTGGACGTCAACCACGGCCTCACCGTGCCGCTGTCCCTGGTCTACGGCCAGCCGGACGAGTGGCCGGTGCGGGTGATCCCGCTGGCCGTGAACGTGGTGCAGTACCCACCGCCGACCGGCCACCGCTGCTACCAGCTGGGCCGGGCGATCCGCCGGGCGGTGCGGAGCTACGGCGAGGACCTCTCGGTCCAGGTCTGGGGCACCGGCGGCATGAGCCACCAGCTGCAAGGGCCCCGCGCCGGGTTCATCAACTCCGCGTTCGACAACGCGTTCTTCGACCGGCTGATCAGCGACCCGGGCAACCTGGCGCTGGTGCCGCACATCGAGTACGTGCGCGAGGCGGGCTCCGAGGGGATAGAGCTGGTCATGCAGCTGATCATGCGTGGCGCCATGGGACCCACCGTCGAGGAGCTGTACCGGTTCTACCACGTCCCCGGGTCCAACACCGCGGTCGGGCACATGGTGGTCCGGCCCTCCGGCCAGGCCGGCCAGGAAGAGGGCTGACCCATGCGGATCGCACTCGCCGGGGCCGGCGCCTTCGGCATCAAGCACCTCGACGGCCTCGCCGTCATCGACGGCGTCACGGTCACGTCCGTGGTCAGCCGCAGGCTCGAGCAGGCGCAGGAGGTGGCGCGGAAGTACGGCGTGGACCACGCCGGCACCGACCTGGACGAGGTCCTGGCCCGCGACGACGTCAACGCCGTCATCCTGTGCACCCCGACCCAGCTGCACGCCCGGCAGGCCATCGCCGCGATGCGCGCGGGCAAGCACGTCCAGGTCGAGATCCCGCTCGCCGACAGCTGGGCGGACGCGCAGCAGGTCAACCGCACGGCACGGGAGACCGGCCTGATCTGCATGGTCGGGCACACCCGCCGGTTCAACCCCTCGCACCAGTGGATCCACCACCGCATCGGCGCTGGCGAGCTGTCGATCCAGCAGATGGACGTGCAGACGTACTTCAACCGGCGCAAGAACCTGAACGCGCTCGGCGAGCCCCGCAGCTGGACCGACAACCTGCTCTGGCACCACGCCGCGCACACCGTCAACCTGTTCCAGTACCAGACCGGCGAGGAGGTCCAGATCGCCCATGCCGTGCAGGGGCCGGTCCACCCTGAGCTCGGCATCGCGATGGACATGTCCATCCAGCTGCGCACGCCGCGGGGCCGCATCTGCACCCTCTCGCTGAGCTTCAACAACGACGGGCCGCTCGGAACCTTCTTCCGCTACATCTGCGACAACGGCACGTACATCGCCCGGTACGACGACCTCGTCACCGGGCGCGAGGAGCCGATCGACGTGTCGGCGGTGGACGTGTCGAGCAACGGCATCGAACTGCAGGACCGCGAGTTCGTCGCGGCGATCCGCGAGGCGCGCGAGCCGAACTCCAGTGTCGGCGACGTCCTGCCCTGCTACCGGGTGCTCGGCGAGCTGGGGACTCAGCTCGCGGGACAGGTGCGGCCGGGGTGACGCGGCAGCTGACCCGTCGCGGACCACCGGCGCGTTCCCATGCCTGAGAGGCTGGTCGCGTCGCTGGAGGGACCGGCGGCCGCTCCGGTGGTGGTGCTCGGCGACTCGCTCGGCACCACCCGCGAGGTCTGGGAACCGCAGGCGGGGGTGCTGGGCGGGCGGTTCCGGCTGCTCCGTTTCGAGCATCGTGGCCACGGCGGGTCGCCGGCCCCGCCCGGCCCGTACACGGTCGGGGAGCTTGCCGCGGATGTGATCCGGCTGCTCGACGACTTCGGCGTGGAGACCGCCTCCTACTGCGGCATCTCGCTCGGCGGGATGATCGGGATGTGGCTGGCGGCGAGCGTGCCGCACCGGATCGGCGCGCTCGCGCTGTGCTGCACGTCCGCGTACCTGCCACCGGCGCAGGCGTGGGCCCTGCGGGCAGCCCAGGTGCGGGCCGCGGGCATGGCGTCCGTCTCCGGGCCGGTGGTGGGACGCTGGTTCACCGCCGCTTACCGCGAACGCGACCCGGCGGCCGTGGCGGGGTTCATGGCGGCGCTGGAGGGGGTGGAACCGGAGGGGTACGCCGGCTGCTGCGAGGCGATCGCCGCCATGGACCTGCGGCCCATGCTCGGCCAGATCTCCGCTCCGGTCCTGGTCATCGCCGGTGCCGAGGATCCGGCGACGCCGCCCTGGCACGGCGCCCAGATCGCATCGGCCATCCGCCGCTGCGGCCTGCGGGTGATCCGGGGCGGCGCGCACCTGGCCAACGTCTCCCAGCCCGGTGAGGTCACCGCCGCGCTCATGACACACCTGACCGGCCCGGCGAGCCGGCCGCACTGTCCCTGAGCAGGTAGCTCCCCGCCCGTGTTCTCCGCGCCCGGCTCGCTGTCAGCGCATCAGGTGACGGGCGGCCTCCTCGATGTCTTCCTGGGAGAGCAGCACGGCGTCCGCCGCGTCGCCGAGCGGGACGAAGCTGTCCTGGCTCGTCACCCGGGTCACCCAGCCGCCGAAGCGGTCGTCGGCCAGGACCGCGAGCACTCCTTCCGACACCCCGGCTGTCCGCCTGGTCTCGTCCGCGATCAGCACCCGCCCGGTTGCCCGGGCCTCGCGCAGGATGTCCTCCGCTGGCAGCGGCGCCAGCCAGCGCAGGTCCACCACCCGGCAGCTGATGTCCTCCATCGCCAGCCGGGCCGCCGCTCGCAGGCTCAGCCGCAGCCCGTTGCCGAACGTCATGATCGTCAGGTCGGTGCCGTTGCCATGCGTGCGGGCCCGGCCCACCGGCACATGCCCGGCCGGCCAGCGCTCGGGCGGTTCGTAAGGGGCCCGCCACCCGCCGTCGCTGCTCCGGTACAGATCCCGGGTGTGGTACAGCGCGATCGGTTCCAGGAACACGCAGACGCTGCCGTCGGCGACCGCGGCCGCCAGGCACGTGCGCAGCATCGCGGCCGCATCCTCGGGCAGGGCGGGTGAGGCGATGATCAGGCCCGGGATGTCCCGCAGCGCCGCTACCGCGTTGTCGTTGTGGAAGTGCCCGCCGAAGCCTTCCTGGTAGGCATAGCCGGCGATCCGCAGCACCAGCGGGTTGCGGTACGTGCCCTGGGAGAAGAAGGACAAGGTGGCGGCCTCGCCGCGGATCTGGTCGGCGGCGTTGTGCAGGTAGGCGAGGTACTGGATCTCCGGCACCGGCAGCAGCCCGGCCAGGCCCCCGCCGAGCGCCAGGCCGAGGATGGCCTGCTCGTCCAGCAGCGTGTCGAAGACCCGCCGGGCGCCGAACCGGGACAGCAGCCCGCGTGTCACCCCGTACACCCCGCCCTTGCGGGCGACATCCTGGCCGAACACCACCATCTCCGGCCGGGCCGCCAGCGCGTCGGTGAGCGTGGCGTTGATGGTCTGGGCCAGGGTGAGCGGGCCGGCCGACTCGGGCAGGCGCCCGGCGAACGCGATGAGCCGGCGGGCCTCGCTCGTGGCCACCGCCGCGCCGCGCGCCACCGCGTCCGGGCAGCGGGGTGCCAGCGGTGCCATCACCTGCTCCGCGGTCGCCAGCCGCGGCGCGCCCGCCACCTCCTGCGCGAGCTCAAGTACCCGGGCCCGGCTGCTCTCGTAGCGGTCGAGAACCTCGGCCGGGGACAGCAGGCCGGCCGCCACGATCAGCCGGGCGGTGCCGACCAGCGGATCGGCGGCAAGCGCGGCGGCGACATCGTCGCGGCCACGGTAAGCGGTCTCGGCATCCGCCCCCGCGTGCCCGCCCAGGCGGGTCATGGACAGGTGCAGGAAGACGGGGGAGCGGTGGTGCCTGGCCCAGGCGGCGGCGGCCAGCGTGGTGTCGTAGACGTCGGCCAGATCGGACCCGTCGGCATGGAAGTAGGTGATGCCGGGCCGGCCCGCGGTGGCCGCCGCAACCCAGCCGGGTGGCGTGCGCACGCTGATGCCGAGGCCGTTGTCTTCGCACACGATCAGCAGCGGGAGCGGAAGCCGCTGGTAGGCGCAGTACCCGGCGGTGTTGAGCGCGCCCACCGCGGTGGAGTGGTTGACCGAGGCGTCACCCAGGCTGGTCACCACGATCGCGTCGGCGGGCCAGCGGCTCGCGGTGCCGAGCCGGGCGGCGCGGCCCAGCGCGAAGGCCAGCCCGACCGCACGCGGCAGATGCGAGGCGATGGTGGAGGTCTGCGGTATGACGTGCAGGTCGGCGTGGCCGAACACCTTGTGCCGGCCGCCCGCGATCGGCTCGGCCACCGCCGCCACCAGGCCGAGCAGCACGTCGCGGACGCCGTCCCTGGGCGGGCTGGCGCACGCGGCGCGTACCAGGTAGAACGCCCCGGACCGGTAGTGGAGCAGCGCGGGGTCGTCCCCCCGCACCGCCGCCGCCACCGCCGCGTTGCCCTCGTGGCCGGAGGAGCCGATGGTGTAGAAGCCGGCCCCGCGCTCGCGCAGCCACCGCGCGGCCAGGTCGAGGTGGCGGCTGGCGAGCTGGGCGTCGAACAGTTCCAGGCAGCGCTCCCCGGTCAGCGCCGAGCCCATCCTGATGGCAGCGGGCAGCTCCCGGCCTCCGAGCGGAACCGGCGGGGTGGGCGCCCGCAGCTTCAGGACGCAGTCGGCGAAATTCTGCTCGACCTCGTCTCGGCTGTCAGGCGGGTGGCTCATGGTGTCTACGGTAAAGCCGGCACGGCCAAACTCCGCAGCGGAACCGGCCGGTGGCCCGGACCGGCCGCCCGCCCGCCGCTTGCCCGGGTGGCTGACCGGCCAGGACATGCCAGAACGTAAGGTGTGGCTGCCAGCCCCGTCGTGAGGAGGCCCCCATGCTGCCCTGGTCCGCTGACCTCGCCGGACGGATCGACGAGCATTTGTTCGCGAGCGAGCTGCTGCGGGCGAACCCGCTGGGTGATCCCAGCGAGCGCCCGCTCTGGGTATACCTGCCGCCGGGCTACGACGACGAGCCCGCCCGGTCCTACCCGTCGGTGTACGTCATCCAGGGTTACACCGGCCACGTCGCGGCCTGGCGCAACCGGTCGCCCTTCCGGCAGCCCTTCCCCGAGACCGCCGACGCGGTGTTCGCGAGCGGGCAGGCGCCACCGGCCATCGTCGTCTATGTCAACGCGTGGACCGCCTACGGGGGCAGCCAGTTCGTCGACTCACCCGGCACCGGCCGTTACCACTCCTACCTGTGCGAAGAGGTGGTGCCCTGGGTGGACGGCCGGTACCGGACGGTGGCCGAGGCCGGTAACCGGGCGATCATGGGCAAGTCCAGCGGCGGGTTCGGGGCGATGATCACGCCGATGCTGCGCCCGGACCTGTTCGGCGCGCTCGCCACCCACGCTGGCGACTCGCTGTACGAGTTCTGCTACCTGCCTGAGTTCGCCAAGGACGTGCGTCACCTGCGCGGGTACGACGGGGACATCTGGCGCTGGTGGGCCGATTTCCGCTCCCGGACCCCGTTCACCGCCGAAGCCGACATGGACCTGATCATGCTGCTGGGCGTGTCGGCATGCTTCTCGGCGCAGCCGGACGGGACCGTCGAGCTGCCGTTCGACCCGGGCACCGGGGTGCTGCGCCCGCAGCTGTGGCAGCGCTGGCTGGACTGGGACCCGGTGCGGATGGTGCCCCGCTACGCGGCCCAGCTGCGGTCGCTGCGGGCGATCTGGATCGACGCCGGGACCAGAGACGACTGGTTCCTCGACATCGGGGCGCAGGCGTTCCGTGCCGCGCTGCGGGAGGCGGGCGTGTCCGACGAGTTGATCCACTTCGAGCTGTTCGACGCCACCCACATGGGGATCGACTACCGTTACCCGCTCTCGCTCGCCTGGCTCTGCCAGCGCATCGCGCCCTGAGACGGGTTCTCGGGGCCGGGCGGCCTCAGCTGGTCTCGCCGAACAGGTGGCTGGTGACCCTGGCCAGGTGCGTGCGCATCGCCTCGACCGCGCGGTCGGCATCCCTGGCCCGCAGCGCGGCGACGAGCTCCCGGTGGTCGGCCTGGTATACGCGCTGGCGTTCGGGGGACGCGCTGTGGCGCTTGAGTTCGCCCCAGAACCGGCCGTGCCGGGCCTCCTCGATGACGCCGTACAGCCGGCCGAGCAGCGGGCTGTGGCTGGCGGCCACGATGCAGCGGTGCAGGGCGAGGTCCCACAGCTCAAACTCGTCGTAGCTGGCAGCCTGCTCCCCGCCCGCCAGGCAGCGGTCCATCTCGCCGAAGTCGGAGGCCGTCGCCCAGGCCACCACCAGCCGCATCGCGGACGGTTCGAGCATCCGCCGGATCGCCATCACGTCGGCGGGTGCGAACCCGGCGGAGCCGCCCGGGCCCTGGCCGCCGGGGGCCGGGCCGCCGTCCCCGGCACCGGGCGCGCTGCCGTCGCCATCCGCGCCGGACCGTGCCCAGCGTGCGTCCCGCAGGAAGGTCCCGCGCCCGATCTCGCGTGAGATATGGCCCTCGGCCTCGAGTACCGCCAGGGCACGCCGGACCGTGGTGCGGGTGGCGCCCAGGTCGGCCGCGAGCTGGCGCTCCGTGGGCAGCCGCGACCCCGGGCCCATGCCCGCCCGCCGCGAGTCGGCGAGGATCACCTCGGCCAGCCGGCGACCCCGGTCGGCCGGAATAGCGGGGCGGTCTCCTGCTGCTGTCGCCATCGGCCTTCCGTCCTGGTCCGTGGCCGGATCCGCCCGGCTCAACCAATCATACCAATCGATATCATACTGTGACCCGGCGGGCACCTTTTTCTTCTTGTCACTGGTCTTGACCCCTTTTGTATACACACCTATGCTCAACCAATCTACTTAAGTCAACCAATCGCCGATCGGCGCTGCCTCCCACCCGCCGCCCGCGCATCATCGGATGCGCCGTCGGCGTCACCCCCCGCCATCCCCGAGATCACCGCTCGGCCCGCACGAAGGAGATCCGGCTCGTGAGGCTTGCCACGATTGACACCGCCCAGGGACCGCGGCTGCACGTCAGGGGCCGCTCCGGTTACGTCGACGTCGCCGGCGGCACCGGCGATCCACGGATGTCAGCACTGCGTTACGTGCTCGAAACGGGGAAGCCGGCCATGGACGCGATCCGCGGGCTCCAGGGCCAGGACGGCCGGGAGATCGAGCCCGCTGACTTCGCCGCGGCGGTGCCGGCCCCGCCGCGCATCCTCTGCCTGGGACTGAACTACAGCGAGCACGCACTGGAGGGCGGCCGGGCGGTGCCAAGCTGGCCGGACGCGTTCGTGCGCGGTGCCGACAGCGTGCTCGGGCCCTATGCCGACCTGGTGAAGCCCGCCCTGACCACCCGGTTCGACTACGAAGCCGAACTCGGGATCGTGATCGGAGCCGGCGGCCGCTATATCCGCGCGGAGGACGCGTTCGACGCCATCGCCGGGTTTGTCGTGCTGAACGACGCGTCGTGCCGCGACTGGCAGCGGGCCGGGACCCAGTGGACGGCCGGCAAGAACTTCGTCGGCAGCATGCCCGTCGGGCCCGAGGTGGTGACCACCGACGAGGTGGACGTCAGCGACCTGGCCATCAGTTCAACACTCAACGGCACGGTCATGCAGTCGGCGCGCACCTCGCAGATGCTGGTCAGCGTCCCGGCCGCCGTGGAGTTCTTCTCATCGTTCACCCACTTGGCCCCAGGAGATGTCATCGCCACCGGCACACCGGGCGGCGTTGGCTTCGCCCGGACGCCACCGGTGTGGATGGAGCCCGGTGACCTGATCGAGGTCACCGTGGAGAAGGTGGGCACCATCCGCAACCGGATCGTCGCCGAGGAGGGCGCCCCCGCCGACTGGCGGTGGCGGCCCGCCGACCAGACGGTCTCCGGGTTGTGACCCGGTGGACCGGACCTGGCATCCCCTCAGTTGGTCACTTGATTCCACCAAAACGCATCACGGAGGGACTATGAAGTCCTCGACATTCGGCCCCGGGGCCCCGCCCGCGGGTGACCCTTCACGCTCACCGGGCACACGGACGAGACGTCAGCGGCCAGTCCGGCTCCTGGCGGTGGCCGCCACGGCGGCGGCCGCACTCGTACTGGCCGCGTGCAGCAGCAGCGGTTCCGGCACCGCATCCGGCTCGGCAAGCCCCAGCGCCGGGTCCAAGCTGACCGTTGCCGACGTTGCCCCGTTCAGCGGCCCCGACGCCGCACTCGGCCCGACATACCTGGCCTCCTGCTACGGCGCGACCAGCGCCATCAACGCCGCGGGCGGCGTGCTCGGCCACATGCTGACCTGCAAGAGCGTGGACACGAGGGGCGACCCCGCGGACGCGGTCCCGGCGGTCAACCAGATGTTCGCTTCCACGCCCAGCCTGGCCCTGGTCATCGGCTGCACCTCGGACGAGGCGGCGTCGGTCGCGCCGATCATCAACGGCCACAAGATGGCCATGTTCTGCATGACCGGGCAGTCGGAGTTCGACCACACGCACTTCCCGTACTTCTACCGGCTGGTGCCGCCGGACCTCGAAGAGTCCTACGCGATGACGGTCATCGCCAAGCAGCTCGGCTACAAGCGGATCGCGCTGGCGTTCGGCAACGACATCGGCTCGCAGACCTTCATCCAGCCCGCGATCGCGGCGCTCAAGAAGGCCGGGATCACCCTGACCACCAACCAGTCGCTGGACCTGAAGGCCACCACCTTCCGGACCGAGGCGGCGGCGATCGTCCAGTCCCACCCGGACGCGATCATGACCGAGGCGCTCGGGTCGGCCGACCCGACGCTGTTCTCCGAGATCAAGCAGCTCAACCACGGCAAGATCATCCCGATCATCGGCACCTCGGCGGCCATCTCGCCGGCTTTCTACAAGGCCTCGGCCGCGGCGGTGGGCGCGAACGAGTTCTCCAGCAACTTCCACGCCGACAACCTGGTGGTCCTGTCGAGCGGCCCGGCCTACCAGGCCTTCTCCAAGGCGCTGCTGTCGCAGCAGGGCAAGGTTCCCGGCGCCACCGGCAACTTCACCACCTACCTGAGTGCGCCCGGAGGGGTGCATCTGTATGACGGGATGAACCTGGCGGCGCTCGCGATGATCATGTCGAAGAGCACCAACCCGAGCGTGTACGGGCCGGACATCATCAAGATCGGTGATGGCGCGCCGGGCGCGACGGTGTGCTACTCGTTCGCCCAGTGCGCGCCGCTGGTCAAGGCGGGCAAGGCGGTCAAGTACGTGGGGCCGGGCGGCCCGACCAGCTTCGACAGCTTCCACGACTCCACCGGCATCTTCCAGATCGACACCTACACCCCGAGCGGGCAGGTCAAGACGGTCGGCACCATCTCGCCCGCGGAGCTGAGGGCCCTGTCCGGATGACCTCACGCACCAACAGTCTCCCGCCCGGCCGGGTGCCCCCCGCTCCAGCGGGGCGCCTGGCCGGGCGGGGGCGGCCCGCCCACCGGGTGTGGCCCGCCCGGCCTCCGGCCCACCGGGTGTGGCGCCCATGACGCTCTTCCTCGCCTCGCTCGGGTTCGGCCTGGTGACCGCCTCGGTCCTGGCGATCGCGTCGGTCGGCTTCACCCTCCAGTTCGGGGTCACCGACGTGCTCAACCTCGCCTACGGCGCGATCATGATCTTCGGGGCGTTCATCGCTTACGTGGTCAACAGCGCCGGGTACTCGGTGTGGCTGGGCCTGCCGGCCGCGGTCGTCGCCTGCGCGCTGTTGTCCATGCTGGTGAACTCCGGCGTGTACACGCCGTTCCAGCGGCGCGGCGCCTCGCCGATCACGATGGTGATCGTGTCGCTCGGGATGACCCTCATCATCGAGTTCGGTGTGCAGTCGGTGTCCGGTGGGGTTGCCGTTTCCTACGCCATGGGCCAGGGGCCCACATTCCAGGCGGGCGGGCTGGTGCTGTCCGGGCTCCAGGTCGGCATCATGGTGACGTCCGTGGTGGTGATGGCGGGCGTTCACGTGCTGCTGCGTTACACCAAGCTCGGCAAGGCGATGAGGGCAACCGCGGCCAACCGGACCCTGGCCCGTAACTGCGGCATCCGGACCGGCCGGGTCATCACCATGACCTGGGTGGTGACCGGCGGGCTGTGCGGGCTGGCGGGCGTGGTCTTCGCGATGGACGCAGGCAGCTTCGACGCCACCTCCACCGACCTGTTCCTCGTGCTCATCCTGGCGGCGGTCTTCCTCGGCGGGCCGGGCCAGGCGTACGGCGCGATGATCGGCGCGGTCGTCATCGGCATCGCTACCGAGGTCAGCGCCGTGTTCATCCCGGCCGACTATAAATACGTCATCGCGTTTGTGGCGCTGCTGGTCATGCTCGGCGTGCGCCCGACCGGGCTGCTGGGTGAGCGGGCATGACCGCCGGACGGGACCGCAGATGACGTTCTACACGATCAACCTGCTGATCTACGCCGCGGTGGACGCCATGGCATGCCTGGGCCTCAATCAGCAGTTCGGCGTGGCGGGTGTCACGAACTTCGGTTTCATCATCTTCCAGGCGGCCGGCGGGTACGCGGCGGCGATCCTGGCCATGCCGCCCCAGACGGCGAACGGCGGGTTCCAGTCCTACCTCGGCGGATGGAATCTGCCCTTCCCGATCCCCTGGATCGGTGCCGCGGTGGTCGGCGGCCTGATCGCGCTTCCCTTCACGTTCCTGGTCGGCAGGCGGCTGCGTGGCGACTTCGCCGCGGTGGGCCTGCTGGTCACGGCGGTGCTGCTGAACCTGGTCGTCACCAACTACCGGCCGCTCCTCAACGGGGACGCGGGCCTGTCGCTGATCCCGCAGCCGCTGCAGGGACAGTTCAACCCGCAGACGGCCGACTATCAGTGGGCGTTCGCGGCGGTGGCGATCGTCGGCGTCCTGGGCGTCTACCTGTTCGTGCGCCGGATCACCGAGTCCCCCTATGGGCGGTCGCTGCGGGCCATGCGCGACAACGACCAGGTGGCGGACTCGCTCGGCAAGAACCTGCTGGCGATGCGCAGCGTGATGCTCGTGGTCGGCGGGGCGATCGCCGGCCTGTCCGGCGGGGTGCTCGTCTCCTACATCACCACCTGGTCCCCGGCGGCGTGGGGATACGCCGAGACGGTGGTGCTGTTCGCGGCAGTGATCATCGGTGGGGCGGGCAACCACCTCGGCGCGGTGCTCGGCGCCATCCTGGTCCCGGTCGGGTTCGAGGAAGTGACCAGGTACATCCCCACCTCCAACAACCTCCCGCCGAACCTCATCCCGTCGCTGGAATGGGTGGCGATCGGACTGCTCATCGTCATCTTCCTGTGGGTGCGGCCGCAGGGGATCCTGCCCGAGCGCAAGCGCGTGATCCGCGTGGGGGCGCCGGCCAGCGGGGGGCCCGCGGGCCGGCAGGACGATGCACCGGCGGCCGCCGTAGTACCCGAGGCGGGTGGGGCGGCGCCGGCTGGCGGGCAAGCCGCGGGCTGGCAGGCCGGCTGAGGGGCTGGCACCGTAGTGCCCGAGGCGGGTGGGGCGGCGCCGGCTGGCGGGCAAGCCGCGGGCTGGCAGGGCTCAGGGGCTGGCACCGTAGTGCCCGAGGCGGGCTTGGTAACCGGTGACGGTGGGCAACGTGACGCCCGCGGCTCCTCCCGCCAGCCGGCGCCTGTGGCCGCCGACGGGCAATCTGCATCTCCGGCGGCGCCTCCGGGGACAGCGTCGGTGGCACCTCGATCTGGATCTCCGGCGCCTTTGGCGGGTGGCGGCACGGAGCCGGCCGATGCGGCGGCGCCGGTGGGGGAGCGGGGGGGTGGGGCGGTTGACGGTGCGGGGGCCGCCGGTGGGGTGGTGCTGGCGGCGGTGGGGGTTTCGCGGGAGTTCGGGGGGGTGCGGGCGGTGAACGACGTGTCGTTCTCGGTCCGGCACGGAACCCTGACCGGGCTGATCGGGCCCAACGGGGCGGGCAAGTTGACGCTGCTGGCCATGCTGGCTGGCACCCTTCCGGTGTCGGATGGCAGCGTGATCTACCGGGGGCGGGACGTGACCGGGATGCCGGCGTTCCGCCGGGCGCGGCTCGGGCTGGTGCGGACCTTCCAGCTCGCCAGCGAGTTCAAGCGGCTGACCGTCATGGAGAACCTGCTCTCGGCGGTACCGGCGAACCGTGGTGACTCCTTCCGCGGCGCGGTGCTCGGCAAGCGGTACTGGCGCGCTGACGAGTCGGCGGCGATCGCGAGGGCGGAGGGCATCCTGGAGCGGTTCGGCCTGGAGGGGTTCGCCAACCACTACGCCGGCGACCTTTCCGGCGGCCAGCGCAGGCTGGTGGAGATCATGCGCGCGCTCATGGCCGAGCCCGGCATGCTGCTGCTCGACGAGCCGATGGCCGGCGTCCACCCGAACCTGGCACGGCGGATCGGCCAGCAGCTCGTCGCATTGTGCGAGGAGGGGATGACGATCCTCATGGTCGAGCACGAGCTGGCCATCATGGACGAGTTCTGCGATCCGGTGGTGGTGATGGCCGAAGGCTCGGTCCTCGCGGAGGGCACCATGGAGCAGTTGCGCGCCCGCAGCGAGGTCGTGGAGGCCTACCTTGTCGGCTGAGGTCAGCCTGCCCGGCGTCCCGCTGCGTGCCGAGGGGGTGACCGCCGGGTACGGCGGTGACCCGGTGATCCGCGGCATCAGCGTGAGCGTCGAGCCGGGTGAGGTGATCTCCCTGGTCGGGCCGAACGGCTCCGGCAAGAGCACCCTGCTCAAGGGGCTCGTGGGGGTGGTCCGCATCTCGTCCGGCACGGTCACCGTCGGCAGCAGGCAGGTCACGAACCTGCCGCCGGAGGAGGTCGCCCGTGCCGGGGTGGGCTACGTGCCGCAGGTGGATGACGTTTTCGCGCCGCTCAGCGTCAAGGAGAACCTGGAGATGGGTGGCTATCTGCTGCACCGGGGGCAGCTGGCGCCGCGGATCGAGCGCGTCCTGGCCGTGTTCCCCCGGCTGGCCGGCATGCTGGGCCGCAGCGCGGGCAAGCTGAGCGGCGGCGAGCGGAAAATGCTGGCCATGGGCCGGGTGCTGATGCTCGATCCCGGGGTCTTCCTGCTCGACGAGCCGACCGCCAACCTCGCGCCCATGATCGCGGCATCGCTGCTGGAGGAGCACGTGCGTGCCCTGGCGACCAGCGGCGCGTCCGTGCTCATCGTGGAGCAGCGGGCCAGGGCCGTGCTGGCCATCTCGGACCGGACATACGTGCTCGGCGGCGGCGAGGTCCGGATGGAGGGAACCCCGGCGGAGCTGTCGGCCAGCCCCGAGTTCGTCGACTCCTTCCTCGGCGGCGGTCACGGCCACCACGTCCGCTCCGGCGATTGATGGCTTACTGTCAGTATCCGATCACGGTCAGCGTTTGCGGCCGCACCGGCGATCCTGCCCCGTCACCTGTCATAGCGCCAGGCCGGGCGTACCATCAGTTGGCATGTCGGGCAGTGTGGCCGCCAGCGCGGCACCCTCGCTGAGTATCCGCTACCTGCAGGTGCAGACCACGACGGATTCGCGCGCGGAGGCGATGGAGCTCGCCCGGGCGGCCGTCGAAGCGCGGCTCGCCGCGTGCGCGCAGGTCGCCGGGCCCATCGCGAGCACCTACTGGTGGGAGGATGGGATCGAGCGCGCCGAGGAATGGCTGCTGATCCTCAAGCTGCCCGCCGCGGGATATCAGGCTCTCGCGGACTTCCTGGCGGGGCGGCACAGCTACGACGAGCCGGAGATCGTGGCCACACCGATCGTGGCCGGATCGGACGCCTACCTCAGCTGGATAGCGGAGGAGACCCGCCAGGAATGACCCCCCGGCGGCGCTGGTCACCAGGCTGCCAGCGCGCCCTCAGTTGGACGGGATGACGATCCCGTACTCGTGGATCTTCCGGTAGATCGTCGCCCGGGACATCCCCAGCGACTCGGCCGTCTTGACCTTGTTGCCCTTGTAGGCGAGCAGGCCCTGGACGATGGCGTCACGTTCCATCGACTCCAGCGGGCTGAGCAGGCGGCGGCTGACCGTCCAGCATTCCGGCGGCAGGTCGGCCGGGTGGATCGTGCCGGAGCGCCGGTGCCTGGCGACCCGCCTGAGCACGTCCCAGAGCTGCTCGATGTTGCCAGGCCAGCGCGAGCGCAGCAGCAGTTTCATCGCCTCGGGAGAGCAGGTGAGCCGCGCCTGCTGGCTGAGCTTGGCCAGGAAGAACGGGATCAGCTCCTGCAGATCCTCGATGTGGTGACGCAGCGGGGGCAGCTCCACGCTGCCCGGGAAGTGACGCATGACCTTGGTCAGGTCAACGTTGGTGCGCTTGCGGCTCAGGGTGATCACCACCCGCAGCGAGCCTGGCTGGCCGTCGGCCTGTGTCTGCTGCAGGGCACTCGACAGCGCGTTCAGCTGCCTGGCGCCCAGCATGTCGATGTGCCGCAGGACCAGGGTGCCGTGGCTGTCGAGCAGTTCCCGCCGCAGCCGCGGCAGCCAGTCCGGTTCGGCGGCGTCCGCGGCGTCCAGCACGCCGAAGCGGCCGGCCGGATCGTGGCGCTGGTGTACCGCCCGGATCACGGCAAGCTTCCCGACGCCGCGTTCACCCTCCAGCGCGAGCCATTCGCCGCTGTGGTAGGCCGTCTCCACCTGGCCGCAGGCGCGCAGCCAGAGCGGAGCCGAGCCGACCAGGCCGGGCAGGAACATCGGCTGCTTGGGGGCGGGGTCAGGGGCGGTCTTGGCGATGGCCTCGATCAGCTTGACATGGACGACCCCGGCGGCGGGCGCCCCTTCCGGTGACAGCGGCCGGCCGTGGACCCGGGCACGGGCACCGGTGGGCAGGGTGACGGTCACCGCCGCCAGCCGCCGGCTGGCGAGCACCTCGGCCGCGTGGCCCAGCACCGCGACCTGGTCTCCCGGGTCGAGCACCTGCCGCGCGGAATCGTTCATCATCACCATGTCGCTGGACAGCGCCAGCACGATACCGCTGGTGTGGCGGCAGGCCCGCAGGTACTCGTGCATGAGACGCCATTCACGGGCGCTGCTGTCGTTGAGCAGGGCGCTGGTGATCTGGTCGGCGGTCGTCTTGGCGAGCGCGATCATCAGCGCGTCGGCGTCCTTGCGCCAGCAGGTCAGGTCCACCGCGCCGATCGTCTTGCCGGTGAGCGGGTCATGGATCGGCACCCCGGCGCAGCCGAAGACCTCCAGGTTCTCCGCGTAGTGCTCGTGGCCGAAGACGTGCGCGGGCTGGCCCCCTTCCAGGGCGGTCCCGATCCCGTTCGTGCCGACCTTCTCCTCGGCGTAGCTGAAACCCGGGGCCAGCTGGACCCCGTCCAGGTGGCGCTCGAGGTCGCGGTCGGCCGTCAGCCGGCTCAGCACCACGCCCGCCGCGTCGGTCAGGATGACGCTGATGGGCTGGCCGTCCAGGTGCTCGTGCAGGTTCCTCAGGATCGGCAGCGCGTTCCGGGTGAGGGGGGTGTCAAGGTTCGGGTCCCGTATATAGGAGAGCTCGACCCGGTCGGCCGCGACATGCCAGTCCCGTGACCGCCACCACGAGGCCAGGATGGGCTCGCGCACCGCGCCCGGCCGGACCGATTCACTGGTGAGGAACCGTTCCCGCGTCTCGGACAGGCCAGGGGCGTCCGGGGACAACGGCGCTGGTGAATGCACCATTGCGCCTCCCGTGCCTCCCCGGTGCCTAGCGGCGGGGACCAGGGTGGGGCCCGCCGGGGCCGGGCCACCCGAGATCGCGTCGTAGTATGACCACCATAAGCGGGCCGTTACTGTTTTGTGTCTCATGTTGAGACCGTTTTTTGCGCCGCGGGCACCGTCTGACGCCTTGACGTTGGCTCCCTGCCATGAGGAGATACCCGGGAGGTGGTGGTGCCATGTCTGAGCCAGGGCCACCCCACGGTGACGCCTTCGGTCAGCCGGGGGCATTCTCTGCTGAGACCTTCAACCCGTGGAGCATCGTCAACCTGGTGTTCGCGCATCTGGCCGAGCAGGGCCTGCACCCGGTGCTCGGCGAGACAGGCGATCCTGGCCCGCCCGCCGCTGACCTGCTGCGGGCTCTGGGCATCGAGCCCGCGCCCGAGGGGAACCGCCAGGTTTCCCAGCACATCCAGGACCACCTGGCGGAGATACGGGACGCGATCTTCGGCGAGAGCTGATCTGCCGGACGCGGCCGCAGGCCGCGGCTGACCTCCGCCGGCGTCGTCCGCGGCGGCGCCCGGCCAAGAAGCGTCCCGTCGGCCGGGCCCACCTGAACTGCCTGCCCAGCCACTGTCCTGCCTGCTCGCCGGGGGTCCCGTGGGCCCCGGTTCCCGGCGCTTGCCACCCATCCGCAACAGCGCGACGTGGCCAGATGTGTCTCATGTTGAGAGCCCAGCCGGGGCGTTATCGGGTTGTGATTCAGCACATAAGGACTTGCGGCCGGACAGCCGTGCGCGCATCCGCTGGCCCAGGCGGGGCGCCCGCGTCTGCGAGGCGGATAGGGCAGCCTGCCCGCCGCCTCCGGCCGGCGGGAGACCTGAAGGGAAAGGGGTGACGATGAGTCGCCAGAGTGTGGCCAGAGCTCACCAGAAGATCCAGGAGCTTTCCTGGGAGCCGCAGTACCACGAGCCGGTTGCGCAGTACGGCACCGACTACACGTTCGAGAAGTCCCAGAAGAAGGACCCGCTCAAGCAGGTCCTGCGCTCCTATTTCCCGATGCAGGAGGAGAAGGACCACCGGGTCTACGGCGCCCAGGACGGGGCGATCCGGGGAAACATGTTCCGCCAGGTGCAGGAGCGGTGGCTGGAGTGGCAGAAGCTGTTCCTGTCGATCATCCCGTTGCCGGAGATCTCGGCGGCGCGGGCGATGCCGCTGCTGTTCCGGACGGTGCCCAACCCGGAGCTGCACAACGGGCAGGCGATCCAGATGATCGACGAGGTGCGTCACTCGACGATCCAGCAGAACCTCAAGCGCCTGTACATGAACAACTACATCGACCCGGCGGGCTTCAACAACAGCCTGCGCAACTTCCAGAACGACTACTGCGGGACGATCGGCCGGCAGTTCGCCGAGGGGTTCATCACCGGTGACGCGATCACGGCGGCGAGCATCTACCTGACGATCGTGGCCGAGACGGCGTTCACCAACACGCTGTTCGTGGCCATGCCCGCCGAGGCCGCGGCCAACGGCGACTACCTGCTGCCGACGGTGTTCCACTCGGTGCAGTCGGATGAGTCGCGGCACATCAGCAACGGCTATGCCACCCTGCTGATGGCGCTGGCCGATGAGTCCAACCACCAGCTGCTCGAGCGGGACCTGCGGTATGCGTGGTGGAACAACCACCGGGTGGTGGACGCGGCCATCGGCACGTTCATCGAGTACGGCACCAAGGACCGGCGCAAGGACCGGGAGTCCTACGCCGAGATGTGGCGCCGGTGGATCTACGACGACTACTACCGCAGCTACCTCGTGCCGCTGGAGAAGTATGGCCTGGTGATCCCGCACGACCTCATCGAGGAAGCCTGGAACCAGATCTGGAACAAGGGCTACGTCCACGAGGTCGCGCAGTTCTTCGCCACCGGCTGGCTGGCCAACTACTGGCGGATCGACCCGATGACCGACGAGGACTTCGAGTGGTTCGAGTACAAGTACCCGGGCTGGTACAACCGGTACGGCAAGTGGTGGGAGAACTACAACCGGCTGTCGATACCGAACGGGCACAACCCGATCGTGTTCGAGGACGTCAACTACCAGTACCCGAACCGCTGCTGGACCTGCATGGTCCCCTGCCTGGTCCGTGAGGACATGGTGTACGCCGAGGTCGACGGGGTGGTGCGCACGTACTGCCACGAGGAATGCAAGTGGACCGACGTGACCGCCTTCCGTCCGACCTACCAGGGCCGGGCCACGCCGAACATGGGCCAGCTGATCGGGCACCGCGAGTGGGAGACCCTCTACCACGGCTGGAACTGGGCCGACGTGATCTCGGACATGGGCTACGTCCGTGACGACGGCAAGACCATGACGGCCCAGCCGCATCTGCATCTGGGCGACCAGAAGAAGATGTGGACGCTGGACCACCTGCGGCGCTGCCCACCACTGGGAAGCCCGAACGTCCTGTTCAACGAGATGTCGCCGGAAGAGCGCGCGGCCTACCACGCGAGCTACATCCGCGGCGGCCCGGCCGGACGCTTCGCGCCCGCCGACGGCTGAGCGCCGGCCAGCACCAGAAGCAGGAGGCAACACCACAAGGAAGGAGGGCCGGAGGCCCAGGCCCTCGGCCCTCCTTTCCCTTCCAGCGCCCGCGCGATATGCCCGGAACGGAGCGCATCGCGACACCCCGTGAAGGAGCCATGACCGACAAGCATGTGGTCCGGTTCGAGCCGGTCGGCATCGAGATCGAGGTCGGCGAGGAGCAGACCATCCTCCGCGCCGCGTTCGAGCAGGGCGTCATGCTCATGCACGGCTGCAAGGAGGGACAGTGCTCGTCGTGCAAGTCCTTCGTCCTTGACGGCGACGACATCGAACTCGAGAAGTACTCGACGTTCGCGCTGCCCGACTACGAGCTGGAGGAGGGGTACACGCTGCTCTGCCGGGCGCACGCCTACGAGGACGTGACGATCGAGCTCCTCCACTACGACGAGGACATGATCCGCTCCGGGCTGCCGATCACCGACACGGCCGCCGAGGTCGTCGCGAACGACCCGGTCACCCACGACATGCGGCACCTGGTGCTCCGGCTGGACGAGGCGACCGACTTCAAGTTCTTTCCCGGGCAGTACGTCAACTTCAAGGTCCCGGGCCACGACGCCACCCGCTCGTTCTCGATGGCGAATATCTCAAGCCGGGAGAGCGGCCAGCTCGAGTTCGTGATCAAGATCTATCCGGACGGCCTGTTCTCGCATTTCCTCGACACCCAGCTCGCGATCGGCGACCGCCTCGACATCAGCGGTCCGTACGGCATGTTCACGCTCCGCGAAGGCGAGAACGACCTGGTCTTCGTCGGGGGCGGGGCCGGGATGGCGCCGATCCTGTCGTTGCTGCGCTCGATGTCCGAGCGCGGGATCGGCCGCAAGGCGACCTATTACTACGGCGCCCGGGGCCGGAAAGACCTGTGCTTCGAGGAGGAACTGCGCGGCCTGGAGGAGTCGCTGCCCAGTTTCCGGTACGTGCCCGCCCTGTCCGAGCCGGCCGAAGGCGACGAGTGGGACGGCGAGGTCGGCCTGATCACCGACGTGGTCAAGCGGCACGAGAGCGACCTGAAGAGTGTCCACGCCTACGTCTGCGGGCCGCCGCCGATGGTCGAGGCGGCCCTGCCCCTGCTCGAGATTCTCGGGGTTCCCGAGAACCGCATCTACTACGACAAGTTCACCACCACCGGCGATCCAAGCGAACAGTGAGGAGCAATCGACTCATGCCAGGCCTGCTGTGAACCGCCTGGCCGTGATATCGGCCTGAACTCTCAACGTAAAGGGGAGACCTCATGACAACCGCGCCGCCGGAACGCAGCGTTCCCAAGCCGGTCTTCACCGATGCCGAGGCCGGCGCCAAGGAGTTCCCGGACTCGAATTCCCGCCGGTTCAACTACTACACGCCGGCCAAGCGCAAGCAGTCCCACTACGAGGACGTAACCGTCGAGGTCCAGCCGGACCCGCGGCACTACCTGAGCCAGGGCTGGCTGTACGGGTTCTCCGACGGCCGCGGTGGCTACCCGCTGGACTGGACGGTGCTCAAGGCGTGGGGGTCGGACCGGCCCGAGCCCGAGCGCTTCCCCGGTTCCGGCGGCAAGGGCTACGACTGGCCGGCGCACGGCTGGCATGAGTTCCGCGACCCGAACGAGGAGTGGGAACTCACCCTCTACCGCTACAACTCCAACGTGGTGCGCCAGGTCAACCAGAACGTCGACGCCGCCCGCTCGTCCAAGGCGTTCGAGCAGTGGAACCCGAACTGGGTCCGGTTCGTGGAGCGCAACGTCGGGGCGTGGATGCACGTGGACCACGGGCTCGGGCTGTACCTGTACGCCAACGCCAACCGCCGGGCGCCGACCAACATGCACAACAACGCGATCTCGGTCAACAGCATGCACCGGATCAGGGCGGCGCAGGACCTGGCGCTGTACAACCTGACCCTGAGTGAGGAGATCCCCGGCTTCGACGGCGGGGCCCACATCGAGACCTGGAACTCTGACCCCGCATGGCAGGGCGTGCGCGAGACCGCCGAGCTGCTCACGACCATCGACGACTGGTGCGAGGCCATCTTCGCGGCGAATGTGGTCTTCGAGCCGCTGGTCGGCGAGCTCTTCCGGAGCCAGCTGGTCCAGCACGCGGCACCGCGCAACGGCGACTTCGTCACCCCCACGATCATCGGCGCGGAGGAGTACGACTTCGCCGAGCGGGACCTGCGGTACACCACGGCCATGTTCGAGCTGCTCACGCACGACCGCGAGTTCGCCGACCACAACCAGGAGATCATGGGGCAGTGGCTGGCGGCCTGGGTACCGCGGGCTATCACCGCCGCCCGGACGCTCCAGCCCATCTGGTCGCAACCTGACGCCAAGCCACCACGTTTCGAGGACGGCCTGGACGCGGCCAAGCACCGCTTCCGGGGCATCATGGCGGATCTTGGTCTGGAAGCACCGAAGGAGCTGGCGCAATGACCACGTTCAAGGCATCGGAAAGCCCGTTCAAGTCCGACAACACGGCGTCCAACATGTGCGGATTCACCCTGATGAACAATCAGGTCGGCGCGGTCGTGGCCCAGGTCATGAGCACCGAATCCAACGTGACCGTGACGCCCCTGCCGTCCATGATCCGGGTCGACGCGGTGCGGCGGATGGACGTCGTCTACGACGAGGTCTCCGAGGCGCTGGGCGAGGAGCCCGGCTTCTTCGACGCCGCGGAGTTCGAGGAGAACATGTCAACGCACTACGGCCGCATGATCCACGAGGACGACCGGACGATCATGTTCGCGAATCCCGAGGATGCCGCCGAGTACATCGATTTCGATCTGACCGCCAACTAGACCTTGCGGTAGCCGGGCCCAGCGGGGTCTGCTGGAACCAGCAGTCCCCGGGGGGCCCGCAGCCGATTGGACCGGCAGCCTCAGCGCTACGACGCGACGCACGACATTCGGCCACATGGAGGCATTCGTGTACGAGAAGGATGGCGAGAAGTACTTCGTTGTCGATGGTCATATGCACTACTGGAACGCCGCCCCGGACAACTGGGTGCCGGGAGCCGAGGAGTACGCCAAGGGCTGGATCGAGTGCTTCCACGCCTACCAGGGGCTCGGGCCGCCGGAGACGCACTGGACGATCGAGCACTTCCAGAAGTACTCCGAGGACGACCTCATGAAGGACGTCTTCGAGGACGGCCACGTGGACGTGGCGGTCTTCCAGCCGACCTACCTGAAGGAGTGGTACAAGGAGGGCTTCAACACCACCGAGCGCAACGCGCTCATGGGCGAGAAGCACCCCGGGAAGTTCGTCTACAACACGCGGTGGGATCCCCGGGACGGCGACCAGGGACTCGAGGTGCTCCGGCAGAACGTGGAGCGCTACGGCTCCAAGGGCTGCAAGCTCTACAGCGCTGAGTGGAACGCTGGCTCGCGGGGCTGGAAGCTGACCGACCCGGCGGCCTACCGCTACCTCGAGGAATGCCAGAAGCTCGGGGTCAAGAACATCCACGTCCACAAGGGCCCGACGATCTGGCCGCTGGACAAGGATGCCTTCGACGTGTCCGACGTGGATCACGCCGCGACCGATTTCCAGGACCTGAACTTCATCGTCGAGCACGTCGGCCTGCCGCGGATCGAGGACTTCTGCTTCATGGCGACGCAGGAGCGGAACGTGTACGCGGGCCTGGCGGTGGTCATCGGCGGCCTGATGTACGCCCGGCCGAAGTTCTTCGCCAAGGTCATGGGGGAGCTGCTGTTCTGGGTCGGCGAGGACAAGATGATCTTCGGCAGCGACTACGGCATCTGGGAGCCGAAGTGGCAGGTCGAGGGCTTCATCGACTGGGAGTTCCCGGACGACGCCTCGCTCACCGACTACCCGCGGATGAACACCGAGTCGAAAAAGAAGATCATGGGCCTGAACGCGGCCAGGCTGTACGGGATCGAGGTGCCCGCCGAGTACCAGCTCAAGAACGGCCAGGGAACCCCGGCCGCCCAGGACGACGCCCAGCTGGTCACGGGGGCGTGACCAACGCAGTGACGGCCCCGTCCCAGACCGGTCTCCCGGGGGGCTCCTCCCCCCCGGGAGCCGCCCGGCTGCTGGCCGCCCTGGCCGCGGTGCGGGACCCGGAGCTTGACGAGCCCATCACCTCGCTCGGCTTCGTGGCCGCGTGCACCGTCTCCGCGGACGGGGATGCGCAGGTCCGGCTGCGGCTGCCGACGTATTTCTGCGCGCCCAACTTCGCCTTCCTGATGGTGGCCGACGCCTACGACGCGGTGTCGGCCCTGCCGGGTGTGCGCACGACGGAGGTGGTGCTCGAAGACCACTTCGCCTCGGAGGCGATCAATGGCGGGGTGGCCGCCAGGGCCGGGTTCGCCCGGTCCTTCGACGGCGAGGCGGTCGGCGAGCTGCATGAGCTGCGCGCCGACTTCCTGCGTAAAGCGGTGCTGGCCGGCACCGACCAGGTCTGCCGCCCGCTGGCCGCGGCGGGCACCGGGCCGGCCGCCCTGGCCGGGCTCACTCTGGGCGAGGCGCCGCCGTCGGCCGCGCTGGAGCGGCTGCGGGAGCGCCGCGCCGAGCTGGGGCTGTCGGCGGGCGATGACGCCCCGCTGCTGATCGATCCGGTGACGGGCGCGCCGGTGCGCGGCGACGCGATACCGCTGCACCTGCGCCGGGCGCAGACCACCCGGGTCAGCATCGAGGCGAACGCCGGCATCTGCCGCGGCATGCTGCGGCACCGGTACGGCACGTCAGGACTAGGCGAGGAGGAGCAGTGAAGGCCGTCCGTTTGCACGCTTTTCACCAGATGCCTGTGGTCGACGAGGTGCCCGAGCCGGCCCTCCGCGGCCCGCTCGACGTCATCGTGAAGATCGGCGGGGCCGGGGTGTGCCGCACCGACCTGCACATCATGGAGGGCCAGTGGGACGCGGCGATGGGTACGCCGCTTCCCTACGTCCTGGGCCACGAGAACGCCGGCTGGGTGCACGAGGTCGGCTCCGCCGTCACCAACGTGGCGGTGGGCGACACCGTCATCCTGCATCCGACACCCACCTGCGGGCTGTGCCATGCCTGCCGGGCCGGCGACGACATGCACTGCGTCAACAGCGAGTTCCCCGGCCTGTCGCGCGACGGCGGCATGGCCGAGTACCTGCTCACCACGGCACGGGCCTGCATCAAGCTCGACCCGCAGACCCAGCCGAAGGACGTGGCGGCGCTCGCCGACGCCGGCATCACCGCCTACCACGCGGTCCGCAAGGCCATCCCGCTGCTCTACCCGGGCACCAGCTGCGTGGTCATCGGCGCCGGCGGCCTCGGCCACATCGGCATCCAGTGCCTCGCCGCGCTCACCGCTACCAAGATCATCGTGGTGGACCGCAACCCTGACGCGCTCAAGCTCGCCGAGCAGCTTGGCGCGCAGCACACCGTGGTCGCCGACGGCGGGCACGTCGACGCGGTCAAGGACCTGACCGGCGGCGCGGGGGCCACCGTGGTGCTCGACTTCGTCGCCGAGCAGGGCGCCGAGAACGACGGGTGGGCGATGACCGGCCGGGCCGGCTCGTACTTCGTCATCGGCTACGGCGGCGAACTCCACATCCCGACCCTGGACATCATCACGACCGAGCGCAACATCATCGGCAACATCGTCGGGACCTACAACGATCTCGCCGAGCTGATGGTGCTCGCGGAGGGCGGGAAGGTCACCCTGCACACCCGGACCTACCCGCTGGACGCCGCGCCGGAAGCCTTCGCCGATCTGGACGCGGTCCGGGTGCGCGGGCGCGCGATCCTCGTCCCCTGACCCCTGTCGATCCCGTCTGCCCCGGAGCCCGAGGAGAAGCCATGGCCAAGGAACTGCGTTTCGGCCCAGAAGCCCGCACCCTGCTGCTGGCCGGCGTCGATCAGCTGGCCGAAGCGGTGAAGTCCACCCTCGGGCCCAAGGGGCGCAACGTCATCCTGGAGAAGATCACCGGGTCGCCCGTGGTCACCAACGACGGGGTGACCATCGCCCGGGAGATCCACCTGAAGAACCAGTTCGAGAACATGGGTGCCCAGCTGGTCAAGGAAGCGGCGATCAAGACCAACGACATCGTGGGTGACGGCACCACCACGGCGACCGTGATCGCCCAGGGGATCGTCAGGGAGGGCATGCAGGCGATCGACAAGGGGGCCAACCCGGTGCTGGTCAAGCGGGGCATCGATCTGGCGGTCGGCCGGCTTGTCGAGCACCTGCAGCAGGTCGCCCATCCCGTGGTCACCGAGCAGGACTACGCGCGGGTGGCCGCGATCTCGGCGAACGACGACGACACGGTCGGCGCGGTGATCGCCCACGCGCTGTACACCGTCGGCGACGGCGGCATCGTCACCGTGGAGGAATCGGCCACGCACGGGATGAGCGTGGACTTCGTCGAGGGCTTCGAGTTCGACAACGGCTACCTGTCTCCCTACATGGTGACCAACCCCGCCAGCCTCGAAGCGATCGTGGACGACCCGTACATCCTGCTGTGCAGCGAGAAGATCACCAAGGTCCAGCAGCTGATGCCGATCCTCGACAAGATCATGCGGGCACCGCGCCCGCTGATCCTCATCGCCGAGACGGTCGAGGGCACGGCGCTGCAGATGCTCGTGCACAACCACGTCAACAGGACCTTCCAGTGCGTCGCCGTGCGGGCCCCCGGCTTCGGCGACCGCCGGCTGCACAAGCTGGAGGACATCGCGTCGATCACCGGCGGCGCCGTGTACAGCAGGCATTCCGGCTTCACCCTGGAGACGATGACCATCGACCAGCTCGGGCGGGCCGCTCAGGTCAGGGTCAACGCCGACCGGACCGCGATCATCGACGGCGCGGGCTCCTCCGATGAGGTCGCGTTCCGGGTCACCCAGCTGCGCGCCGAGCTGGAGCGGGCCACCTTCGGGGTGGACGAGGATGTGCTCACCGAACGGATCGGATCGCTCACCGGCAAGGTCGCGGTGATCAGGGTCGGCGCCCCGACCCCGGCCGAACTCAAGGAACTGCAGCACCGGGTCGAGGACGCGCTGTCGGCCACCCGGGCCGCGATGGCCGAGGGCATCGTGGCCGGCGGCGGCACGGCGCTGATGCATGCCGAGGGTGCCCTGGATGAGCTCGGTGTCAAAGACGACTACGCGGCCGGCGTGGACATCGTGCGCCGGGTGCTGACCGAGCCGGCCTATCTGATCGCCACGAACGCGGGCCACTCCGGCCAGGAGGTGGTCGATCAGATGAGCAAGATGGGCCCGGACGAAGGCTTCGACGCCCTGCAGGGGCGCTACGGCAACATGATCGAGATGGGCATCATCGACCCGCTGCGGGTGGCGCGGTCGGCGCTGCAAAACGGCGCATCGGTGGCCGGCCTGCTGCTCACGACGAACACTCTGGTGGCGGAGGAACAGACGCCCTGGGGCGGCAGCGCCGCCCTGATGACCGAGTTCGGCTCGCTTGACGAAGGCCTGCACCAGCCCTCACCCGACGCCAGCACGCCACAGTCGCTTGGGCTCGGTCCTTCGGTGGGCTGACCTTGACACCACCGGCCGCGCAGTCAACGGTGCAGATGCCGCTGGCCGCCGGTACGGCGGTCCCCGGGGCACCTGAGCAGAGCGGGCTGCGCCTGCTGCGCTCGCGCGGCCGGGTGCGTGGCGCCCTGGCCCTGCTCGGGCCCGCTTTCGTGGCCGCGGTCGCCTACATCGACCCGGGCAACTTCGCCACCAACTTCTCCGCCGGGGCCGCGTTCGGGTACTCGCTGGCATGGGTGATCGTGGCGGCCAACCTGATGGCGATGCTGGTGCAGTACCTGTCCGCGAAGGTCGGCGTGGCTACCGGCCGTGACCTGCCGGAGCTGTGCCGCCTGCATCTTCCCCGGACGGCCTGCCTGGGCCTGTGGGCGCAGGCGGAGCTGATCGCGATGGCGACCGACCTGGCCGAGTTCGTCGGGGCGGCGGTGGGCCTCAACCTCCTGTTCCACGTACCGCTCGGCCTGGCCGGGCTGATGACGGCGCTGGTCGCGTTCGGGATCCTCGCGCTGGAGCAACGGGGCTACCGCCGGTTCGAGCTCGCGATCAGCGCCCTGCTCGCCATCGTGTTCTGCGGGTTCGGCTACGACCTGATGGCCGTGGGAGCCGATCCGCACGGCGTCGCGGCAGGCCTGGTCCCGGTCCTGCCCGGGGGAAGCCTGCTGCTCGTCGCGGGCATCATCGGGGCGACCGTCATGCCGCATGTCGTCTACCTGCACTCGGCGCTGACGAAGTCGCGGGTGCACTGTCACGACGACGCCGAGCGCCGTGAGCTGCTGCGCTTCCAGCGCCTCGACGTGGTCCTCGCCCTCGGTGGCGCCGGCCTGGTCAACCTGCTCATGCTGTTCGTCGCCGCCTCGCTGTTCCACCACACCGGGGCGGCCGGCGCCGGGCCCGCGGGGCTGGCAGGCGCCGGGTCGATCAGTGCCGCCCACGCGGGCATCGCCCGGCTGGCCGGCGGCGGTGCCGCCCTGGCCTTCGCGGTCGCCCTGCTGTCCTCGGGCCTTTCCTCGTCGAGCGTCGGCACCTATGCGGGCCAGGTCGTCATGCAGGGCTTCATCGGCCGCCGCGTCCCGCTGTTCGCCCGCCGCGCCGTCACCATGCTCCCCGCGCTCGTGGTGCTCGGGCTGGGCCTGCCGGTCACCGCGAGCCTGGTGCTGTCGCAGGTCGTGCTGTCCTTCGGCATCCCGTTCGCGCTGGTTCCGCTGCTGCTGCTCACCCGCCGCCCGGACGTCATGGGCCCGCTGGTGAACCGGCGCCTGACCACGGTGACCACCGGTGCCATCACCGCGCTCATCATCGTCTTGAACGTGTACCTGCTGAAGCTGACCTTCCTTGGCTGACCATGGGCGGCTGCCGCGCCGGTGGCCAGCGGATCCACCGTCAGCAGGGCGGGACGTTCCAGGAACTGATCACCGGCTCGCCGTGCTCGGTGCCGAGCGTGCTCAGGGTGCCGGTACCGAGCTGGAACAGCCGGCCCCGGCCGGCTCCAGCCGCAGCCAGCGGGCAGTCAGCACCCGCAGCAGGTGCCCGTGGGATACCAGGACCACGTCGCCGTCCGCCAGCAGCGGGGTGACCCGGCCCAGCACCGCGTCCGCCCGGTCACCGACCTGCGACAGCGTCTCACCGGGGTGGTCGGCGTCACCGGGGATGACGCCGTCGCGCCACAGGTACCACCCGGGCCGCTGCTCCCTGATCTGCGGCGTGGTCGCACCCTCGTATCCGCCGTAGTCCCATTCCCGGAGGTCGGGGTCTTGGCTGGCGCCGGCAAGCCCGGCCAGCGCGGCCGTCCGGATGGCGCGCCGCATCGGGCTGGTGAAGGCGGCACGGATGTCACGGCCGGCCAGCGCGGGCGCCAGCGCGGTGGCGGCATCGTCCCCCGCGGGCGTGAGCGGCACATCCGTGCCGCCGGTGTGCCTGTGCGCACGGCTCCACTCGGTCTCTCCGTGCCGGATAAGGATCAGCTCTCCCATGGGCATCTATCATCCAGGCCCACCGGGTCCCTGGGCGGCCGGACTTGCCGGGCGATCAGGGTTACCCTGGCCAGGTGAGCGTCCTGCCGCCCGCTCCGGACCCTATCCCGCCATCGCCAGCAGGCAATGACGGCGGGGGGAGCCGCGGGCTCGCCATGGCCGGCGCGGCCCTCCTCGCCGCCGCCTGCCTGGTGGTGGCGGTGGCCCTCGGTACCAGGGCATGGGCGGACCAGACCCGCCCGCCGACGGCGGCCGAGCGGGCGGCGGCAGCGGCCGCCGCGGTGGCCGGCCGCTGGCGGACCTGGCCGGCCGGGCGGATCTTCCCCGGCACGATCGGCTACGTGAGCGACGTCCTGACCCAGGAGAAGGCACAGCGGGCCGGCATCTCGCCTGCCGACGGCTGCCCGGCGGCGCTGGACGGCGTGCTCGCCGCCGTGGCGCGGCGCGACGGCTGCCGCGCCGCCCTGCGGGCCACGTACCTCGACCAGTTGCAGGGGGTGGCATACACCACCGGCGTCCTTGTGTTCCCCACCCCCGGCCGCGCCGCCGCCTTCGCCCACGCCGCCGCCTGGAATCCGCTGCCGGCCGGGCTGCGCGCGTTCTCCCTGACCGGGACCGCGGTAGCCCGCTTCGACGACCCGGCACGGCAGTCCGCGGTAGCCGAGCAGAGCGGGCCCTATGTGGTGCTCACCGTGGCGGGCTACGCGGACGGCCGGCCGGCGTCGGCCACCGGCCAGCGCCGTCCGGCCGTCTTCGCCCCGGCCAGGCAGGTCGCCCAGGAGATACTCGCGCCGCTCTCGCGCCCGGCCAAGGTCAACTGCGCCAGCCCGGAGTGGACATGCTGACCGCGGTGACCGGGGTGCGCGTGGCCGCCTGCGCCGCGGCCGTGTGCCTGGGCCTGGCTGGCGCCACCGGGTCCGGTGCCCGGCCGGCCAGGGGTGTCTCGCCGGCGCCCGGTGCCCGTCCGCCGCGTGCCGGCGGGCCGGCGTGGGCCGCCGTGTCGGCGACGGGGATCCGGGCCCAGGTGCGGACGGACGAAATGCCCGATCTGCGGGCCATGCGGGTGACCGAGGCGTGGCAGATCAGCAAGGGGCGCGGGGTGACGGTCGGCGTGCTGGACACCGGCGTGGACCGCGGCGTGCCCGATCTCGCCGGCTCGGTGACCGCGGGCCCCGACTTCACCCGGGGCGCCGACCCCCGCGGCTACCGCCCCCCACACCTGCACGGGACCTTCATCGCGTCGCTGATCGCCGGCCATGGCAGCGGCCCGGGGCACGCGGAGGGCGTGATCGGGATCGCACCGGCCGCGAAGATCCTCTCTGTCCGCGTGCTTCTGGATGACGACGAGCCCGGGTTCGCCATCTACAACACCAACTCCGCCTACGACGACGCCATCGGCCGCGGCATCCGGTACGCGGTCAACCATGGCGCCGGCGTCATCAACATGTCCCTCGGCTCACCGTCGCCGTCGCCCGACACCCGCGCGGCGATCGGGTACGCGATCTCGCGGGGGGTCGTCGTGGTGGCCGCGGCCGGGAACGACGGTTCCCCCGGCAGCCGTTTGGCACCCTTCTCCTATCCCGCCTCCTTCACCGGTGTGATCTCGGTGGCGGCCGTGACCGCGCGGGGCATCCGGGCATCGTTCTCCCAGCGCAACTCGTCCGTGGTGATCTCGGCACCCGGCGTCGGTGTGGCCGGGGCCGGGCCTGGCGGAAGCTACGTGCAGGCCGACGGGACCAGCCCGGCGTCGGCGTTCGTCTCCGGGGTGGCGGCACTGGTCCGGGCCAGCTACCCGGGGCTGTCACCGGCGCTGGTCGCAGAGGCACTGGTCACCTCCACCCGGCACCGGCCGCGCGCGGGATATGACCCGGGCACCGGCTTCGGGGAGGTGGATGCGGTTGCCGCGCTGCGGGCCGCCCACGCGCTCGCGGCCGCCCGCCCGGCCGCCGGCCTGGCGGCATCGCGGTACTTCCCGCCCGGCCCGGCAGGCCCGGCCGGGCCGGGCGGCGCCATCGAGGTCGTGCACCACGACGTGGCGCGCATCGCCACCGAGGCCGGTGTGGCGGCCGTCACCGGGCTGGGCTTCCTGGCCTCGCTGATCCTGCTCGGCGTGCTCGCCCGCCGGAGCGCACGGGAGCGGCGGCTGAGCCGGGTGGGCGCGGGGCTGGGGGTGCTCGGGCTGTCCCCGCCGGAGGACCCACCGCAACCGGCGTGACGCAGGCCGGATGACCGTCTCCTAGGGGAGGGTCAGGATCTCCTGGCCGTCGGCGGTGACCACCAGCGTGTGCTCGAACTGGGCGGTGCGCATGCGGTCCTTGGTCACCGCCGTCCATCCGTCCGGCCACATGTCGAAATCGACGGTGCCCAGGGTCAGCATGGGCTCGATGGTGAAGGTCATCCCCGGTTCCATGATCACGCTGACGGTCGGGTCGTCGAAGTGCGGCACGATCAGCCCGGAATGGAAGGTGGTCCCGATCCCGTGGCCGGTGAAGTCGCGGACCACGCCGTAGCCGAACCGGCGCGCGTACGACTCGATCACCCGGCCCACGGCGTTGAGCGGCCGCCCCGGCGCCACCGCGCGGATGCCGCGCATCATCGCCTCGTGCGTGCGCTCGACCAGCAGCCGTGATTCGCCGTCCACGTTCCCCGCGAGGAACGTGGCGTTGGTGTCGCCGTGCACCCCGTCCAGGAAGGCGGTGATGTCCACGTTGACGATGTCCCCGTCAGCGATCACGGTGTCGTCGGGGATCCCGTGGCAGATCACCTCGTTCAGCGAGGTGCACAGCGACTTCGGGTAGCCCCGGTAGCCGAGGGTGCTCGGGTAGGCGCCGTGGTCACACAGGAACTCGTGCCCGACCCGGTCCAGTTCGTCGGTGGTGACCCCCGGCCTGACATGCCGGCCGACCTCCGCGAGGGCCCGGGCCGCGAGCCGGCCGGCCACCCGCATCCGCTCGATCGTGCCCGCGTCCTTCACATCCGGTTCGCCCGTCCGCGGGCGCTTCTTGCCCACATATTCGGGCCTGGGGATGTGCGCCGGCACCTGCCGGATGGGCGAGATCCGGCCGGGCTGGAGCATCGTTGCCATGGTCTGGGAGTCTAGTGGCATGGACGATGACCGTCGCTGGTGGTACTGCCTCCGGCACAACACGGTGGAGCAAGGTCCCGGGTGCCCCGGCAAGGACCGGCTGGGGCCTTATGCGACCGAGCAGGAGGCGGAACGGGCCCTGGAGACCGTGCGCGAGCGCAACCGGGAGTGGGACGCGGCCGACGAGCCCCGGCACGGCCCCGGGCAGTAACGCGCCAGCCGCCAGCGGCCCGGGCGCTGGCGTCAGCGCGCCGCCGTGCGCCGTGACGCGCCCAGCCCGGGCGCCGTGCGCCAGTGCGCCGCCGTGCGCCGTGACGCGGCCCGGCGCGGTGGCGGAGACTGCCCGGGTATCGTGGGAGCGATGGTGCAGCCGGAAGGGGCGCGCGGTGAGCGATGAGCGGGCCGGGAGCGGGCTCCCGTCGGCCGCGCAGGCGCGGATGGCCGAGATCCAGGGCAGTGGGACGTGGGGCTCTGCCCTGTCCACCGACGAGTTCGCCGCGATCCGCAGCGTCGGCTTCGAGCCGGCCGGCCAGGTGCTCGGCGCGGCCGTCTACAACATCGGCTTCACCGGCGGGTACAACTGCCCCGGTGCGTGGTCGAGCTACGGTGCGTTCACCGGGCCATTCCAGAGCGTCACCCAGCTCTCGGGGCGGGGCGGGACGGGCTCGTTCGGCCCGCTGATCCAGGCCATGTACGAGGCACGGCACAAGGCACTCGACCGGATGTCGGCCGAGTGCACCGCGCTGGGCGGGCACGGCATCGTGGGGGTGTCGCTTACCATCGGCGCGTTCCCGGCGGGCGGACTGGAGTTCAAGGCGATCGGCACCGCGGTCCGGGCGCCGGGGGCGGTCCATCCCGGGCGGCCGTTCACCTCTGACCTGTCCGGCCAGGACTTCGCCAAGCTGATCATGGCGGGATGGGTGCCCGCCGGGCTGGCACTGGGGATCTCCATCGGGTCAAGGCACGACGACTGGCTGACCGTCAACCAGACCCGCTGGGGCACCGGCAACGCCGAGGTGAGCGGGTACACCGAGCTGGTGAACGACGCCCGGCATGACGCGCGTGTCCAGCTGGAGAAGGACGTCCGCAGGATGGGCGCCGAAGGCGTCGTGGTGTCCAAGATGGACCTGCGCGTGCACGAGCGCGAGTGCCCGATGCAGGAGCACCGGAAGGACCACATCGCCGAGGTGACCATCATCGGCACGTCCACCGCGCGGTTCGCCGCCGCGGCGGCATCCCGCACGCCGAGCCTCGCGATCCTCTCGCTCGACCCGCAGCGCCGCCAGGCGGCCCGGGTCCGGCTCGGTGCGGAGCGGTGATGGCACACATGACTCGCGGGTTGCCGCGCAGGCCGCCGACGGCGGTCCCAGATCACGCCCAGCGCAGCTGAGGGAGAACGATGACTGACCAGAAGAGCACCGAGCTGGGCGTGGCAGGGGTCCCGCAGGACGCCATGCGCCGCCTGGCCGAGCTGCAGCCCGGGCGCCCGGGCTCCATCTTCACCTCGGATCTGTCGGTGAACGAGTTCCTGCTGGTGCGGGAGGCCGGGTTCCGCCCGCTTGGCCTGGTGCTGGGCAGCTCGATCTATCACGTCGGCCTGCAGGTCGGCCGCTGGGGCAAGAACCAGGAACTGGACGTCCTGTCCCAGGCGATGTACCACGCCCGCGAGCTGGCCATGACCCGGATGGAGGCGGAGGCGGACGCGCTCAAGGCGGACGGCATCGTCGGGGTCCGGCTCGACGTGGAGATGAAGGAGTTCGGCAACGACATCGCCGAGTTCATCGCCGTCGGGACGGCGGTCAAGGCCGAGGAGGGCGCGGGCGGCGGCGGGGTCGCCAACTGGCGCAACAACAAGAACCAGCCGTTCACCTCGGACCTGTCCGGGCAGGACTTCTGGACCCTCATCCGGGCCGGTTACGCGCCGCTCGGCATGGTGATGGGCTCGTGCGTGTATCACATCGCCCACCAGCGGCTCGGCGGGGTGATCGGCAACATCGGCCGCAACGTGGAGATCGAGCAGTTCACCCAGGCCCTCTACGACGCCAGGGAGCTGGCGATGAGCCGGATGCAGGCGGAGGCCGAGGCGCTGCACGCGGAGGGGATCGTCGGGGTCCAGCTCCGCCAGCACAGTCACACCTGGGGCGCGCACACCACCGAGTTCTTCGCCATCGGCACCGCGGTCCGGCCACTGCGCGAGGACCACGTGATCGAGCGGCCCACCATGGTGCTCAGCCTCGACGCCTGAGCCGGGAGGGGACGCCGGCCGGGCGCCGGCGGCAGGCCTGGGCGCTGCCTGGGGCCGGCGGCGGCGTCAGCCGGCGAAGGCCGCGCGCACCGCGGCCCGGCCGGCGGCGGCGCGCTCGCCGAAGCCGTAGGTGCCCTGCTCGCGCAGTTCCCTGGCGGCCTCGACCAGGGCGCCGAGCGCGGCGAAGGCGAAGGCGCCGCCGACCGACACCCGGCGCACCCCGGCCGCCGCCAGCTCGGATATCACCGGGCCACCTGGCAGGGCCAGGACGTTCACCGGCCGGTCAACCGAGGTCACGACCTGGCGTATGTCCGCGAGGCTGGTCAGCCCCGGCGCGTAGAGCACGTCGGCGCCGGCTTCCTGGTACGCCTGGAGGCGGGTGATCGTGTCCGCCAGGTCGGGGCGGCCGTGCAGGTAGTTCTCGGCCCGGGCGGTGAGCACCAACCGGACCGGGCCCGCCGCGGCCGCCTCGGCGGCCGCCGCGATACGCTCCGTGGCCAGCGGCACCCCGTAGATCGGGTCGCCCGGGTCGCGGGTGAAGTCCTCCACCGAGCAGCCTGCCAGGCCTGCCCCCGCTGCGAGCCGCATGGTCTGGGCGACTCCCGCCGGGTCGTCCGCGAACCCGTTCTCCAGGTCAGCCGAGACCGGCAGGCTGGTCACCGCCGCGATGGCCGCCGCGTGTGCCACCGCTTCATCCCGGGTCACCTGCCCGTCCGGCCGGCCCAGGGTCGCCGCGAATCCGCCGCTGGTGGTCGCCAGGGCGGAGAAGCCGAGCGCGTCAAGGACCTTCGCCGAGCCCAGATCCCAGGGATTGGGCAGCAGCAGCGGCTCCGGTCCCTGGTGCAGGGCGAGGAACCGTTCGGCCTTCTGGGACTGGGTGATCATGGTGTCAACGTATCAGCGGGGCGCGGGGCCGCTCACGGTGTCAAGCAGTCGGGCGAGCCGTGCCCGGAACCCCTTGCTCTCGCCGGTCCGCTCCCCGGCTGCGGCGCTGACCAGGTGCTGGGCCGCCTCGAACGAGAGCAGGGCGTCCTGCGGGGACACCACCAGTGTCTCGTGGGCCATCTCCTCCAGCGGCCGGTCACCCTGGCCGAGCGCCAGGATCGTGGCGCCGCCCCTGCGGGCGTCCTGTACCCGTTCCAGCAGCGGGTCCGGCGCCGCCTGGGGGCTCACGACCAGCAGTGATTCCCCGCGCCCAGCCGCCTCGATGCGTTCCAGGCCGATCCGCAGGTGAGCCGGCGCGTCCACGGGAGGTGCCCAGCGCACCAGCGTCGGGGCCAGCTCGGGAATGCCCGCCAGCCTGCTTTCCTCATCCAGGTGGGCGGCAAGGTGCCACGGTTCCTGTTCCGGGGTCCCCACCACCAGCAGCCCGCCGGGGGTGCGCGAGGACCGGCGGAGCGCGTGGGCGAACAGCGCGGCCCGTTCGAGCCACCCGGTCGGGGCGAGCAGCGCCCGCAGGGCGGCCACCTGCTCGGCGTTCACCCTCCATCGTGCCACGGCCGCCGCCGGCTCTGGCAGGATCGGGGCATGGCTGAGCAGCACGTATCGCCCGGTATCGGTATCGATGTCGCGGGCCTGGTGGTGGCGGTCCTCGGCGGGACCGGCGATCAGGGGCGGGGACTGGCCAGACGGCTCGCCGCCGCTGGCAACCCCGTCATCATCGGCTCGCGCAGCGCGGAGCGCGCCGCCGCCGCGGCGGCCGGGCTCGGCGGTGGGCCAGGGATCCGGGGGATGGCGAACGAGGACGCGGCGCGCGCGGCGGACGTGGTGATCGTGGCCGTGCCGTGGGAGGGCCACCGGGAGCTGCTCGTCTCCCTGGCGGAGCCGCTCGCTGGCAAGATCGTGATCGATTGCGTGAACCCGCTCGGGTTCGACGCGCGCGGCGCCTACCCGCTTGCCGTGGCAGAGGGCAGCGCGGCCGAGCAGGCAGCCGCCGTGCTGCCCGGCTCGGCGGTGGTGGGCGCGTTCCACCACGTGTCGGCCGTGCTGCTGCTCGACCCCGAGGTCGCCGCGATCGACCTGGACGTCATGGTGCTCGGTGACGACCGGTCAGCGACCGACCTGGTCGCCGCGCTCGCCGCCCGCATTCCCGGGGCCCGCGGTGTCTATGCGGGCCGCCTGCGCAACTGCGGCCAGGTCGAGGCGCTCACCGCCAACCTGGTGTCCATCAACCGCCGCTACAAGGCCCACGCCGGCCTGCGTATCACCGACGTCTAGCCAAAGTCCCGGCTATCCCGCGGGGCACGGCATGGCAGCGCGACCATGACCGGGGTGGCACCCTAGTGGTAGGCGTGCTCCTCGGCGGGGAACTGGCCGGCGACGACCTCGTCCGCGAACGAACGGGCGGCCTGGCCGAGAACCCCGGCGACGTCGGCGTAGCGCTTCACGAACCTGGGGGTGCGCGGGGACAGCCCGGCCATGTCCTGCCAGACCAGCACCTGCGCGTCGCAGTCGGCCCCGGCCCCGATCCCGATCGTCGGTACGTTCACCGCTTCGGTGACGCGGGCGGCGAGCTCGGACGGGACGCATTCGAGCACGACCGAGAACGCGCCGGCGGCCTCGAGGACCTTGGCGTCGTGCAGCAGCCGGTCGCCGGCCTCGCCCCGGCCCTGGACCCGGTACCCACCGAACACGTTGACCGACTGCGGGGTGAGCCCCAGGTGCGCCATCACCGGGATGCCGGCCGCGACGAGATCCTCCACCTGCCGGGCGACTCGCTGGCCGCCCTCCAGCTTGACCGCGTGCGCTCCCGCTTCCTTGAGGAACCGGGTGGCGGCGGCCAGGGCATCCGCCGGTGAGACCTGATAGGAGCCGAACGGCAGGTCGGCGATGATCATCGCGCGCCTGGTGCCACGGACCACCGCGGCGGTGAGCGGGAGAAGGTCGTCGACCGTCACCGGGATGGTGCTGTCGTGGCCGAAGACGACCATCCCGGCAGAGTCACCCACCAGCAGGACGGGGATGCCGGCCTCGTCGAACACGCGGGCGGTGAGAGCGTCGTAAGCCGTCAGCATGGGCCACTTCTCGCCCCGCGCCTTGGCCGCCGCCAGGTCACGGACGGTGACCCGCCGGGTGGCGCTTCCCCCGTAGAGGGGTTCTGCGGTCCGCGCACGCGTCGTGGCCGCTGCTGCATCACTGGGCTGTGCGTTCATCTGAATCCTCCACGTCTCGTGGCGCCGTGGTGGCGTCCCCGGACTGTTCGATCATCGCATGCCGCAGGCGCGGGGGACAGGGCACAAGGCCCTGGTCGGCTGAAGGCGAAGGAGGAATGTTTTGCGATACGGGTCTGTTCCGTATTGATAGCTTCCCGCGGGCGGCGCTGGCCGTCCCCGGGCACAGGGCATAACGCCGGCCGCGGCGTATGCCATCCCCTGCGACTTGAAGGACATCATGGAATCGCGCAGCGCTTCCCCCCACACCAAGCTCGCTGGCCTTGACGACAAGGTGTACCGCCGCCGCTGGATCATCCTCAGCGTCCTGATCACCAGCCTGATGGCCATCGTCCTCGATAACACCGTCTTGAACGTGGCGCTCAAGACGATCGCCGAGCCCGGAGTGGGGCTCGGTGCCAGCCAGAGTCAGCTGGAGTGGGGGATCAACTCCTACACCCTGGTCTTCGCCGGGCTGCTGTTCACGTTCGGGGTGATCGGTGACCGGATCGGCCGCAAGCGGATGCTGATGATCGGGCTGGTGGCATTCGGCCTCTTCTCGGCCGTCACCGCGTACGCGCAGACACCGGATCAGCTGATCTGGGCGCGGGCCGCCATGGGCCTGGCCGCTGCGGCCGTGATGCCGCAGACGCTGTCCATCATCACCAACGTCTTCGCCCCGGCAGAGCGGCCGCGGGCCATCGGCATCTGGGCGATGGCGGTCGGCATCGGGGTGGCGATCGGCCCCGTCGTCGGCGGGCTGCTGCTGGCCCACTTCTGGTGGGGCTCGGTGTTCCTGCTGAACGTGCCGTTCACGGCCGCTGGCGCGGCCGCCGTCTGGCTGATCGTCCCCGAGTCGAAGAACCCCGACCCGGGCCGGATCGACTTCGTCGGCGTACTGACGTCCATCGCCGGCCTGGTGCTCCTGGTCTACGGCATCATCCAGGGCGGGGAGAAGGGCTCCTGGGTGCACGCCGACGTGCTCGGCCCCGTCGTGGCCGGGCTGGCTGTGCTCGCCTTCTTCGCCTGGTACGAGACCAGGCTGAGCCACCCGTCGCTGGATGTCCGGCTGTTCCGTAACCCCCGCCTGTCCTCCTCGGTCGGCGCGCTGGCACTGGTCTTCTTCGGGATGATGGGGGCGCTGTTCTTCCTCAGCTTCTACCTGCAGAGCGTGCGCGGTTACACCCCGCTCCAGGCGGGCCTGCTCTCGCTCCCGTTCGCGGCCGGGCAGATACTCATGGCCCCGCGCAGCGCCGGCCTGGTGCGGCAGTTCGGCACCAAGGCGGTCGTCGCGTCCGGCTTGCTGGTGGTCACGGTGGCGCTAGCCGGCTACCAGATGCTCGGCCTCATCACCCCGATCTGGGTGCTCGCGGTCCTGTTCTTCATCCAGGGCGCCGGGATGGGCACCGTCATGCCACCGGCCACGGAGGCGGTGATGTCGGTCGTGCCCCGGGAGCGGGCGGGCTCAGGCTCGGCCCTGACCAACACCGCCCGGCAGGTGGCGGGCGCGCTCGGGGTGGCCGTCCTCGGCTCGATCCTCGCGCAGGCCTACCGGGGCCAGCTCAGCCCGCACCTGACCGGGCTGCCGGCCCAGGCCAGGGGAGCGGCGACAGGCTCGATCACTGCCACGCAGGCCGTAGCGGCCAAGCTGGGGCCGGGCAGCCCCGCCGCGCGGGACCTGGCCGCCTTCGCCGACACCGCCTTCGTGCACGCCATGCACATCACCACCCTCATCTCCGCGGCGATCACCCTGCTCGGCGTGCTGGTCGTGGTGATCTGGATGCCCGCGCGCGGCGGGCGCACCGTTCAGAGCCCCGCTGCCGCGCCCGCGCCGGACGCCACAGCGGCGGCCGGCCACGCAGAGCCGGTCCTGGCGATGGAGCCGGTCGCGGCGGCCGCGGCCATGCCAGCCGATGGGGCCGCCCCGGACGGAAGGCTGAGCCGGTGAGCGCCGGGACCGCCGGGGCCGCGATCAGCCGCCGCCCCGGGCGGCCGCGCAGCGAACGGGCTGACCAGGCCATCATCGACGCGGCACTGAGCCTGTTCGCCGAGTCGGGGCCGGACGGACTGTGCATCGAGCGGGTCGCGGCCCGGGCCGGGGTGGGGAAGGCCACCATCTACCGCCGCTGGCCCGGCAAGGAGGACCTGCTGCTGGACGCGATCGCGGCGCTGAAGAGTCCGCTGCCCGAACCGGCTGGCCGGTCGGTCAGGGAAGACCTGGTGACGCTGCTCGGCGCCCTGTGCCAGGAGAGCACCGACCCACGCCGGGCCCGGGAGTTCGCGCTGCTGCTGGGGGAGGGCGCGAAGTACCCGCGGCTGATGGCGCGGTACGTGGAGACGGTGCTGGAGCCCCGCCGCGAGGTCGTCCGGGCGGTCCTGCGCCGGGGCGTGGCGAGCGGGGAACTGCGGCCCGACCTCGACGTCGACGCGGCGCTGTTCATGCTGGTCGGGGCCGTGGTCGCCCGGCGCGGGCACGAGCAGCAGGCGGTCCCGGCCGGCTACGCCGAGCGGGTGGTCGACGAGCTCCTGCGCGGCCTCGGCGCCCGCTGAGCGGCCGCGCCTTCCCCGCCTGACCTGCCCTTTACCCACCTGACCGGCTATTTACCGGATCTGGACTGGTCTACGAAGTGTCCCTATATGTTACACTCCGTTACGCTATTAGCTAAGTGATTGCACGGCGATGCTTGCTATTGGGAGCGGATAAACCTGATAAAGGGGACGGCAGATGTCACATCGGACGGTGAGGGTCAGCAGATCCGGGCGTACCACGCGGACAGCGTCGCTGGCGTTATTGGCCGCATCGGCGCTGCTGGCCGCGGCCTGCTCCAGCACTAGCAGCAGCTCAGCGCCGAGCGGATCGTCGGCGCCCGGGGTGACGGCGACCTCGATCCTGTTCGGCCAGACGGTACCCAAGACCGGTCCCGCCGCCCTCTACGGCGAGTCCACCACCGGCGTGCAGGCGTACTTCGACTACGTCAACGCCCATGGCGGGGTCGACGCCCGCAAGATCAAGTTCATCAGCCTCAACGACCAGTACCAGCCCCCGATCGCCCTGCAGGACACCAAGACGCTCGTCTACACCGACCACGTCTTCGCCGAGGTCGCGGTCAACGGCACGGCCGCCACCGAGGCCAACATCACGGTGCTCGGCCCGAACAACGTGCCGCTGGTCGGCCCGCAGACCGGCGCCACCGTCTTCTCCGGGACGTTCCGCAAGTACCTGTACAACGTCTGGCCGTCGTACCTGATCGAGGGCAAGATGCTGGGCACCTTCGCCGAGTCGCAGCACCTGACCAAGATCGGTGTGCTCTACCAGAACGACGACTTCGGGAAGAGCCTGCTGCAGGGCCTGGAGAACTCCGGGCTGAAGCCGACCCTGGCCATCCCCTACGACCCCACCCAGACCGACTTCTCGCCGCAGGCGGCCCAGTTCAAGGCGGCGCACGTGAGCGGGGTGGTCATCCTGGCGATCCCCGGGCCGACCACCGACTTCCTCAACGCGCTGAACGCCGTCAGCTTCAAGCCGGTCCGGATCATGAGCCAGGTCTCCGCCATCCCGCAGGAGTTCCAGACCGCGCCGCAGGAGTTCCCGGGCAGCTACTCGGGCGCCTTCATCCCGCCGCTCCAGGACACCAGCAACCCCCAGGTGAAGGCGTTCCTGTCCGGCATGTCCACCTACCAGCCGGGCAAGCCGCAGTCGGTGTTCGCGGCCTGGGGGTGGACCGAGGCGCAGGTGGCGGTGGCCGGCCTCAAGGCGATCAAGGGGTCCATCACCCGGGACAGCTACGAGACCGCGCTGGACTCACTGACCAACCTGAACACCCTGGGCGGGGTCATCAACTACTCCAGCACCTCGCACGGCGGTATCACGCACATGTTCTTGGTCAAGGCCGTAGGAGGCCAGCGGGTGCCGGTGGCGAGCTGAGCGCCGGTGCTCTCAGCGGGCGCAGCGCCCGCCGTCGTGACGCCGCACCCGCACCCCAGCAGCTGGAGGACGCCTGCCCATGACTGAGTTCGCCCAGCTAGTCGTCTCAGCGCTGGGGTTCGGCGGCATCTATGCCCTGGCCGCGCTCGGGCTCAACATCATTTTCAAGACATCCAATGTGGTCAACTTCGCCTACGGGGCGATGGCCACGGTGGTGGCCCTGTTCGTCTGGACGGTTCACACCAGCCTCGGCCTGCCCACCGTGGCCGCGTGGATCCTGGCGATCCTCGGTGGCGCCGCCATCGGCGGCGTCACCGAGAGCGGCTTCATGCGGCGGGTGGAGGGGACCCCGCCGATCGTGAGCATCGTGATGACCGTCGGGCTGCTGCTTCTGGTGGAGGGGCTGGCCGGCGTGATCTGGGGCTACGGGCCCAAGACGGTGCCCACGGTCATCTCCGGCCCCAGCATCGCGATCGGCCCGGTCTCGGTGGACCGCAACGATCTGTTCGTCGCCGGGCTCGCGGTGGCCGTCACGCTCGCGCTGCACCTGTTCTACCAGCGGACCCGGCTGGGGCTCGCCGTCCGTGCGGTCGCCGAGGACCCGGAGGTGGCGGCGCTGATGGGCGTGTCCCGGCGGTGGGTGCTCGGGCTGTCCTGGGCGGTGGGGGTGGCTCTGTGCGGCGTCGCGGCCACCCTGGTCGCGCCGGCCGTCAGCCTCACCCCGACGATGATGGACGACATCGCCGTGTTCGCCTTCGCCGGGGCCGTGCTCGGCGGCCTCGGCTCCCTCACCGGGGCGCTGGTAGGCGGCTTCGCGGTGGGCATCCTGTCGGATCTCATCGCGGGCTATGTCTCGACCAACCTCCAGCTGACCGTGGTCTTCGCCCTCATCGTGGCCGTGCTCTACCTGCGGCCGCAGGGGCTGTTCGGACAAGCCGAGCAGGTCCGCCAGTGAGCCGCCCGTCCGGCCGGGCCGCGGCGCCGCGCGGCCGCGGCCAGTGGACCGGGGCCGCGCGTTCGGTGGCCCGGGTGCCGGTGCTGGCCACCCTGGTGGCGCTGGTGGTGGCGCTGGTGTTCCCGCGGTTCCTGGGCGGGAACGCGACGGTCATGGGGCTGGCCACCGAGGCCCTGACCTATGGCCTGGTCACCATGTCGCTCAACCTCCTCATGGGCTACGGGGGGCAGGTCTCCGTCGGCCAGGCCGGGTTCCTCGCGGTGGGCGCCTACACCGCGGCCATCGTGGCCACCCATTTCGGCGGGCTGCCGTTCATCGTGGTCCTCCTGCTGGCCGGGCTCGTCACCGCGGCCGTAGGACTGGTGCTCGGCCTGCCCGCGGCCCGGCTGCGCGGTCACTACCTGGCCGTCGCCACGCTGGGCTTCGGCCTGGCGGTGCCCGAGATCGCGCTCAACGCCGGCAGCCTGACCGGCGGGTACACCGGGCTGATCGTCCCGCCCCAGCACCTCGGCCCGGTCATGCTCGACAATCCCGTCCCGGTGTACTACCTGGCGCTGGCGGTCCTGCTGGTCTCCGCCGCGGCCATCCGCGGCGTCCTGGCCAGCCCCACCGGCCGGCGCTTCATGGCGGTGCGGGACAGCCAGGACACCGCCCCCGCGATGGGCATCAACGCGGGGCGGACCAAGGTGGTCCTGTTCACCCTCAGCGCGTTCTTCTGCGGGCTCGCCGGTTACGTGTTCGCGCTGAACAACAGCATCGTGGAGTACTCCTCATTCGATTTCTCGCTGTCGCTGTTCTTCTTCGCGGCGGTCATCGTGGGTGGCCTGGGATCCATGTGGGGCTCGCTGATCGGGGCGGCGCTCCTGGTCGTCATCCAGCAGGAAGCGGTATCCCTGGGCGGCTTCTCGGAGGCGATCCTCGGCGTTGCCGTGGTCATCGTCCTGCTCCTGGTGCCCGGCGGGCTGGCCTCCCTGCCCCGCCGCACGCGCGACGCGATCGCCGGGCCGCGCATCCCCCGGCGCCCGGCGGGCGCCGGGCCGGGCGGCCTGCCGGACCAGCCGTCGGCGCCATCGTCGCCGGCGGGCGCGTCACGGGAGGGCTGAGATGCTCCAGATCGAAGAACTTTCCCTGTCCTTCGGCGGGGTCCGCGCCATCGACGGCCTGAACCTCACCGTGCCCGACGGGACCATCACGGCGCTGATCGGGCCCAACGGCGCCGGGAAGACGTCGGTGCTCAACGTCATCAACGGATTCTTCCGGCCGCAGCGGGGCCGGGTGCTGCACGACGGGCTCGACCTGCTCTCCCTGCCGCCGTACCGGGTCATCCAGCAGGGGATCACCCGCAGCTTCCAGAACGTGGCGCTGTTCGGCGGGCTCAGCGTGACCGACAACCTGATCGTGGGTTACGACCACCGCAGCCGGGCCGGGTTCCTGCGGGACATGCTCCACACCCCGAAGGTGGTAGGCCACGAGCGGGCGGCCCGGGAGCGGGCGCACGAGGTGCTTGAGTTCCTGGGCATCACCGCCATCGCCCGCCGCCGGGCCGACGAACTGGGCTTCGGCGAGCGCAAGCTCGTCAACCTCGGCCGGGCGCTCATCGGCAGCCCGTCCCTGGTGCTGCTCGACGAGCCGGCCTCGGGGCTGGCCGAGGGCCAGAAGGCATGGCTGGCGGAGGTGCTCAGCCGCATCCCGGCCGAGTTCGGCGCGGCCGTGCTCGTGATCGACCACGACATGCGCGTGGTCATGGGCGTCTCCAGCAAGGTGATCGTGATGGACTTCGGCCGCAAGATCGCCGAGGGAACGCCCGGCGAAGTGCGGGCTGACCCGGTCGTGGTCACCGCCTACCTCGGAGGGAGCGCGGACGGTGCTGCTGAAAGTCACTGACCTCTCCTGCGGGTACGGCCCGGTGCTCGCCGTGCGGGACGTGTCTTTCGCGGTCGCCGACGGCGCGATCGTGTGTGTGCTCGGGGCGAACGGCGCCGGGAAAAGCACCACGCTCAAGGCCGTCTCCGGGCTGGTCCGCCCGGCGCAGGGGACCATCGTGCTGGACGGCCGCGACATCACCCGCCTGTCCGCGTCCCGCCGGGTCAGCCTGGGCATCAGCCACTGCCCGGAAGGCCGCCGGATCTTCGCCAGCCTGACCGTGCGGGAGAACCTCCGGCTGGGCGGTCACCGCCTCGGGCGCGCCTCTCTCGCCGCGGCGGTGGACCAGGCGCTGTCCGTCTTCCCGGCGCTGAGCCGCCTGCTCGACCGGCGCGGCGGCCTGCTGTCGGGCGGTGAGCAGCAGATGCTGGCGATCGCCCGGGCGATCATGACGCGGCCGCGGCTGCTGCTGCTCGACGAGCCGAGCCTGGGGCTCGCGCCGATGGCGGCCGAGCAGGTGTTCGACACCCTCGTCGGGATCAACCGCGAGGGAACGACGATCTTGCTCGTCGAGCAGAATGCGACCATGGCGCTGCGGCTGGCCCGCTGGGGCATCGTGCTCGCCAACGGCGCCATCGAGCTGCAAGGTCGCGCCGCCGAGCTGCTGGCCAGCGACCGCGTCCGCCAGGCGTACCTGGGTGCCTGACCCGGGTGGCGGGGGTATACCGCACCCGGGGGCGCGTCGTCGGGGGGGTGATGCGATGGCCGTGCTGGTGGCCTATGCGAGCACGCACGGCTCCACGAAGGAGATCGCCGAGAGGCTGGCCGCCCGGCTGGTCGAGCAGGGGCTGGCCGCGCAGGCCCGCCCGGCGGCGGACGTGACCGACCTGAGCGGCTACGGCGCGTTCGTGATCGGCAGCGCCATTCACGGCGGGCAGTGGCTGCCGGAGGGCGCGGCGTTGCTCGACCGCGGCGCCGCGGCGCTCGCCCGCCATCCGGTCTGGCTGTTCAGCGTCTCCACCGTCGGGGAAGCGAGCAGCGCGTACCCGTCCCGGGTGGCCAGGCGGCTGCGGGCGATGTGGAAGCTCCCGCAGGCGGTGGCCACGCTCGCGGATCAGGTCCCGCCGCGGGCTCATCACGACTTCGCCGGCGTCATCCGGCCGGATCACTGGGGCCTGGGCGGCCGGGTGTTCCTGCGGGTGCTGGGCGGGCGGTTCGGCGACCACCGCGACTGGCAGGAGATCGACGGCTGGGCCATGACCATCGCCGGCCAGCTCCGGTCTGCCCAGCAGCGCCCCGCGTAGGCGGCCACACCGCGGTCCGGAGCCGGCCGTCCGGGACCGCCCGGAGCCGGCGTCCAGGACCGCCCGGAGCGGGCCGTCCGGGACCGCCCGGAGCCGGCCGCCGCGACTGTCCGGGCCCGGTGGCAGGATCAGGCTTATGCCCGCCACACCCAGCCGCGACGCGCCACCCTCCCGGGCCGCGCAGCGGCTGCGGGCACAGCTGCTGACGGGCGAGCCGGCCCGGTCGGTCAGCGAGGTCACCGGGCGGTTGCTGGCCGTACAGGCACAGGACCCGCGCGGGGCGCGGCTCGCCATCCGGGCGCGGACGTCCGGCCTGCGGGCCGGGGACGTCAACGACGCGCTCACGGCGGACCGTTCGGTCGTGGTCAGCTGGCTGAACCGCGGCACCCTGCACCTGGTGCTGGCCGAGGACTACTGGTGGCTGCACCAGCTCACGGCCCCGCAGATGCTCACCGGGAACGCACGGCGGCTCGCGCAAGAGGGCGTACCGCCCGAAGATGCCGAACGAGGCGTCGGGGTGATCGAGCGATCCCTGGCCGACGGCCCGCTCACCAGGGCCGAGCTGCGCGAGCGGGTCGCCGCGGCCGGTGTGCGCACCCAGGGGCAGGCCATGGTTCACATCCTGGCCCTCGCCACCCTGCGCGGCCTGACCGTCCGGGGCCCGCTGCGCGGCCCGGAGCAGGCGTTCGTGCTGGCCCGCGACTGGCTGGGCGCGCCACCCGAGCCGGTTGCCCGCGAGCGGGCCCTCGGCCTGCTGGCCCGCCGCTACCTCGCCGGGCATGGCCCGGCCACCGACCGGGACCTGGCCAAATGGGCCGGCCTGCCGCTGGGTGACGCGCGGCGGGGGCTGGCTGCGATCGCCCCTGGGCTTGCCGACCGTGACGACGGGCTGGCCAGCCTGCGGGTGCCGAGGGCGGAGGAGGGATACCCGGTTCCGGACCTGCGCCTGCTGGGCGCCTTCGACCCGCTGCTGCTCGGATGGGCCTCGCGCGAGCTGTTTCTGGAACCAGGCGGCCCGGTCATCACCACCAACGGCCTGTTCCGCCCGTTCGTGCTGATCCAGGGCCGGGGCGCCGGCCTGTGGCGGATCGCAGACGGCAAGGTGGTGACGGACCCGCTGCGCTCGCTCACCGCCCGGGAGCGGGCGGCGCTGGCCGCGGAGACCGCCGACGTCGAGCGCTTCCTTGCCCGGGCGCCGCGGCCACTGCCCTGACGTCATGGGGACCCGACGTCAGGGGGTTCCTGCGTCACGGGTTCCTGCGTCACGGGGTCCTGACGTCAGGGTTCAGGCCGCCAGCCGGGTCCGCGAGCAGCGCGTCACGTACGGCAGCGCGATCTCGTCGGCGCCGGCCAGCGCCGGATGGGTCCGCATCAGCCGCCGGATCTCGCCGAGCACCTCCTCGCGCTCGCTGGCGGGCAGGGTGATGACGTAGCTGCGGGAGGCCACCATGTCGATCAGGGAGTCCGGGGACAGGTGGTGGACCCAGGTGACGTCGTGACGTTCCACGGGCCCGAACGGGGGGCCGATCGGTGGCGCCTGGCTGATCGATGCGGTGCCCGGGTGCGCTTCGCAGGCGCCGGTGCGGCCGCTGCGCATGATCGCCCCGAGGGCGGCCACCCAGTCCTGCCGCTCATCGCGGATGTTCCAGAGCAGGCCGAGCCACCCGCCGGGCGCGAGAACCCTGGCCACCTCGGGCACCGCCGCCGCCGGGTCGACCCAGTGCCAGGCCTGGGCCACCAGGACGGTGTCGACACTGCGGCCGGGCAGCGGGATCTGCTCGGCGGTGCCCGCCAGCACCGTGATCCCGGGTACCGCCCGCCGGAGCTGGTCGCGCATTCCCTCCGACGGCTCGACCGCGGTCACCTCCAGACCGCGGTCGCGCAGCAGCCGGGTGAGCTTCCCGGTGCCTGCGCCAAGGTCGAGGACGTGCGCCGCGTCCGTGGGGAGCAGCCAGCCGATGGCCGCCGGCGGGTAGGGCGGCCGGCCCCGCTCGTAGGCGGCGGCGGCGATACCGAACGATGCGGCCTGTTCGCGGCGGCGTTCTTCGGGCGTCATGACCCCAGTCTGGCAGCGCCACGCCGGCGGGGCCCGGCGGACAGGTTTCGTGCGGGCATGAGACCGGGAATGGTCGCCACCAGCCATGCCAGCAGGATTGCCCCCGAGGAGGAACCGTGGACCTGGCGGCCGAATGGGGCGAGTTGCTGCGCGCCGAAGCCGCCGGTTACGCGGAGGTGGCACTCACCAACATCAAGCGCGAGTTCCCCTCCAGCGTGCATCACACCATGACCGCACCCGGTGACTTCCCGTTCCGCCCACGGGTCCGCACGCCGGTCTTCTACGGCAGCTACGACTGGCACTCGTCCGTGGAAATGCACTGGCTGCTGGCGCGCCTGCTGCGGATCGCGGGTGACGCCGTGCCCGCGCCCGCGATCCGGAAGGCGCTGCGGGCCCAGTTCACCCCCGTCGCGCTGGAGGCCGAAGCCGAGTACATCGGCGGCCCCGGCAGGGTGGGGCAGCGGCCCTATGGCTGGGGCTGGGCGCTCGCGCTCGTCCAGGAGGCGCGGTCGTGGGGCGATCCGTCCGGCATGAAATGGGCGGCCGCCATGGCGCCGCTGGCGGAGGCGATCACCGGCTGTTTCCTTGACTGGCTGCCCAAGGCCACCTATCCGGACCGCTGCGGCCTGCACGCCAACAGCGCGTTCGGCATGTCGCGTGCCCTTGGCTATGCGCGGCTGCGGGCGGCGGACGGCGACCCGGCGCTGCTGGAGGCGATCAGCGCGAAGTCGCTCGACTGGTTCGGGGGCGACACGCTCTATCCCGCGGGGTGGGAGCCATCCGGCCACGACTTCCTGTCCCCGGCGCTGGCCGAGGCGGAGCTCATGGCACAGCTGCTGCCCCGGGATGAGTTCGCCTGGTGGCTGTCGTTCTTCCTGCCCGGGGTCGCTGGGCGTGAGCCCGCCTCACTGTTCACCCCGGCGGTCGTGTCGGATGCCAGCGACGGACAGATCGCCCACCTGCACGGGCTCAACGCGAGCCGGGCCTGGTGCTGGCGGCGGATCGCGGAGTCCCTCCCCACCGGTGACCCGCGTGTCGAGCACGCCCTGGCCGCCGCCCGGATCCATGCCGACGCCGCGCTCCCGCACGTCGTCGGCGACGACTACATGGTCGAGCACTGGCTCGCCTGCTACGCGGTGCTCATGCTCAGCTGATTGAGGGCTCACCGGCTCCCAACTCGCCGGTCAGCCACGACGCGGTTCGGCCCAGCGGTTGGTGATCGGCAGGCGGCGGTCGCGGCCGAAGTTGCGCGGGGTGATCTTCGGGCCGGGCGGGTACTGCCGCCGCTTGTACTCGGCGTGATCCACCATGGCGATCACCCGGTCCACCAGGGCCGGGTCGTGCCCGGCGGCGACGAGCTCGGCCGCGCCCATGTCCTCGACGACGTAGTCCTCGAGCACGAGGTCCAGCACCGGGTAGTCGGGCAGCGTGTCGGTGTCGAGCTGGCCGGGGGCGAGCTCGGCGCTCGGCGGCTTTGTGATCGAGTTCTGCGGGATCGGCGGGGTCTGCTCCCGCCGGGCCGCATCCTCGTTGCGCCACCGCGACAACTCCCAGACCAGCGTCTTCGGCACGTCCTTGATCGGCGCGAACCCGCCCGCCGAGTCGCCGTACAGGGTCGAGTACCCGGTGGCGATCTCGCTCTTGTTGCCGGTCGTCAGCACCAGGTGGCGCTCGGCGTTGGACAGCGTCATGAGGATGACGCCGCGCACCCGGGCCTGAAGGTTCTCGGCGGCCAGCCCCGTCACCTGCAGGTCGGCCTGGAAGGCGTCCACCATCGGCTGGATCGGCACCGTGCGCGCGTGCACGCCCTGCCGCTTGACGAGATCCTCGGCGTCGGTCACCGAGTGACCGGAGGAGTAGCTGCTCGGCATGAGCACCACGTGCACCAGATCGGGGCCGATGGCGTCGGCCGCGATGGTGGCGGTCAGCGCGGAGTCGATCCCGCCGGACAAGGCGAGGATGACCGAGCGGAAACGGTTCTTGCGCACGTAGTCCCGCACCCCGGTCACCAGCGCCGCGTAGACCTCCGCCGGGGGATCCAGCCGTGGCCACACCGGGCCCGGGCCGGCCCCGGCCGGATCCACCGGCGGCACCGGATCCGCGAGCAGCGCCGGGTCCAGCGGCACGCCGACCCGGTGGATCGTCATCGTGGTGCCGTCGTGGGCGTCGGCGGCGGCGTCCGCCGGCGGCTGCCCGGCGGAGGCGGCGGGCAGGTCGAGGTCGGCGACGACCAGTGCCTCCTCGAACTGCGGCCCGCGGGCCAGCAGCCGGCCGTCGGCGTCCACGATGATGGAGTCGCCGTCGAAGACGAGCTCGTCCTGGCCGCCCATCATGTTGACGTAGGCCAGCGTGGCGCCCGCTTCGCGGGCGCGGCGCACGCACAGCTCCAGCCTGGTATCGGCCTTCTCACGCTCGTAGGGGGAGGCGTTCGGGACCACGAGCAGCCCCGCGCCCGCCTGCCGGGTGACCGCGACCGGGCCGCCGTCCTGCCACAGGTCCTCGCAGACGGCGATCGCCACGTCTGCGGCTGGCTCCGGCTGTCCCGGCTCGCCGCACGGGAGGCGGAACACCGGCAGCCGGTCACCGGGCAGGAAGTAGCGGTACTCGTCGAACACGCCGTAGTTGGGCAGGTGGTGCTTGGCGGTGGTGATCAGCACCCGGCCGCCGTGCAGCAGCGCCGCCGCGTCCAGCGCGCCCTCGGCCGGCTGGCCATACCGCGGCGGGGGGCCGGCGTGGCGGCCGAGGTACCCGGCGACGACGGCGACGCCGCCCAGCCCCTCGTCGGCGAGCCTGGCCGCGGTGGCGTCCAGCGCCTCGATCGACGCGTCCACGAACGAGGCGCGCAGGGCGAGGTCTTCCACCGGGTAACCGGTGAGCATCATCTCGGGGAAGACGACCAGGCGGGCACCGCGGCCCGCGGCGCGGCGGGTCCATTCCACGATGGCCGCCGCGTTCCCCTCCAGGTCACCCACGGTGGAGTTGATCTGGGCAAGAGCGATCCTGAGCCTGGGCACGCTGTCACCCTACGCGGAACGCTGGCGCCATCCGGTGCCCGCGCCTCACCCCGGTGCGCGGGGGATGAGCAGGTGGGAGTCGAACCGGCCGCCGGTGTGGATCAGGTGCGGGCCGCGGTTGACAGAGTCGTCGTGGAAGGCCTGCACCAGCGGCCGCGGCTGACGGTAGATGTCCTTGCCCTGGATGACCAGCCGCAGCGTCTCGCCGGGTCCGAAGCGGGTGCCTGACGGCAGGATCTCGATGTCGAGCGGGACGGTCTCACCGCGCCGCAGCTTGAGCTCCCGCCGGTGGGCGAGGACAGGCTGGCACGGGGTGGACCGCTGCTCGTCGAGTTCACGGTGGGAGGCCCGGATCCACCCCAGCGCGGCCGGCCCGCCCTCGAACACCGCGTAGTAGGGGAAGCCGACGAGGTCCCCGTAGCGGTCGAGTTTTTGCAGGGCGACGAACACGTCCAGGTCGTCGGCGTCGGGGGCGGACATCCAGACCCGCAGCCTGGCGTTGCCGACCAGTTCGGTGGCGGTCTCGAACCGCAGGTCGAAGACGGCCCGGCCGCGGCCCCGGCCGGCCTGCTCACTGTCGTAGGACGCCGATTCCCCGTCCGGCGGCGCGTCCCACCGCAGGCTTCCCGCCCCGGCGTCGAGGAACAGCCGCTCGTACGCGGTGCCGGGCAGCGGCCAGCCGTCCGCTGACTTCCTGGCGCTGGCGCCCGGCCGGTCACGGACCTCGTAGCGCACCGGCGGCCACCCGCTCACCTCGGTGTCGGCCCCCTTGAGGAAGTGGTCGAAGAACGCCTGCTGGCGCCGCAGGCTCTCGGGGGCGTAGTAGTACCCCCACTTCTTGCCGCCGTGGGCGTCGAGCCACTTGCGCGGCGAGCTGATCTGCTTGAAGCCCTCGAACGTGCCCCGGGTGTGCAGGCCCTGGTCGGACCAGCTGGCCACGACGAAGGCGGGCACGGTGATCCGCGGCAGGTCCGCGGCCTTGCTGGCCCAGAACTCGTCGAACAGCGGGTGGGCGGCGGTCTCGGCCGCCAGGTCCTCGACGAGGCTGGTCCCGCAGCCCCACCGGTGGCCGATGTAGGGCCAGAAGTAGGTTTCCGGGATGCCGCCGTGGCGGGCCACCTCCCGGTAGGTGTCGCTCCAGCCCTCCCACGGGTTGATGGCGGCCAGGTGCGGCGGGCTGGTGGCGGCGATGGACCACTGGGCCGAGGTCAGGTAGGACACTCCCGACATGCCGACCTTGCCGTTGCTCCACGGCTGGTCCGCGGCCCACTCGATGAGGTCGTGGCCGCACCAGGCTTCCTCGGGCGAGAGGAAGGTGGCGTCGCCGCCCGAGTGCCAGGACCCGGGGATGTCGGCGTTGACGACCGCGTAGCCGCGGGCTGTCCAGCAGAGCGGATCGGGCGATTCGAAGGCGGTGTACTTCGACAGCTGGCCGGGGGCGACCCCGCCGTCCGGGTACCGCTCGGTGACCTGGCTCCCCGCGTGCTTGCCGTAGGGGCTCCAGGCGATCAGCGGGGGAGCGGGCCGCTCGTCCGCGGGCCGGTACACGTCCGCGAAGATGGTGATACCGCCCCGGGCCGGGACCGCGACGTCCCGTTCGATGATCATCCCGTCGGCGGTGCTGCGCCGGTACCGCGGCGGCGCCGCGCCGCGGTCCTGCGGGCGCGAGGTAGGTGGCCGGAAGCGGTACTCCACTCTCGCCACCTCCCACGGGCTTCCTGCTGGGAGCGTAGCGGCGGCGCAGCCGGGCCGGTAGAGCCACCGGGCCGCACGGCGGTGGGGGTATGTAACCCGCCGGAAACACGGGGACGGGAGACTGAGACGAGAGCTGTGGCCCGGGTGCGCGCGGCCGCCCGGCCCGGCTCATCATGATCATGGTGGGTTCTATGCGTATGGCGCATACCAACAACCACGATCATGGAAGATGCCACGGCCGCCACGCTCCGCGCCGAACCTATGAGGACGCGCCGAACCTGTGAGGATAGGCAGATCATGGACAGACAGGAAGAGTTCGTGCTCCGCACGCTGGAGGAGCGGGACATCCGTTTTGTCCGGTTGTGGTTCACGGACGTGCTCGGGTTCCTCAAGTCGGTCGCGGTCGCCCCGGCCGAGCTGGAGGGCGCCTTCGCGGAGGGGATCGGTTTCGACGGGTCGGCGGTCGAGGGGTTCGCCCGCGTCTACGAGGCGGACATGATCGCCAAGCCGGACCCGGCCACGTTCCAGCTGCTGCCCTGGCGCGGCGAGTCCGGGGTCGGCCGGATGTTCTGCGACATCCTGATGCCGGACGGCAGCCCCTCCTACGCCGATCCCCGGTGGGTGCTCAAGCGCTCGCTCAGCCACGCCGCGGAGCTGGGATTCACCTTCTACACCCACCCCGAGGTCGAGTTCTTCCTGCTGAAGGAGAAGCCCGAGCCGGGCGCCAAGCCAGTGCCGATCGACTCCGGCGGGTACTTCGACCACACCCCGCACAGCACCGCGCACGACTTCCGCCACGTCTCCATCCAGATGCTGGAGTCGATGGGCATCTCGGTGGAGTTCAGCCACCACGAGGGCGCCCCCGGGCAGCAGGAGATCGACCTGCGGTACGCCGACGCGCTCACCACCGCGGACAATGTCATGTCGTTCCGGCTGGTCATGAAGGAGGTCGCGCTCCAGCAGGGGGTGTACGCCTCGTTCATGCCCAAGCCGTTCACCGACCATCCCGGCTCGGGCATGCACACGCACATGTCGTTGTTCGAGGGCGACCGCAACGTGTTCTTCGAGCCGGGTGCGGAGTTCCAGCTTTCCAAGCTGGGCCGGGCCTTCATCGCGGGGCTGCTCAAGCACGCCGCCGAGATCACCGCGGTCTGCAACCAGTGGGTGAACTCCTACAAGCGGCTCTGGGGGGCGGCCGGGAGCAGCGCCGGCGCGGGCGGCGAGGCCCCGGCCTACATCTGCTGGGGGCACAACAACCGCTCGGCCCTGGTCCGGGTGCCCATGTACAAGCCGCAGAAGGGGAACGCCACCCGGATCGAGTTCCGGTCGCTGGATTCGGCCTGCAATCCGTACCTGGCGTTCGCGCTGATCCTGGCCGCCGGGCTGAAGGGGATCGAGGCGGGCTACCAGCTCCCGCCCGGTGCCGAGGACGACGTCTGGGCGCTCACCCCGGCCGAGCGCCGAGCCCTGGGCATCGACCCGCTGCCGCAGAGCCTGGACGAGGCGGTCGCCGTCATGCAGGGCAGCGAGCTGGTGGCGGAGGCACTCGGCGAGCATGTCTTCGACTTCTTCCTGCGCAACAAGCGCCAGGAATGGCGTGAGTACCGTCACCAGGTCACCGCCTTCGAGCTGGACCGCTACCTGCCCATGCTCTAGCCCGGCGGGCGGTCAGGGCAGCGGCGGGAGGCGGAGCACCTCGATGTCGCTGGACGTGAAGTCGGGAACCAGCACCTGACCGGTGGCCCGGTCGTAAGCCAGGTCGCGGGGGAAGAGGCCGCCCGCCGGGAGGGATCCGGTCACCGCGGGCCGGTGAGCGAGCGCGTCCGTGGTGGACACCACGCTGATCTGCGGCAGGCTGCCGCGCCCGCCCGATCCTGGCTGGAAGCGGTTGGAGTCGCCGACCAGCGCGACCCGGCCTCCGTCGATCAGCAGCAGGCCGACCGGTTCGGAGCCGACCGGGACCGCCGCGCGCAGGGCATGGGACGGGTCGCGCCGCAGCGCCAGGGTGTCGAAGCCGAGCAGCTCGTTGGACTGGAGTGCGGTGACCCAGGCGGTCCTGCCATCGGGGGACAGCACCACCCGGACCGGCTGGCACCCGGCCGGCGCGTGGGCGAGCACCGCCGCCCGGCCGCCGCCGTGCTCGGCCAGCCGGGCATCGATGGCCCACAGGCGCCCGCGCGCCCCGAACCCGCCCAGCGTCGTGACGTAGATCAACGCCCCGCCCGGCGCCACGGCCACCCCCACCGGTGCCTTCGCCAGCGGGATGACCCCGACGGCCACGCCACGCGCCCGGAACCCGTGCTGGCGCGCCAGGGCCAGGTCGAAGACGCTCAGCTCGCCGGAGGTCTCGTCGGCGACGAACGCGTAGTGGTCATCGCCGGACACCGCGACCTCATACTGCCCCACCCCGGAGTCACCAAGGATCCCGATGACGGGATGGGGATCGCCGTGCTCCAGCGCGGCCACGCGGACCACCGCCGTGTCGGTCGTGCCCGCGACCAGGAGCAGGCGGCCGTCATGGGTGAGCGCCATGCCGGAGGCGCCGCCGGTCGGCGGCGGCAGGGCGACGGTCCGCAGCACGCGGGAAACGGCGCCGTGGATCGCCAGCAGCGCGAGTTCACCACGCTCGCCGAGGTCCCCGGGCTCGGTCAGGGACACCACTGCCCACCGGCCGCCCGGCAGGATCACCGCCGCGAAGGGGTCGCCGGGCACGGCCAGCGTCCGCGGTGGGGCTGCGGCCAGCGGCCGTCCGGGAGCGGTCCGGACCGGGCAGCCCGCGATCTGCGTCACCTGGCGGTGCGCCGGGGCCTGGGTACATCCGCCGACCGCCGCCAGGACTAACGCCAGGCCCGCCGCGACCCGGCCAGCAGCCAGCGACATCGTTACCGCACCACCATGCCCCCCACTATGACAGTCCGGGCCCGCACCGACCATCATGGACCCGGTACCGCGGGGCGATTCCGGCGTGCCTGCGGGCCGGCGCCAGGAGGCGGACGTGATGGCGACTAACCGCGAGGCCGGCGCCCGGTTGCCCGGTGGCGTCTCGGTCGGCCACTGGACCGACGCGAGCGGCCGCACCGGCTGCACGGTGATCCTCGCGCCGGACGGCGCCGTCGCCGGGGTGGACGTGCGCGGCGGGGCGCCGGGCACCCTGGGCACCGACGCGCTCCGGCCGGGCATGCTCGCCGAGCGCGCACACGCGGTCCTGCTGACCGGCGGCAGCGCGTTCGGCCTGGACGCGGCCGGCGGCGTCATGCGCTACCTCGAAGAGCGCGCCGTGGGCCTGCCGGTCGGCGGGGTCCGGGTCCCGATCGTGGCCGGGGCCGTCATCTTCGACCTGCTCACCGGTGACCCGCGGGCACGGCCGGATGCCGCCGCGGGCTACGCGGCGTGCCAGGCGGCGACCGGCAGCCCCGGGGTGGGGGCGGTCGGGGCCGGCACCGGCGCGACCGTCGCCAAGGCCGGCGGGGGGCAACCGCGCCCCGGCGGGCTGGGGATCGCGAGCGCGCCGGCCGGCGCCGCGGCCGTCACGGCGGTCATGGTGGCCAACAGCGTCGGCGGGATCTGGGACGACGAGCACCACGACTGGGTCGTGCCGCTGGCGCGGGGGGACCGGGCGGCGGGCCCGGTGCCCGGTGCGAACACCACGATCGGTGTCGTGGTCACCGACGCCGAACTCACCAGGGAGCAGGCGAACCGGGTGGCCATGGTCGCCCATGACGGCATCGCGCGGGCGGTGCGGCCCGCCCACACCTCCTATGACGGAGACACGATCTTCTGCCTGGCGACCGGTGCCGTCGCCGGGCCCGCGGCCGGGTACGACCCGGTCGAGGTGGCCGCGGCCGAGGCGGTCGCCCGCGCGATCGTCGCCGGCGTGCGGACGGCCCAACTGGCCCAGCCGGCCGACCCAGCGCACCGGGCCGACCTAGCGCACCCGGCCGACCCAGCGCACCCAGCGGACCCGGCCGATCCAGCCCACCCGGCCCGGCCATGACCGCGGGCGACGCGCTGGATCTGGCGGCGCTGGACCGGATCGCCGCCGGCTTCCACGCCCGCGGCGGCCAGCCCGGCCTGGCATACGGGATCGTGGCCGGCGGCCGCCTCGTGCACGCCGGGGGAGCCGGCGGCCAATGGGCCGGCGGCCCGCGGCCACATGCGGGGACGGTCTTCCGGATCGCCTCGATGACCAAGAGCTTCACGGCCGCGGCCGTGCTCGCGCTGCGCGACGACGGCGTGCTCGCGCTCGACGAGCCGGCCGCTGGCTACGTGCCTGAACTGCGCGGCGCCGCCCCTGCCAGCGCCGACGCGCCGCACCTGTCCATCAGGCACCTGCTCACCATGACCGCGGGCTTCCCGACCGATGATCCGTGGGGAGACCGGCAGCAGGGGCTGCCGCTCCCGGAGTTCTCGCGCCTGCTGGCCGGCGGCGTGAGTTTCGCGTGGGCGCCCGGCACCCGCTTCGAGTACTCGAACCTCGGGTATGCGATCCTCGGCCGCGTTATCACGGCGGCTTCCGGGGTGGCCTACCCGGACTTCGTCCGGGACCGGCTGCTTCGCCCGCTCAGGCTGGGCCGGACCGGGTTCGAGGCAGCGGAGTTCGACGCCGGTCAGCTGGCCCGCGGGCACCGGCGGGGCGGCGGCGGCTGGCAGGAACTGGTGCCGGACGCCTACGGCGCGTTCGCCCCGATGGGTGGGGTCTTGAGCTGTGTCGCCGACCTGGCCCGGTGGGTGAGTGGCTTCGCGGCCGCCTTCCCCCCCGGTGATCACGATCACGGTGGCGTTCATCCGCTGTCGCGAGCGACCCGGCGCGAGATGCAGCTGCCCCAGGTCACGCTGGCCCTGCCGGCGTTTGCCCAGCTCCCAGGCGAGCCCGGGGCCGGCCCGATGAGCTACGGGTTCGGGCTGTTCGTCGAGGAGCACCCCGCCTGGGGGCGGATCGTCAGCCACAGCGGCGGCTACCCCGGATTCGGCAGCCACATGCGCTGGCACCCGGCGACCGGGACCGGGGTCATCGTGCTGGCGAACAGCACCTACGCTGCGGCGCCGACCCTGGCGGTGAAGCTGCTCGATGCCGCGCTGCCGCAGATGCCGGCCGCCGGGCCACAGCCCCCGTCGCTGGTCAGCGGGCCCGCGCCCGCTCCGGGCAGCCCCTGGCCGCGGACGCTGCAGGCCCGCCGGGAGGTGGGCAGGCTCCTGCGGTCCTGGGATGACGCGGCGGCCGACCGCCTGTTCTCGGAGAACGTCGCCCAGGACGAGTCCTACCAGGAGCGCCGCCGCAAGATCGAGCTGCTCCGCGAGCGCATCGGGGACTTCCGCGAGCACCCGGGCCGGGCCCCCGAGTACGACTCACCCGCGCACTGCCGCTGGTGGCTGCGGGGCGAAGGTGGCGTGGCCCAGGCCGAGATCCGGCTCACCCCCGAACGCCACCCCCGGGTCCAGTCGCTGGCACTCGCGGTGCCGCCCGCGCCGGGCTCACCGCTGGCGGCGGTGCTGGCGTCCCTGGTCTCGCTGCTGGACGGCACAGTGCTGGACGGCACAGTGCTGGACGGCACAGTGCAGAACGCCGCTGCCCGCGACTGGCCGTCGTCCGTGGCGGCGTCCCCCGCGCTGGACACCGGGCTGCTGCTGCGGCAGCTGCGGATGGCCGCCGCCTGGGCCGGCCCGTGCCGCCTCGGCGCGTTCCTGGCCGGGAACGGCGAGAGCAGCGTCACCGCGGAACTCGACGGTGAGACCGGCAGGCTCGCCCTGGCGGTCGTGGCCGACCCGGGGCGGGGCGAACTGCACCAGGCGGACATCATGCTGCGCTGGTGACCGCGCGCGGGATACCGTCCGCGGTGGCCAGGCAGTGCCTCGCACCATGATGGCCGGGGTCGCTACCGTGCAGTGGTGAACATGCCGCGCCGTCACACGCTGAGCGCCCAGCTGGCCAGGATGGGTTTCGCCGACCCGGCCCAGGCGGAGCGGCTGGTGGAGGGGGACCTGGCGCTGGACATCGACTCCGCCGACGCCGAGCTGCTGGGGGCGCTCGCCGACGCCGCCGATCCCGATCTCGCCCTGGCCGCGCTGGCACGCCTGCCCCGCGACACCGGGCTGCTCGCCGCCCTGCGGGAAGACGCCGGCCTGCGCACGCGGCTCGCCGCGGTGCTCGGGGCCAGCGCCGCACTCGGCGACCACCTCGCCCGGCACCCGGAAGGCTGGCGGCTCCTGCGCGGAGCGCAGCCGCTGGCCAGCCCATCGGCCGCGGACCTGCGTGCCGAGCTGCTGATCGCCACCGGGGCCGATCCCGGCGCTGCCGAGCCGGTGGCGGGAACCGGGCCGGCGGGCACGCCACCCGGTGCCGGTCAAGCCGCCGCGCCTGCCGACCCGGCGGCCGCGCTGCGGGTGGCCTACCGGCAGCGGCTGCTGCACCTGGCGGCCAGGGACCTCACCGGCCAGATCACGCTCGGCGAAACGGCTGCCGAGCTGGCCGACCTGGCCGCGGCGGCCCTGGAGGCGGCACTCGCGATCGCCCGCTCGCAGCTCCCGGCCGGTGCCCCGCCCGGCCGGCTGGCCGTGATCGCGATGGGCAAATGCGGCGGGCGCGAGCTGAACTATGCCAGCGACGTGGACGTGATCTTCGTCGCCGAGCCTGCCGCGCCGCCCGGGCCGGCGGCCGGCGGGTCCGGCGGTGCCGACGGGAACGAGGGCGCGCTGCGCACCGCCACCCAGCTCGCGGCCGGCCTGATCCGGGTCTGCTCGCAGAGCACCACGGAGGGCGTCCTGTTCCCGGTGGACCCGAATCTGCGGCCCGAGGGCCGTGACGGCCCGCTGGTCCGGAGCCTGGCCAGCCACCGGGCCTACTACGGGCGCTGGGCGAAGACGTGGGAGTTCCAGGCGCTGCTGAAGGCCCGGCCGGTCGCCGGTGACCTCGCACTCGGCCGTGCCTACACCGAGGCGCTCTCGCCGCTGGTCTGGCAGGCGGCCCAGCGGGAGAACTTCGTCGAAGACGTGCAGGCCATGCGGCGGCGGGTGATCGGCACCCTGCCTGCCGGGGAAGCCGCCCGCCAGCTCAAGCTCGGCCCCGGCGGGCTGCGCGACATCGAGTTCGCGGTGCAGCTGCTGCAGCTGGTGCACGGCCGCGGTGACGAGTCGATCCGCAGCCCGGCCACGCTGCCCGCGCTGGCGGAGCTGGCGGAGGGCGGTTACGTGGGCCGGGACGACGCGGCCAGCCTGGCCGCGGCCTACCGGTTCCTGCGCACGGTGGAGCATCTGCTCCAGCTGCGCCAGTTGCGCCGCACGCACACGCTGCCCGACGACCCGGCCACGCTGCGCAGGCTCGGCCGGGCCATGCGGGCGGCCGCCCCCGCTCGCCCACGCGTCCGGGCAGATCCGGCCGCCGAGCTCACCGCCGCCTGGCGCCAGCACGCCGCGGAGGTCCGGCGGCTGCATGAGAAGCTGTTCTACCGTCCGCTGCTGAGTGCCGTGGCGCGGCTGCCCGATGAGGTGGCCAGGCTGACACCGGAGGCGGCGCGGGCCCGGCTGGAGGCACTGGGCTACGCCGACCCGGCCGGGGCGCTGCGGCACATCGAGGCGCTCACGTCCGGTGTCTCCCGCCGGGCCGCGATCCAGCGCACGCTGCTGCCGGTGATGCTGGGCTGGTTCGCCGACGCGGCACAGCCCGACGCGGGGCTGCTCGGGTTCCGCCAGATCAGCGACGCCCTCGGCAACTCGCCCTGGTACCTGCGGCTGCTGCGTGACAACACGACGGTCGCCCGGCGGATGGCCCGGCTGCTGGCGGCCAGCCGGTACGCCACCGATCTGCTGCTGCGCCAGCCGGAGATGGTGGCCATCCTCGGTGAGGACGCCCAGCTCACCCCGCGCCCGGCGGCCGCCCTGCGCGCGGAGGCCGTAGCCGCCGTGCGCAGGCACGCGAGCCCACCGGACGCGGTCTCGGCGGTGCGGGCGCTCCGCCGCCGCGAGCTGCTCCGCACCGCCACCGCCGACCTGCTGGGCCTGTCGGGGGTGGCGGAGACGGGGGAGGCGCTGACCGCCGTGGCCGGGGCGGCGGTGAGCGCAGCGCTGCAGGTGGCGATCAGGACGGCCGAGGCCGGGCAGGCCGGGCAGGGCCCGCTGCCGACCCGGCTGTGCGTGGTGGCGATGGGCCGCTTCGGCGGCCACGAGACGGGGTACGGCAGCGACGCCGACGTGATGTTCGTGCACGACCCGGTGCCCGGCGCCGGTGAGCAGGAAGCCAGCAGGGCCGCGCACGCCGTCGCCGAGGACCTGCGGGCGCTGCTGGCCCGCCCCGCGCCCGACCCGCCGTTGCTGATCGACCCGGGCCTGAGGCCGGAGGGCAAGCAGGGCCCACTGGTACGGACCCTGGCCTCGTACCGGGCGTACTACGAGCGCTGGTCGGTCCCGTGGGAGGCCCAGGCGCTGTTGCGGGCCGAGCCCATGGCCGGGGATCGCGCGCTGGGTGCGCGGTTCACCACCCTGGCAGACAAGTTCAGGTATCCGGCCGGGGGGATCCCCGAGCCTTCCGTTCGGGAGATCAGGCGCATCAAGGCGCGGATGGAGGCCGAGCGGATGCCCCGGGGCGTGGACCCGGCGCTTCATCTCAAGCTGGGTCCGGGAGGCCTGGCGGACGTGGAATGGGTGGTGCAGCTGCTTCAGCTCAGGCACGCGCATGAGCTGCCGTCGCTGCGGACGACGCGGACGTTGACCGGGCTGGCCGCGGCCACCGGGGCGGGGCTGATCGAGGAGAGCGACAGCGCGGCGCTGGGCGCCGCCTGGCGGCTGGCGGCCAGGATCCGGGACGCGGTGGTGCTGGTCCGGGGCCGCCCCTCGGACACGCTTCCCACCCGCCAGTCCGAGCTGGCGGCGGTGGCCTCCGTGCTCGGTTACGCACCCGAGGCCCACCAGGACCTCGAACAGGACTACCGCCGGGCGGCCCGCCGGGCGCGTGCCGTGATGGAGCGGCTGTTCTACAGCTAGGCGGCCCCGACCAGGGAACTTGGGATTCCTCGTGCCATCGGCGGGCAAAGCGGTTCCCTTCCCGGCAGCCGTGGCGTGCCTCGTCAGGCATGATCGCAAGGGTGTCCCGGGTTCTTCCGCCGCCGCAGCGCAGGCATGCCCCGCCGCCGCGGCGGCCTGCTCCGCCGCCGCGCACGCGTGATGCTGCGCGCCGCCGTGCCGCCGCCGTGTTCGCCGTGCTCGGCCTGCTCTGCGTGGCCCTGGCCGTCTGGGTGGTGGTCCGCCCGGGCACTGTGGCGGGCCCGCGGCGGGGTACCGGCTCGGCAGCGGGGGCGGTGGCCCTGCCGCGCGGCCTGCCGGCTGCCGAGGCCGGGCTGATGCCCTGGCACCTGGCGGTCCCGATCAGCCGCGAGGTGGCCGTGACGGGACCGGGGAACCGGCTGATCGTGCTGGGCGGGCTGACCGCGGGCGGTGCCTCGGTGAACGGCGTCTACGCTTTCCGCACCAGCACCGGGGCGGCCCGTAACCTCGGTTCGCTCCGCGCCCCGCTGCACGACGCCGCGGCGGCGGTGATCGGCGGGCACGCCCTGGTCTTCGGCGGAGGGTCGGCGGCCAGTGTCGCCACGGTCCAGGCGTTCGCCCTGCACGGCCCGCGCAGCCACGCCCCCGCCGCGACCGCCAGCCACGCCGGATCGATGCCGGCGCCGCGCTCGGACGTGGCGGCGGTCACCATCGGCCGCACCGCCTATCTGGTAGGCGGCTACGACGGGGCCCGGCCGGATGCCGCCGTGCTGGCCACCACGAACGGCCATGCGTTCACGGCCGTCGCCACGCTGCCGGTGCCGGTGCGCTACCCGGCGGTCGCCGCGCTCGGGGGGAAGATCTTCGTCTTCGGCGGCCAGGCCATCACCGGCCGGCACGCCGGCGCGCCGCTCGATGTCATCCAGGCCGTCAACCCGGCCCGGCACACGGCGGCCGTCATCGGCCATCTGCCCAGGCCGCTGGCCGGTGCCGTCGCGGTGACCGTCGGCAACGAGCTGTTCGTGGCCGGCGGCGAAAGCTCCGCCACCCGGCCGCCGGCCGCGGGCGTCGGCATGACCCAGCTTGGCCCGGGCGAGACGAGCCCCGGGCCGGGAGCCGAGGCTTCGGCCTCACCTACCACCACCGTCTCAACCATCTGGGCCTTCGACCCGGCGACGACGCGGCTGCTTCCGGTCGGCCATCTCCAGGTGCCGGTGTCCCACGCCGCGGTCACCGTGGCCGGCGGCACTGCCTGGATCGTCGGCGGTGAGTCCGGCGGCGCGCTGGTCGCGTCGGTCCAGATGCTGCGTCCGGACCGGGCCTTCGGGACCGCGGGCGCGCCCGGGGCGGGCTCGCCGTATTTCGGTGCCAGGCTGCTCATCGCCGACCGCGGCAACAACCGGCTGCTGCTCCTTGACGACACGATGCACCTGGTGTGGAAGTACCCGTCGGCGACGCTGCCACGGGACCCGCTGCGCTTCTACTTCCCCGACGACGCGTTCTTCGCCGGCCACGGCACAGCCATCGTCTCCAACCAGGAGCAGAACGACACGATCGTCAAGATCGCCTACCCGTCGGGGAAGATCGTCTGGTCCTATGGCCATCCCCGCCGCCCGGGCACCGCCGCCGGGTACCTGCACGAACCCGACGACGCGTACCTGCTGAAGAACGGCCAGATCACGGTGGCCGATGCCGTCAACTGCCGGGTGCTGGTGATCAACCCAAACGGCACCGTCGCCCATCAGATCGGCACCGATGGCGTGTGCGTTCACCATCCGCCGGCCTCGATCGGCTCGCCGAACGGGGACACACCCCTCGCGGACGGCAACTTGCTCATATCGGAGATCAACGGGTCGTGGGTGAGCGAGTTCACCACGGCGGGGAAGCTGGTCTGGACGGCCCACCTGCCGATCGGCTATCCCTCGGACCCCCAGCAGCTCGGCCCGGACCGCTATCTCATCGCGGATTACGCCTCACCCGGGCAGATCCTGGAGTTCAACCGCGCCGGCCACATTCTCTACCGGTACCACCCAGCGAGCGGGCCCGGCAGGCTCAACCACCCCTCGCTGGCCGAACGGCTGCCCAGTGGCGTCTTCATGGTCAACGACGACTTCAACAACCGCATGGTCGCGATCGACCCGGCCACCGGGGCGATCGTCTGGCAGTACGGCCTCCAGGGCAAGCACGGCACCGGCCCCGGCCGGCTCCACACCCCCGACGGCTTCGACCTGCTGCTGCCGAACGGGTCAACACCCACACACCGGACCACCGGCTGAGGCGCGGCCGCCGGGCCGCCGGGCCGCCGGGCGTGGTCAGCAGCGGCCGTTGGCGCGCAGGAGCTGGAGTGCGTCCACGGTGACGGCGCCCCGCCACTCGCGTTCTGCCGCCGGGGACCAGGCCAGCCAGTTGAACATCCAGCCGCCGTCGTCGTGCTGCGCGGCGGCCAGGTGGTCGAGGTGCGCGGTGATCACCGACTCGGCGAACAGGTCCCGGGCAACCGAGTCCGGCAGCGGGGCGAAGTCGAGTGGCGTGTGCACCTCGCCGGGCGCGCCCGGCTCCATCGCCACCATGTCCGTGCCGAGGATCAGCGGCCGCAGCCCGGCCACGGCGGCGGCGGCCCGGTCCCGGTCGGGCACGTGGTCAAGGAACCGCAGCACCCCGCGCATGTCGTAGGGGCCGGTACTGCCCAGGGAGCCAACCCGGGACCACAGCAGGTCGGTGGCACCGTCCAGCCAGGGGTGCTTCACCCCGCGCGCATGCAGGGTGCCCGCGAGCAGACCGGTGGTGATGAGCGAGGCCGGTTCCCCGCCCTCGGGCACCAGCCACGGAGCATGCGGCCAGTCCGCGGCCGAGGGGTCGACGAAGACCGCCCCACCCGCCGCGGGCGCGTGTGCGGCCAGCCACTCGCAGGCGCCTGCGGCCAGCTCGTCGTCCCACGCATCCGCCTCGTGCAGGGCGCGCAGCGCGAACTCGATGTCGAGCGGCTGGCTGGCGGGGCAGCGGCCGTCCGGCTCCAGGCCGTGCCCGAACCCGCCGTCCGGGTTGCGGTAGGCGGCCACGGCGTCCCGGACGGGGGCCGGGTCACCGTCAGCGAACAGCCGCTCGAACCTCCGGCGTTCCAGCACCCGCGCGTTCGCGGCCAGGAACAGCGCCGCGGCGTCGATGTCAGGGTGATCCATGAGGCTATGCCAGCACATCGCCGGCCCGGCGGTCTTGAACGAAACGGACACGGCAGTGACACACTGGTGCCCGTGGGCGGGCAGCTGGTTGACCGGGGCGGGGACGCCGGGCGCTGGGCCTGGCAGCCGGGCTACCGCGAATGGGCGCCCCCGCGGCCGCTGCGGGCCTCCGTGGCATGCCTGTGGACCACGGTCGTCCCGGCTTCCGGGGAACACGTCACGCTGGTCCTGCCCGACGCGTGCTCGGACCTGATCTGGCAGCGCGGCACGGGAGTTTTCGTGGCCGGCCCCGACACCGGGCCCTGGCGCTCCGCGCTGCCCGCCGGGACAGTCCTGGCCGGGGTGCGGTTCGCGCCCGGCGCGGGCGGCCCGGCGCTCGGCATGCCGCTGTCAGACCTGCTGAACCAGCAGGTCGACGTCACCGACCTTGGCCGTGGGCTCGCCCCCGTCCTGGCCCGGCGGGTGCCGGGGACGCTGCCCCCGGCGATGGCGTTGCGCCAGCTCGTGGACTGCGCGGGCGGCATGGTCGCCGACCGGCCGGCCGACCGGCTGGTGACCGAGGCGGCCCGGCTGCTTGACCGGCCACGGACCCCGGTGGATGACGTCGCTGCCCGGCTGGGAGTGGGCGAGCGGCAGTTGCTCCGGCGGTCCCGGGCCGCGGTGGGTTATGGGCCCGCGACGCTGCGGCGGGTGCTGCGATTCCGGCGGTTCGTCAGCCGGGTCGACGCCGGGGAGGGCGGCCAGGACGGCTCCCGCAGGCTTGGCGGCGGGCCGGGTGGGCTGCCCGGGCCGGATGGGCCGGATCTGGCCCGGCTGGCGGCCGACACCGGCTATGCCGACCAGGCGCATCTCACCCGTGAGTGCGTCCGGCTGGCCGGCCTGCCACCGGCGGCCCTGGCCGCGCAGCGGCGGCCGGCTCCCAGGTGAGCAAGGCCGCCCCGCCGCGCAGCGGCGGCCGGCCACCCGCGGCCCGGCGGGCTGGTTCACCGGCGAGGTGTGGATGGACGAGCTCGCGACGCTGCCCGAGCCGGGCCTGGTGCGCGCGCTGCGGGTGCACTTCACACCCGGCGCCCGGACCGCCTGGCATGTGCACCCGCTCGGCCAGGTGCTGCACATCGTGGAGGGCGTTGGCCGGGTCCAGGGCGAGGGCGGCCCAGTCAGGCAGGTGTGCCCGGGCGACACGGTCGTGGTCGGGCCGGGGGAGAGACACTGGCACGGCGCGGCCCCCGACCATCTCATGTGCCACCTCGCGATCCAGGACCGGGACCCGGCCACCGGCCAGCAGACGCTCTGGCATGAGCACGTCACCGACGAGGACTACCGAGCTGCCCCCGCCGGCGACTGACCAGCCGTCCCGCCCGCGCCCTGAGCAGCCGTCCCGCCCGCGCCCTGAGCAGCCGCCCCGCCGCCGCGCCTGAGCGGCCGCCCGCCGCCGCCCTTAAGCTTATATGCCTTGACAGGTATATAGCTGATAGAGCATACTAGCTGGATATGGCCGCTCTATTCGAAGTGCTCGCGGAGGCACACCGGCGCTCCATCCTCGACCTTCTGCGCGAGTCGGAGTGGTCGGTCACCGATCTTGTCAACGTGCTCGGCGTCAGCCAGCCGGCCGTGTCCAAGCACCTGCGGGTGCTGCGCGAAGCCGGCCTGGTGGCCGTGCGCCCCGATGCCCAGCGCCGCCTGTACCGGCTGCGCCCCGGTCCGCTGCGGGAAATCGGCGAGTGGCTTGAGCCGTACCGGCAGCTCTGGGCCACCAGCCTGGATGCCCTGGAACGGCACCTCGACGCCATGCCCGGCACCGCCATGCCCGGCACCGCCATGCCCGGCACTGCTATGCCCGGCACCGCCATGCCCGGCACCGGCACGCCCAGCGACTAGGAGGACGATCCCATGGATGTGCACGTCAACGACCAGGCCGACGGCATGCTCGGCCAATCCGGCGACCGGTGGGAGGTGCGGTTCGTCCGCAGGCTGGCCCATCCGCGCGAGAAGGTGTGGCGTGCCCTCACCGAGCCGGGGGACCGGGACACCTGGTTTCCGCAGCGGATCGAGATCGATGGCGACTGGGTGGCCGGCGCCCAGCTGAGATTCGTCAGCGACGTCATGCCGGAGGCGAACTTCGACGGCGAACTGCTCGTCTACGATCCGCCCCGGACGCTCGAAATGCGCTGGGGCACCGACGTCCTGCGGTTCGACCTGGCAGCAGACGGCGACCAGACCATCCTGACCCTCGTGGACACGCTGGCGGACCGGGGCACGGCCGCGCGGACCGCGGCCGGGTGGCACACCTGCCTGGACATCCTCGGCTGCACGCTGGCCGGGCAGCCCCTGCCGTGGACCGGGGAGCAGCGCTGGCGCCAGGTGCACCCGTCGTACGTCAGCCGGTTCGGGCCGGAGGCCGCCACCATCGGCCCGCCGGCCGGGCACCCGGTGCTGGACACCGATTCCGCGGCGCCGGGTGAGCAGGGTCCCGGCTGACCCCGGCAGGGCCGGGCGGTGGCCGGGCGGCCCGGGTGACGTGGCCCGCACAGCCCTGCTGTGCGACATACTGAAGGCGGAGGCGCTATCCCCGCGGGCCTCCGCCGAGCTGGCGAGAAAGGCGATCGAGAGATGGACCTGACCGGCGCCACCTGGTGCAGGTCGTCCTCCAGCGGCGGGAACGACGGCGCCTGTGTGGAAATCGCCCTCATTCCTGGCTCGAAGGAAGGCAGCGACCACGTGATCGCCATGCGCGACAGCAGGCAGCCGGACGGCCCGGTGCTGATCTTCACGCCGGCCGAATGGGACGCATTCATACTCGGCGTCCAGGACGGCGAGTTCGACCTGGCTTAACCCGCTGGGCGTCGGCGCGCCTCCCGCGATGGCGCGCGGGTGGCACACGCAAGCCTGGAGGGAGGCGCGGATGGCGACGGCGATCGGCCCGCCGCAGGCGGGCCGGTGGGTCGTGGGCGCCCGGTGACGGGACGGCTCACCCGCCGCCCGGGCGGCGCCGCCCGGCTGCGGGCGCTGCTGGAGTCCGGCCAGACCATCGTGGCGCCGGGGGCGTTCGATCCGCTGGCGGCCCGGCTGGTGGAGGAGGCAGGCTTCCCGGCCGTGTACATGACCGGGTTCGGGACCTCGGCGGCGATGATCGGGCGCCCGGATGTCGGCCTGCTGACCATGACCGAGATGGCCGCCAGCGCCGGGCGGATCGCCGACTGTGTCGACATCCCGGTGATCGCCGATGCCGACACCGGCTACGGCAACCCGCTGAACGTGATCCGCACCGTCGGGGCCTACGAGGCGGCGGGGGTCGCCGGGATCCACATCGAGGACCAGGTGGCCCCGAAGAAGTGCGGTCACATGGAGGGCAAGCTGGTCATCCCGGCGCCGGAGATGGTGGCGAAGGTGAGGGCAGCGGTCGAGGCGCGCGCGCAGCCCGAGTTCGTGATCATCGCCCGGACCGATGCACGGGCCGTGGAGGGCCTGGAGCCGGCCCTGGAACGCGCGCGGATGTACCGCGAAGCCGGGGCCGACGCGCTGTTCATCGAGGCCCTCGTCAGCGAGGCGGAAATCCAGGCTGCGGCCCGGGCCTTCCCGGATGTGCCGCTGCTGTTCAACTGGGCAGAAGGGGGCAAGACCCCGCCGGTCAGCCTGGCCCGGCTCACCGGCCTGGGATACCGGATCGTCATCTTCCCGATCAGCACGCTGCTCGCTGCCACGGCCGGCATGCGGGCGATACTGCGGGAGATCGCCCAGTCGGGCACCCCGGCGGCGGCCATGGCCGGGCTGCCCGCGTTCGGCGATTTCCTTGACTTCATCGGCCTGCCCCAGGTGCATGAGGCGGAGCGGCGGTACGCCACCTGACGCCCACCCCGGCGGGACCGGCGGGGTGGGCGCGGCCGGTGGGACTGAACCGGCCGGGTGGGGCCGGCGGGGCCCTTCCTGGCCGGCCGGCGGGGCTTCTTACGCGGGCCGGGTGGGGCCGGCCGGGCCGGTCCGGCCCGCCCGGGGAACAAGCTGCCGCTTCTCCTGCAGGACGTCGAGGACCACGCTGCCGTCGATGGTCTCCTGCTCGACCAGCCGCGCCGCCAGCCAGTCCAGGGCGTCACGGTGGTCGCGCAGCATCGCCACGGCCCGCTGCTCGGCCTCCCGGAGCAGGCGGCTGACCTCCTCGTCCACCACCCGCTGCGTCTCCTCGGAGTAGGGCCGCCGCAGCCCGTCCTGGATCGGGCCGCCGAGGTACTGCGGGCCCTCGGGCGAGTAGCCGACCGGCCCCAGCGCGGGCGAGAGCCCGAACTCGCGGACCATCCGGATGGCCAGCTGGGTGGCCTCGGACAGGTCGTTCGCGGCGCCGGTGGAGCCGTGCCCGAACACGACCAGCTCGGCGGCCCGCCCGCCCAGCCGCACCGCGAGCAGGTCGGTCAGATACGCCTCGCTGTAGAGGTGACGTTCGGCTTCGGGAAGCTGGTGGGTGGCGCCGAGCGCCATGCCGGCGGGCAGGATGGTCACCTTCGACACCGGGTCCGCGTTCTCGCACAGCGCCGCCACGAGCGCGTGCCCGGACTCGTGCACGGCCACCGACTGCTTCTCCTCAGGCAGCAGCACGTTCGAGGACTCCCGGCGGCCGAGCAGCACCCGGTCCCTGGCGGCGTCGAGGTCGCCGGCGGTGAGCGTGGTCCGGTTGTCCCGGACCGCGTTGATCGCCGCCTCGTTCACCAGGTTGGCCAGGTCGGCGCCGGAGAAGCCGGGGGTGCCGCGGGCGATGATGGACAGGTCCACGTCGGGGCCCAGCTTCTTCCCCCGGGCGTGCACGGCCAGGATCGCGGCTCGCTCCGTCTGGTTGGGCAGCGGCACGATCACCTGCCGGTCGAACCGTCCCGGCCGCAGCAGGGCGGGGTCGAGCGACTCGGGCCGGTTGGTGGCCGCGATCACCACCAGCCCCATGGTCTGGTCGAAACCGTCCATCTCCGACAGCAGCTGGTTCAGCGTCTGCTCACGCTCATCGTTGCCGCCGATGGCGGCCCCGCCGCGGCGGCCGCCGATGGCGTCGATCTCGTCGATGAAGATGATGGACGGGGCACGCCGGCGCGCGTCGGCGAACAGGTCCCGGACCCGGGACGCGCCGACCCCGACGAACATCTCCACGAACGCGGAGCCGGTCACCGACAGGAACGGCACCTGTGCCTCCCCGGCGACCGCGCGGGCGATGAGGGTCTTGCCGGTGCCGGGCGGCCCTACCATGATCACGCCGCGCGGGCCCTGCGCGCCCGCCGCCGCGTACCGGAGCGGGTCACGCAGGAAGTCCACCACCTCGCTGACCTCCTGCTTGACCCCGTCATACCCGGCCACGTCGGTGAACCGGGTGGTAGGCCGTTCCGCCTCGATGATCTTGGCCCGCGACCGGCCGAAGCCGCCGAGCCCCCCGGCCAGCGACCGCTGGGCCGCCCGGCCCGTCCACACGAACAGGCCGACGATCAGGATCAGCCAGATCAGGCTCGGCAGCAGGGTCTCCAGCAAGGAGCCCCCCGCCTGGGTCGCGGTGATCTGGACGTTGTGCGCGGTGAGCTGCTCGGTGATCGGGTTGCGGTTGAGCGCGGTCGGGATCTGGCTGGTGAAGTCCTTGCCGTTGGTGAGGACGCCGGTGACCGCGCCGTTGCTGTCGATCTTGACCGACTTCACATCCCCGGCGACCACCTTGTTCTGGAACGAGGTGAACGAGTACTGGGTCGAGGGATGGCTGTGCAGCAGGTTGGGCCAGAACAGCAGCAGCAGCAGGATGAGCATCCCGATGGGGAGCAGCCAGCGCCGCCATGCGGGCGGTGGCTGGGGAGTAGGTGGTGTCGGCTCCTTGGGCGGTCCCGGATCGGCCGAGCGCGACAGATGCCTGAGGTCCATCCGGATTCGCGTGATCATCGGGTCTTGACTCCTTCGCGCCGGGCGCCGTTCTGCGCCGCCCGGCTCTGGAAACCGCCAATGCCAGTGTGCAACCCGTACGTGCGTGCCGCTACCAGGCGTACCGCCGGGAGGCCGCCGGCCTCTCCCGGCCGGGGCCGCCGCCGTCCGCTCCGGCGGCCGGGGGACCGCTGCCCGCCCGTCACCCGGTGCGGGGCTCCCAGCTGAAAAAGCGCATGGCCAGCAGCAGCCCGGCCACGCCCCAGATGGCGACCACCAGCACGTCGGTCCAGTGGAAGGCCGTCCCGAGGAACCCGGCCTGCATCCCGTCGGCGAAGTGCTTGACCGGGAAGATCCGGGCGATCCAGAGGATCCAGGCCGGGGTGTTGTCCCCGAACGGGATGAATATCCCGGACAGGAACAGCAGCGGCAGGATGATCGCGTTGACGATCGCGGCCGAGGCGTCGGCGTTGGGGATCACGGCGGTGGTCGCGAGCCCGAGCGCGCAGAACGAGGCCGCCCCCACCACGAGCATGACAAGGAACCGCAGCAGGGTCAGTCCGGTGGGGATGTCCGCGCTGTAGAAAGCCCGGCCGAACGCCGCGGTGAGCACCACCAGGATCACCGAGATGAACAGGGCGTGCACCACCCGGGCGCCGAGGAACGACCCGCTCGGCAGCGGTGTCCCGTTGGTCCGCTTGAGCACGCCGGCGTCGCGCTGGAAGGTGGTCTGGATCGCGATGTTGTTGTAGCAGGCGGTGATCACCGCGAAGGACGCCATCGAGGCCACATAGTAGGTGGCCGTGTTCACCGACCGGGTGCCGATGTGTACGGTGCCGTGCCCGAGCAGGGAGGTGAAGATCACCAGGAACATGAGCGGGAACGCGAAGGTGAAGAACGCCGACGCCGGATTGCGCCAGAACGATTTATTGACATAACGAACCTGCGTTGCGGTCATCGCCACCGCGTTCATGCCGTGCCTCCCTGGCCAGGGCCGCCCTGGTCGGGCTGGCCGGGCGACTCGGCGGTGAGCGACAGGTAGACGTCCTCCAGCGAGGGCCGGGTGACCTCCAGCCCGTCCAGGCTGACCTTCTGGTCGAGTGCCCACCCCGTGAGCTTGTGCAGCGCGACCGTGACGTCGTCCGGTGCGAACTCGGTGAAACCGTCGTCCCTGGCCGGGCCAGCCACGGCCGGCGGGGTGCTGCCCTCGGGCAGGCGGTAGCGGATCCGGGCCCGGGCCAGTTCCCGGTCGGCGAGGGTAGCGGGGTCGCCCTCGGCGACGATGTGCCCGGCGGAGATCACCGCCACGCGGTCCGCGAGGTATTGCGCCTCGTCCATGTAATGCGTGGTCAGCAGGACCGTCTTGCCGAGCGTGGCCAGGTTCTTGATCACTTCCCAGGATTCGCGCCGGGCAGACGGATCGAACCCGGTGGTCGGCTCGTCGAGGAAGAGCAGTTCGGGGTTGCCGGCCAGGGCGATCGCCACGTCGAGGCGGCGCTGCTGCCCGCCGGACAGCTTGTTGACCCGGGAGTTCCGCTTTTCTCCCAGGCCGACCAGGTCGATCACCTCGTCGACCGGCCGGGGATGAGGGTAGAAGCCGGCGTACATCCGGACCGTTTCGGTGACCGTCAGGTAGCGCTCCACCCCGGTGGACTGCAGAACGATGCCGATCCGGCTCTTCAGCCGCGCCCGCTGCCTGCCCGGGTCGGACCCGAGCACGCTCACTTCGCCGCTGTCGCGTGCCCGGTACCCCTCCAGGATCTCGACGGTGGTGGTCTTCCCCGCCCCGTTCGGCCCGAGCAGGGCGAAGATCTCACCGCGGCGGATGGCCAGGTCGACACCGTCCACGGCGCGCACGCCGGAGTAGCTCTTCACCAGGCCGCGCACGTGTATGGCAAACTGCTCGCCGTCCCCGGGGTGGCTGCCGGCCGGGCTCCCGGCCTGGATCTCGCCTGGCAACGTGTTCATGCCGTCATTCCCGCTCACCGCTTCAATCAGGTCGCCTGCACCATTATCACCCTTCGCACCTTGCTCTCCAGCCGCTGAATCCACGCCAGTCCCAGCAAAGACCACGCGAATGCGTCGAGGGGTCGCTCGGGATGCGCGGATAGGCGGTCAGGGTCGCAGCGCCGGAACGTGGCGGTCGATGACGGTGCCCAGCGTCTGCGCGGTGCTCGCGCCGATGACCGCGCCGACGATGGTGTCACCGGGATAGTGGACGCCGGTATGGACTCGGGAGTATGCGACGGCGGCCGCCAGGAAATTCAGCGCTAGCGCCAGCCTCGGCAGGTCACGGCCGACCGAGGACGCGAAGGCGAACGCCGACGCCGAATGCCCGGAAGGGAACGACGTCGAGGCCGGCATCCTGACGTACCGTTCGCCGGGCACGCCAGCACCAGCGCGGTCTGGCCGCCGACGGGCGTAGATGGACTTGACGCCCAGGTTGACCACCGCCGACGTGACCGCGATGGACAGCGTCCCCCGGATAGCCGCCCGGCGGCCGGCCGGCCCCCCGGCGATGGCGAGGCCAGCCGCGATGGCCAGCCAGAGCCGGGACTTGTCCGCTGCCCGGGACAGGTGCTGGAACGGCCCGTCCAGCTCGGGGGTCGGCACCGAGGCGATCGCTTCGTAGACGGCACGGTCCACCGCGCCAGCCTGGTGGAGCCCGGCCGCGAGCCGCCGCCAGGCCGGGCCGCCCATTGCTGTCAGCCGGTCAGTCATCGCCTCCGCAGCCGCCCCGGCGCGGACAGTGAGCGGCTCGTCGGAGCCCCCTATGGCCACCGGCGTATGTTAACACCGGGCCCGCCCGGCGGTGTGGGCCGTCACCCGACCTGCACGCACGCCCGGATCGGCAGGTGGTCGGAACCGGCGGCGGGCAGGACCTGCCCGTCATCGGCCCGGACAGCGCGGCCGGTGAGCACGTGGTCGAGCTGGACCAGCGGGTAGCTGCCCGGGAAGGTCCGGCCATGCACGGCGGGAGAGTAGCCAGCGGCCAAGCCGGTGACGGGGCCGGGCATGTTGAGGTCTCCGGTGATCACGGTCGGCACGGCGCTCGCCGCCAGCCGCCGGGCCAGCCGCACCAGCTGCACGGGGCTGAAGAAAAGGTGGGTCAGATGTGTGTTGGCGACGCGCAGGCTTTCCCCGGTCGGTGTGGTGACCGTGATGAGCTGGGCCGCACGGCTGGCCGGGTCACCCCAGAACCTGCCAAGATCCACCAGTTCATAGCCGGTCACGGGCAGCACGGTAAGCACCGCCAGGCCCCACTGCCCCGGGCTGGCATCGGGCGCGATGTGCAGGCTGCGCAGGTCGGTATTTCTCAGCAGGTCGGCACGGATGAGCCGGGCGCCGAGTTCCCGCGCCGCCGCGGCGAGCGGATCGGGCTGGCTGGCCGGCCGCCAGGTCTCCTGCAGCGCGATCATGTCGGCCTTCAGCTGACGGCACGCGGTCACGACGTCGAACGGCGTCCCATCGGCTCCGCAGCCGCCGTGCAGGTTCATGCTGGCCAGGATCATCGGCGGCTGCCTCCGATACCGGCCCGCGGAATCGCCAGCCTGCCCGGGACACCGCCGCGCCCAGCCCGGCCCGGACACGGCTGCCTGCCGGGCTCCCGTTCTGGCCTGCCGGGCCAACAGGGTCTGGCCGTCCGGCAAGCCGAATCTTGCCTTCCGGCCGGGCCTCCTCTGGGTAGGGGGTGATGGAACGGATGATCACAGGCGCGGAAAGGATCTCCTATGTGCAAACCCGGATCAGCGTGCTGCGGCAGCGGCGCCACCTCCAGCGGGTTCGGCATCGCTCTTGCCGTGATCGGGACCCTGGCAGCCGTGAGCATGGCCACGGTGTTCATCAGCGCTCTCCTCACGGCGGTCCTTATCGGCGTGTTCAGCGTCGCCGCCGCCCAGACCATCGTGGTGGCGCTCATCCTCCGCCGGACCAGGGGCGTGGTGACCTGGCCCCTGCGGCCGCCGCAGCTGGCCGCCGGGCGGCGCCCGGCGGTGCCGGCCGCTGCCCGGCCCGCCATCCCCGCGCGGCGGCCGCTGGCCATCGAGGCGCCCGCGCCGGCCTACCTGCGGGCCGGCGCGCCTGCCGGATCCGGTGAGCGCGCCATGGTGCCGCGGCCTGCGCGCATGCCGGAGCCTGCGCGCAGGCCGCAGAACGTGCCCGCCGGGCCGGCGCCTGGCGGGCCGGTGCCCGAGGCGGCCCTGTCCGGCCATCGCTGACCGGCCCGCCCGCAGCCGGCGCACCGGCCCGGCCCCAGCACGGTGTGCCCGGATTCAGCCGGGCTTGCCTAGACGTCGTAGTAGAGCTCGAACTCATGCGGATGCGGGCGGAGCCGGATCGGGTCGAGTTCGTTGGCCCGCTTGTAATCCAGCCAGGTCTCGATCAGGTCCGGGGTGAACACCCCGCCGTCGACCAGGTAGTCGTGGTCCGCCTCCAGCGTGTCCAGCACCTTCTCCAGTGAGCCGGGAACCTGCGGGATGGCCAGCGCCTCATCCGGCGGCAGCTCGTACAGGTCCTTGTCAACCGGCTCCGGCGGCTCGATCTTGTTGCGGATGCCGTCGATGCCCGCCATGAGCATGGCCGAGAACGCCAGATAGGGGTTGCAGGAAGGGTCCGGGACCCGGAACTCCAGCCGCTTGGCCTTGGGGTTGGAGCCCGTGATCGGGATCCGCACACAGGCGGACCGGTTCCGCTGCGAGTACACCAGGTTGACCGGCGCCTCGAAGCCGGGCACCAGCCGGTGGTAGGAGTTGACCGTCGGGTTGGTGAAGGCCAGCAGCGAGGGCGCGTGCCTGAGCAGCCCCCCGACGTAGTACCGGCCGACGTCGGACAGCCCCGCGTACCCGACCTCGTCGTAGAAGAGCGGCACGCCGTCCTTCCACAGGCTCTGGTGGCAGTGCATGCCGGAGCCGTTGTCCCCGAACAGCGGTTTGGGCATGAAGGTCACGGTCTTGCCGGCCGCCCGTGCCACGCTCTTGACGATGTACTTGTAGTTCATCAGGTTGTCGGCCATGTGGAGCAGCGGCGAGAAGCGGATGTCGATTTCCGCCTGGCCCGCGGTGCCGACCTCGTGGTGCTGCATCTCCACGCCGATGCCGCACTTGAGGAGCATGCGGACCATTTCCGAGCGCAGGTCGGTGTAGTGGTCCATCGGCGGGACGGGGAAGTAGCCGCCCTTGTACCGGGGCTTGTAGCCGAGGTTGCCGCCGTCCTCGTCGCGCCCGGTGTTCCACGCGCCTTCGATGGAGTCGAGGTGGTAGTAGCCCTCGTTCGGCCCGGTGGCGAACCGCGCCGAGTCGAAGATATAGAACTCCGCCTCGGGGCCGAAGTAGACGGTGTCCGCGATCCCTGTGCCGAGAAGGAAGTCCTGTGCTTTGCGGGCGATGTTGCGCGGGTCACGGGTGTAGGGCTCACCGGTCAGCGGGTCGTGGACAAAGAAGGTGATGTCCAGCGTCGGGTGCTGCCGGAACGGGTCGAGCAGGGCGGTGGCAGGGTCGGGCATAAGGAGCATGTCGGACTCGTGGATCTGCTGGAACCCGCGGATCGAGGAGCCGTCGAACATCAGCCCGTCGGTGAAGACCTTCTCGTCGAAGTTCTCCACCGGCACGGTGAAGTGCTGGACGGTGCCCGGGAGATCGCAGAACCGGACATCGACGAACTCCACCTTCTGGTCGCCGATGAACTTCAATACCTCGTCGGCGTTCGTGAACATCAACCCTCCCTGGGCGGTGCGGCCCTGTCCCTTGCGCACGGGGGTGTGCCTGCCGCAGGACCGCCTTGGACGTTAGGCGCTTGCGGTTTCCGACCCGTGTCCCAAGTGTTTCACGCGTGTTACGGGATGCCGGCCGCCGCCCCGGCCGGGCGGGGCGGCGGCGTGAGCAGCCCCAGGCACACCAGCATCTGGCCGCCTGGGGCCGGCGCCGTGGCCGGGGACGATCATCCCGGCTCGTCAGGACCTATGGTCTTGCGCCGCAGGTCAGCAAGCGAAGATCATGGAGGTATACACCCCCAGGAGGAGTGATGAATAAGACCATTGTGCTGGCTGTGGACACGAGCGGGCACGTGTCAGCCGCCGCGGGAATGACGCGCGAGTTGTGCCGTGACAGTGGCGACAACGTCATCGTATTGCACGTCCACGAATTCGCTGTCGGCCGCTGGGGACGGATGCAAGTGGATTGCGGCGAGGGCGAGGGGGAGCGCGTCGTCGCTGAAGTCGTGGCCGACCTGAAAGGCGCTGGAATCTCCGCCGATGGTGAAATCCGCGAAGCTCAGTTCGGGCACATCGCCGCGAATATCCTGGCTGCCGCGGATGAGCATGACGCCAGAATTGTCGTCCTGGGCACGAGTGGCCGCACGGACATGCCGCATCTCCGCTTCGGCAGCGTCTCGCACCGGCTGCTGCACTCGGCCCGACGGCCGGTGCTGATTGTGCCCAGAGAGCCAGCCGCAGAGTAAACGTCAGCACAGACCGCCGCCGCGCCGTCGCGACAGGCCCTGGTCACGTCCGCGTTCAGGCCGGGATACCGTGGGGGCGTGGCGGAACGGCGGAGGGCTGGATCCTGGCTGGGCGGCACGCCGGATCCCGGTGGGGCGGCGGGCAACTTCCCGGGAGAGCAGCTCGGGCTGCCTGAGCAAGGCAGGGGCTCGGTCGCCAGCATCGGCCGTCGGCTGCTGGCCCTGCTCATCGACTGGGTGCTGTGCACGCTGATCGCCCTTGCCGCCTTTCACTCGCGGTGGTGGACGCTGCCGGTTTTCGCCGTCGAGACGTACCTGCTCACAGCCCTCACCGGGTTCACCGTGGGCAAGCGGATACTGGGCATCCGGGTGGCACGGGTGGATGGCCGGCCGGTCGGGTTCGTCTGGGCGCTGGTCCGCACATTGCTGCTGCTCGCGGTCCTGCCGCCGCTCATCACCGATCGCGATCTGCGCGGGTTGCACGACCGTGCCGCCAACACCGTCGTGATCAGGACCTGACGCGGCTCACCGGAGAAGTGCGGCGTCGCGGCCGGGGGGAGCAGTGGCGCGGCGCCGGGAGGCGGCGTCCGCAAGCTCGCCGAGCACCCCGGCGGTGGTGTCCACGTCCATGCAGGCATCGGTGATGCTCTGGCCGTACACCAGCCGCACGGGCTCGCCCGGTTCCTGCCTGCCTTCCCGGAGGAAGCTCTCCAGCATCACCCCGACGAGGCCCTGCTCGCCCCCGGCGACCTGGTCCGCCAGCGCGGCGGCCACCGCCGGCTGGCGGCGATGGTCCTTGCCGCTGTTGCCGTGGCTGGCATCCACCATGACCCGGCGGGGCAGCCCGGCCCCCGTAATCGCCGCCAGCGCCTGTCCCACCTGGCCGGCCTGGTAGTTCGGCCCCGACCTGCCGCCCCGCAGGATGACATGGCAGTCGGGATTGCCCGCCGTGGTCACCACCGCCGCCGCCCCGGCCAGGGTGACCCCGAAGAACGTGTGGCCGGCCGCCGCGGCCAGGCAGGCATCCACCGCGACCTGGACATCCCCGTCGGTGCCGTTCTTGAAGCCGACCGGCATGGACAGTCCCGAGGCAAGCTGGCGGTGCACCTGGCTCTCGGTCGTCCGGGCGCCGATCGCACCCCAGGCGACGGTGTCGGCGATGTACTGCGGGGTGATCGGGTCGAGCCACTCGCAGCCAACCGGCAGGCCCAGCCCCACGATGTCCAGCAGCAGCCGCCGTGCCGCCAGCAAGCCGCGGTGGACGTCATGGCTGCCGTCCAGGCCGGGGTCATTGATGAGCCCTTTCCACCCGGTCACCGTGCGCGGCTTCTCGAAGTACACCCGCATCACGATCAGCAGATCTTCCCGGAGGGACCGGGCCAGGACGGCCAGCCGCTCCGCGTACTCCAGGGCCGCCGCCGGGTCGTGTACCGAGCAGGGCCCGGCCACCACGAGCAGCCGGTCGTCGGTACCCGTCAGCACCGCGCGTACCTCCGCCCGGGACCGTTCAACATGCTCTGCCGCCCGGGCGCCCAGGGGCAGTTCCGCTAGCAGCGCCGCCGGTGCCAGCAACGGCTCGTAGCCCAGCACCCGGATATCGCTGGTGTGCGGCATCGGCCTTTCCCCTCCTGGCGGGCGGCTTTCGTGATCGCCGTGGCGGGCTCGCTGCATATCGCGCATGCAACCCACCACATCATGATTGAGCAGGTCCCGGCTCAGATAATGTGCGCCTCGTGTCTCCGGGGCTCGGTGGCGTCGGGGCGGCGCGCGGAGGGCTAACGGAGTTTGGGGCGTGGCGGTTTCGGCATCCGGCCGCCGCGGGGCATCGGGCCTTTCGGCGCCTGGAGCGACTGGGGCAGGGCCTTGAGCCGGAAGTTGAGGTCGGCGACCGCCGGGCCCTTCAGGTTGCGCGGCAGCCGCATGAGCTTGCGCTGCAGCTTCCGGACGGGGATCTGCCCTTCCTCGTCGCCCACCTGCAGGTCATAGATGGGCACATCGTAGGCGACCCTGGACACGCGTTTCTTCTCCGCAGCGAGCAGGCTGCCCAGACGGTTGGGTGAGCCCTCACCTACCAGGACAACACCTGGCTTGCCGACCGCCCGGTGCACGACATCCATGTTGCGGTTGGCCGCCACCGCCGGGGTAACGGTCCAGCCGCCGCGCATGCTCTGCATGATCGCGGCGGCCGCGCCAGGCTGGCCCTCAACCGCCGCGTACTGGGCGGACTGGGCGAACCGGCCGAACAGGATCATCGCCACCATCAGGCCGCTGAGCACGCCAAGCGGGATCAGCAGCGCCAGCAGGCCGGTGAAGATACCGACGAGGACGAAGACTGCGATCACGCCGATCCCGGCCAGGGCCACGAGCGGCAGCGCCCGCGGATTGGTCTTGCGGATGATCCCGGCCACCATGCGGATCTGCTTGATACGGCCGGCCGCGGCCGGATCCGCGCCGTCCTTCCGGTTCGCCGCGCCTGCGGGCTTGTACGCCATGGAGGGCAGGATACGAGCTTGCAGGCGCATGTGGGAAACCGCCGCCGGGCGACACTGACCTGGCGGCCCGATCCTCAGCCGGCTGCGGGTGCGCTGTCCGCCGTGGCCGCCGTCACGATCGGCCCGGTGCCGGCGGCGCCGCGCCGCGCCGTCGCCTCGGCGTGCAGCCTGCCCGCGCGGTAGGAGGACCGGACCAGTGGCCCGGACATCACGCCCGCGAAGCCGAGGCCGAGTGCCTCCTCGCGGAGTTGCCCGAACTCGGCGGGGTCCACCCACCGCACCACCGGGTGGTGGAGGACGGACGGGCGCAGGTACTGGGTGATGGTGAGCAGCTCGCACCCGGCGGCCCGCAGATCGGCCATGGCCCGGCTGATCTCGGCTGGCTCCTCGCCGAGGCCGAGGATCAGGTTGGACTTGGTGACCAGGCCCGCCGCCCGTGCCATGCCCAGCACCTCCAGCGACCGGCCGTACCGGAAGCCGGGCCTGATCCGCCGGAAGATGCGCGGCACGGTCTCGATGTTGTGGGCGAGCACCTCCGGGCGGGCGGCGAACACCTCGCCGAGCCGTGCCGGGTCGGCGTTGAAGTCGGGGATCAGAAGCTCGACCCCGCAGCCGGGCACGGCCGCGTGGATCTCGTCACAGGTCTGCGCGTACAGCCAGGCGCCGCCGTCGGGCAGGTCGTCGCGGGCCACGCCGGTGACCGTCGCGTAGCGCAGGCCCATCGCCGCCACGGACGCGGCGACCCGGCGCGGCTCGTCGGTGTCGAGCGGGTCGGGCTTCCCGGAGGCGATCTGGCAGAAGTCGCACCGCCTGGTGCACGCGTCGCCGCCGATCAGGAACGTCGCCTCCCGGTCTTCCCAGCATTCGAAGATGTTGGGGCAGCCCGCCTCCTCGCACACGGTGTGCAGACCCTGGCGCCGCACCAGGTCCTTCAGTTCGGTATATTCCGGGCCGGTCCGCAACCGGGTCCTGATCCACGGCGGCTTGCGCTCGATGGGCGTCTGGCTGTTGCGGGCTTCGAGGCGGAGCAGCCTGCGCCCCTCAGGTGCGAGTACCACGGCTCCAGGGTACGTCCCGGTCCACGGGCTGGCGGAGCATCACCGGCGAGCAGGCGGTGGAAGGGATGTCCAGATGATTCTCAGCACGATGAACGACTTGCCCGGATATGAGATCACCGAGGTGCTGGGGGAGGTGTTCGGCATCACCGTGCGGTCCCGGAACGTGGGTTCTCAGCTCGGCGTCGGCTTCAAGTCGCTGGTCGGTGGCGAACTGAAGGGAATGACCAAGACGCTGGTCGAGACCCGGCTGCACGCGCAGGAGCGGCTGGTCGAGGCCGCAGCGGCCAAGGGCGCCGACGCGGTGCTCGCCATGCGCTTCGACGCCAGCGAGTTCCAGGCCGGCCAGGAGATCTGCGCCTACGGCACGGCGGTCAGGATCCGCCCGGCGAACGGTCACCGGTAGCCGGCCCGCGCGGCCTGGCAGCCCGCCGGTGCCGGGGACCTTCCCCCCGGAGACCCCCGCGCTGCCCGGATGCCGGGTGAGCCGGTGCTGAGCGCCGGCGGCGAGGCTGCCCGGCCGGCCGGGGCGCCGTGGCAGCGTGAGGTCTTCCTGTCCGGGCAGGCGGTTTCGCTGCTCGGCGACGGCCTGGCCGTGCTCGCGGTCCCGCTGCTGGTGCTGGACCTGAGCCGCAGCCCGCTGATCTCGGCGCTGTCCGCCGCGTCGGTGACGGTCGGCTACCTGGTGGTCGGCCTGCCGGCCGGCGTGCTGGTTGACCGGGTGAACCCCTGGCGGGTCCTGGTGCTGACCGACGCGCTGCGCGCCGCGCTGTTCGCGGCGCTGTTCGTCTGTGCCACCGCGGGGCTGCTGACGGTGTGGCTGGTGCTGGTCATCGCGTTCGCAGCCGGCGCATGCTCGGTCTTCTTCCAGACCGCGCTGGTGGTGGTCGTGAAGGAGCTCTTCCCGGCGGCCGGGCTCATCCGCGCGAACTCCGTCCTCGAACTGGCGAACCAGCTGTCGCTCGTGGCCGGGCCGACGGTGGTGGGCGTGCTCGCCGCGGTCGGCAGCATCCGTCTCGCGCTGCTGGCCGACGCGCTGACCTTCGTAGTGTCACTACTGTCCCTGCTCGCGGTGGGCCGGTGGCGGCCGGGTCCGCGGGCCACGCGTCGCCGTCAGAGCCTGCGCGGCATCGGCACGGAGCTGCGGGCGGGTCTGCGGTACCTGCTCTCGGTCCGGATCCTGGTGATCTTGACCGTGGTCCAGATGGTGGTGAACCTGTGCCTGTCGGTCGAGAAGCTCATCATCTTCTTCGCCCGGGACACGCTCGCGCTCACCCCGGGCCTGGTCGCGGTGGTGGTGGCGGCGGGCGGCGCGGGCGGGATCGCCGGCACGCTCAGCGCCTCCCGGCTGGCGGGCTGGGTCGGTGAGATCCGCCTGGTGGTGGCCACCATCGCGGCCGCCGGGGCCGCCATCGCCGTGATGAGCGTGGCCGGGTCGGCGCCGCTGCTGGCGGCGGCGAACTTCGGCTACTCGTGGGCGCTGGTGGTGGCGAGCCTGGTGAACCGCACGCAGCGGCAGCGAATCGTCCCGCAGCCGATGCTGGGCCGGGTCACCAGCGGTGTCCGGGTGCTCTTCCTGGCGGTGGACCCGCTCGGGGTGGTGATCGCCGGCACGGCCACGTCCGCGCTGGGCGGTGACCCGCGCCCGGTGTTCCTGGCCGCGGGGATCGTCGTGGTCGTGACGGCGGGGGCCGGCTGGCTGGCCGGCCTGCGCCGGCAGGACGGCGGCCTCGCCTATACCGAGGCGAAGAGCGACCTCATCCTGGATCTGGTCGGCCAGGCTGGCCGCTGGGCGGCTGCCCGCCGCTGGCGGAACTGAACCGCCGCCGATCCGGTGTCTCCGGCGCCGGTCCGCTGATAGCGAGTGGCGCGGCCCGCCCGGGACGTGCCGCGCGGACGCGGCGCCATGCGTAGTACAGGCAGCCCACCGCGGCGGCGGCCAGCCCGCCCCCGCCGGCCAGGAACAGCACCAGGCGCGGGTTCAGCGAGCTGAGCAGGCCACCGGCGGCCGCCATGCCGAGCGAAGCCGCCCCGAACAGCACCCCGGAGTACACCGCGAACACCCGCCCGGCAACCTGGGCCGGCGCCCGCTGGTTGAGGAAGCTGCGGGTCGCCACCACTTCCATGCCGTTGGCCAGCCCGCCGAAGGCGTAGGCGGCGGCCGCCTGCCAGAGGGAAGCCGCGGCCCCCGCCAGCGCCACGCCCAGCCCGGTGGCGAGCGTCCCGGCGAGCGTCGTGACCACGAGCCAGCGCCCGGGCAGCCGCCCGCCCGCCAGCGTTCCCGCCAGCATCCCGGCGGTCCACGCGGCGACCAGCACGGAGTACCCGGTCGGCCCGGCCCGCAGCACGGTCTCGGCGAAGGCGACCTCCACCACGACGGCCATGTTCGCGAACGCCACCATGACGCCGACCACCAGCACGAGCAGCCCGGCGTCGGCGTCGTCCCGGAGGAACCGCAGCCCGGCGGTCAGCTGCGAGACGAAGCCGTCCTTGCCCAGGTCCGCCGGGCCCCCTGCCGCGGCCCGCGGCGCCAGCGGCAGCACCTGCAGCCCGGCCGTCCCGAGCGCGTAAACGCCGGCCACCCCCGCCAGTGCCAGCCCGGTGCCCCCGGCCGCGATGAGCGCGGCGGCCAGCAGCGGCCCGACCGTGAAGCCGCCCCACGTGGCAGCCTGGAGGTACCCGTTCGCCCTGGTCACCGCCGCCTGGTGCGCCGGGTCCGCCGGGTCGGCCGGGTCCGCCGGGCCGACCAGCTGGGGCACGATGGCGCCGAGCCCCGGCTGCAGCACGGCGGCGCAGACGCCGAACCCGGCGGCCAGCACCAGCACCGGTCCGATGCCGGAGACCCCGATGAGGGTGAGGGCCACCACCGCCTGCGCCGCGGCCGCCGCGACCAGCACCGGACGGGCCGGAAGCCGGTCGAGCAGCAGCCCGGCGAGGGGCGCGAGCGCGGTGATGGGGATGGTGATCGCGAGGAACACCGCGGCGACCGCCCAGGAGGCGTGCGAGCCCTGATAGACGCGGCTGGCCAGGGCGACCATGGCAAGGCCGTCACCGGCTGCGATCACTGCCTGCAAACCGGAAGCCAGCCGCAGCGTGTACCGGGGCAGGTCCGGCGGCCGCTGCATACCAGCCGTCGCTGGCAGCTGCCCCGCGGGCGCGGCAAGGGGTGAGGTCTCGCTGGTCTGCAGCGGGGACAAGGAAAGCTCCTTGGGCTGTGGCGTCGGTCTGCATCAACACCAACAGTCGTTAGAGCATGCCACCACGCGGTCATCGCCGCCGATCATCTCGGCGAGGTAGCCGACCATCTGATCGGCCACTTCGTGGACCAGGCACGACGGTCGGGCGCGTCCTGGACGGACATCGGCCGGAGCATGGGGGTCACCAAGCAAGCAGCCCAGAAGCGTTTCGTCAGGAAGGACCCGGGCGGCCCGGCGGATCTCGACCCCAGGGAGGGATTCAGCCGGTTCACCGAGGGATTCAGCCGGTTCACCGAGCGGGCGAGGAACGTGGTGATCTCGGCCCAGAACGAGGCCCACGCGGCGGGCAATGACCAGATCGGCCCGGCGCACTTGGTGCTCGGGCTGCTGGCCGAGCCGGACGCGCTCGCCGCCAGGGTGATCGTCGGGCAGGGCGTGCCGCTGGAAACCGTCCGGCAGGCCGTGACCACCTCCCTCCCGCCAGCGGCCGCCGAGGTGCCAGCGCTCATCCCGTTCGACCAGCGGGCACGGAAGACACTGGAGCTCACGTTCCGGCAGGCGCTGCGGATGGGCCACAACTACGTCGGGACCGAGCACATCCTGCTCGCCCTGCTGGAACTCGAAGACGGCACCGGCGTGCTGGCCGGGCTCGGTATCGGCAAGGAGGCCACCGAGGCGAGCATCACCGCCGCCCTAGCCGCCATCCAGGCCGCCCGCGAGCAGCGGTAACCCCATGGCGTGAGCCGGGCCGGGAAACCGATGTGACGGGAACCCGTCCGGTCGGGGAGCATAGGCGCATGCCAACGCAGTTCGATCCCCCCTCGGGGACCCGTGACTTCCTTGCCCGCGAGTTCGAGACCCGGGAGCGGGTGTTCGCGCACATCCGGTCGGTGTTCTCGCGCTACGGGTTCGAGGCGCTCGCCACCCCGGCTTTCGAGCGGCTCGATGTGCTCATGGGCAAGTACGGCGAGGACGGCGACAAGCTCATCTTCAAGATCTTGCGGCGCGGTGAGCACGAGGGAACCGGCGAGGCCGATCTGGCCCTGCGTTATGACCTGACCGTGCCGCTGGCGCGGGTGGCCGCGGCCTACGGCAGCCAGCTGCCGGCTCCGTACAAGCGATACGCGATGGGGCCGGTGTGGCGGGCGGACCGCCCTGGGCGGGGCCGCTACCGCGAGTTCACCCAGTGCGACCTCGACACACTCGGCTCCGGGTCGCCGCTCGCCGACGCGGAAGTAATCTGCGCGGTGCACGACGTGCTCACCGGGCTGGGCATCGGGGGCTTCCGCTTCTCGCTCAACTCCCGCCGCGTGCTCGCCGGCCTGCTTGAGGCCTTCGCTGTCCCGCCCGAGGCCGGAGCCGGCGTCCTGATCACGCTCGACAAGCTGGACAAGCTCGCACCGGCCCAGGTCATCGCCGAACTTACCGGCCGCGGGCTGCCGGAGGCGACTGCCGCCGAACTCGTGACCGCGATGACATCTGAAGACGCGGCAGGACGGATCTCCGATGCGCTCAAGTCCAGCGAGGAAGGCTCCGCCGGGCTGGCCGAGGTGGACGCCGTGCTGTCCCTGCTTGCCGGGCAGATGCCGGCCGGGCGGGTGGGGTTCGCGCCCCGGATGGTGCGCGGCCTGAGCTACTACACCGGGCCGATCTGGGAGGTGCTGGCCGACGGCGTACCGGGCTCGATCGCTGGTGGCGGGCGTTACGACCATCTGATCGAGCAGCTCGGCGGCCCGGACGTGCCTGCGACCGGCGGCTCGCTGGGCATCGAGCGCATCCTGCTCATGCTGCCGCCGGAGGCGGAAAGCCACAGCAGGCTGGACGTGGCGGTCACGGTCATGGACCAGCGCTACGCGGTGCGCAGCTTCGGGTTCGCCGCGGCGGCCCGGTCGGCCGGGCTGCGCGCCAGCGTCTACCTGGGGTCGTCCGGCAAGCTCGGCCGCCAGCTCAAGTGGGCTAGCGACCAGGGGGCGCGCTGGGCGCTGATCTATGGCGGCGTGGAGGAGGAGGCAGGCACCGTCACCGTCCGCGACATGACCAGCGGCGCGCAGGACGCCGTCCCGGCCAGCGGGCTGGGCGATCACCTCGCGCGGCTGGCTCACCAGGCCCCGGCCGGAACGGCCTGATGCGTGCTGACCGCCGGGACTAGCTCACTTCGGCGGGACGCAGGCCAACGCCGGCGGCAACCGGGTCCGTGCCCTCGGTGCTGTACCACATCGTCGCGCCGAGAACATCGGCGAGATGCCGTTCCACGGTCGCCAGCATGTCCGTGACGGTGACGGTGCGGCCGGTCTCGACGGACAGGCTGGTCACTTCGGCGTCCCGGATGCCGCAGGGCACGATGCGGTCGAACCAGCCGAGGTCGCAGTCGCAGTTGAGCGCGAAACCGTGCATCGTGACCCCGCGCGAGACCCGGATGCCGATGGCCGCCACCTTGCGGTCGAGCGCGCCGCCAGGGCCGCGGCCGCCGGTGATCCACACCCCGCTCCGGCCCTCCACGCGGGTGGTGACCACACCGGCCTCGGCGCAGGCACGGATCAGTGCCCCCTCGATGGCGCGGACGTAGGCGATCACATCGACCGGTTCGGTGAGCGCGACGATCGGGTAGCCGACGAGCTGTCCCGGCCCGTGCCAGGTGATCTTGCCGCCGCGGTCCACGTCGATCACCGGGATGCCGGGGTCGCTGAGCGGGCGGTCGAGCTGGCTGGTCCGCCGTCCGGCTGTGTACACCGGCCGGTGCTCCAGCAGCAGGCACGTGTCGGGAATGTCCCCGCTCACACGCTGTCCGTGCAGGCGCTGCTGGAGATCCCAGCCTTCGAGATAGGGGACTGCGCTGGCGCCGAAGCCTGCCCGGGCAAATATGAGCTCGCCATTCACGCCGTCAGCTTATCGGCCCCGGCGGCTTGTCCCGGCCTGGCGGCACCGGGAGATATTTGTCAGCTCATGCGGGGAATGACATTGGCTGACGTCGAACAGGAGGTTTGACCGGTGTTCGAAGAGGCTGAGCTGAGGCGGATGAGCCGGCCCGAACGTGCCAGGCTCGCCCGGACGCTGGCCGCGATGGACGGCCCCCGCCTGACCATTGACCCGCGTATGGCCCTGACCCACGGCACGTGGCGGCGCCGGCTCCTGATCGCGGCGGCCCTGGCCTGCGCGCTTGGCCTCGCGGCGTGGATCGGCGTGCTCGCGGTCACCCTGCCCCTCCGCTACCGGGCCGGCGGCTGGAGCGCTGCCTGGGTCGGGTTCGACGCGGTGCTGCTGCTTGCCTTCACGGCCACCGCCTGGGCGGCGTGGCGGCGGCGCCAGGTGCTCATCCTGTGCCTGGTGGTGCTGGCGATCCTGCTCATATGTGACGCGTGGTTCGACACCACCCTGGACTACGCCACCCGCGGTTTCGCGCTCAGCCTGCTGCTGGCCCTGCTGGTCGAGCTACCGCTGGCGGTGATGGCGCTGACCGGCGCCCGGCGGCTGCTGCGGCTCACGTTCAGCCGGCTCGACGCGCTGGAAGGCAACTCCGGCCCGCTGCCTCCGTTCTGGAAGGTACCGCTGTTCGGTGAGTATTCGGCCGGGGATGGCTACCGCGACCTGTTCCGGCAGCCGGCCGGGCGCCAGAGCGGGACCGCGCCGGAGCCCTGCAGGCGGGCGGCACAGGAGCAGGACGCGTAACGTCCGCCCGGAACCTCGTCGCAGCGGCTGCCGCGCGGCTAGCCGGCCAGTTCCGACGCCAGCGCCCCGGCCAGGCCGGGGAACCGGAACTGGTAGCCCTCCGCTTCCAGGCGCCGGGGGATCACCCGCGCGCTGGCGAGTATGTCGCTGCTGACACCGCCGAGCGCGAGCTTGAGCACCGGCTCCGGCAGGAACAGCAGCCCGGGACGGTGCAGCGCCGAGGCCAGGGCCGAGGTGAACTCGGCGTTGGTGACCGGGTTGGGCGTGGTGAGGTTCACCGGTCCCGAGATCTCCGGATGGGCGAGCAGGAAGCCGACGATCGCGCCGTAGTCCGCCAGGGTGATCCAGCTCATCACCTGGCTGCCCGGTCCCATCCGGGCGCCCAGGCCGAGCTGGAACGGCAGCAGCATCCGGGCCAGGACCCCGCCGCGCCGCGACAGCACGATGCCGGTGCGCATCGTGACCACGCGGATGCCGGCCTCCTCCGCCTTGCGTGCCGCCGCCTCCCACTGTGTGACCACGCCGGCCAGGAAACCGGAGCCAGCCGGAGCGGATTCATCCACCTCGCGGCCGCCGGTGTCCCCGTACCAGCCGATGGCAGAACCTGACAGCAAAACGGAAGGCGGCGTGCCCGCCGCTGCCAGCGCACTGACCAGTGCCTGGGTGCCCAGGACCCGGCTTGCCCGGATCTCTTCCTTGTAGGCGGCGGTCCAGCGCCGGTCGGCCACGCCAGCCCCGGCCAGGTGGATGACGGCGTCGAGGCCGTCCAGGGCGCCGGGGCCGAGCCCGCCCGCGGGCGCGCGTGGATCCCACGCGATCTCGTCCGCGCCGGCCGGTGCCTGGCGGACCAGCCGGACCACCCGGTGGCCGCCGGTACGCAGGACGGTCACCAGGGCGGACCCGATCAGGCCCGACGCCCCGGTCACCGCGATCCTCATGCCCCCCATGACAGACTCCTTGATCCGCTCTGCCCGGGCGCCCGCCCCCGTGATTGGCCCGCGCCCGGCGGTCAGAGCCCGAGTTCGGCCTCGAAAGCGCCTTCCTCCAGCCGGTCCTTCACCGTGGCCAGGAAGCGGGCGGCGTCGGCGCCGTCGACAAGCCGGTGGTCGTAGGTGAGCGCCAGGTAGACCATGGAGCGCGCAGCGATCACTTCACCCAGCGCGGGATCCTCCATGACCACGGCCCGCTTCACCACCGCGCCGGTGCCCAGGATCGCCACCTGCGGCTGGTTGATGATCGGCGTGTCGAACAACGCTCCCCGGCTGCCGGTGTTGGTGAGCGTGAACGTGCCGCCGGCCAGGTCGTCGGGGCTGACCTGCCCGGCCCTCGTCCGCGCCGCCAGATCGGCGATCTTCTTGGCGAGCCCACCGATGTTGAGGTCGCCGGCGTTCTGGATGACGGGCACCATCAGGCCCCGGTCGGTGTCCACCGCGATGCCGAGGTGCTCGGCGTCGTGGTAGGTCACCTGGCCTGCCTCGGCGTCGATGAGCGCGTTCAGCCGTGGGTGCACCTTCAGCGCCTCCACCGCGGCGAGTGCGAAGAACGGCAGGAAGGACAGCTTCACCCCCTCACGGGCCTCGAAGTCGGCCTTGGCGCGTTCCCGCAGCCGTGCGATCAGCGTGACATCGGCCTCGACCACGGTGGTGAGCTGGGCCGAGGTCTGCAGCGACTCGACCATGCGCCGGGCGATGAGCTGGCGGGCGCGGGACATCCGCTCCGTGGTGCCGCGCAGGCTGGACGGGACGATGGCCCGCGCCGGCGCCGCCGGGGCGGTGCTGCCGGGCGCCGGTGGCGTGGCCGTGGCCGGCCCGATGCTGGGGGACGCCGCGGCGGCGGGCGCTGCTGGGGCCGGGGCCGCGGCGGCGGGCGCCGGCTCCCGCCCCGCCCTCGCGGCTTCCAGCACGTCCTGCTTGCGGATGCGGCCGCCGACGCCGCTGCCGGTCACGGCGGCAAGGTCCACGCCATGCTCGGCGGCGAGCTTGCGGACGAGTGGGGTCACGTAGGGGCCGTTGGCCGTGACCAGCGATGGTGTGGCGGGCTCCGAGGCCGGCGCGGCTGGCGGGGCTGGCACGGTCGCGGCGGGCGCGGCCGGTGGGACCGGGGCCTCGGCCGCTGGGGCGCCGCCATCGGCCGCCGGGCCGGCGTCGGCTGAGGTGACGTCGGCCGGGGCGGCGTCGGCCGCTGGGGCGGGCGCGGTCGCGTCAGCCGTAGGTGCGGCAGGAGGGGCCTGCTCCGTCGGCGGCACGGGCGCGAACAGCGACGGCCGGGTGGGCTGGCCGGCTGGCTCATAACCGGGGCCGGGCCCGGCGCCCGGCTGGGCCGGTGGGTACTCCTGGCCTGCCTGGGCCGGCTGCGGGTACTCCTGCCCTGCCTGGGCCGGCTGCGTGAACTCCTGGCCTGCCTGGGCCGCGGGCGGGTATTCCGGCGCGGCCTCGGCAGGGGCTGCCTGGCCGGCCTCGGCGGGAGGTGCCTGGCCGACCTCGGCCGCGGGCGGGTATTCCGGCACGGCCTCGGCGGGGAGTGCCTGGGCGGGTGGCGGGTATTCCTGGGCGGGCGGGTATTCCGGCGCGGCCTGGGTGGGGGGTGCCTGGTCGGCCTGGGCTGGCGGGTACTCCGGCACGGCCCCGGCGGCAGGCGCCTGCCCGGGGCCGGCCTCGGCGGGTGCCCCGGCTGACGCGTCGGCTGTCTCGTCGATCACCGCGAGTTCGGCGCCGACGGCCACGGTCTCGTCCTCGGCGACCGTGATGCCGCGCAAGATGCCGGACACCGGCGACGGTATCTCGGTGTCAACCTTGTCCGTGGAGACCTCGAGGAGCGGCTCATCGGCCTCCACCCGCTCGCCTTCTTTCTTGAGCCAGCGCGTGACGGTGCCCTCGGTGACGCTCTCGCCCAGCTGGGGCATGGATACGGAGACCGACATGGCTTTGGGTGACTCCTTCGTTATCCGGCAATCGTGGGTACCCGGCGGGGGGTTTCGGCGTGAGCGCGCCCCCGGTCACGCATGCACGTGGAGGGGTTTTCCGGCGAGCGCCAGGTGTGCCTCGCCGATGGCCTCCGACTGGGTGGGGTGCGGGTGGATGAGCTGCGCCACCTCCGATGGCAGTGCCTCCCAGTTGTAGATGAGCTGGCCCTCGGCGATGAGCTCGCCGACCCGGGCGCCGACCAGATGGATGCCGAGCACCGGCCCTGGCGTGCCCGCGGGGCCGCCCGCCGTGGCGATGACCTTGGCCGCTCCCTGGGTCTGCAGGATGACGCTCTTGCCGTTCCCGCCGAGGTTGTAGGTGAACTCGGTGGTCTCGATGCCGCGTTCTGCCGCCATGGCCGAGGTGATCCCGACCGAGGCGACCTCGGGGTCGCTGTAGGTGATCCGCGGCACCCCGTCGTAGTCGATCGGGGTAACTTCGAGCCCGCTGACCTGCTCAGCGACCAGGATCCCCTCGGCGAAGCCGACGTGCGCGAGCTGGAGCCCCGGGGTGAGATCGCCGACCGCGGAGATGGTCGGGACATTGGTGCGGCAGTACTCATCCACGATCACAAAGCCGCGGTCCATCGTCACCCCGGCCTCCTCGTAGCCGAGCCCGGCCGAGACGGGGCCGCGGCCGACGGCGACGAGCATCAGCTCGGCGCTGAGGGTCTTCCCCCCCTCCAGGGTGACGGTCAGGCCGTCCGCGGCCTCCTTCACACCCTCGAACCTGGCCCCCAGCTGGTAGGCGATCCCGCGCCGGCGGAAGGCGCGCTCCAGCAGTTTCGAACTGGACTCGTCCTCGGGGGGCAGCAGGTGGGGGAGCATCTCGACGATGGTCACCTCGGCGCCGAATGACCGCCATACGCTGGCGAACTCCACCCCGATGACCCCGCCGCCGAGGATCACCACCGACCCGGGCACCCGGTCCAGCTTGAGCGCGTCGTCACTGGTGATGACCCGCTGGCCGTCGATGGGCAGCCCGGGCAGGCTCCTTGCCTCCGAGCCCGTCGCCAGCACCACGTGCGCACCCTCGTAGACCGTGTTGCCGACCCGGGCCGCGGTCGGTGAGACCAGCCGGCCGTCACCGTAGACGACGTCGATGTGGCGGCTCGCGATCGTGCTCTGCAGGCCCTTCCAGAGCCGGTCGACCACCTTATTCTTGTAGGCGTTGACCCCGGCCATGTCGATGCCGTCGAAACGGGCCCGGACGCCGAACGACTCGGCCTCGTTCGCCTGGTCGGCGATCTCCGCCGCGTGCAGCAGGGCCTTGGTCGGGATGCATCCCCGGTGCAAGCAGGTGCCACCGACCTTGTCCTTCTCGATGAGAAGGACGCGCTTGCCGAGCTCCGCCGCCCTCAGCGCGCAGGCGTAGCCACCGCTGCCCCCGCCGAGGATCACGATGTCGTACCGGTCGCTGCTTTCCGCCACAAGAACGCTCCTTGATCCTCTTCCGCGTTATGCGCCTGCTCCGGCCCTGCTACAGGCGCCCGTCTGCCATGTCCTGCGCGACCTGGACCAGGGTCCGGGTCGCAGCCCCGGTCCCGCCCTTGGGGGTGTAGCCGTGCGCCGGCCCGTCGTTGAACGACGGCCCGGCGATGTCCAGGTGCGCCCAGCGCACCCCCGGTGGCACGAACTCACGCAGGAACAGCCCGGCCACCAGCATCCCCCCGTTGCGGTCCGGGGCCACGTTGGTGAGGTCAGCGACGGACGACTCCAGGCCCTTGCGGAGTTCTGTGGGCAGGGGCATCGGCCACATCGCCTCACCGGCCCGCCCCGCCGCGTCCACCACCGCGTCCCTGAGCTCGTCGTCGTTGGCCATCACGCCGGCCACCCGCGTGCCGAGCGCCACCACCTGCGCGCCGGTCAGCGTCGCCACGTCGACCAGTACGTCGGGGGAGTCCGCGCCGGCCCGGGCGAGGGCATCCGCGAGCACCAGGCGCCCTTCCGCGTCGGTGTTGAGCACCTCCACCGTCGTCCCGCCGTAGATGGTGAGCACGTCGGACGGGCGTTGCGCGGTCCCGCTCGGCATGTTCTCGGCGAGCGGCAGGTAACCGACCACCCGCACGGGCAGGCCGAGCGCCGCGATCGCCTGCATCGCGGCCAGGACCGCCGCCGCGCCGCCCATGTCCGACTTCATCGTCTCCATCGCCTTGGCGGGCTTGAGCGACAGGCCGCCGGAGTCGAAGGTGATGCCCTTGCCGGCGAGCACGAGCACCTTGCTGGCCTGTGCCGGGGCGTACTCGAGCCGGACCAGCCGCGGCGGGTGGACCGAGCCCTGCCCGACGCCGAGGATACCGCCGTAGCCGCCCTCGGCCAGCCCCTGCTCGTCCAGCACCGTGATGCCCAGCCCGGCCTCCGCCGCGATCTCCTCCGCCCGGGCGGCGAACGAGGCCGGCACGAGGTCGGAAGGCCCCGTGTTGACCAGGTCGCGGACCAGGGCGACCGCGGTGGCGAGCACCTCGGCCCGGCGCACCGCCTCCGCCGCGCTGCCGCCGTCAGCCAGCAGCGTGAGCGCGGTCTGCCCGGTGGGCCCGCCGCGGTACCGCTGGAACGTGTAGCAGCCGAGCAGCGCGCCGAGCGCGACCGCCTCCGCCTCCACCTGGTCGCGAGCGGGCAGGGCGAGTGCGATCCGGCGTTCGCGGGCCTCCCCGTTGCCGCGCGGGCCGGTCAGCGCGCGCACCGCCGCGCCGGCGGCGCGGCGCAGGACCTCGGGTTCGATCGGGACGTCATCGCCGTTCGCGGCGCCGATCCCGACCGCGGCGATGACCGGCGCAGCCAGCCGGCCGCCAGTGGCGATCTTGGTGACCTCGCCGGCCTCGCCGGTCGCCCCCAGGGCGGCGAGCGTGCCGGCCAGCGTCCCGCCGAGTGCGTCGTCCACGGCCTTCGCTCCGGGGACCGGCAGCGGACCGCCGGCTCCCTCGCGGACCGCGACGACGAGGGCATCGGCGTCGACCAGATGAGGGGAGGTGCCCGTGATGCTCAGCGTCGTGCTCACGGCTTCGATGCTAGTGCCTGCCGGGCAGGTGACGCTCGTGCGTCCGAAGTCAGCGGCGGCCATCCTGCGGACTCACGGCGGCACGCGGGCACGCGGGCCCGCGGGCGGCAGCGCGGCAATGACAGCGTAGTGACCGGTGGATGGAGCGCCGATCACAATGCAGAACTAACAGCCGTCAGATGTGGTAGATCACGGCTGTTACGATGGTGGGTGTGTGTCCGTTGCTAGCGGATATCCGCTTCCTCCGCGTAGACCCGGGCCGCATAGCCTTCCAGCGCCTGCTCGCAGTCGGCCAGCGCGGTCTCGACCGCCTGGCGTCCCTCCGCCCCGAACACGTCGCGCTGGCGCACCCTGGCGAACCAGTTCTGCAGCTTGGCCAGGTCGACCTCGTTCTCCTCCAGTTCCGCGAAGGAGAAGTGCTCGGCGACGTGTTCCTTCTTCACCTGCGTCAGGAAGTCCGCGCAGCGGTCGACGATCTCCTCGTACTCGTCGTTGCGCGCCGCCTGGAAGGCCGTCATCACCTCCGCCGCGCCCGCGAGCACCGTGCAGGTCATCAGCACAGCCGTCCCGCCCATGTCGAGGATCTCGCTGCGCAGCTTGCGCAGCGCGCGTTCCGCGCCCACGCTGGCTGGCAGGGCCGCTGCGGAGTTCTGAAGGTAGATGGCACCGAGGCTCTTGATCCGCCGCCACACTGCCGAGCGGAGCCTGCTCGGCTCGGGCGGCACCCGGTAGATAAGGAGCAGCCAGCCTCCGCCCGCTGCCTGGTCGCCGTCGGTCACCTGCCTAGTGTCTCAGAGCGGCACACCCCCGCCGCCGGTTCGCCGATGCCCGCACTGGAGGTCGTGTGAATGCCCTGCCCCTCGTCCTGACCGTCTTCGTCGCCTGCGCCGTCGAGGCCGTCGAGGCGTTGACGATCGTGCTCGCGGCCGGCCTGACCCGCGAATGGCGTTCCACCTTCCAGGGCATGGCCGCCGCGCTCGCCGTGCTCGCCGCGGTGGTCGCCGTGGTCGGCCCCGCCCTCACCCTGCTCCCGCTGGCGCCGCTCCGGCTGATCGTGGGCGCCTTGCTCGCGGCCTTCGGCCTGCAGTGGCTCCGCAAGGCCATCCTGCGCGCCTCCGGATATAAGGAGCTGCACGACGAGGGGGGAATCTACGTCCGTCAGGTCGCGGCCGCGAGAGCCGCGTCGGGCGGACGGCGTGGCTGGGTCAACGACTGGTACGCGTTCACCTTGTCGTTCAAGGGCGTGCTGCTGGAGGGGCTGGAGGTGGTGTTCATCGCCATCACCTTCGGCGCCAGCCAGAAGAACGTGGGCCTGGCCGCGCTGAGCGCCGTGGCCGCCGTCGTCGTGGTGGCCGCTGTGGGGCTGGCGGTGCACGCCCCGCTGTCGCGGGTGCCTGAGAACAGCCTGAAGTTCGCGGTCGGCGTCATGCTGACCTCGTTCGGTATCTTCTGGGGCGCCGAAGGTGCGGGTGTGTCGTGGCCGGGCAACGACGCGGCGCTGCTGGTGGTCGTCCCGCTGACCGCACTGGTCACGCTGGGTTACACGGGTCTGCTCCGCCGTGCCAGGGGGGCGGCTGGCCTGGCCGCCGCGCCGGTCACGGCCCCGGCGGCGGCCACGCGGATGGGCTCGGAGGAGGGCGGCCGATGAACGCGGAAGGCGATGCGGTCGGCGGGGGGAGTCACCGGGTGAGCAGGCGGCTCCGGTCGTTCGGCGCGTTCTGGTACGACTTCGTCATCGGCGACGACTGGCGCGGCGCGGCCGTGGTCGCGCTGGCGCTGGCCGCCACCGTCCTGCTCACCCACGTCGCGAAGATGAACGCATGGTGGCTCATGCCCGCCTGTGTCTTCGCCGCGCTCGCCTGGTCGCTGCGCCGCGCCATCGCTGGCCGGTCCTGAGCGGGCCGCCGCGGCGGTGCCGGGGCGGCGATGCTCGCGTCAGGCCGCGCCGCGCGCCTTGACCAGGCCGGTCTCGTAGGCGAACACCACTGCCTGCACCCGGTCGCGCAGCCCGAGCTTGGCCAGTACCCGGCCGACATGTGTCTTCACGGTGGCCTCGGACACGAACAGCCGCCCGGCTATCTCGGCGTTGGACAGGCCCTGGGCGACATGCGCGAGCACCTCCCGCTCCCGGACGGTCAGGCACGCGAGGTCCGGCGGGGCCGGCCCGTCGCCGGCCGGGAACAGCGGCGCGAAACGGTCGATCAGGCGGCGGGTCGTGGAGGGGGCGACCACCGCGTCGCCCGAATGCACCGCCCGGATGGCGAACAGCAGTTCCTCCGGCGGCACGTCCTTGAGCAGGAACCCGCTGGCCCCGGCCTTGAGCGCGGAGTAGGCGTACTCGTCCAGGTCGAACGTGGTCAGCATGAGCACCCGCGGCCGGTCGCCCGCCCGGCAGATCTGCCGGGTCGCCTCGATCCCGTCCAGCCTGGGCATCCGCACGTCCATCACCGCCACGTCGGCGGCGATGGTGTGCAGGAGCCGGGTCGCGGCCAGGCCGTCGCCCGCCTCGCCGACCACCTCCATGTCCGGCTGGGCGTCGAGCACCATGCGGAAGCCGGCCCGCACCAGTTCCTGGTCGTCGACGAGCACGATCCGGATGCTCATGCGGCACCGGAGCCGCCGGGGGCCGCGTACACCTGCTGCGGCTCCGGGTACGCCTCCTGGGGCGGGACGGGCGCGAGCGGCAGCCGGGCCGTGACGTAGTAGCCACCGGCCGGGCGCGGGCCCGCCTGCACCCAGCCGCCGTAGATGGCCACCCGCTCGCGCATGCCGGTCAGCCCGTGGCCGGCCCCGTCGGAGGCCGCGGCGCTGCCCCGGCCGTCGTCGGTGATCCGCAGCAGCAGCGCGTCCTCCAGGTAGCGCAACGTCACCTGGGCGGTGGCCCTGGGCCCGCCGTGCTTGCGCGTGTTGGTGAGCGACTCCTGCACGATCCGGTAGGCGGCCAGGGCCGCCCCGCCCGGCAGGGGCTGGGGCACACCCTCGACGGCGAACGAGACCGCCAGGCCGCTGGCCCGGGTCTGGTCCAGCAGTTCGCCCAGCTGGCCGATGCCGGGGAGCGGGGCGCGTCCCGGCTCGGTGCCGTCCTCGTCACGTCGCAGCACGCCGAGCATGCGCCGCATCTCCGTCAGTGCCTGCCGGCCGGTGGAGGCGATCGCGGCGAGCGCCTCCCGGGCGCGGTCCGGGTCGGACAGCAGCGCGTATGAGGCCCCGTCCGCCTGGACCACCATGACGCTGACGTTGTGGGCGACCACGTCATGAAGCTCGCGGGCGATCCTGGCCCGTTCCGCCGCCGCGGCGACCTGCGCCTGGGCGTCGCGCTCCGCTTCCAGCCGGGCCGCCCGGCCTTCCAGGCCCGTGTAATACGCCCGCCGGTAGCGCATGGAGTCACCGAGCACCCACGCGATCAGTGACGGCCCGGCGAACATGATCGAGCCGACCAGGAGCGAGCTGAGCAGGCTGAGCTGGACCGGCTTCCACTGGGCGACCGCAACCGCCGAGCCCACCAGGCAGACACCGAGCCCGGTGACCGATACCCGCCGCGGTGTATAGGCAGCGAGGGTGTAGAGCAGGATGACGATGGCCAGGTCAGTGGCGTTCGGCCGGAAGTCGAGCAGAACCTGGAGGCCGCCGAGCGCCACGCCGGCGGCGAAGGCGGCGATGGGGTAGGCGCGCCGGAACATCACGGGGATGGTGAGCGCGATCGCCAGCGGGACAGCGGTGAGGCGGCCGGTCGCCATGCCGGTCGCGGTGCCCACGAAGGCGAGGATGGCTGCCAGCCCGCCGTCCACCAGCTTCGGGTGGCGGCGGAACCAGGCGTACAGTGCGGCCACGGGTCAAGCGTAAGCGCCTCTTCCCGTGCCGGTCGTCATCCCGGCGGCCGGTCGGGCGGTCATCCTCCCGGCTGATATCCGCGGCCGCCAGGCACCGGCGGCGCCGCGGTCATGAGCCGGCGCCAGGCAGCGGCCTGGCCGCCAGCGTGACGTGGGTGAACCCGCCGGCGCCGTCCGGCTCGACGCGGTACCCGGCCGCGCCGGGCAGGCCGGTGACCATGGCATGCAGTTCGTTGTCGATGAAGTGGGCGCCGGCCCCGTCGTCGCAGGCGATCCCGGCCGGGAGCACCCCGGCGGCGACGAGTGAGGTGAACAGCGGGCGGCGGCCGGGCTCTGAGTCGTAGTGCGGGCAGTAGCTGCCCGCGAGCATGCCGAGGCCGTCGGTGAAAGGGCGCAGGTCAGGGCCGAACGAATCGGTCGTGCCCCCTTCGAACCAGCAGATAGCGCCCGCGCTCACGCCGGCCAGCACCACCCCGGCCCCCCAGGCGGCGCGCAGGATGCGGTCGAGCCCGTGGACCCGCCACACGGCCAGCATGTTCGCCACACTGCCCCCGCCGACGAAGATCAGGTCGCGGGAGAGCAGGAAGTCCTCCGGGTCGGCCACCGTCGGCATCGGGAACAGCGCCAGCAGGCCCACCTCGCCCCGGATGCCGCCGAACCAGGCACGGGCCCGGTCCGCGGCGGCAGGGTCGTCACCCGCCGCGGTGGTCAGCACGCCGACCCGGGGGGCGGCCCGGCCGGTCAGCCCGCACAGGTACTCCAGGTAGGGCTGGCGCGTGCCAGCTGGCGCATCCTGCCACGGCAGCCCGCCGAAGGCCACCACATGCCGGCACCCGTCGACTGCCACATCCCGGACGGTAACGCCTGGCCCGCCCCGGGTGCCACCTGCCACCCGGCGGACGGCCCGCTGGCCATGCCCGCGGCGGGCAGGGCGTGGCACCGGGCCACTAGGGTGCCGGTCGTGAGCGATTGCGTTTTCTGTGCCATTGCCAGCGGGGACACGCCCGCCCAGATCGTGCTCGCGGACGAGGTGGCAGTGGCCTTCCTGGACGGCAGGCCGGTGTTCAAGGGCCACGTGCTCGTGATCCCCCGCGATCATTACGAGACGCTGGCGGACCTGCCGGCGGAGCTGGTCGGGCCGCTGTTCACCCGGGTCCGGCGGATCAGCGCGGCCCTGCCTGCCGCGCTCGGCGCGCAGGGCACGTTCGTCGGCCTGAACAACGTGGTCAGCCAGAGCGTCCCCCACCTCCATGTGCATGTGGTGCCCCGCACGAAAGGCGATGGCCTGCGCGGTTTCTTCTGGCCGCGCCAGAAGTACGCCGACGAGGCCGAGGCGGCGGCCTTCGCGCAGCGGATCAGGGCCGTGCTCGCCGCCCCCGGCGGCTGACCGGGCGGCTGGCCGCCATCACTCCCGTTTGTCCGCTAACGGCCTGCGCGGCCGGGTTACGCTGCTGTCGCCCGTTCCACAGTGACCTCGGGCGTAACTTTCGGCGTTCCGCTGAACGGAGGTTTCCATGTCCTTACTCGCAACCGTCTCCCTGCCCGCTTCGCCGTTCCCACCGCTGGCGCTCGGCTTCTTCGGGCTCGGCACCGGATACCTGATCTACGGGCCGCAAGAGTTATTCGGCTTCCCGAAGCGCGACGGCGGGGTGGATTTCGGCACCGGCATGTGGGGAATCTGGATGCCTGGCTTCTGCCAGTTCCTCACCGGTACCTACCTCTTCCTCGGGCTTACCCTCTTTGGCACCTTCACCGCGGCCCCGCCGCTTTACATGGCGGCACTCGCCTTCTCCGCCTACGGCGTGCACTGGTTCGCGATCGGCTGGAACCGACTGCGGCAGGTGGACCCGCGGGTGAACGCGGGCATGGCGGTGGCGTTCACGGCCATATCGGTCCTTGGTGTCATCGTGTTCTTCAAAGCCGGGGATGACCCGGTAGGTGGCCTTTTCATCGGCCTGACCTGCATCTACGTGGCTGATTTCTTCGCCAGCCTGGGCGCGAGCGTGCCCCGGCTCTCCGCGCCGGGCACCAAGGCGCTCGGCTTCTTCCACCTCGGCACCGGCATCTTCCTCATGTACCTCATGTTCGCCACCGTGCTGAACTTCGTCTTCAGGTACACGCTGCCCCTGTAACCGCGGAGCGGACGCGGTCCCGGCCAGCGCCCCCGGGATCGCGTCCCGCCCCGGCGAGGATGCGGCGCGGGCCGTGAGCGCTTATCGTCGGGGTATGGCCGAGTGGTGGTCCATCGAGGTATTCCACAGCGAGTTTCCCGCCGGGCAGTGGCGGGACACGTACTCGTCGATGCTGATCGAATCGGCGGTGACGGCCGGTGCCACCAGCTGGGAATGGCACGAGCACCGGTGGGGCGTGGTCTTCGAGGTGGAGTTCGGCGAGGACTCCCACTGGGAAGCCTTCCGCGCCATCGCGGCTGTCCAGGCAGCGCTCGACGCCGTGCCCGACCCGGTGAACGGGCTGCTCGTATACCGGGGACGCGGGGGAGGCGCCGGCGCCTCGTCACCACGCAAGCCGCGCCCGGCCGCGGGGGCGGGAGCGATGGCCCTGCCCGAGCCCACCGACGAGGAGCAGGCCGATCTCACCTCGACGGACCCTCCCGGGCAGCTCGACCTGGCCGGATCCACGCCGTGACGGGCTCGCGGAGGCGCACCCGCCAGTGCGCTGGCCGGCATCCTTGATCCATGGTTCTGCCAGCACGGGATCAGGGACAGTGCAGGATGGAGGAATGAGGGATATCCAAGCCCCAGCTGATGGGCTGCGGTCGGCGATCGAGCGGAGCGGCTACTATCCTGGCCTGGTCGCTGACGCGGTATCGTCCGCCCTGGGCTCCGAGGCTGTTGTCTCGTTCTTCGTGCACCACGACGCGCTGTTCGATCCCGCCATGGAAGTGCGCAGGCACATGAGCGTCCTGGTGCTCACCCCGACCAGGCTGGTCTACTCACATACCGACGAGAACCCTGCCGAAGACGCTTCGGCCCGCCCGCAGGCGGAGACGAGCACCGAGGCGGTGCGGTTCTCCCGGATCTCCTCGGTCGCGGTGACCCGGGTCGTGACCGACCCGGCCTCCTATGTGCCCGGGGTGACGATGCCCAGTGAGGTGGTGCTGACCATCGGCTGGAACGTGCTCTCCCACGTGGAACTGGAGCCGGCCCATTGCGGGGACGAGAACTGCGAGGCGGACCACGGCTACAGCGGCACCATTACCGCGGACGACCTGGCGCTGCGGGTCAGCGAGGCGGCCGACGGCGAGGACGCGGTCCGGCAGGTGCTGGCGTTCGCCGGTGCGCTCGCTGAGGCAACGTCACATGCGGGCTCGTGATGGGCGGGCTGATGCCAGCCGAGCCTGCCGTCGCGCCGGTCCTGCCCCGCTACGGTGAGCGCAGCCTTCCCGATCTCGCGTCGTCCCTCCTGGCCGCCCTGGGCGTGTCCGGCGAGCGGAACCCGCTCGGCCTGCCGCCCAGCAACCGCGCCTGCCTGCTGGTCGTGGACGGGCTGGGCTGGGAGCTTCTGCGTGACCATCCGGCGGCCGCGCCCTTCCTGTCCGAGCTGGCCCTCAGCGGGGGGCCGCTGACCGCTGGTTTCCCGGCGACCACGGTCACCAGCCTGGGTTCGCTCGGCACCGGCCGCCCGCCCGGCCAGCACGGGATGCTCGGCTATCAGGTCGCGGTGCCCGGCGAGGGCAAGCTGCTGAACGGCCTTCGCTGGGACAAGTCCGTCGATCCGCTTGCCTGGCAGCCGGGCGCGACGATCTACGAGCGGGCCGCGGCGGCGGGCGTGAGCACGTACCGGGTCGCGGCCTCGGCGCTGGAGAAAACCGGGCTGTCTACCGCCGTCATGCGGGGCAATGCCTACCGGCCCGCGGACAGCCTCGGCGCGCTCGCCGCGGAGGCGGCGGAGGCGCTGCGGTGGGCGGATCGCGCGCTTGTCACCGTGTACCACGCCCACCTTGACAGCACCGGGCACGTGTTCGGCTGCGGGTCAGACGCGTGGCGCTTTCAGCTCGGTCACGTGGACAAGCTGGCGGAGCAGCTGGCGTCGGCGATCCCGGCGGGGACCCCGCTCTATGTGACCGCCGACCACGGGATGGTCGACGTGGGGCCGGAGGACCGGATCGACGCGGATTCCACGCCCGGCCTGCTCGACGGGGTCGCGCTGCTGGGCGGCGAACCGCGGGCCCGCCATCTCTACGCCGTTCCCGGCGCGGCCGACGACGTGCTCCAGACATGGCGCGACATCATCGGCGACCGGGCCTGGGTGCTCTCGCGTGACGAGGCCGTGGGGGCGGGGTGGTTCGGCCCGGTGGAGCCCTGGCTCGCGGACCGGATCGGGGACGTCGTGGTCGCCCCGGCAGGCTCGGTTGCCGTGGTCGCCCGCAAGGCGGAGGCGCTGGAGTCCTCACTCATCGGCATGCACGGCTCACTGACCTCGGCCGATCAGCTGGTGCCGCTACTGCACCTGGCGGCCTCGTGACGGCCATGCCGCGCCGCCGCTGGGTGCCCGCAGCGCGCCGCTGGCAGATGTGACATCGCTCGCGCGGGGCTGACCTGCGGGACGGGATTTCCCGGCCGGGCGGAACCGTGCGGCGCCCGGCTCCGTCCAAGGGGTGTGGCCCGGACGGCCATGCCCAGCCCGGCCACGGCCGGCCGGGAATGGCCCGGATGGAGGGAGCCAGCGACGGTGTTTCAGATTCGGCCGGCGAGTGCGATGAGCCGTGGGCTGCTGGCCACGGTCACCGTCGGCATCATGACCGGGGTCGCCGCGTGCGGCGGCGTGGTAGCCGGGTCGCACAGCCATCCTGCCGCGGTGAGTGGCAGCGCGGCACCGGGTGCCGCGCCCTTGTGTGCGAACGCGGCGAACCCGGATCGTCTGGTGGTCAGCCTCAGCTCCGGCATCGCGACGAGCCATGTTCACCAGGTGCTCCCGGCCGGCATGACGATCAGCGATCCGGCGCGGGTGCGGGCCGTGGCGACCGCGCTGTGCGGGCTGCCCACAATGGCCCACACGCAGGTGCAGTGCCCCGCGGATTTCGGTAGCGCCTACCGGCTGGCCTTCTTCGCCGCCGGGCGGCCGTTCCCGCTGGTCGTGGTCAAGACCACCGGCTGCCGTTCGGTATCGGGACTGGGGCCGGCCAGGACGACATCGGGATCGTTCTGGAGCCTGCTGCGCAGGGATATCGGCACCAGCCGCGGTGCGGGCGGGACTCTGTCTTCGTGATTGTCCTGCCCGGCGCGCTCCCCGCTTCCGCCTGACTCGTCACGGCCGGGTTCTGCCCGGCGATCCAGGATGCAGGCCGGCAGCAGGTCAGGACGGCGGGGCGAGGTCGTGGCGGGCTGTGAGCACCAGCCAGGTGAGAGCCCCGGTGATGACCGCCGGGGTGGCTGGTGCCGGGCCGGCCACGACGACGGCCGCCGCGCTCACCGCCGCGGTGGCGGCCAGCCTCAGTGCCAGCAGCACCGGCCGCCCGTTCCGGACCCGTGCCGGTAACCGTGCCAGGCGCGCAGGCAACCGCCGCCAGCGCTGCCGCTGCCCCTGGCCGGTCACGCGCCCAAAACCTGCCAGGCCAGGAAAGCCCGGGCGCCCGCGGGCCCCGGCAAGATCGGCCAGCGCCTCGCCGCGGCCGAATCTGGTGCGCAGCGTCGTGTAGGCGGCTGCCGCGGCCGCGAAGCGGGCCGGGTCACCGCCGTCGGCCCGATCGGGATGGGTCGCGGCCGCTATCCGCCGCCACGCTGCCCGCACCTCGTCGTCGCCGACCCACGGCTGCGCGGGCAGGCCGAGGGCGGCGAACGCGTCGGTTCGGCGGGGCGGGCTCATCCCGGCTTCCCGCCGCAGGCCGCTCCGGCCGGCCAGGGGAGTAAGGCCACGAAGTGAGTGTACGAGGCCCGGCGGCTACGGCGGCCGGGATGGGCTCAGCCGCATGCCCGGAGCGAGATGCCAGCGCGTGGCCGCCGGTTCCCCCAGGACCGCGCGGGCGGGAGCGAACCCCCGCTACGCGCTCCCGCCCGCGCCGTGACCTGCGGTCCGGCCCGGGCCCGCCTGCCAAGTGGAAGACAGGTCCGGCGGTTTCACATCCGCACCTCGCCCCGGACAGACCAAGCCAATCGCGGGAACAGGCGCAGTGCCATCCCCGGATTCCTGGATCCGCCTGCCACGACGCCCCGGCCTAGACTGCTCCCTACCTGGTCCGTGTCACCGCTGACCCGCTCCTATTCCCGGCAGTCCCCGCACGTCCGCCGAATCCGGGCGCCGTGCCCCGTTGAACCCACAGGCAGGAAGGCTATGCAGAACCGGTCCACCTCCTCGATGGCTGCCCGGGTGAGCACGCCGTCGGGACTGGTGGTGGGAATCCCCCAGGGTGGCCGTCTCGTCTTCGGCAGGGGCCCGGACGCCGATGTGACTGTCGCGGCCGGCCGTGGGCTTTCGCGCCGCGCGGGGGTGATCAGCGCAGTGGCGGGCGGCGCTTGGATAGCCAATATCAGCCAGACGCATGCCCTGTACGCCGAGGGGGATGGGTACCGGATCAGGCTGCCCCGGATGGAGGAGCACGGGGAGCCGTCCGGTGGCTGGTTCCTGCGCTCGGGCACGGCCCTGGTCGGCTCCCGCGCCATGCTGGATGAGGGGCAGCCGCTGTCGGTGATGGTCGCCGGGCAGGGCGAATGGGGCATGAACGAGGACGGTCCCCGCATCCTGCAAGATGGGGACCCGACGCTGCTGCCGATCTACCTCGATCCGATGACCAAGCTGTTTCTCGTCGCGCTGATGTGGTGCCGGCCCTGGCTCCTGGACCCCGCCGCGGCTACGCCGCTGCCGCGGACGCCTGAGATCGCCCGGGCCGCGCTCGAGGTGACCGGCGCCTACCACGAACTGGAGCGCTTCGACCGTGACCCGGCCTTTCGCGACCGGCTGTCCGCCCGGGTCGCCGAGCACATCAAGGTGCTCCGGCACAAGATCACCGACCGGGGCCTCGTCCGCGCGGATACCCGGCTGTCCGACGAGGTGGTGGTGCGGGTGCTCATCGAGCACGGCATCATCACCACTGCCGATCTGGGCCGGCTGAACGATCCGGCCTGGTGTTCCCGGCAAGAGGACCTGTGGTGGACGCAGGCGCCGTGAACGCGTCAGGGACCCACCGGGCTCTGGCCGGAGGGCGGCAGGTTGACCCGGAAGCTGGCCCGTGCCCGGCGCCCGCCGGGGCCGGTCACCACGACGTGGTACACCCCCGGCGGGATCTGCCGGAGGAAGAACTCGTGCCCCTGGTTGACCGCGTAGTTGAAGGTGCCCTGAAGGTCCACCACCGGCCGGGCGGGCGACGCGCCGTAGCCGGTCAGGGTCACCGTGACCCGGCTGCGCGGAGCCCAGCCGGTGCCGTGGATCAGGAACTCGGTAGCTGGGTCACCGATGGGCTGGAGCATCACGATCTGCGGTGAGCCGCTGGCTACGGCGGGGAACGCCGACGGAGGTGGCCCAGGTGGCAGGCCCGGGAGTCCCCCGGTCGTGGCGGGCTTGGTCCCGCCGGCCAGCAGGGTACCCACGAGGATCCCGCCGCCCAGCAGCACGGCAGTGCCGGCCAGGGCCGCCACGATCAGGCCGGTGGTCCGGCGCCGGTGCCCGGCCGGGCGGGGCAACGCGGTGACCGCGGTGCCCCCGCTCCGCCCCTCACGCTTCCCGCTCCGCCAGCGCGGGCGGCGGAGGGCGGACGGCGGAGCTGACAACGCCGTCTGAGAGCCGAATGTGGCCTCATCGCCGCTGCCGTCGCCCGTTCCGTCATCCGTGTCGTCGCTGGTGCCCTCGCCGATGCCGCCATGGGCGCCGTTCCCGGAGCCGCCGCTGGCGGCACGGACGACCTGCCGGGGGCCGTGCTGATATCCGCTGATCATGGCCATCGCCGGGGCGGGGAGGTAGGCGTGCGCCGAGCCCGGGCTCGCCGGGGCGGCTACGAAAGGCCCGAGCTGGTCGAGCAGGGCGGCCGACGTGGGGCGCTGACGCGGACTCCGGTCCAGGCAGGAGGTGACGATGCTGGTCAGTTCCGCGGGCAGCCCGGAGAGGTCGGGCGGTTCGGTCGCCAGCCTGACCAGCACGTCCATGACGGTCTCCCCCTGGTAGGGAGGGTGCCCGGTGGCGGCGAAGGCCAGCGTCGCGCCGAGGGAGAACACGTCGCTCGCCATCGACGCCTGCCGGGTGTCGCGTGCCTGCTCGGGAGCCATGTAAGCGGGCGTACCGACGGCCCCGTGGGTGACCGTGAGCTGGATGCGCTCGGCCGCCCTGGCCACCCCGAAGTCGATCACCCGTGGCCCGTCCGGCGAGACAAGCACATTGGAGGGTTTCAGGTCCCGGTGCACCAGGCCGGCGCTGTGGATCGACTCCAGCGCCTCCGCGCAGCCGGCCGCGAGCCATCTGGCAGCAGGCACGGGCAGCGGGCCGCACTCGGCCACCAGCTGGCTCAGTGAGGGTGCGGGAACGTAGGCCGTGGCCAACCAGGGCATGTCGGCCTCGGGGTCGGCCGCGACCACCGCCGCCGTGAACACGCCACTGACCCGCCGGGCCGCGGCCACCTCGTGCGCGAAGCGCGAACGGAACCCGGCCTCGTCGGCGAGCTCGATCTTGATTGTCTTGACCGCGACCAGCCGTCCGGCGGGGGAGCGGCCCAGGTACACCCGGCCCATGGCGCCCGCTCCCAGGCGGCCGAGTAACACGTAGGGCCCGATCCGTTCCGGGTCCCACCGGCGCAGCTGCTCCAGCGTGAGTTGCGGCACGATCATCACCCCCCTGGCCGGGTCACCGGGACATTATGATGCCGGATCCGCCGGGTTCCGTACCCTACCCGGTAGCAGCTATCAGGCTTGGCTTCCGGCACAGGTATCCGGTATCCGGTACCGGATATCTGATACCGGTATCCGGTACCGCGGAAGTCACCGGCGATATGGACGCCGGCCGCGTCGCGTCGCTGCCGCGAGGGACGGCGTTCGACGGCTGGCTGACAATCCGGTTGTGATCGTCGCCGCCGTCGTCGCCTGGGTCGCCCCCGGTCAGATTCTGACGGTGGCTGCCGCAGCCGCAACAGGCACCCGCCCCTGCAGAACCCCCGGACGCCCCGGCGGGCACGGCTGACCGGGCCGTCCCCGCTGCGCAGGGAACAGGCCCGGGTCAATGACCGAGGAGGGAGACGATGCCGGCCGCCGAGGATCCGACATCTACGGCGCGGCGCCGAATCGCCGGCACCCCGCGGCCCAGAACACCTCATCCGGCGCTATCGGGCGCATAACCGGCCGTTGGGGACGGTGAGCACCTTAGGGCCGCCGGGCTCAGCCGTCCTGTGCCGACTCGGCGTCTTCTATCGCCAATTCGATGGCCAGATCGAGCGCTTCCACCATCTTGGCGGCCGCCGAGGCGGTACGCGGGGTGCCCACGATCGGCGCCACCGCGACCAGCACATCCTGGGCGTCAGCGGCGGTCAGCCCCACATCCGCAGAGGGCCCGGCGTGCAGCAGGTAGGACGATACCGGGGCATCGACGGCGACCAGGGCCGCCAGCCGGACGAGCATCAGCGAACGCGGGTCCAGCTCGGTCCGCTCCACTGACACCGCGTTGATATCGAGCAGGGCCTCCATCACGGGGGCATCTCCAACAGCCATGGTTCAGTCTCCTAGTTCGGGTGAACGTACTGGTCGGCAACCCATCGGCGACAGCGTCGATGGGGACTTTCGGTGCGCCAAGGCACAAGGCCTGCCAGGCGCGGATACAGCCTGCTAGGACGTGGCGGCCGCGGTGGCTTCCTCGACGGCCTCGTAGGAGACAGGATGAGTCTCTGCGGTTCCGCCCAGCTCACTTAGCTTGTCAGCCACGAAGCCGACTTCGCAAACGGGGGCCAGCACGCCGACGGCGGCCTTGCCGCCTGCCAGTTCCCTGCCGATCCGGTCGCGATCAGCCTCATCGAGTCCCAGATTCTTGTGGTGAAGGGCGCCGAGCAGCGCGCCGCCGATCAGACCCGCGGCGAGCCCGAACGGGGTGCACAGCGCCACGACGGCGCCGATACCGGCACCCTTGCACCAGCTGCGCTTGCGCGCTAGCCGCGCCGGGCAGTAGCTCCGGGGCATGAGTCTGCCCGCCACAGGTCCCGGGGGCATCCCGGGTTCGCGGGAACAGGCCGGGTTCGCTCAGCACAAGGGCCCGGCATGGCCAGCCGGTCGTGATCGTTGCGCATCCGCATGCGGCAGAGTCGGCCGGGGAGGGAGACAGGGATTCGTCACTGCGGCGCGCTGCCGCCTGCGTTCGGATGGCCGCGGAAGCGGGCCAGCTGCCAGAGGCTGGGCCAGTCGAAGGCCGGCTTGGGAGCAGGAACGCCGGGACGGTCTTTGGGGACCAGCACCCTGAGTACCCCGGGCCGGATGGTGCAGCGCACCGGCGCTGGCATCATGATCGTCTCGCCGTCGATGCCGACGGGGACTTCGGGTGCGTTGGCGTCGATGGTGACCTCCTTCGCGGTGCCAAAGGTCAGCCCGTGGCCCTTCCCGCGGCGGATGAGCCCGATCGCCTGTCCGGCGCTGTCCACCGTCACGCCCACGAAGCCAAGCGTCCCGGTGTCGAGCCGGGCGCGCCTGCCGAGACCCGCGATATCGCCCATCTCGTACGGGTTGTTGCTCACCAGCAGGGCCTGCGGCCCTTCGATCGTGGTGTCGCCCGCGCGGGCCGACAGCCGGGCACCGCGGTGACCTTTCAGCAGGTCGGGCATCGTCTGCAGGGTCGTGCCCCGCTTGTCGTCGCGGTAGGCCGGGCTCTCCACCACCTCGGCGTAGGCGCCGAAGGACGCGTTGTTCACGAACGTGCGGTCACCGATGATGCCAAGATCAATCCGCAGCTCCTCGCCGTCGGTGAGAGCATCGAGGCAGGTGGACGGGTCCTCCCGGTTCAGCCCCAGATCCAGCGCGAAGTGGTTGCGGGTGCCGGCGCTGATCACCAGGAACGGCAGATCATGTTCCGCCGCGATCCCCGCCACAAGCGCCTGGGTCCCGTCACCCCCGGCCACTCCGAGCAGGTCGCAACCCTCGGTCACCGCTTTGCGGGCCAGGGCCGCGACATCCACGATTTCCGGGCCCTCCAGCATGGCCACGTGCGCACCCAGCTTCTGGGCCTTCTCCTTCAGCCCGAACTTGACCACCTTCCCACCACCCGAGCGCGGGTTCATCACGATGAACGCGCGTTTCGCCGGGGACGCCGGGTAGGTCGGCATGGCCGCGTCCTCGCCGCCGGTGCTCAGCGACGCCCGGGCCGTCACGACCGCGAGCAGGGCGAGCACGATCGAGAGGATCGCCACCCAGATCAGGTGTTTCCACCCGTAGAGCACAAGGATGGCGATGGGCGCGGCGACCACCAGGGCGAACGCGAGCCACCGCAGCACGCCTCTGTTCGCGAGGAACCAGTACCCGCCTGCCAGGACCACGCACACGCCAAGCACGCCGATACCCACCAGCGCCAGGGTGCGCAGCCCCGCAAAACCAATCAGCACCGCCGCCGCCGCCAGCATCAGCACCAACGACAAGCGGGCCAGCCAGCGCTTGTTCACCGCTGCTCCATTTCCGGGTGCGCGGTCATCGGCAAGGCTCGTTCAACCCGCATGGCCGCGGCTCCCTTCGCGTCTTTCCCCGGAACTCTCTCACGATCTCGTTCAGTTCCGGATCTTCCGGCGGAGTCGTCTGCCGATCTTCCTGCCGCCGCCTGCCATCGAACCGTTGTGGATCCGGCTGATCATCGAGACCGCCCGCGGGGTGTTCCCCACCAAGTGGGTGCTGCCGTACTGGGTGGTGCAGTTCGCCGGGCCGGTGCTCGGCGCCGCCATCGCCGTTGCGATCATCCAGGTCGTGCGGGGCCTGCCCGACAAGCAGGAACGCGAGGCCGCCGAGGGCGGCGACCTGCCGATCGCCGAGGGCCAGCCTCAGCCCAGCCAATGAGCAGGTCCCGGTGGGCCGGTTGGCAGTCCAGTGGCGGGCCAGCTGCTTTCTGCTCGCAGAGGGCACCGGGGCCCGCTGCGGCTGGCTAGGGCTGTAGTCAGATCAGGCGTATCAGGCCGTTGATGGCCAGGTAGGCGCCCAGGACCAGGGCGGTGTAGGCGATGAGCCGCCGGGTGTGGCCCGCCAGCCAGTCCTGCGCGTGCTTGAGCGCCGCCTTGGTGGCCTGCGGCCGCAGCTCAAGGAACACGAACGGGACGATGAGCAGCAAGAACTCGATGAGGACGAACAGGATGACGCCGGTGACCTGGTTGGCAGTCGAGGAGTTGCTGGTGACCAGGATATTCAGCGCAGCGAGGTAGGCGCCGCCGGGGAGGCCGCACAGCGCGCCGACGAGCAGGGCGAGCCAGAGCCGGGGCTCGGCCAGCGCCCGCTCCGCCCAGCCGTCCTTCTTCTGCGGCGTCTCCGGCAGCCCGTCCCCGGCCGCGGCCACTGCCTTGCGCCGACCGTGCAGGCGCCCGGTGAGGACCATCCAGCCGACGGCGATCAGCAGCAGGCCCAGGGCCAGGTTCACGCCCGCGCTCACCGTTTTCTGGGTATTGATGGCATCGGCCTGGAAGACGAGCACATCCAGCAGGCCGATCGTGATGCCCACGGTCATGCCGGCGAGCAGCAGGCACAGAAACATCGCCCGCGGCCGCCGGTTCTGGATCAGCAGCAGATCGACGGCGAGCAGCTTCGGGTTCAGCGCCGCGAGAAACGCCAGCGCGAAGAATGCGGCGTTCATCGCCAGTCAGCCCGCACCGTCATCGTTCCCCCATCGGTGGCCCCTGCCGCCTGCGTCATCCGTTGCCCGCTACGCAGAGGTCGAACCTGTCCCGCAAGGCCTCGCCGTCCACGGCCCCCTCCGCACCGATCGCCACGATCTGAGTGCGGGGTATCCGGTCACCCCACTCGCTTTCCAGAGCGAGGTCGACGCGTTTGCCGGCGACCTGCAGGACTGATCGCCGTTCTGGCGCATCGGTGCTGTGAATCACACCTTTGCAGCGATAGATGCCCGCTGGAAGCTTTTTAGCCCTTTCCCGCAGGGCTTCGAGCGAGAGTGGCTCGTCGGTCTGGTAGCTCCAGGTGCTGAAGGCAGCCCCATGATCGTCGTGACCGGGTGGCCGTCAGCGCCCTGGTGGCCGGCGGCACCGGGTCGTGCCGGGTCGAAGCGGCCCTCGGCGAGCAGGATTTCCAGTGGAACGTTGCCGCGGGTGGCCTCGACAAGCCGGTAGCGATAGAAGTGTTCGTCGAGCCAGTCCTTGATCCGCCCGATCTCCTCGCGGGCGACGAGGCCGGTCTTGTTCAGGATGAGCATGTCTGAGTATGCGATCTGCCTCAGCTTCACGTCCATCAGTTCGGGCGCGGCGAAGATCCCTGCGGCATCCATGACGCACAGGGTGCTGTCGAGCCGGAAGCGGTCTCGCAGCCCCGGATCGGCGAACGTGCTCACGATGCCGGAGGGTTCAGCGACACCGCTTGCTTCGAGCACGATGTACTCCGGCCGGTCAGGCCGTTCGATCACCCGCTGGACGGCGGCGTAGCAGGTGAGGCCCGCCCCGTGCTGGCGCGGTGGCACCGGGTGGGCCCGCGCTACCGGCGGCTCAGTCCGGCTCACTGCCGAACGCCTCATCAAGCAGCGGGCCTGCGTCCGGCAAGGGGGCCGGGCCGCCGCCGCTGCCCTGGCCGGCCTTTGCGTTTGATGCGCCCGCGCGAGCCCCTTGCGCCTGGTCCGCCGCCGCGCCGGAGGGAGCGGCGGCGGGCGCCCCGGCGGCCCGCGCGCCTTCGCGCGCCAGCGCGGCGGGTGCGGCGACGAGCCGTTTGACCTGTACGAACGTCACACCACCGCGGTAGATGTAGGCGGCCTGCCCGGTGCCGAGGCCGCGGATGACGGCCGGATCGGCCACTGGCGCGTCGCGCAGCCGGGACGAGCCTTCATGCGCCCATAACGGCACTCCCAGCACCCGCCGGGAGGTGTCGGTCACCCGGCGGGTTCCGGCCAGCCCGGTCGCCGGATCGGGGTGCGGGGTCCGCAGCAGCCAGATCCCCCCGTCGGCGGTGGCGGCGATCCGGTACCGCTCGTCGTCGCGTGGCGCCAGCCCCTGCCACGACTGGGCCGAGACCTGCACCGCCAGTCCCAGCGACCGCGCCCGCTCGTACAGCTGCCAGATCGGCAGCCGCCGGGCGACGGCACTGAACTCGTCGACCGCCAGCAGGATCTCCCGCTGCCTTCCCTGGCCGCGGGCCGCGTAACTTGCCAGGAGATCCACCAGTGCCCGCGCCTGGGATTCGGCGACCGCGATCTCCGATGTGCCCTCCAGGATGCAGTACCAGGCATCCGCGTCCCCGAAGCCGCCGGGCCCGTCCAGGCCATCGCCGAGCCGCCGGAACAAGGTCCGGAACCGCAGCGCAATGTCGCTGATGTGCCGGGATGCCGAACGAAGCAGGGCCGCGTCCTCGTCGTCCGGCGAGCCAGCGTAGGCGGCGGTGAGCCAGCCGACGTCGAGCCGGGCGAGGAAATCGGCCGCACTGGCCGGCGGCCCGGCGGGCGGCTCCACCGCAAGGGCGACGACGGCCTCCATCACATCGGCGTAATAGGCGGCACCCCCGGTGCCGTGCTCGATCATGTCGACCAGGGTGGTGGTGAGCTGCTGGGCCGGAAGCGCCCACAGCGACAGGCTTGCCTCGTCAGGCCAGACCGCGGTGGACCGGGCACCGGCCTCGCGCAGGACACGGCGGACGCGGTCGGCGACCCGCCGGGAATCGGCCCCGCCCTTGCAGTCCAGGACCACCAGCAGTGGCCGGTGGCCGGCCCCGCCCGCGTGCTGCTCCAGACCCCGGGCGAGAAACCCCGCCCACAGCCGCAGCAAGAGCGTGGTCTTACCGAGATTCCAAGTAAAGCCCTATTAACTCGCTTCCCTGCCTGACAGGCTCACGCCGGGAGGGCGGCCAGCCCGCGCGGCGATCGGGCGCGCCGATCGCCGAGTACGCGCTCGAGCTGGCGACTTGAGCACGGCTGGTCGCGGAACGCAGAACGTCCGGTTATGGGTGCGTACCGCTCGCCGGCGAAGCTTGAATAGGGCGGAGGCGGCCGCTGTTGCGCTGGCGGCAGTTCGTGCCGTCAGGTGAGCGCTTGACTGCCCGGATCATCTATTGCATAGTTCTCTAGGTGAGTAGCGAACTCCTCCGGCAGACGATCACTTTCCAGCTGAACCAGACCTCGGGCGTTCCTGCTTACCTGCAGATCGTCCAGCAGGTCGAGCAGGCGCTCCGGATGGGGACACTTCGGCCCGGCGACCAGCTGCCGACGGTGAAGCAGGTCGTCGCCGAGGTGACCGTGAACCCGAACACCGTGACGAAGGCCTACCGGGAGCTGGAGCACGCCGGGTTGGCCGAGGGGCGCCAGGGTGTGGGCACCTTCGTGCTCCGCCGGCCGCAGGGTCCCCCACCCGAGGAGCAGGTGCGGCTCGCTCGCGGCCTGGAGCGCTGGGTCGAGACGGCGCGAGTGGCCGGCCTCGACGACCAGGCGATGGAGGCGATGCTGCGGTCGCTGTTGCGAACCGCGTCGGATCGGGGTGTCGCGTGAGCAGCGAAGCACCCGCGATCGAGACCGTCGCGCTCAGCAAGCGCTACCGATCGACTTGGGGTCTGCAGGACTGCACGATCGAGGTGCCGGAGGGCCGCATCTCGGCACTGGTCGGCCCGAACGGCGCCGGCAAGACGACGCTGCTGCGGCTGCTCGTCGGGTTGCGCCGCCCGACGACCGGAGAGGCCCGTGTGCTCGGACGGGTGCCCGCGCAGGACGAGCGCTTCCTCGCGAGCATCGGCTTTCTCGCCCAGGAGATCCCCCTCTATCGCCAGCTCTCCGCGGCCGAGCACCTCCGGATCGGCGCCCACCTCAACCGCGGGTGGGACGCTGCCGGTGCCGGGCAGCGGCTCGCGGCGCTGCGGATTCCGCTCGACCGTCCCGTGCACTCGCTCTCGGGTGGCCAGCGCGCCCAGGTCGCGCTCAGCCTCGCGCTCGCCAAGCGGCCGCGCGTCCTGTTGCTCGACGAGCCGCTCGCCGCGCTCGATCCCCTCGCCCGGCGGGAGTTCCTCACCTCCCTCGCCGATGTGACCGTCGAAGGTGACGTCACGGTGGTGCTCTCCTCGCACCTCGTGCACGACCTCGAGCGTGTCTGCAACCACATCATCCTGCTCTCGGCCGCCCGGGTGCGCCTGTGCGCCGACGTCGACGACGTGCTCGGCGCGCACCGGGTGCTGGTCGGACCGCGTCGGAACACCGCAGAGCTCGAACGCCTCTTTACCGTTGTGAAGGCCACGCAGACCCAACGCCAATCCAGGGTGCTCGCCCACCTCGACGGCCCGGTGCCCGATCCCGCCTGGCAGGTGTCCGAGGTCGGGCTCGAAGACATCATCCTCGCCTACATGTCCCAGGACGAGACCCTGACCGCCGGGCCGCTCAGCATGGCCGGAGGCACCGCATGACGTACCTCATCTGGCGGCTGCACCGCACGCACGCCATCGTCTCTGCCGTCGCGATCGTGGTGATCACCGCCGTGCTCGTGCCGACCGGGATCGCCATCGCAAACTCCTACCACCACGCCGTCACCAGCTGCTCGGTCAACCACGTCGGCTGCGGCGGCATCGCGAGCACCGTGTTCGGCAACGGCACCGTCTTGATGGATCTCGTGCAGGTTGCGGCGTTGGCAGTCCCGCTCGTCCTCGGCATCAGCTGGGGGGCACCGCTGGTGGCGGGTGAGTTCGAAGCGAGCACCGAGGACTTCGCCTGGACGCAGGGGGTGACACGCCGCCGGTGGGTGCTCACGAACATCGGCTGGGCTCTGCTCGCCGCAGCCGCGTGGGGAGGTGCGCTGGCCGCACTGTTCACGTGGTGGCGCGGGCCGGCCAACGCGGTCTTCGGACCCGTGGAACTCCTGTCCTTCGACATCCAGGGCGCCGCCCCCGTGGCCTATGCCGTGTTCGCCATGGCCTTGGGCATCGCCGCTGGAGCACTCTTCCGGCGAGTCGTGCCGGCGATCACGACGACGCTCGTCGTCTTCGCCGCCCTGCGCCTTGTCACGGCGCTCATCTTGCGGAAAGACCTCGCCGTGTCGAAGGACGTCTCACCCCTCGCGAACGTCCCGGCGCTCGCCTGGGGCCTCGGGTCCAAGTACATCAGCCCGGGCGGTGCGGTCGCGAACGGTACGACTGGGACAAGCGCGGCCTGTGCGAACGTTGCCGGCGGACAGCAGGCGGCCCTGTCGTGCCTGGCCGCGCACGGCTACCACCAGCACCTCACTTACCTGCCCACGAGCCGCTTCTGGCCCGTTCAGGGCGTCGAATCGGGGATCTTTGCGATTCTCGCGCTCGCGCTCGCGATCTTTACCTACTGGTGGGTCACCACCCGGGAAGCCTAACCGACGTTGCTGGACCCTTGCCGGCGCCTATCGAGGGAAGGCGGATGCCCAGTCACCGCCGCCCCGCCTGCTGACCGCGGCGAGGCGTACGCAGATCGCCCAATACGGGCCGCTCCCTACGCCGCACGGTGCACCCGCGGGAGGAGCGCAGAGCGGCGGGTAGGCGCGCGTTCTGCCATCGGCGGGTCAACTACGCTCTGCGATCAGAGCTTCGACGCTGTAAGCGTCGCGGCATCGCGTCTGGTAGCCAAGGACCGGGGGTCCGCGGTCTCGTCGTAGAGGAATCCCGCCAGCAGCGCTCAGCGGTCCCAGCGGGCCGTCCAGCCGTCCCATGCCGCCGGGCTCTACTGGGCGGCCGGCTCCCCGCTGCCGTGACCCGGGCTGAGGTAGATGGCCTCGCGAACGGCGTGGACGGCGAACGTCGCCGCGGCGGCTGCCGCGGCCACCCGGGCCACGCCCGGCCGCTGCTGCCAGCAGGCCAGCAGTGCGGCCCCGGCGGCGGTGCCGGACACCGGCAGCTCGGTGCGGAGCAGGAGCCGGGGCAGCGGGCGGAGCCGGGCGGGCGCGCCGGTCAGCGTCATCTGGGCATCCCGGGCGCATAGCGCCCCGCAGCCGGCTGCCACCAGCAGGCTGCCGCCGCGGCCGAGCCGCCGCAGCGCAAGCGGGGCGAGCGCCACCCCGGCCACGCTCGCGGCCAGCAGCGCCGCGCCCGCCCGGCCCTGGCCGGGCGGCTGGCTGCCGTTCCCGTCCGCAGCCGCGGTGGGTGCGGGGCCGGGCTGCTCCCCGGCGCTGGGGCCCGCCGCGTGCTGGGAGGACTCCAGGTACCGCTTGAGCGATTTCATGACGGCCTCCTTCACTCCCACGTCCACACTCGCGCGGGCCGCTCAGAACGGCTCAGGGCCATTCGTCCCGGCATATGTCCCGGCTGAGCCCTCACGGCACGCCGCAAGCAGCCAGCTTGTGGGTGCCGAAAACCCGTCCATGTCATGCGACCAGGCGATATTCGTTGATCGTGCCGCCGATGAGAGCCTTTCTTCGGACGCGGTACTGCCCTACTTCGACCTGTTCGGGTAGTGGTTTCAGTGGTGCTGCGGCGTGCAGGGAGCGGTGGGGCCGGTGCAGGTTGTGGTGGGTCTCGTACTGGCGCAGGATCCGCCGCAGGTGGCTCTGGTTCCAGATGAGGGTGCGGTCGAGGAGTTCGTGGCGGCATCCCCCGATCCAGCGTTCGGCGATGGCGTTCATGCGGGGCGCCCGCACGTTGCGCACAGCACGGTCCTGATCCCGGCGTCGGCGAGGACGGCGTCGAACGCGGCGGTGAAGTTCGGTCCCCGGTCACGGATCATGAACTTGACCTGGTCTGCCTGTCCGCCGAGGTCCATGATCAGGTTGCGGGCCTGCTGGCTGGTCCATTCCCCGGTGGGGTGCAGCGTGACGCCCAGGATGCGGATGCGCCGCGTCGCGTGCTCGATCACGGCCAGGACGTAGGCCTGGGTCCCGTCGAGCAGGTCGACGCCGAAAAAGTCGCATGCGAGGATTGCCCCGGCCTGGGAGCGCAGGAACTGCTGCCAGGCCGGACCGGTCTGTCGTAGCGGGGCGGGATCGACGCCGCTGGCCTTGAGGATTTCCCATACGTTCGCCGCGGCGACCTTGACTCCCAGCCCAGCCAGCTCACCGTGGATCCTGCGATATCCCCATCCGGGGTTCTCGCGTGCGAGCCGGAGGACCAGGGCCTTGATGTTCCGCCGTGTCGCCGGCCGGCCGGTCCGGCCGCGCATGGACCTGGTGGCCCAGCGGCGGCGGACGATGTCGCGGTGCCAGCGCAGGATCGTGTCCGGCGTGACCAGCAGCCGCAGCCCCTGGCGGCGCGCCTTCGGTATCACGCCCACCAGGGCCGCGAGCAGCGCACGGTCCGCCCACGCCAGCTTCGGGCGGCCGACTGACTGGCGCTGCAGGACCACGAGCTGGTGGCGCAGGATCAGGATCTCGGCGGTCCTCCACGCATCCTCCCGCCGGGACAGCCGCAGCCACGCGGCGGCCCGGGTGATCAGGAGGTAGAAGAACCGCAGGCACATGATCGGTGATCATTACGGGCCGACCGCCGGGAGAGCAACTGTGCTGGTCAGGGCCGTGGATGTGATTCTCGGCACGCACAGGTTGCCACACCTGCCAGGTCACTGCCGAGGAACCATGCCCGTCTCGTCATCATCACCGATCGACCCTGCCGTTGGCCATCTTGTCGGCCTTGCCGAAGAGACTGCTGACGACCCGCCGAGCCTGCTGGCGGTGCTGGCCAGAGTCACCGATCCGCAAGAGTTCGCACCGAGAGGACGGCAGCCGACGCCTTAACGTGGACGCAACGCTTTCACGCAGGGACCACGGTCCACGGTTTAGCGCGCCTGTCCGGGGCGGTCCTGCGTCCCGGCGAAAGGAGCGGGCCTTCGGGGGACGCAGGTCCGGGCATCCTTAAGCTGCCCGCACGCCGCTACTGCGCAACCTCGCCAGCATCGACGAGCAGGGTGCTGCCTGTCATCAGCATGGCGAGGTCGCTGGCACAGAACAGGGCTACCCGGGCGACGTCATCAGGGACGCCCACCCGTCCCAGGGGCTCCCGCTGGGCCATCTGCTCCAGCACGTCCCCGAGCCCGGCGGCCTGGAACGCAGCCCGGCCCTCTTCCATCCCAGGGGTGTCGATGATGGTGGGCGCGAGGGCGAGCACGCGGATCCCGTGCGGCCCGAGCTCCACGGCAAGGCTCTTGGTCAGCCCCCGGACTGCGTGCTTGGAGGACACGTAGTGGGCCACCCCCGGCCCGGCAGCCCGGTAGCCAGCGGTGGAGGCGAGGTTGATGATCACGCCACCGTGTCCGGCTCCGGCCATCCGGCGGCCCGCCTCCCGGGCCCCGATGAAGGTCCCCCGCAGGTTCACGTCCAAGACCTTGTCCCAGTTCTGGTCGGTCATCTCCAGGCACGGGGTGGACGGGTAGATACCCGCGTTGTTGACCCAGATGTCAAGGCCGCCCAGTTCAGCGACGGCCCGGTCGGCAGCCGCCGCGATCGAGGCGCTGTCGGTGACGTCGAGTTCAGCCCCGATGACCCGGTGCCCGAATTCGCCGGCGATTGTCTCAGCGGCCTCCTCGGCGCCCGCCTTGTCCACGTCTCCGATCAGCACATCCGCGCCGGCTTCGGCAAGCCGCCTCGCGGTAGCGAGCCCGATGCCCCGGGCTCCACCGGTGACGACTGCGGCCCGTCCCTCCAGGGAGATCAGCTGCGCGATTGAACGGCTGCTCACGTCTGACACTTGCATCGCACTCCTCCTTTGCAGTGCTATGAGCACACCTAAACCCTTGTCTCCACCTCCTTCGGCTGAATCGCTCATCTCGAGCGGGATATCTCCTCACTAAGGCGGGCACTCTGCCCGTAGTAGGGCCGAAAGACCCCTGTAGAAGGGCCTTACGCGCAACGCGGGCCCGCCACGAGTAGCACTCAGCACCAAGAGGCCTCAGACCTGTCGCTTGCCAGCGTGATGGGACCAGGGTGTTGCCACGAGGAAGGGACCACCTTGGGTCATGAGTGATCATGGTGGTTTCCTTTCTCGTCGTCAACGGACATGCCGCTGGTGTGGTTGATGGATGGTTTCTGGCGGCGCCGGTAGGACTCGCCTTCGATGACGAGTTCGTGGGCGGCGGAGACGAGCCGGTCGACCGCGGACTGGGCGAGCAGCGGGTCGGCCATCATGGACAGCCATTCCTCGGGGGTGCGGTTGGAGGTGACGACGGTGGATGCCCGCTGGTGGCGTTCGACGCAGAGCTGGTAGAAGTCGGCGGTCTCGGTGGCGTCCAGTGGCTGGAGCGCGAAGTCGTCCAGTTACTCCGACATCGGAGTAAGTTGATTTATCCCGATCCTGGGATTATCCCGACTGCTGATGCGGCCCTGCCTGGGAGGCCGAGGTGGGAGGCGGGCCCGTGACGGCCCGGGGCGGGCCAGGTCGGGATAATCCCGCCTGCCTGATGGGCAGTAGCGGTGAGCCTTGCCTTGCCGGAGCGCGGTGCTTCGGGAAGGAGGCAAGATGGGCACGGTTTCGTGGGCCTCGGGCGGGGGCCCGCTGGCCGGATATGCGGCTGGCTATCGGTGTGAGCTGGAGCGGCGCGGTTTCTCGCCGCGGACAGTGCGGGGCCATCTGGGGGTGATGGGCCAGCTGGACCGCTGGCTCGCTGCCGAGCGCCTTTCCGCTGCCGACTTGGCAGTGGCCCGGGCCGGGCAGTTCTTCGCAGCCCGGCGGGCTGTGGGGCAGCGCCGGGTGCCGACGATGCAGACGCTGGCCCCGTTGTTCGCCTATTTGCAGGATCGGCAGGTCCTGCCACCGGAGAAGCCTGCGCCGGCGGCGCCGGCAGAGGAGCTGCTTGCCAGCTACCGCCGCTACCTTGCCCAGGAGCGGGGGGTGGCGCCGCTGACCGCGCTGCGCTATGAGCGGATGGCGCGGCGGTTCCTGCTCGGCCGCATCTCGCGGGCCGGCGCGGAGACCGGGGCGGAGGATCTGAGCGGTGCCGAGGTCACCGCCTACCTGGTCGGCTGCTGTTCGCGCCTGACCACGATCGGGTCAGCCAAGCGGGAGGCGGCGGACCTGCGGTCGCTGCTGCGCTTTCTCTACCTCAAGGACATCACGGCCACCGATCTGGGGACCGCGATGCCGCCGGTCGCGGGCTGGCGCGACACGCGGCTCCCGGCCACGATGAGCGCCGCGGACGTGACCGTCCTGCTCGGTGCCTGTGATCGTTCGCAGCCGTCCGGGCTGCGCGACCTGGCCATCCTCACCCTGCAGGCCCGCCTGGGCCTGCGGTCAGGGGAAGTCGCTGCCTTGCAGCTGGGCGACATCGACTGGCGCGCGGGCGAGATCGTGGTGCGCGGCAAGGCCCGCTGCCAGGACCGGCTCCCGCTGACTGTCGAGGCAGGCGAGGCGATCGCCGGCTGACCTGAGGGACGGCCGGCCCCGCTCGCGGTGCCCGGAGGTGATCTTGACCTTGTATGCGCCCTACCGCGGGATCCATCCCAGCTCGATCACCCAGGTGGTCTACCGTGCCTGCCGCCGGGCCGGGCTGCCCCCGGTGGGCGGGCACCGGCTGCGTCACGCGCTGGCCAGCGAGATGCTGCGCCAGGGCAGCGGCCTGGTCGAGATCAGCCAGGTACTCCGGCACCGGGACCTGGCCAGCACCTCGGTTTATGCCAAGGTTGACCGGTCCGCGTTGCGGACCGTGGCCGGCCCGTGGCCGGGAGCCGGGCGATGAGCGCCCTGGCCGGGCGGGCGGAGGAGTACCTGCGCATCCGCCGGATGCTCGGGCATGAGCTGGCCGAGGCGGCCCGGCTGCTTCCCCGCTTCGTGGCCTACCTCGATGAGGTCGGCGCCACGGTCATCACCGTGGAGGCCGCCCTGGCATGGGCGCAGCAGCCGCAGGCCCGGCCGGGCAGCAAGGTGCAGGCCCGGCGGATGACCGTGGCCCGCGGGTTCGCGCGCCACATGGCCGGCATCGACCCGCGCACGCAGATCCCGCCGCTGGGGCTTCTGCCCTACCGCCAGCGCTGGCGGCCGCCGTTCATCTACTCCGACGCCGACATCCAGGCGCTGATGACCGAGGTGCCCCGCGTCATCCGCTCGCCGCTGCGGGCGGCCACCTACCAGACGCTGATCGGCCTGCTCGCCGCGACGGGGATGCGGGTCGGGGAGGCGCTTCGCCTGGAACGCGGCCAGATCGACTGGGCCGAGGGCGTGCTGACCGTGCACGCCTCGAAATTCGGCAAGTCCCGGGAGGTGCCCCTCACACCGGGCACGGCGCAGGCCCTTGCCGACTACGCCCAGGTGCGGGACCAGTTCCTGCCGCGGCCCAAGACCCCGGCCTTCTTCGTGTCCATGGCCGGGACACCGGTGGCTTACCCGCACTTCGGGGCGGCGTTCCGCCGCATCATCGCAGCCAGCGGCGTCGGAGCAGGTTCCCCGGTCCGCCCGCGCATCCATGACGTGCGCCACTCGTTCGCGGTCCGCACCCTGGCCGGCTGGTACCGGGCGGGTGAAGATGTCAGCGCCCTGCTGCCCCGGCTGTCGACCTACCTGGGGCACCGCGATCCCGTCTCCACCTACTGGTACCTGTCGGCCGCCCCGGAACTGCTGGCACTGGCCGCCGCCCGCCTGCAAGCAGCCCAGGAGGCCCGGCCGTGACCGCGCTCGCCCCCACGCTGCAGCTGTTCTTCACCGAGCGGCTGGCCAGGCAGCGCCAAGCCAGCCCGCAGACCGTGACCTCCTACCGGAACACCTTCCGGCTGCTGCTGCGCTTCATCCAGCAGCGCACCGGCAAAGCCCCCTCCAGCCTGGACTGGGACGACCTCAGCGCCGAGGCCATCTCCGCGTTCCTGGACCACCTGGAAGCCGGGCGCGGGAACAGCGCCCGCAGCCGCAACGCCCGGCTGGCCGCGCTGCGCTCACTGTTCCGCTACGCGGCACTGCGCCATCCCGAGCACGCCCAGCTCATCCAGAAGGTCCTGGCCATCCCGCAAAAACGCTTCGACCGCGCGCCAGTCTCATTCCTGACCCTCGCCGAAACCGACGCGCTGCTGGCCGCCCCCGACCCGGGCCGCTGGGAAGGCCGCCGCGACCGCGCGCTGCTCACCCTGGCCGCGCAAACAGGCCTGCGGCTAGCGGAACTGACCGGGCTCACCTGCGCCGACGCCCAGCTCACCGCACCTGCCCACGTCCGCTGCACCGGCAAAGGCCGCAAGCAGCGGTGCGTGCCGCTGACCCCCGTCACCGCCGCGATATTGCGCGCCTGGCTGCGGGAACGCGGGAACCACCCCGATGAGCCGCTATTCCCCACCCGCACCGGACGGCGCCTCAGCGACGACGCCGTCGAACGCCGCGTCGCCATCCACACCCAGCGCGCCGCACAGCACTGCCCGTCCCTGGCCAGTAAGAACGTCACACCGCACACCCTCAGGCACACCGCAGCCATGTCCTTGCTGCACGCAGGCGTTGACACCGCGGTGATCGCCTTGTGGCTCGGCCACGCCGACACCCGCTCGACCCAGATCTACCTGCACGCCGACATGACCATCAAGGAACGAGCCCTCGCCAGGACAGCATCACCCACGGTCAAACCCGGCCGCTACCGCCCGCCCGACAAACTGCTCGCCTTCCTGGAAAGCCTGTGATTATCCCGACCTGGCCCGCCCCGGGCCGTCACGGGCCCGCCTCCCACCTCGGCCTCCCAGGCAGGGCCGCATCAGCAGTCGGGATAATCCCAGGATCGGGATAAGTCCAGGATCAGCAGTTCGACTCCGGCGAGGCGGCGCATCTCGTAGTCCAGGGTGTTGTCGAGCCGGGCGGCTTTGAGCCGTTTGAACAGCTTGCCGGCGCTGGCCATGTGCACGGTGCGGCGCCGCCGGATGGCGATGTGCCCCAGCGCGCAGGCCATGTGTGTCTTCCCGACCCCGACCGGGCCCAGGATCAGGGCTCCGTGCGGGCCGTCGAGGAACCGCAGGCTGGCCAGCTCGTTCCAGAGCTGGTGGTCGTGGCGGACGGCGGCGGATGCGTCCCAGGTGTCGAGCCGCATCGTGGGGTCGAGTCCGGCGGCGCGGGCGCGCAGCGATGCGGACTTGGCCTCGCGGCGGGTGATCTCGTCGGCCAGGACGAGCTCGAGGAAGTCGGCGTGGGCCATTTTCTGCTGCCGGGCCAAGGTGAGCCGCTCGGGCAAGGTGGCCAGCATCTGCCCGAGCTTGAGCGCCCGCAAGGTCTTGCGCAGGTCCGGGCTGACCGGATCGCGCACGGTGGCGGTCATCGGGGGCCCTCCTTCCCGCCGTCAATGAGCATCAGCTGAGTGCCGGCCGGCCGGTATTCGGCGGGGTCGCGGGCGAACCGGGCGGTGGCCGCCACCGGTGGGCGCGGCGGCGGGGGCGTGTTCTCGGTCGCCTTCTCCAGCATCGAGGCGATCTTGGTGACGTTGACGACATCGAGCTCCAGGGCGCGGGCGCAGGCGGTGTCAACCGGGCCGGGCCCATACCGGCGCACCAGCCCGAGCAGCCGGTAGACCTGGCGCATCTTCGTCCACGGCAGGTCGGTGTCCAGCAGCCTTTCGGCATAGACGCCGACCGCGTCCCCGTGTCGGCGGCCCGTCTTGGCCAGCGCGGCCACGTCGCGCATCGCATAGACAGTCTTCTCCGCCGGCAGGTCAGCCGGGTCAGTCATCCGCCGGCCTGGCTGCTGGCGGGGATGAGTCTTGACCAGCTGCCCGCGGTGGAACAGCTTGACCAGCGCGGTGTCGGCGCGAGCGTCCAGGTGGCAGCCCAAGTACTCCTTCGGCGCCGAATACAGCGCCCGGCCGACCTCGACATGGAAGTCGCGGTGGACCTTCACCTTCGCCAGCACCGGCACGTCATAGGGCAGGCTGAGTGGCAGCAGCGCACCGGCCTCGTGGGCGGCGAACACCTCCGCCGGGCGCGCCTGGATCGTCCCATGCACCCCCCGCTGGGCTATGCATCGGGGGAGGCCGCCTGCGGGCCTGGACGGGGCGGCTCGGCTATGAGCAGCAGCTCATGGGCCCGCCGGGCGGCTTCGGCGGCGGGCCGCCCGCCGGGCTCGGCCACCGGCAGGTCCTCGAGCCCATGGGCGAGCACGCGGACCGCGTCGGCAACCGCCGCCAGGCGCCCTTCCAGCGCACGCACGCGCTCCTCCAGGGCAGCCACCGCCAACTCCGGGTTACGGGGACCAGCCTGCTCGATCATCGGGACACCTCCCGCAGCCGGGTCACCCCTGCTGCGATCACGACGTCTGGTTGTCTTCCCTGACTTCCACCTCAGCACAAGGGAAGCAACCCGGGCAGGGCCAAACGGCCCGCACCGCTGAGGGTCCCCGGTGTGGCGGACGTTTGCGCCTGTGAGACCGGCCAGGGCAGGGGAAAGCTGAAGACAGGGGTGCAAGCTGGGCGGTGTTCCGGGCCGGTCGGCAACGCAGCGCTGATGCTGCTGGCAGGCGGAAGGGCCCGGCCGCGGCCTTGCCGCCGGACGAGGGCGCAGCGGCCAGGTCACCGTTGCTGGGGGTGGTGAGCCGGACATGAATGTTTATCTGCTCATGATGACGTTCCGTGTGTGGTTTCTGGAGCTTGCGGTGACCGCGGTTAACTACTTCTTCCTCATGAGCAAGGTGTACGAGCCAAGGTATGGGAAGCTGAAGGCACACCAGATCGGAATGAGTACGAGAATCGCCTGCATATTTGTTTTCGCGTACTTCATCTTGTTCTTCGCGAAACGCTATACAGTACTCGATACGCTGGCAGCGGGAGTGTTCTGGCTGCTGCTCATATTGGCCTTCGAGTGGATTGGGAGCTTTATTCAAAGGCGCCCAGTCCGGGAAATACTCGAAGGATGGCACGTCAACAAGGGCTTCATGTGGCCTTACGTGCTGGCGGCCTATCTGCTGTCTCCCCTGATCGTTGGGCTGATCTTTCATCCCGGGCAGTAACGTTGTGGGTGCCGAAAACCTCGTCCGCGTCAGGCGACCAGGCGATATTCGTTAATCGTGCCGCCGACGCGAGTGTGTCTTCGGACGCGGTACTGCTCAAGATCGACTGGTTCAGGCAGCGGCTTCAGTGGCGCGGCACCGTGCAGGGAGCGGTGAGTCCGGTGCTGATTGTGGTGGGTCTCGTACTCGCGCAAGATCCGCCGCAGATGGTTCTGGTTCCAGATGAGGGTGCGGTCGAGGAGTTCGTGGCGGCATCCCCCGATCCAGCGTTCGGCGATCGCGTTCATGCGGGGCGTCCGCACGTTGCAGCGCACGGTACGGATCCCGGCATCCGCCAGGATCGCGTCGAAGGTGGCGGTGAAGCTTGATCCGCGGTCGCGGATCATGAACCTGAGCTGATGTGCCTGTCCGCCGAGGTCCATGATCAGGTTGCGGGCCTGCTGGCTGGTCCATTCCCCGGTGGGGTGCAGCGTGACGCCCAGGATGCGGATGCGCCGCGTCGCGTGCTCGATCACGGCCAGGACGTAGGCCTGGGTCCCGTCGAGCAGGTCGACGCCGAAAAAGTCGCATGCGAGGATTGCCCCGGCCTGGGAGCGCAGGAACTGCTGCCAGGCCGGACCGGTCTGTCGTAGCGGGGCGGGATCGACGCCGCTGGCCTTGAGGATTTCCCATACGTTCGCCGCGGCGACCTTGACTCCCAGCCCGGCCAGCTCGCCGTGGATCCTGCGGTACCCCCATCCGGGGTTCTCGCGTGCGAGCCGGAGGACCAGGGCCTTGATGTTCCGCCGTGTCGCCGGCCGGCCGGTCCGGCCGCGCATGGACCTGGTGGCCCAGCGGCGGCGGACGATGTCGCGGTGCCAGCGCAGGATCGTGTCCGGCGTGACCAGCAGCCGCAGCCCCTGGCGGCGTGCCTTCGGTATCACGCCCACCAGGGCCGCGAGCAGCGCACGGTCCGCCCACGCCAGCTTCGGGCGGCCGACTGACTGGCGCTGCAGGACCACGAGCTGGTGGCGCAGGATCAGGATCTCGGCGGTCCTCCACGCATCCTCCCGCCGGGACAGCCGCAGCCACGCGGCGGCCCGGGTGATCAGGAGGAAGACGAACCGCAGGCACATGATCGGTGATCATTACGGGCCGACCGCCGGGAGAGCAACTGTGCTGGTCAGGGCCGTGGATGCGATTCTCGGCACGCACACCCCGACCCCGAGCACTACCCCGACCCCAAGTACCACCCCCATCCCAAGACCACCCCCACCAAGTACCACCCCCATCCCAAGTACCACCCCCACGCCAAGTACCACCCTGACCCCAAGCGCCAGCCTGACCCCGACGCCAAGCAGCAGCCTGAGCGCAAGCGGAACTCCGGCCGCTTGCCCGAGTCCAGGCACCAACTCCAGCCCGGCAAATCCAATCCCGGCCGCCAGCCCCAGCCCGGATACCAGCTCCACCCCGGCGAGTTCCAGCCCCGATACCAGCTTGAGCCCCGATACCAGCTCCGGCCCCGTCAGCTCCAGCCCGGATACCAGCTCCAGCCCGGCCAGTGCCGGCCGGGCCACCAGCCCCGATCCGGCCAGCCCCAGCCCTGACTCCAACCGGCCACCCAGCTGACCCCCGCCAGGCCAACCGGGCCGTCGCCGGCGCCAAAGCCACCAGGCCCGGACTTATCAGCCCGGATCTGGCTTCCTGCGCTTGTCCAGGAGCCCGCGGATGGCGTCGGCTCGTGCTGGGGCTAGTACCACACCGGCCGGCAGCCCGGTGATCAGGCCAGGGCCATTCGTGCCCATTGGCGCGGGGCGCGGTCTGCTCATGGTCGGGTACTGCTGCCGCCAGGCTCCAGCAGGCCGCTGAACACGCGTGCCGACGTGCCGGCGATGACCTCACCGCCTGCCTCACTGGCGGTGATTTACGGGCAGGCCACATCCTGGCTGAAGGAAGCTCCGCCCGCGGTGACGGTGCCGTACTGGATCAGCCAGACCGGGGAGTTGCTGAACCCGCTGGCCGGGCAGCTCGAACTGGACGCTGGCTGCCAGTCGGCGTCGACGGCGGGAGTGCTGGCAAAGCCTGCCCCGGCGATCTTGTCCCACATGGCTGGTGTGGAGTAAAACCCAGTGGGGGTACCCAGGCTAGACATCTCATAAGCGATGCCGTCGATGGCCAGGTCGTTGTAGGTGGTGTTGGTGGACCAGCTGTTGCCGGTCTCCACATCGGCCCACCACATCGCGGGCGTTCCCGGTTCGTGGAGGGCGGCGTAGGCGGCTTCGCTGCAGCCGATCTCCCACGCCTGCTCCTCGGTGCTCCTCTGGTGGCCGGTCACGCTGGACGGGATGGGGGCGTGGCCCACCGCGTTCTGGCATCCAGCGGTGATCTGCTTGGCATAGGCGCCGGCGTAGCCGGTGTTGAAGTACAGCGACGGGGCCGCGGGGGTCCCGCTGGTTGACGCGTGGTTCCATTCGTTGGTCAGGCATGCGTTGGTCGTGAACGGGCGCCCTCCGCCCAGCCCGATGATCGCGAACCCGGGTGGATAGGTGCTGGTGTTGCACTGAGCGGAGGGATAGGAAGCGTCGTAGCCGGACCCGGCCGCTGGATAAGGGTCAGTGCCGGCTCTGGCGGGCGCCTGCATGAGGGCGAGCAGGGCAGCGGTGACGATCACCGCTAGGGCAAGCCGCGCATGCCCGGTCCGCCCATAGTTTCGCCACGAGTGGCGTGCCACCCGGTCCAGCCTCATTACCCGCATCTGGTCCCCCTCTGTTCTTGGCCTCTGTTGTTGGCGAAGCCTTACCGCAGGTGCCGTGTGCCCCTCACCGGAAGCCGCCCGATACCCAGCGCCTGTTCGTCCGGCCTGAACATGCTGATCCCGGTGACAGCAGGTCTGCCGCCGTGCAGGCGGGCATCCCCGGCCCACTTGACGGCGAGCCTGCCGCACACCGGGGCAAGGCTCTCGGTGACCACGGCATCGGTCTCCCAGCGACCCAGGCACCGGCCACACTGGGAATCGTGATGGTGGCGGACGCGGATCACGTCGCCAGCCTCCAGGAACTGCGCCGGCACTGGCTCTCCGGTCATGGCACCCCCGGGCAAAATTGCGGCTACCGCGCGTATATCTGGACGACGCCAAGACCTACCGGCCGGTTTACCCCCAGCAGGGTAATGATCATGTAAACCTTAGGTACTGGGACACCCATACGCCTAGCATCCACGCAGGTCAAGTGAGTTTCACCAAGCCCTCCTAGGTCCTGCAGGAGCGGACTGGTTGGCTAACAGTGACCAGGCAGACCCAATGTCGCCGACTTGCTCTCCCGGTGGAACCATCGAATTGTGACCACGCCACTGCACGAGCCCGACCTGACAGGAGCAAACCCCTACGGGGGCGATCGAGAGGACGTCGATTCCGCTGGACGTGGACCAGGAGGTCCTGTTCGCTGACGGGACGCCGGACTTCGTGAGTGTCCTGTGCCAGGCCGACGACTTCAGTGGCGGCCGGCGGCTGCTCTTGCGCTGGTATGAGGACCTGTCCACGCATGAGGGCTGGTTCCTCATCCGCACCAGCGGTGACCAGGACAAGTTCCGGGAGCTGCCGCCAGAGTTAGCCGGCCTCAGCCACGTCTCGTGATGGATGTCCGGCAGGCTGGGCTGGGAGACGTGCGCCGGCGGGCTCGCCCCAGCCTGCGCACCGGACGCCGCGGAGGCTTCCAGGCCAGTCTCTGGCCTGGAAGCCTCCGCAGGTGTTCATCGGCGGTGCGTTCACGGGCCCTGCCCTTGTGTCAGGCCCAGCGCCTGAAATGGCGGGTCGGGGTTCTGATGTGGTGGTCCCTGGGGGTCTGCTGGCTGGCCCGGGTGTGATTGCTGGTGACGGCGGCCATGCTGGGGGCGGCTGCAGCGGCGAAGGTCAGGCTGAGGGCTGCGCCCAGGGCCGCGGCGCGGTCCCGGGTGACCGGCCAGGCGCAGGGCATCCCGCTGTTCGCGGTGGAGACGATCCGCTCGCTGATCGACCGCGACATCGTCCAGCCGGCCGACGGGGCCTACCGGCTGGTCGGCCAGCTCGGCGAGCTGGATGTCCCGGAGGGCCTGCACGCGCTACTCGCGGCGCGGCTGGATGCCCTGGACCCGAGTGTGCGGCGGCTGGCTGCTGACGCGGCGGTGCTGGGCACTATCTTCGCGGCCGAGGCGCTGGCCGCGGTGTCTGGCCAGGATCAGGCGGCGGTGAGCGCGGGGCTGGCCGAGCTGGTGCGCCGCGAGGTGCTGAGCGTGTCAGCGGATCCGCTGTCCCCCGAGCGGGGCAGCTACCGGTTCACCCACCAGTTGTTGCGCCAGGTCGCCTACGACACCATGTCCCGGCGCGACCGCAAGGCCCGCCACCTCACCGTGGCCGCCCACCTGCGCACCAGCTTCCCCGGCGACGGCGAGGAAGTCACCGACGTTATCGCCGGCCACTACCTCGATGCGCTCAACGCTGTCCCTCAAGACCCTGACACTGCGCAGATCCGCGCTAAGGCGGTCACCACGCTCATCCGCGCGGCCGAGCGGGCCCAGCGAACCGGCGCTCCCGCCCTGGCCGCCACCAGCTACGCCACCGCCGCCCAGCTCACCGAGGCCGATGCCGCCGACGGGCAGCAAGCCGGCGGACAGCAAACAGCCGCCGCCGCGTTGTGGGAACACGCCGCCGGCGCCGCCCTCACCAACGCCGACTGGGCCACGGCGGTCGAGCAGGCCGGCCGTGCCGGGGACCTGTACCGGCAGGGCGGCGATACCCGGGCGGCCGCCCGCGCCCAGACGATCGCCGGGCAGGCGCTGCGCGAGCGGGGCCGGCACGCCCAGGCGCGGGAGCAGCTCACTGCCGCCGTGGCGGTGCTGCGGGCAGACCCCAGCACCGGCACGGTGCGGGCCCTGGGTGAACTGGCAGCGCTGACGGTGTACGCCGGCGCGCCGGACGCGGACGCACTGTCCGCCGAGGCCCTCGCCCTCGGCCAGGCGCTGGCGGTGGACGACGCCACCCTCGCCGGCCTGTTCACCACTCGCGGGCACTGGCACACCCTCGCGGGCCGAAGAGCGGAGGCGGCCGCCTACTTCCGGGAGGCCGCCCGGCTGGCCACTCAGACCGGCGATAGCTTGCCTCTGGGCCGCGCCCTGCTCAGCCTGTCCGACGCGGTGACCGGCACCGACCCCGCCGTCGGCGCGGAAGCGGCCCGCGCCGCCGCCGCCCACTCGCGCCGAGCCGGCGACCGGCGCTCCCTCGCGGTCGCGGTCGGGAACCTGGCCGCCGCGCTGCTGATGACCGGCGACTGGGACACCGCCGAAGCCGAACTTAACCAGGCCGCCGACGCCGTCGGCCTGGAGCACCTGGCCTGCTACCGGGCCTGGGTGGCGGCGCTGCGCGGCGATGCCCCCGCCGCCCAGGCGACCCTGGCCGGGCTGGGCGACCTGCGGGCCAGCGAAGACCCCCAGGGAAAGGAAATAATCAGCGTCGCAGAGGCGTTCACCGCCGCCGCCCGCCGCCCGCCGCCAGCCGCAGGACGCACTGCGCCACGCCCGTGCCGTCCTGGACCTCGCCGGCGCCGTGGGGATCAGCCACGAGTGCCTTCGGTGGGCGTGGCCGCTGGCCGCCCGCGCCGCCCACGACCTCGCCGACACTGCTACCACCACCGGGCTGCTCGCCCTCCTCGACCGCTACCAGCCCGGGCAGCTGGCCCCCATGCAGCGCGCCGAACGCGACCTGGCCCGCGCCCGGCTCACGGCCGCCGACGGCGGCCCGGACGCCGCTAGCGCGGCATTCACCGCCGCGATCGCCGGGCTGCGACAGCACTCCACGCCCTACCACCTGGCCCACGGCCTGCTCGACCACGCTGAACACCTGCTACGCATGGAGGACAACGAGGCCGCCGAACAAGCCATCGCCGAAGCCCGCGACATCGCCAGCTGCCTGCGCTGCCAGCCTCTGCTCGACCGTGCCGCAGCCCTGACATCCGAACAGTCCCGGGCACGGGCCTAGGTCAGCGTCACGGGTCTGGTTTCTTCGCGTGCCCCCGCGATTACGGACAGCCATTCGAGTGCTGATGGGCAGCCCTTATGGCCGATGCGGCGGCATGCTGGCACGTATCGGCACGAACCGCCGCTCGCCGGCGCGGGGACTATCAACCGACCTCAGGACCTGGCGTTTACCACCCAACGCTGTTGAGAATCCCAGCCAGCTCACTCCTCCTGGGCCTGCGCCCGTGCACGCGCCTGAACTGCCTGACCCGCTGATCGATCTGCGAGAGCCACGCGAGGGTCTCGGTATGGACGGCCTCCGGGCCGGCACGCAGCCGCGCGTCATACTCCCGCAGGCCGCGGGAGATGTCCCGCGCGGCCCGCATCCAGAATCGGTCCCGCCACAGCCGGGCCTCGGCCCAGGCACGCGCCTGGGGGGTCGCGCCGCCGTGTGCCCAGCAGGTGTACTGGCCACGCATCGCCCACGCCCTGCAGGGCGTGCCGTCCGTGCGGTGAGCGCCGCAGGGCACGTTCCACAGCTGCCGGGGCATAGGAACAGTCTCATAGGTGGTCCCCTGGAGCGCCAGTAAAGGCGTGCGTGCTGTGCGACATATACGATCTTCCCGTCGGGTGTGATGGCGATCGAGTGGGGCCCAGCGGGACTTTGATCGGGGTTCTTGGCGTGCCGGTATCGGGCTCGACGTGACGCCAGATGGCCGAATCGAGGCGGTTTATGACCATGTCTACCGGGCGGGTCGTGGGGCGCAGATCAGACTGGATCTATGCGAGCCGCGCAGGCGAGAGGTCGTGCGCCTGGAAGCCGGCGACTGCGGCGACTGCGCGGGCTCCTGCCACTACGGGCTGGCGCCGTGGGCTGGGTGGTGTGGGTAGCTCTGCTCTTGCCAGGCCGTGTCTGGCTGGGGCAATGCTTCTAGTTCGGTGAGCCGGCGCACCGCTTCGGCCCTGGTTCGGCATTGCAGCTTTTGCATGCTGCTGTGCACGTGCATCTCTACCGTCCGTGGGCTGATGAACAAGGTGCTGCCGATTTGCCTGCTGGTGTTTCCCTGGGCTACCAGCTGCATGACGTCCATTTCCCGGCGGGTGAGGCCTGCAGCCACGCGATGTGAAGATGGGCGGCGGCGTGGCTTGTCGCCGAGCTGGCGGAGCGCCGCCGCGCAGCTTTCGCGCAAGTGGCGGACGCCCAGCTGGTCGGCGTTGGCGTGTGCGGCCTGCAGCAGTTCCCGCGCGCGGGCATGCTCACCGAGCCGGGTGGCTGCGGTGGCCGCGCGGCGCTGGGCTTGCGCCGCCTGCAGCGGCAGGTCCAGCTGGCTGAACATCTCGGCTGCCCTGCATAGCTCGTGTGCTGCTGCCTCCGGTTCGTCTGTCAGCAGGGTCTCGCCGCGGGCGTGGGCGAGCGCGGCGATTGCCTCCGGTTGCGCGGTGTTCTCAGCTATCTGCGACAGGGCGGCGGCGCAGGCGCTGGTGCCGGTTGCCAGGTCCTGTTCGGCGAAGAATGTGGCCATCCACTGCAGGATCGGCACGCTGTAGTGCCGCTCCTGGGTCCGGGCGAGGCGGGCGAGTATCTGCCGGGCCCGGTCGGCGGCCTCGCCGTGAGCCCCGGCCGCGTTGTCCAGGACGCACAGGCCCCACGAGGAAAGCAGCTCCATGGCAGTGAGTTCGATCCGGGTGGCGGTCAGGTTGCTTTCAAGCAGGTGGGGGCGGGCCAGCCTAGCCGCTCCCCGCATGGCGTGCACCAGGCCGAGCAGGCCGGCGCCGACCGCTCGCGCGTGCGGCGCTGCTGGCGACGCGAGGACGTCCTGGCAGACGCTGACTGTACGGTCCCACTCACCGCGGGCGAACAGGACCACGCTGGCACAGGCCCGGCACAGCTGCCCGACGGCATCGGCTCCGTGCGCGTCGCAGTACTGATAGGCGGCGGCATATGCGGCTGTCGCGGCGCGGTAGTCGCCGGAGTGCTCGAGCGCGTCGGCCAGCCGCTGCTGCAGTTCGGCGGCGGTGTCTGGGAGCGACTCCGCGAGCGCCTGATCGAGCGCCCCCCGCAGGGCGGCAATCCCTTCACCAGGCTGGCCCAGCCGCGACAGCACATTGCCGCGCAGGCCCTGGATGCGCAGCAGCAGATCGGCCCGCCCGGATGCCCGGGCGTCGGCCCCGGCGGCGCTCAAGGTGGCCAGGGCGGCGGAGAAGCTGGCCGCCGAGCGCAGGTGAGCGGCCATGGCTAGCCGGTCGATGGCCGCCTCGGCCGGGATACCCGCAGCCGAGAACGCCACAGCCGCCGCTTCCCGCGCCGCAAGCGCCGATTCCCACTGCCCGCGCAGTTCATGGGCCAGGGCCAGCCGCCGGTAGGCGCTGGCCAGGGCGCGGCTGTCGCCTCGGCGCTCATGCCCATCGGCGAGCTCGCGCAGCAACATGACGGCGTCGGCGTACTCCGAGCACATCTCAGCGCACCGGGCGAGCCGGTCGATGACCGCCAGCCGGGAGTCATCCTGCTCACCCGATGGCCAGTGCTCGAGCGCTGTCCTCAGCGCGCGGGCAGCGTCCCGGTAGGCGTGCACCGCGTAATGCTCCTCGGCCGCCGCGAGCAGCGCCTGGCGGGCCGGCCCGAAATCCCTGGCGGCAAGATGGTGCACCGCGATCAGCGCCGGTGCCGCATCGTGGTCGGCCAGTGTGCTGGCCAGCGCCCGGTGCAGGCGGCGGCGGCGTGACCACGGAATGTCGGCGTAGGCCGCCTCCTGAGTCAGCGGGTGGCGGAAAGCGGCCCGGCCGTCGCGGGCCTCGGTCAGCAACCCGGACCCGGTGAACCCGTCCGGCCACGCCGCCACGGCAGCGACCGCCAGGACGATGTCGACGTCGAAGTCGATACCTGCGACGGCGGCGGCGTCCAGCAGCGCCCGTTCCTCGTCGGTCAGCCGCGACGCCCGCAGCAGCACCGCCTCCCGGATACCTTCGGGTACCAAGGCAGCGCCCGTACCAGCCAGCGTGACCGCGCCATCGCGGTAGGCGAGACGGCCGCTATCGCGCAGCGCGAAGGCAAGTTCCTCGACGGCGAACGGAAGCCCGTCGGCCCGGCTGGCCACCACCGCGGCCAGCGCCGGCCGCGGCACCGCCCCCAACAACCCGGTCAGCATCTGTTGCACATCGTCATCACCAAGCGGGCCGAGCTCGATCTCGGCGAGCTGACGGTTTCGGCGCAGCAGCGCCCGGACGGCGCGCAGGCGGTGACCGCGAGGAAGCTCATCGCTGCGGTAACAGCCAACCAGGGCGACCGGAAGGCCACATGCCGCATCGGCCAGGGCCGGCAGCAAGTCGAGGCTAGCCTCATCCGCCCACTGCAGGTCATCGAGGAACAGCGTCAGGGCGCGGCCGCCGGCTGCGCCGGCCAGCACCGAGCACACGGCCGCGGCCAGAGCCGCAGGGTTCGGCTCGGCCGGCCAGGCGCCGAGCTCAGGCATGACCTGCGCGAGAACAGCCGGGAGCGGCCCAGCGGCGCTGCGGACCGCCGGGCGCAGCGCGCTGGCAACCACCTCATAGGCCGGGCACGCCCATGCGGCCGCCCGGCCGCGCAGGACGGGAGTGCAGGTGGTGGCCAGAACATGCTCGACCAGGCTGGTCTTGCCGGCTCCCGCCTCGCCGGTGACAAGAACCACAGGCACCGGCCCGGCCCGCGAGACCGCCAGGCGACTGCGCAGCGCGGCGCACCCGGCATCGCGCCCGACCAGCAACCCATCCATGACCACAGCCTGCACCCCCACCGCGCATCCCGGTAGGCACCAGCCCGGCCAGAGCGCGCCTCCCAGACCAGCCTGGACCGCGAATCCCAGGCCGGCGGAAGCCGCTGCAACCGGGCCAGCGCTTCACGCCCGGATGTCAGTAGCTGAAAGTTGTCGCGCCGTCATCGCCGATCCACTCCCACAGCTGGACGCTGCCAGCCAGCTCGGCACCGGGCAGCAGGTCGCCCTTATCGAGCTGCTTTGCGTTAAAGCAGACCGGGCAGACCAGGTACCGCCCGCCCGCCCTCTCATACCGGGCGAGCAGGTCAGGCAGGGCCGGGCAGCCCTCGCAGGCGACGCCCGCGGCCACCCCAGCCAGCGCCAGCCGGACGGCTTCCTTGGCCTGGAACATGACGGTCGGCCGGCCCGATTCGGCGGCACCAACCGCGACCAGGAACGCCACGGTCACCTTTTCCGGGTCCTCCAAGCCGGTAGTGAGACTGATCACTGCCTTGCCAGCCATTGCTGCCTCGCTCTCCTCAGGAGCAACCGGGCCGGTTCCGGCCCCGCGCACGCTCCGCCAGTGAGCAGACGGTAGAACAGGCGCAAGCCCGCGAGATACCGCAGAATTACCGTATTTCCGCCACCCATCCCGGCAGGCATCCCGGCTGAGTACCGGCTGCTGTCCCACGCCAGGCGCAGACAACCCGCGCGGAAAGCGTGCACGCACGCCTCATCCGCTTCACCCACCCGCTATGGCAGACGATGCACAGCCTGTGCCGGCCTTCGCCGGCAGCCGTAAGCGACAGGGCAACGCTGCCCGCCGGCCCGGCCCGAGAGGATCTGAGCCCGGCGTGGCGGCCAGAACAGCCCGATATCCACGGCACCGCTTGTCCGACGCCGAGCAACGGCGAACGCACATAGCAGCGGATACTTGCGCGGCGGGCGAGCGTATGTGTTGACGCGAAGACTCGTGAACGGCAACGCGGAAGTGGAGTTACCGAGATTTCAAGTGAAGCCCTATTTACCTGCCTCATGCCTGACAGGCTCACGTTGGTGCCCCGGCGGACTGGACCGCGGGGAATGCCAGCACGCAGGCCTGTGTGGACTGTGAGATGGCCACAGCTCCTGGGCGCTGCGCCCAGGAGCTGTTCTTGTGGTGCGTTGCTGGGCTAGGCGGCGGTGATGTTGGCGCGGCTGCCGTAGGCGCACAGCCCGTAGATCGCGACGATGTCCACGGCGATGATCACCAGCGCCCAGAGTGGGTAGGCCGGGATGAAGAACATCATGGCGATGGCGCTGAGCGAGACCACGAACACGCCGTACCAGCGCGCCAGCTGGTTGCCGGTCAGGACCCCGCCTGCGGCGATGAGCTGCAGGACGCCGACGATCAGCGTGACCCAGCCCCAGAACCGCAGGTCTCCCCACACGTAGTGGGCGCCCGCGACGAACACGTGCGCGTTGGCGACCGCGGCGATGCCGTAGATCAGGTTGAAGATCCCGACAACAGCCAGCACCACCGAGCCGAAGACGACCAGGCCAAGGCCGCGGCCTTGCGCGTGCTGCCCGCCCGTGCTGGCTGGCCTCATTGTTGCCGATGTCATTTCTGCCTCCTCTGCCAGAATCACCGGGCCTTGTCGCCCCGGGGACTCCCTGGCCGCTCTGGCTTGGCCCCCTCGGCACCGGCCCGCCCCCAAGCAGGACAGCCGGGCCGCGACACGTGGTGGCCTGCGGCCTCACTCCAACCCTCCTCCTGGGCACAGCGCGTACGTAGATCCGGAGGTCCTGACGTTGGGGGCCGATCGGCGGTCACGCGCCGGCACCTGCGCAACGTGCGGGACCGGATCAGCTACCCCTGAAGGCCCCCAAGGACCGCAGAGCACTTACCCGCGGCGCCCGGCACGGCCACCCGGACCCTGGCACGATCACCAGGGCAGTAGACCGCGCTGGCGGTTCGGCGATGGGCGGTGCAGACCAGATACCTGTCCCAGCCGTCTTGGCGTGCACGCTCTTGACAGCAGAACGCTGCAGTCCTTGACAACGCGCGGTGCCGGGGCGGCGGTCACCAGGCTGTGTTGGTTCTCCTTGTACTGGCGGTGGGCAGCCTCCAACTGGCCCAGCATCGCCAGCACCAGGCCACCCACCGGTCCAGCCGAGCAGGCTGACACACTCCACCCGCAGCTCATCGGGCCCCGCGCGAGCCCACGGGGCCAGGCGGTGAAGTGGTGCAGCTCATCGGCCAGGGCAGGAAAACCGATCGCCCCAAATTCCGCCGGCACAGCTTCAAAGCGGCTGCGTTGAGCAGCGGCCACATCCGCAATACTGGGCCAGGTGCCCGCACTCGGCAGGCAGGCGCTCCGCGGGCCGGCTCGGCCCAGCAGCACAACGACCGGGGCGTTTTGGCACCGTAGCGCCTCGTCCTGCTGACCGCTGCCTGGCGGCTGTCAGCTCACCCGCGCCTCCATCCCACTGCCTGCCCAGTGCTTGAAGGCATGGGGCCATCTGTCACTGACCTGACAGCGTTGCGGCCAGACCCGGCAGCGGTCGCTGCGTGCGGGCTGAGACTGGCGTGAGTACGGGGCTTAACGCCGCCTGGTCCATAGCGGCTCGGTTGCCTGCCAGTCCGCGTCCCAGGCGGCCAGCCGCCGCCGGCCCAACAGGGAGTGGGCCAGCTGGCCGACGCACAGCACGATCAAGCCGGCGACAATGGGGGCGAGCACGGCGGCCAGCGCCGCCTGACCCCGCGCCTGCGAAAGCTGCAGCGGTGGCCCGGTCAGCCGCCCGGCCGCATCGACCCACACCATCACCGTGCCGCCAGTTCTGGCATCCGGTGGGGCGGGAACCGCGCCGGTATGCGGCGTCCCATCAGGAGCAACCCACCTGACCCGCATGGGTGCCTGAGCCTCGCCATAGCTGGAAGCAGGCGCGGTGGCGAGCAGCACCGCAGGCACCTGGCGCCAGGCAGCCTGTTTGGTGCAGGAGCGGGAGGCCATGCGGTAGGCGAAATGCCCGGCGGTAAGTGCAGTCACCGGAGCTGCGGCCAGGAAAGCAACGGCCAGTCCGGCCACGACCACAGCTTCCACCCGGTCAACGGTGCGCCGCAGTGGGTTACGGTCAGGCCACAGCCCGCGAACCGCCCGCCTGACCCCCGCCATAACCACTGCCGGCCGCCCCTCAACCCTGCTTCCTTTCACGACCACGATCGGCCGTCACGATGCCCGCAACCCAGAGGCGATACGCCCGTGCACCCGGGACCTTCGTCCAGCCCAGCAGGCTTTCCACCCCGATCCCTCAGCCGGTCCGAGCGGCCACCCGCCCCGGTGGCCGCCCCGATCTTGCGCTGGGCTGGTGCCCGTCGCTGGATAGCGTGGCGCGGGCAAGTGCCTGGACGAACGCGGGCACGGACCCGGCGGCAGCGAACAGGGTCCGCTGGCGGTCGGCCCCGGTACCCAGGTGGTCGAGCCGGTCCACCAGTGCGGTGATGCGCCCGGCGTCGCCGCGGGCGCTGAGCGCGGCCTGGACGTGGTCGAGCAGGCGGGACCGCAGGCTGCGCGCATCGGCGGGCCGGCCGGTGAACGGGTCGATGCCGGCTCCGGCGAGCCCGTGCCGGGCCGCGGCGGTGAGGGACGCGTCGACCCACCGGGCCGGCGCCGCTGGCGGCGGCGTTCCCTGGCGGGCCTCGGTCAGGGCGGTCGCGACGAGGGCGCGGGTCAGCCCGGCCAGCAGCACCGCGGTGCCGGCGTCGAGGCAGACGTCGGCGACCCGGACCTCCACCGTCGGGTAGCGGGGGGAAAGCCGCGCCAGGATGTAGACGGCCCGCTCATCGAGCGCCGCGCCCCGCGCGATGAGGGCGCGGACCGCCGCATCGTAGGCGGCGGCGCTGTCCCACACGGCGGGTGCTGTCGCCGTCGGCCAGCGTGACCACAGCGGGTACCGCCAGCTTGCCCAGGCCGTGTCGCGGCCGCCGGCGATCGGCGAGTTGACGGTGATGGCCAGCAGCGGGGCAAGCCAGGGCCGCAGCCGCGCCAGCACCTGCACGCCCAGGTCACGGGACGGGACCCCGACGTGCACGTGGCAGCTGCAGGTGCCGGCATCGGCCACCAGCCCGCTGTACCGGCGCGCCAGCTCCCGGTACCGGGGGTCGCCGGTCACGGCGGCCAGCCCGGGCGTGTGGTACGGCGCGGTTCCCGACGCCACCAGGCAGCAGCCCAGCTGCGCAGCAGCGTCGGCGGCCAGCCGCCGCAGCCGGGCCAGCTCACGGCCGACACCATCCAGGCCGGTGCACACCGGCGTCGCGGTCTCCACCTGGAACCGCATCAGCTCCTGCTGCACCCCCGGCTCCCCGCCGAGCATCCGCACCAGATCCGGGGCGGCCAGAACAACGGCGCCGCTGCAGGGATCCAGGAGCACGAACTCCTCCTCCACGCCCAGCGTGACCCCACCGGCCGGGCGCGCCGTCCCTGACCGGTCGCCGTGCACCTCCGCGCCCCGGCCCGCACCGTCCAGCCTGGGCATCACCGCAGCCACCCTGCCGCCTCCGCTTCTCCCGGCTCCCACCTCCGACCATCACAGCCCAGCAGATCCCCACCCAGAGCCCAAAGGCCCCCGGCCGCAGGCCAAACGCCGGGCCGCCGCCCAGCCCGCCAACCCGGTCCGCCAGGGTCCACTGTGGCTCGCTCCGCCACGCCCTTCAGGTGCGGCACGCGGGCCGGGGCGGCTGTCAGGTGGTCCCGGGCCTTTCGGCCCGCTAGCCAGGGAGCAAGGGCCCTGGATAGCGGGCAGTGGCGTGCGCCAGGCTCGCGGTCATGAGCGGTGACCTGGCAGGGCAGTTCACCGACCGCAGCGATCCGGCGGATCGCCGGCGGCCCGCAGCTGCCGTGCCCGCCATTGACTGGCGTGCGCTCAGGAGGGCCGGCCGCGCCTGCTGCTGCCCCGCCAAACCGGTCGTGATCGCGGTCATGCCCCCGGCCCCCGGCCGGGACCACGCCACCGACCTGCTGCTGTGCAGCCACCATTACCGGGCATCCCGCGAGGCGCTCACGGCCGCAGGTGCGGCCGTCTTCGACGGCGCCGGCCGGCGCGTCATCCCACCGCCCAGGGCTCTCCTTGAAGCCCGCTAAAGGCCTGCGAACTCGGCAGGCTGGATGAGAGTGTCACCAGGCGGCCGGGTGGCCGTGTGCGGCCAGGTCCATGACTTCTCCTGCGGGCGGCGCCGCGGCTGGCATGCTGGCGGTCAGGCGCGGCCTGCGCCCGCGAGCAGCATCCGCCCGGGCACTCGATACTTGCGTGGCCCGCGGGTGAGCCCTGCATCCGTGCATCCGGGCCGATGTCGCAGCGGGCTGGCGAACCTTGCCCACGGCCGCGCCAGCGGCGGGCAGCGCCGATGGCGCCTGCGGGGCTGAGGCCCCGGCCGTCTGGCAGGGGTGGGGAGGACCAGCACCCCCTTGCCCGGCGTGGATAGACCCGCGTGGACTGGTCTTGTTTCATCGCAGATCAGATCACGCTGGAGACCGGCCTTTCGGCCGCCTGCGCCAACCTGGGCAGGCTCGCCGACGGCGGGCCGGTGCCGCCGGCTTCAAGAAATGCCTATGGCCAGGGCATCACCGCACTGTTGCAGGCCGGGCCGGTGAGGTGCCTGCCCGGTGCGTGGGGCCTGGCCGGGGTGCAGCTGGGAGAGCTGGCAGCCCAGCATGGCCGCGCCCGGCTGCCGCTGCGCCGGGAGATCACCCGGGCCCGCCGGCCGGCGGTTCCCGGTCCTGGACGTTGACCCACGCTCACAGCGGCTGCGGAAGGCACCACCGTGCCCGCGCTGACCGGCTCTCACCGGCAGCCGCCCGGCCTGGCGGCTGCCGGGCTTGACCGGGAGACCGTGCGCCGGTGCGCCACACGCACCGTCGGCGGCTTCCTTGCCCGTCCGGGCATGTGCCATCGCCCATCCCGCCGGCCGGGCAGAACCGGGCAGCCTCGCCAGTTACCGGCACCCGGTGCATCTGCTTGCCACGTGCTCATCTGGCACGGGCCCGGGCGCGCCGGTCCAGCCGCCATCCGTCCGGAATGGTGAAGATCGGCCCGTCGCAGCGCTCGCCCGTACTTGACTCAGCAGCAGGCCCGGCTGCCTGGACGGCGCTGGCGCGATCGGGTGCCTTCCCGCCCAGCACCGCAGGCGCCGGTCCCGCCCTTCAACGACGTCGCTTCTTCTCCGCATCGAATCGTCCCGGGTCAGGGTAGGCTCATGCCTCATCATGGGTGCATTCGATCTGCCTGTTACACACCTGCAGCCACATGAACCGTTCCTGCCGGCGTGGCGCATGTCCTGCCAGTGCTCGTTCAGGCCCGGCAGGCGGGGAGAAATCACCGCATGCGGGTGCCGTTCCTGGTGGCGTGTCGGCAAGCGCGGCCGGTGGTATGCGATCTCCCAGCGCCGCGCGTTCCGCGCGCTACTGCCTGACCTGATGCGTGAACTTGGTCACTTCGAGATGACCGGGAACTGGCCGGGAGACTAGCACGCTGACACACGATCACGTCCACGCCCATACGGCGCCGGGCGCAGGGTGACGAGACATCTGCCTTCTGCCGAAGCCAGACTGGGCCCGGCCTGCTGCCGGACCCGCGCACCGCAGCCGGGTGCTCTCCGCGCGCAGATCCGGCAGATACGTCCGCCTCAGTTGATCAGCACAAGGATGTTGATGGCCGTCCAGAACGGCGGGTACGCGCGCGCCCCTAAGCCACGTCGGCAGTCACGCTATGTGATCAGGTTGCCTGCGATCCTCGCCGAGCTGTGCCGAATCGTCCACAGATAATTCAGCCGCTGGATGTTCAAATAGCGAGGGCGGTAACAGGGGGCGTCCCGCGCAGGTGACGCTGATGTGTGCCTCGCTGATCCGCACTATCAGCTCGTTGCAGTACCGGTGCCACCATCGCCCGGCTCAGGAATGCTGCGAGTTTGTCTCCCCACCGCTGGCCTCCTCAGCAGCTTGACCGGGCACCTCCGCCGTCTTTGCCGCGCCGGTGAGATCAGAATCAATCAGGCTCGGGCCGCCGCTCAAGGACCACGACCGCGGTCTGGGTCGGTCGAGCAGCTCGACCGCGGCCATGCGTCGCTCGTGCACCGGCGCCGCCCACAAGGCACCCACCAGTGCCAGCAGGTCATCGTGGCTCAGCGCGGGATGCTGGGAGGCGGCGGCCTTGGCCACCGAGCGGATGATGGGCACGCTCGTGCCGTAGTGCTCAAGCTCGCTCTTCAGGTAGGCCCTTTCCCGCTCCGCGCGGCCAGGCGTGGCCCGGGTGCGCAGCGCAGTGTCGATCTGGTCAGCGAGCAGGCTGGCATCCATTCTGCGGATCCTAGAACGGGCGCCGCCCCCGCGGCAGCGCCAAGCAGAGCGCTAATGCCGTCGCTTGCCTGCGTGATGGGACCGGGGTGCCCTTTGCGGGCAGGGCATGGCAGGAACCAGACCGGGCTGCCCTATGGCCTGATGGCCGGGGTCTTCCTGCTCTATCGCGGCTGCGGGCCGGGTGAACACTGAAAGTGCGAGGAGGTGCGCCATGAGAACAACCGAAAGCCCACCTGAGCACCACGCCGCGACGCCACCCGATCGGCCGCGTGCTCCCAAAGCGGTTGCGCGGGCCTGGATCGCGATCGTCCTGATACCGGTGTTCTTCTTCATCGCCATAGCCGTGGGTGAGGGCCTCATGTCCCTGCTGGGCTACCCGTCCGGCGGTGCCGCCCCGGCGTGGGTCACTGTGGTCACCGATGTTGCAGCCACCGTGACGGTCTTGCTCCCCTGCCTGGCAGCGGTGTTCTTCGGCCTCCGTGCCTATAAGGCTGGTGACCGCCGCGGCGTGTTGCCCGCCGTGCTGGGGACAGGCGCCGGCCTGGGATGGCTGATCCTGGCCATCGTCAGCGAAGTCGGTGATCTACTGCGCTGATATCGGCGGCTGGCACCCGTCGGCACGCCCCTTCTCAACCCGCACCAGAGCCGGGCCGCCAGATGTGGTGCTACCAAGGTTTCGGCACGACCGAGCATTAGTGAGCCGAGTCGAGCGCGCGGCGGCACGCGGATCACCCCGCTCTGCACGGTCCCGGACTTCTTGAACCCGGTTCCACCACCGCGCCAATTGGGCTTGGACAGGGCTCGTCAAGTGGCGGACAGGGCCGAGCACAGAGCGTGATGTAAGGGCGGACAACTCCCGACGTGCTGCCAGCGTCTGCCGGCTATGCGCTGATAACTATCGGCGGACCGGCCGTGCCGGGGGTGATCGCCACCGGCATCGCGGTGAGCTGTTGGAGGTCGCTGGTGCCCCGGGCCGGGTCGGCGGGGAGGGTCAGCCGGTATCTGCTGTTCAGTCCGGCGGCGGCCGGTCGCCTTCGCCGCCGGCGGCGGCGACCGCCTGGTCGGTGAGGTGCCTGGGAAGGCCAGACTGCTCGCAGTTCCATCGGACCCATTCGGGCAGCAGCGCCTTCGCGCCGACGGTGACGGGATGATCGGGGATCCAGTCGCTGATCAAGGCAAGCTGGAATTCGGCCCGGTGCGGCGACGCGGCGTGCCAGGTGCCGGGCAGCGCCCCCTGGAGCCACTCCCCGGCCACCGCGCCGACCACCTCGGGATCCGGTGCGCTGCCGTGCCGCCGCAGATACCAGCCGGTGAACGCCTCCGTCATCGGCGCCGTGTCGACGCCCTGGTAGAGCGACGCCGCCGCGGGCAGCGGCATCCCCCGCTTGCGCAGCGCATCCGCCAGATCGTGATGACGCCGGTTCGCCCGGAACCAGTTGTCCATCACCGCCCGCGATTCGGACCCGTTGAGCAAAGCCTCCCCTGTGTCCAGGTGGACCAGGCAGTCCAGGCGTTCGGCCGTCTCGACCGGGCTCAGCCGGGCGCCGCCGGCTGCCTCACCAGCCAGCGCCCGCCACGCGGCGGCCGCCTGCTCCGCATGGTCGAAGACGCCCGCGCTGGCGAGATGGACGAACCCGCAAGCGTCGACATCGAACAAGAACACCGAAGGGTCCGTGCCGCCGGGATAGCAGAAACCCGCGACCACCCCGAAGCGGGTGCCGTACGCATCGCGCATCTGCGACACCTCACCGGTCGCAGCGATCTGCGGGAGCAGCCGCAGCCAGCCCGGCTGCCGTGCCGCCGCGCCGGCCGGCAGCCCTTCCTCCGCCCGGGCCAGCGCGTCCTGCGCGATGGACCGCAGCGCAGGTGAGCCGATCGAGGTCAGGCCGTGCAGCAGCCGCCACGGCGCCTGCCACGCACCATCCTGACGGCCGGCCCCTTCCCGGACCCGGGCTGCCGCCCCGCCGGCGAGTTCCTCGAACAGCCAGTCGAACCACATCCCGAGGCGTTCCGCACGCACGACGTCATACAGTTCGCCGCCCACCAGCTCCGCTGCCGCCTGTTCGAGTTCCCGCGGCCCTCGCGCGGCCATGACGACACCAGCCCGGTCAAGGATGCCCTTGACCGACACGTCAAACCAGCCCGGGCGCTGCCGCGGCCCTATCAGCGACTGCAGCGCCGCCAACGACGGCGGTCCCGCATCAGCCGGCAAGTCACCCACGCCACGGCGCGTGGCACCCGGACGGCCAGAGGCCCGCCTCTTGGACTTGGCCTTGCTCTTGATCTTGCGGCGACGCGAAACAGGCGACATGCGCACGATGGTAAAGGAGCACGCACGCCAGAACGGACCATCCCACGATGGCCGCGCATCCCTCCGGCCGCCCGCCGGCGGTAACCGGGCCAGAAGCGGGCAAGAGTGTGCCTGCGCCGCCGCAATCGCCGGGCACGGTTCCGGCCACCAGTCAAGATCATCTACCCGCGGCTGGCCTGCACCCGGTGGCGGCGCAGGTCTACACGAGGTACATGCCAGGTACATCCGGGGCATATCGCAGGCCGATGGCGGCCACCAGCTTGGATAGCAGACCGCGGCCGGGCCGGCCCGGCAAGTAACGCGGTGCGCCTACTGCCTGCGGTGTGCTCGCGCCGCTTCCCTCTTCGCGAGAATCGGGCCCACCAGCGGACAGCGGCGGGACCGCGTTGCTGCGGCTCAAGCTCCCGGGGCGGCGCGGAGTGGAAGGCGGGGAACGTGGTGGGACCGTGAGGATCGGTCCTGCCGTGCCGGTCTCGGGCTCGCGCGGGAATCTTTGGCGGGGGGTGTGAAAGATGGCCATGCAGATCGGATTTCTAAGGTGTGACAGTATCCGGCGCTTGTAGGGCCGGGGGAGTGCGGCCATCGGCTGCGGCAGGCCGGCGGCTCAGCGACGTGCCCGGCCGAGTCCAGGACGGCAGTGGGAGAGTGAGATGCAGTGGGACTCAGCTGGACGTCATGGGACATGATCCAAAACCTGCGTCGCGCTGACCAGGCACACTCCGGGACTACGGACGCCACACGGACAGAACGCGGTATTCACGCGGCGGGGAATGGAGTATCCGCAGGTCAGCGGGCATTCCGATGGGCAGGAATGGGCTCCCTGTAAAACCGCTCCCACCTGATAGGGCTAACCAGCTGCTGGCCCTTCAACGCTCGGGTTAGGGCCAGTGTTGGTGTCGATGATGGGAATGCCTGGTGCGACCGCGGTGGTGACGGCGGCCAGGCGGTCGCGGTCAAGCCGCCAGCCGGTGATCGGCCGGGCTGTCCCGGCGGCCACGCGGGGCGCCGGGCAGCTGGGTGCTGGTTCGTTGCCCTCGGAGAGGTCCGGGGCGCTCTGGCGGCGCTGGATCCCGATGCACGGGGCCGGGCCGCCTGCCGGGTAACCCGGCCGCGGGTAAGTGACGATCTGCTCGACATCTGCCCAGGGAACGAATACAGCCGGGTCCCCGCCGGAGCAGCCAGCTGTCCCGCGGGGCCGGATCACGGTGTCCTGGTCGATGTGCGATTGTCCGCCGGCGGTGGCCGCGTGCACGGCGGGCCACTCGGGGCATAGGGCGGTCTACTACAAACGCGCGCGGCTGCCGGTCGGTCTGGTACCGGCCGCGGCACGAGCCGGGCGGATGGGACGCCGCGGAGTCGGCGGCCGAATGACATCCGCGCAGGGTGTTGTAACCCTCCCGGCGCGGCTACACGCCGCCGTCACCCCCCGGCGCATAGCTTCCGCCAGGACCACCCTCATCAACCTGAGTCTGCCCACCTCAGCTGCACAACCACGGCTCTTACCGATCTTGCTGCCAGCAGGAATCCGCCGGGCTTGCCACCATCGAAGGGCGATCACACCTATGCGCTATTGAGTGATCGTGGCCGCCGCGGTGCGGGGAGGAGGCGACAGTGGCCAGCCCGGGGTTGGGCTGGTTCAGCCTGTTTCCTTGCCGAACGCTTCGTCGAGCAGGGCGTCGGCGTCGGGGGGCCGGACAGTGGGCGGTGTGGTGTCCTGGGCCCGTGCGGCGGACCGGGTGGCCGCCTGTGGCCTGCCGGCTGGCCGGCTGTCGGCCGCCAGCGCGGCGGGTGCGGCGACGAGCCGTTTGACCTGTACGAACGTCACACCACCGCGGTAGATGTAGGCGGCCTGCCCGGTGCCGAGGCCGCGGATGACGGCCGGATCGGCCACTGGCGCGTCGCGCAGCCGGGACGAGCCTTCATGCGCCCATAACGGCACTCCCAGCACCCGCCGGGAGGTGTCGGTCACCCGGCGGGTTCCGGCCAGCCCGGTCGCCGGATCGGGGTGCGGGGTCCGCAGCAGCCAGATCCCCCCGTCGGCGGTGGCGGCGATCCGGTACCGCTCGTCGTCGCGTGGCGCCAGCCCCTGCCACGACTGGGCCGAGACCTGCACCGCCAGTCCCAGCGACCGCGCCCGCTCGTACAGCTGCCAGATCGGCAGCCGCCGGGCGACGGCACTGAACTCGTCCATTGCAACAGATGCTCAACACGAGCTTCTGAGGAGGGGTTCATGGATCAAGCAGGCTTCACCGAAGTCACTGTCACTCCAGCCGACCTGCACGAGGTGGTGTTCGACGGCACCGCAGTCGTCGTGACCGGCACCGCCGGACACACCCGGGTCACCTTCGTCGGTGACCACCGTCCCACGCGGGAGCTGCTGTTCACGGTCGCCGAATCGGGCAAGCCGTGCACCGCATATGTCGAGGACTGGCAGATCACCCGCGTCTGCCCGGTCGCCGACGAGGCCGGTGGTGCCCGGTGAGCGCCGAACGTGAGGCCCTGGAGGCCGTCCTGGAGGCGATCGACATCCCACACGCCGCCACGATGGGCGACGAGGAGAAGCGCACCGCGATCCTGGTGGAGCGCGCCGGGCACGCGGTGGTGATGCTCAACGCCATCCTCCACGGCGAGCACCCGGCGCCGGACATCCCGTGGTCGGTCGTCTACCTGCGTGCCCGCCTGGCCGAGCACCCCGCGACCGGCTATACGACGTGGCAAGAGCGGATGGCGGAGCTGGCCGGGGGTGACCGGTGAGAGGCGACCGGATGATCAGGGGGCTGACGGCGCTCGCGGTCCTGGCGGTCGCGGTGATCGCCGCCGTGATCTCGTTCAGCCACATTGAGACGCTGGCACTCGCGAACGGCCAGACGCTGCTGGCATCAAGAGCGCTCCCGGTCTCCGTCGATGGCGTGATCGTCGTGGCGTCGATGGTCATGCTGGACGCGGCACGCCGGGGTGTCTCCGCACCCGCTCTCGCACGGGTCATGCTCGCGGCCGGGATACTCGCCACGCTATCCGCCAACGCGGTTTCCGGCGCGGGCCATGGGCCCCTTGGTGTCGCGGTCGCGGCATGGCCAGCCATCGCCTTTATCGGGTGCGCCGAAACCTTCTTCGTCATGGTCCGGGGACGGTCGCGGAGCGTACCTGAGGCCTCTCCGGCAGCCGCACCTGAAGCAGTGCCGGAGACAGTGACTCAGGCCGTCCCTGTGTCCCGCACGGGTACACCCAGGCCACTGTCCCCGAGGCGCTCCACCCGTCGGCGGGTAGTCGCGCCCGAGGTTGTGTTCGCCCAGGAGCTGGCGGCCGGAGTCGTGCCGTCCATCCGCACCGTGAAGCGGGAGCTGCGCGTCGGCCAGGACCGTGCCGTGCAAATTCGCGGCCAACTCGAAGGCCTGCTGGCGGCACGCAGCGCGACAGTTGAAGTAGCGAGCTGAGGGGGATCGCGATGTCGTTCAATCCGTACGGCTACACCGACCCGTATGAGGCCTCACGCGGGCAGCAGGCGTTCCCGCTGCTGCCGCCTTCATCCACGCCGCTGCAGCCGTCGCTGCCGGTCGGCCCTGCCGGGCCCTTCACCGCGCCGCTGCCGGTGGTCCAGGACGGACCTCTCGCAGGCCTGCAGGACCAGCTTGCCGGGGTCCTGAACACCGCCGACAGCCACCACGTGTACGTGCCAGGCCCCGGTGGGACGATGCTGACCTACCCGCGTGGCCGTCAGCCTTCGGTCGCCCGCGACATGGCGTACGGCGCTGCGGCCGGATTCGGGGCGTGGCTGGTCTGGAGGCAGATGAAGCGCCGAAAGGCCATCAAGAATGAGTACACGACGCCGACGGCCCGGTTCTTCCTGATCTGGTGGGCGTTCATGGTCGCCGGATTCGCGCTGAGCATGATGTGGCCGATGGAGGCCGACTGGTTCCTCGGGATCGCGTTCGTGTCCGGGACGGTGCTCTCGCTGGCCTACCTCGCCTACCGCATTGCTGGCGGCGGCAGGTACAACACGAACAGGTCAGGAAGTCCGTGGCGGGATGACCACCGGACAGAGGCGCACCGCTCGCGATAGCCTCGGCAGCACCTCCACACAGGGCCCTGGGAGGGAAGGCTCCCGGGGCCTTCTGCTGTCTAGGCTGCGTGCTTGACCACCGTGCGGCGCTCGGGCCTGCCGAGGTGCTTGCGAGCCCACGCCTGCCACTCCGGGCCAGCGTGGCCAGCGGCTAATCCTGCAGCCGCACTTCGTTAGGGAGCCTGGCGTGGTTCCGTGCGGTGAGGAAGCCGCCTCATCCTTCAGTTGGTGATCTTGACGGACTGGGGGTTTGTCCTGAGCCGTAACGTTCCCGGGACGGTCCGGGCGTAGCGTTGCGCCCTGTGGGGGAGGCGCAGCCAGCGGACGGGCGGGCACCGGCAGCGGAGAACGCTGTCCGCCGCTTCCGTTTGGCATCTCCGGTGACGGCGGTGGTCCTCGGCGCGGTGGCGCTCGGGCTAACTGCCTTGTACGTCCCGCTCGCCTGGCCCGCCCGCGACTTTTCGGATGGATGGCAGGTTCTGCTGGGCTTCCTGGCGTTCACGCTGCCGGGAGTGGTGGTGGCGCGGCGGCAGCCGGGCAACCCGATCGGCTGGATTCTGATCGGCCTGGGGGTGTACTTCGGCTTCGAGACCGACGCCGGGCGCTATGCGGTCTTCGACTATCACTTCCACCACGGGGGCCTGCCGTTCGGCCCGGTCGCGGCCCTGGTCGCCTCGGCGCTGTGGACCGGGGAGTTCCTGGTACTCCCGCTGGTCATCTTGCTGTTCCCCGATGGCCGCCTGCCCCGGCGCTGGCGGATGGTGCTGTGGGCCTATCTCGCCGACGCCGCCTTGCTGGCCGCGCTCGTCCTTGCCGTCAACGCGCGGGCGATGGCGGCACAGCCGGTCGCGGTGGACGGGGCTGGCCAGCTGATCAAGCAGCCCAACTTTGGGGGCGTGCTCATGGCAGTGGTGGTCGCCGTCGCGGTCGCCTTGCCCGTGTTCTGGGTTTCCTTCGTGGCCCGGCAGGTCCTCAGCTGGCGGCGGGCGACTGGCGAGCGGAGGCAGCAGCTCAAATGGCTGATGAGCGGGGCTGCCGTCACCGTTGTGGGACTGGCGGGGATTTTCGGGTTCGGTTTCAGCTCCAGCCCGATCTGGCTCACCTTGCAAATCGTCTCGTTCTTCGCCAGCTTCGCCCTGCCGGTCGCCATCAGTGTCGCGATCCTGAAGTACCGGCTATATGACATCGACCGGATCATCAGCCGCACCCTGGCCTATGCGATCGTGACCGGCGTGCTGATTGGCGTCTACGTGGGTGTCGTGCTGCTGGCGACCCGGGTGCTGCCGTTCCACACCCCGGTGGCGGTGGCGGGCGCGACCCTGCTCGCCGCAGCGTTGTTCAACCCGTTGCGCCAACGGGTTCAGCGGATGGTGGACCGCCGGTTCAACCGGGCACGGTATGACGCCGACCGGACTATCGCCGCATTCGCGGCGCGGCTCCAAGACGCCGTGGACCTGGATGCGGTCCAAGATGACCTGGCCGGTGTCGTGCACCGGGCCCTGGAACCCGCCCACGTATCGGTGTGGACCAGGGGAGGCGCGCAGTGACCGGGGTCAACGTCTCGGGCCGCTTCCGGTTGGCATCGCCCACCACCGCGCTGGTGCTGGGCGGCGTGCTGCTGGTCTTGATGATCGCCGATGTGCCCCTGGCCCGCCTGGCACACCAGAGCGTGAACGCCAGCAGCGGCTCGCTGCCGGTCTGGTTCTCGGCTGCCTTCGGGGTGGTGGGGTTCGTCGTGGCCTGGCGCAAGCCACGCAACCCGCTGGGGTGGGCCATCCTCGGGCTGGCGGCCTTCTTCGCGCTGAGCGAGGACGCCAGTTTCTATACCGTGGCCGACTACCGGCTGCGGCACGGGGGGCTGCCGCTGGGCTGGCTGGCGCTGCTCGCGCAGCCTGGCTGGGCACCGGCGATCGTGCTCCTCGGGCTGGTGTTCCTGCTGTTTCCCGATGGCCAGCCGCCGTCACCGCGCTGGCGGTGGGTGCTGTGGGCCTATCTCGCCGTGGGCAGCCTGTGGATCGCCAGCGCCTTCACCTTGACCGTGGGCGCCATCATCGGCCACCACCTGCGGGTGGATCCCAGCGGCACCCTCGTAGCCCTGGACAACACCGCCCACAACGCGGCGTGGTGGAATGCGGTGACACTCGTGGGCGCGGTGGTGCTGGCGGTGTGCTGGCTGGCATCGCTGACCGCCCAGGCGCTCAGCTACCGGCGCTCGTCCGGGGAACGGCGCCAGCAGCTGAAGTGGCTGCTAACCGGAACGGCCATCGGCGGCGCCTGCCTCGCGATCAGCCTCACCAGCGGAAGTCGGTCCGGTTTCCTGCATATTTTGAGCATTGTCGCCATCGTGGGGGGCCTGGCGCTCCCGCTGGCCATCGGTGTGGCGATCTTCAGGTACCGCTTGTTCGACATCGACCGGCTGATCTCCCGGACCCTGGCGTATGCGATCGTGACCGCCCTGCTCATCGGCGTGTACGCGGGGATCGTGCTGCTGGCGACCCAGGTCGTGTCGATCACCACGCCAGTCGCGGTGGCGGCGGCGACCCTCGCGGCGGCGGCATTGTTCAACCCGCTGCGGCGGCGGGTGCAGCGGATCGTGGACCGGCGGTTCAACCGGGCCCGGTATGACGCCGACAAGACCGTGGCCGCGTTCGCGGCCCGGCTGCAAGACGCGGTGGACCTGGATGCGGTCCAAGATGACCTGGCCGGTGTCGTGCACCAGGCCCTGGAACCCGCCCACGTATCGGTGTGGATCAGCCAACGCGACTGAGACCGGCTGCCATCGACTCCGCCGCCCCCATCACGTACGGCCGGGCGCGGCGTCGTGGGCCGGGGCCGGGCCAAGGTCCCGGCTTGAGTGGGCGTTGCCGTGGGCTCCTGAGCGACAGGGACAGTCCGCACCAGCGGGTACCGTAGGCCCGGCACCCGGGGCCGGGCGTTTGGGGGGCACACCCGGCCCCGGGTCCGGGGACTGGATGGACGTTACCCCCAAACTGCCTGGGCGAACGGGCTTTGCTGGGCCTTTGCCGGGTTTCGCCAATCCTTCCCATGGCCGCGCTCAGCTCGTGGCCCAGGCGTGTGCTGGTTGGCTCGCTGGTGCTCATGTCCGGCGCGGACGCGAACCTCCACCCTGAGGTCTGCAGCGGGCTATTGGCCGCGAGACGGCATGACGGCGGTGTTCTGGAAGGCCAGGATGCGCCACCCATTCGGGCCTTCGCGCCCCATCACGTAACTCATCACACCCAGCGCAGGCGCGAGGGGTTGGCCGTCGAGACCTGCGGCGTCGGCCAGCTCGATGACAGCGTGAACGATCGCTAGTTCGGGAGACACCCGCCGGACCGCGACGTCTTTCTTAGTGAAGCGGCTTTTCCCGAAGACGCTGCGATGTCGCTCCGCCAGCACCGGCTCAAAAGCCGCCCGGCCCTTGAACCAATTGCCGAACACATCGATGAAGTCTGCATCATCGGCAAACAGGTCACCGAGGGCACTCATGTCATGGCCGTTCCAGGCATCGACGAACAGGGCGACGACAGTGCCAGGGTCACTCCCGTCCGACGATGGGTGCCCGCTGGTCATGGCGGGTAAGCCTACCGCCCACGGGAGCCGCGATCCACGACGCGAGGAAGCTTGACTGAACCGCCTCGGTGAGTCAGGGCACCCCGGAGCGTTCGGACAGTCCCGATTCAGGACTGGCCCCTCGATGCGAACTCTGTCCACGCCGTCGATAGTGGTCGTTGCCGCCGGTCGGCAACTGAAACAGGGCGCATGCGGATGGTGATAGGCGCTCCGGTTGCTGCACGCACTGCTGCACTCGGCAAGAAGCCCGCCCGGCGACGAGGGCGGTGGAACAAGGCCAGTGTGCTCCTGTATGACGAACTCCAGACGCTGCTGCAAGAGATCGCAGACAAAGTTGACGCCTGGACAGGCCAAGGGCGTAGGTCTTCGAACCCCGGCTCGCCCGGCGTCGGTGGAGGTCGCGAACCCCGCTGTTTGCAGTCGTTGTGTCGGCTGATTCCTGCTTGGTTGCAGGGTGTTCGCCGCCTGCGGTTGCCAGCTTGGGTTGCCCGAGGCTGCTTGACTCGGTTCGAGCTTCACGATGAGCTTGCGGAATCCGGGCGAGCAGGAGGCCGATCCATGGGGCGATTGGTGGTTGAGGCGCGGGGCACGGCCGCAGAGGGACCAGTCGTCCAAGGGGTCGCCGCCGCTGGCAACAGCGACCCGATGGACCTCGTCGTCTCGGTCACCGACGCCGACGGCGTGCCCATCAGCGGCCTGGCTGCCGCCGACTTCTTCATCGACGCCAAGATCGTGGGCGCGGGTGGCTCGCAGGTGGAGATCGCCCTGACGGGTGGCGGCCAGCACGGCGACTACGCGCTGCAGATTGTCCCGGTTACCTACCAGGGCACCCAGTACACCTGGGCGTTCGGGCGGTACATCTTCTTCCTCGCCGTCACCCGTGGAGCCGACCAGGGGCAGACCGTCTGCGCCGTGTTCGTCCACTAAGCCACTATCGGGCGTGACCGCTGGCATGCCATCTCCACACCGGGCGGCCGGGATGGTGCATGACGAGCGGTCCACCTCACCCGATGATCTGGAAGGAGAGCAGGCGGCACCGCCAGTCGAAGCTGATGTTCGGCGCAGGCTGGCCATTGGCACCCCAGGTGGACACAACGATCTGAAGGTCGCTGAAGCTGCCGGGGGCACCTGGATTCGGTACCAGGGTATGCGTCATCGTCGCGTAGCACGGTGTCTGTGTATTCGGCGTCACCACCAGGCTGACTGGCTCGGCGAAAGAGTTGACCGTACTGCAAATGACATCGGTCAGCAGGAACGTGCGCTTCCCGCTGGCATCGGTTGACGAGCTACTACTCACATCGAGGAAGCTTGCCCCAAGTGTGCTCGCTGAACGTCCCACCGGATGTCCAGACCGTCCGCTCTGGTCCGACGTCGTCCGGCCAGTCTGTGAGAAAGCTGTGAGACGGTGGCGGTCATCCGCTAGGGAGCTGCCCGCTCAGCACTGCTCAGCCCGTCCTGTCGGTTTCAAGAAGGCCGTGACAGTCCTGGTGGCCCGTCGATGCTGTCAATACGGGCTGTTCCGAGGAGGCGTTTCCGCGCCTCGCTCAGACCGACGCCATTCCAGGTCAGCCCGGTGAAGCTCCCCGTGAGCAACCGTGAGAATCTCAGCCCAGCCGCTGGGCGAGCGGACGAGGTTAACCTGCGCGGCAGTTCCTGTCGGAGCCTGCGGCCGGGTGACCTTCGGCTCGGGCAAAGCTGCAGGTGGCTGCCACCATCCCTGGACATTCCGCCGAGCTATACGTGCGGCATAGGTATTACGGCGGGTCTGCTGGCCGTACACATAAGGCACAGGCTCAGGTAGGCCATTTTGTGATGAGGCGCGCTGGCGAGGTGCGACGTGCACTGCCCTGATCGCGGTCATGAACTCTTCTTCCCCTGCGGTACCGCCCGCCGCTGACCGCATGAGCTGAGTACGATCACGCGAGTCCCTGCGAGTCGCAGACCCTGGGCCTCGTTCGTACCTCCGGGCGGGCCTCTGGTGACTCGGAGTGGGTGCCTTCGAGTCTACGTGAGATGTGCACGCGGTTCGGTTCGAGATCAGTGTTACGGCCTGTACGTCCAGGGCCCTGAACGGGCTCGAACCGCGAATGATCATGGAAAGTCACTCAGGCGCCGGGTTCGAACTCCCAACGTGGGCATAGCCGACGGTTTTACAGGGAGTCGGCGGCGTCGCAGGCTAAGGTCTGCTGACCTGCGATGCAGCCGTTTCGGTGCGTAAAGACGGGCGTTCTCGTTTCGCCATGGTTACGAAGCGTCCCCTTGCGCGGCCATGTCAGCCAGACCTACCGGATAGAGGGGCGGGCTGGCTGCCTCAGGCATCCGCCAGATCACGCGGGTCATGCCACCATCATCCAGAATGGTCTGCTCAGGTATCTCGTAGGCAGCCTCATCAGCGAAGGCGGCGGTGAAGATGAAGACGATCTCGTGCTGAGTGGCGGCGTCCCACTGAAAGATGTTCTCCAGCACGCCCGCCAGCCGCACTCCGGTGAGCGCCTGCCCGATCTCCTCCTGAAACTCGCGGTGCACCGTATCCAGCGCGTACTCGCCGAACTCGACATGACCGCCGAGTGGCCGGTGAAACAGCGCACCGGACGGGCTTGCCCCCTCAGACACCAGCAGCGCGCCGTCGCGTGGCCGCTGGATTAGCGCCATCGCCTTGACTACCTGGCCTCTGGGTTCCACCCGGTTGTCGTATCACACCGCGCCGAGGCTGCGTGTAAGCCCCGGCCCGACTGCCCGGACCGTCAGCTTGGGAAGTCTGTGGTGCTGCCCGCCTGCCACCTGCTGATTTCGTTACCTGCGGGGATCTTGCTGGTCTGACCGTGAGCGACCGTGACTACCCGCAAGTGCTCCTCTCATCGGGCACGCAGCGGGCACGGTCGCGGTTCGCGAGGTCACCGAGGCTCGTTCACCCGGTTGGCTCCCAGCAGGCGCTGGCGGGGACTGAGTTCGGTGGGATCACGCAGTTCCACGAACGGATACTGTCCGTGAAAATCTGCGAAGGCCTCCCGATCGACTGCCCCGCCATCACGCGGCCCGCCGTGCCGGGGACCGCTGGTGGAGGATGGTCTGGGAGAGTGACGCTACCCTCCTGGCCCCGGTCCGCTGCCGTGGCAATGGGGCACGGTCGGCCCCAGATTAAGGCATTGCGAAAGGCGCAGGGTAAATGAACCAGATAGTTATATCGTTGTTGACAATCACAGGGGCACTTGGCGGTGTCTTTCTTGGGTCCTATCTCTCCAGCCGCAGCCAGGCGACAAATTGGGAACGCGAAATAGCTGAACGCTCTCGGCAAGATCGCCGCAGCATATATGCCGCTTTCGCTGCCAGCGCTAGGGAGTGGCGCGCAGCGGTGATGGACGCCAATGCTGTAATCACAAATGCTTCTACGACGTCAAGGCATCCTCATGCAGTGGGTGGTAAAGCCCAGGTCGAGTCCCTAAGACTTCGTGCAGAGATACCACTGGCATCACTATCGACTGAGACTGGAGCCGCCTGCGATCAGGTCATTGCAGCACTGGGTGCACTCTCCCGTGCGCGCGCAGCTTATGAGGCTGGAACGGTTCCTGATAATGTAGTTGCGGCCTGTCGCAATGCGGAACGAGCCTTTCTTGACGCCGCGAGAAGAGAGCTTGGGATTATAACCGGCAGCGGTATGGCGTGAGTGCTTCCTTATCAGGGATCATCGGCCATGGCCGCTACGTGCTTCAACCCAGGTCGGCAGGCCTATCAGTTTGTCCGCGGAGTGACCGTGACGAACCCTGACCGACCACCTGATCGGGCACGTGTCGGGCACGACCATGTGATCCGTAGTTATGGGCGGACCGGTGCACCCGGCCCGCTCCTCCCGGCCGCACCGAACGGCGGGAATGTGTACATGCCGTTACACAGTGATCGGCCACGCTGGTGACCACCTGTCAACCTGGCCTCCGCCTTCGGCAAGATTGCCGGAGCCTGGCCCGGCGGGTATCACTGCAGGTGAGGCTGGGGGTTCTGTCAGGGCATCCCGGTCTCCGGGATCGGCCGCGCGCCAGGGCTGGCCTCTTGCGCGGACCGTCCGGCGGCGGGGTTGGTGATTGTCTTGGCAGCGCTGTGCAGCAGTGTGCGCATCGTCGCTGTGGCGACCCGGTGCAGGACAACCCGGTCCAGTCCTGCCCCCAGTCGGCCCAGGGGTGGCCGGTAGGCCCCGGCCAGCGCGAGCCGGGCCGGCTGCTCTGCTGCGGCAGTGCCTTCCTGGCCAACGGGAGAAATACTGATGTCGGCGTCCAGGACGGGAAACAGGCTCCCCGCAGGACCGGTTGCCTCCCAGCGCAGCCCGACCGTCATAACGTCCCCACGGTAGACCGGGTCAAGGACGCGGACCCGGACCAGCTTCGCCGTTACCGGCCCGGCCGGACCGACCCTGAGCAGGCCCGTCAGCCCTCCGTCGTAAGCGGCCTCAGACGCTTCGCTCAGCCAGGTTCCGCGAAGCAGGTTCGTAAACCGGGCCTGCGCCGCACGGGACCCGACATCGACGGTCAGGTCCTGGGCGACGAACATGATTCACCGTCTGCGCCAGCCTGTCCGGCCGCCCAGGGCCGAAGGTCCCCCTTGCCGCGCTGCTAGACCCGGAACCGGGGCCGGGCACGGGGGCAAGTCCAGCCCCAGGTCATGTGGGGTGGGACAGCTATTACGCTCGCCTATCCGGCCACACCGGGACCTTGGCCGGATTCCGCCAACCCTCCCAGACACGAAGACGGACACGGTTCGCATGCGGCAGACGGGACCGACCACCGACGGTGACGGACAGGCCGCCCGGCTTCGTATCGCTGGCAGTGCCAGGCCGAGTATGAGCGGTCGAAGATTGCAGTGGCAGCGCGGGCCGGGGCATGCAGATCATCCAATTCTGGGCGCCCGGGCCCGGGTGCACGGTCGGCCTGCCCAGGCATGGGGCTCGCCGGATCCGGTCAGGCAGAGATCAGGCCGATCGGATGCGAAACCGGTTGCGACGGCTTGGCGGGGCCGGGCACCGCGAAGGTCCGGCAAGGACGCGCTGGAACTGGGTGCTGATCCCTGGTCTGGGTCTGGCTGGGGCATGATGTGGTGATGGCCGGCAAGCCAGATCCTGCGCGGCACTGGGACGACGCCTATACCCAGGGAGCCGGCACTGTCAGCTGGTTCCAGCTGCAGCCCGCTATGTCAGTGCAGATGCTGGACGCGGCCGGGGCCTGCGCTGGTGACAGCGTGATTGACGTGGGCGGAGGCGCGGCGCCGCTGGCTGATGCCCTGCTTGGCCGCGGTTTCGCTGACGTCACCGTGCTCGATATCTCCGCGACCGGGATGCGGTACGCCCGGCGGCGTCTTGGCCCGCAAGCCAGGCGGGTGCGGTGGCTGGTTGCCGACGTTTTGACCTGGTGTCCGCAGCGGCATTATCAGGTCTGGCATGACCGGGCGGTCTTCCATTTCCTGACCGCCAGCCAGGACCGGCGGCGCTACCTGCGCACCCTGGAATCGGCCACCGCTGCGGGCGCGGTCGTGGTGTTCGGCTGCTTCGCGCTGGACGGGCCGCAGCGATGCTCGGGCCTGCCGGCCGCCCGCTATGGCCCGCGCGAATTGGCCGGTCAGCTGGGGAGTCAGTGGACGCTGATCGCCCAGCACCGCGAAGACCGCGTCACCCCGGCAGGCGCCGCCCAGCCGTTCACCTGGGCGGCGTTCCGGCGGCGGCCGGGCGGGCATCACCGATAGGATCCGCGGCGTGGCCCGGACCACGATCGATGAACTCCTGGCACAGGCGCGGCGCCGCCTGAACCGGCTCGGTCCCGCCGCGGCGCTGGCCGCGATGCGCGCCGGGGCAGCGCTGATCGACATCCGTTCCGATTCACAGATCGCCGCCGATGGCACCATCGCGGGAGCGCTCGTGATCCCCCGCAACGTGCTGGAATGGCGGCTGGACCCGGCAAGCCAGCACCGCCACCCCGATGCGCCACGCCTCGACGATCACGTCATCTTGCTGTGCGACGAGGGCTACCAGTCCAGCCTGGCAGCGGCAACGCTGCAGCAACTCGGGTTCACCCACGCGACCGATGTTGAGGGCGGCTTCCAGGCCTGGCGGGCCGCGGCCCTCCCGGTAGAGCAACCCAGAACCTGATCACCCGCACCAACCCGCAGGCGCACAGAACGTCCCTTGTAGAGACCGTCCGACTTGGCGTTGCGGGTTGCCGTAGCGTCCGGAGAGGTTCGATGGGGCTGGCTCCCGAACAGCCTGCCGCCGCAGCGGCCCTCCGGAGGGCTCGCAGAATCCCCATTTTGCACGGCCGCAGGCATTCACCAACTCGGCCTCGCAATGGCGCATGGCGGCCCGGGGAGCGCCGGTTATAACGCAAGCGGGGTAACAGAGCGCGGCTAATTCCGGGAACCCAGCGGTGCGTTCGAGATCGCCAGGCGCAGGCCGGCGGTCAGGCGGCGGTACGCCGGGCCGGGGGACCCGGCGCCACCAATGACGTTCCTGGTTGGCGGTTAGGCCGTTCCGGCCATGGGCACCACGTGGTCATGGTGCGTATGGCGTACTGTGGCGCAATTTTCTGCCCGCCAGGGCCAGGGCCGGGGGGAGGGCGACGGTGACCGCTCCGCCGCAGGGTGCCGCCGGGCCGAACACCCATCCCGTTACGGTCACCATTGATGCTGGGCATCCTGGGCCGGTGGTCCCGGGTGATTTCGCGGGGCTGAGTTTCGAGCGGGGGCCGCTCAGTCCCGGCAACGCCGGTGTGTCGGGCAACATTTTCAACCCGGCGAACAACTCGCTGGTCACCCTTTTCCGCAATCTGGGGCTGGGCAATCTGCGGATCGGCGGGGGCACGGTGGATCAGCTGATCCCGGCGGGCACCGGCAGCGATGGCTTCACCGGGATCGACAACCTGTTTGCGTTCGCCGCCGCGGCCGGGGTGAAGGTCATCTACTCGCTGCGCATGCTCAGTCCGGCAGCCAGCCCGGTCAGTGATCTGCAAGCGGTCAATGCCCAGGCGGCCGGGCACATCTGGGGTCACTACCAGCAGCATGTGGCCAGCTTTGCCATCGGCAATGAGCCGGACTGGCACGCCTACCACACCTGCCCTGGCCATTCGGTGGACCCGGCGATCTACGAGGAGGTCGCCGATGTGCCGGGCACTGCGTACCCGTCCTACCTGGCCCAGTGGCGGAGCTTTGCCGGCGCGATCGGGGCTGCGGCGCCGGGGGCGCCGTTTTCGGGGCCAGACGTCGGGGCCTACACCAACAAGACCTACACCCCCGACCCGGACAGCGGGGTGCCGTGGACGGAACGGCTCGCCCGCGATGAACAGGGCTCTGGCCGGATAGCAGAGGTCACCCAGCATTACTACGTGGGGGATAACCCGGGGAGCACCACCGCTCAGCAGGCGATCAGCAACATGCTGTCCCCCGAATGGGTGAACGGCACCACGTCCGGGACTCAGCCCACAGCCACTACTTACACGCCCTATCCGTGGCTGTATGAGAATAATCTCGCTCCGGTGATAGCGGCTGGCCTGCGCTACCGGCTCACCGAATCCAATGACTATCTCGGCGGCGTCCAGGGAGCGAGCGACGCCTTTGCCTCGGCGCTGTGGGCGCTGGATCACCTGCACTGGTTCGCTGCCCACGGCGCCGCGGGCGTGAACTTCCACAACCGGCGGGGGCTCTGCACCGCCACGATCGTCCCCGATCCCACTGGCGGCGGGGGTTTTGCGATCAACCCGAAGGGATACGGCATCAAGGCGTTCACCCTCGGCTCGGCCGGGCAGGTTATGCCGACCCAGATCCACAACCCGGGCGGCATCAACCTGACCGCCTATTGCGTCGGCGGGGCGGGCGAGGATTACGTCACGGTCATCAACAAAGCACACGGCGCGAGCGCCCCCGACGCCGCCGTCACGATCGTCGCGCCCGGGCCGGGGGTCCAGGCCGTGCAGACCATAACTCTGGCCGGCGGGCAGCCCGGAGACGCCAGGGGCTCCATCGCCACACTCGGCGGCGCCACCATCACCGGCGGCGCACCCTGGAACGGCACCTGGAGCACCCTGCCCGCCGACCCGCGCGCGGGCATCAGCCTGACCGTCAAGGCCACCACCGCCGTCATCGTCAAGATCCACAGCGAGGGCTGACACACCCACCGCCCACGACTGTGGCCAGGCTGTGAGGAACACCAGCGGGCGGAACAGTGCAGCCACGCGCCGGTGACGCCACCTCGGCGCTGAGCTGGCCGTGATCATAGATGAGCACATCTGCCCGGTGTGCCCCTGGCACCACTCGTCTGCGACCTCACAGCCGGCCAGATGGTCCCGGAAACACAGGATCTTCGCCAAGGTGCCCGGCTCGGCCTTCGAGCACCCGCAAGCTCACGGCAGTGCTGCCATTCGGGCGACACAAAGGAGCTGATCTCCGAGATCACCAGCCCAGATCAACCCGGCCGACTGAACTCGGCGCACGCCCCGGCAGGCCCGGCCGCGAGCAAGTCACCGCGCAGATTCAGAGCGAAGCGACGCGCGCCGAATCACAATTCTGAGCCCACGCACAGGACCGTCCCTGTCGGCCTATGACGCGCCAGAACGGCGGTTCTACGCGTGTTATATTCCGGCGTATGGGGGAGGTTTCCTAATCGCCGCGGCGGCGAGACGAGGCTCGTCGTGGCCTCACCGCCGGTACAGCTCTTCTTCTGTGATACCTGGCGGCGGTTCGCTTCCTTCCCGCATGCCCAGGCGGCGGCGGGCCGAGAACAGCGAGCCACGGGCGGGCGTTGACCGGGGCGAACTTGGCCAGGCCGGTCCTTGGCATGTCGATGTAGACCGACTCGATCTGGCCGCCGCGGAAAGTAGGTCTCGTGCCAGAACCCGGTGCCGCCCCTGTCGCGCAGGAACTGCTGCCACCACTGCTGGTGTGGCAAGGACCTGGCCCAGCGCTCGAGCGAGTCGAAGTCACGCCAGTACTGGCGCATCCCCGCGTGCGGCGGGATCAGCGAGAACAGCAGGTTCTCGTGCAGCAGCAGACCGTCGGGCTGCGCCTCGACCGACTTGCGGATCTTGGCGCCGAAGGAGGTGAGGGTCTTCACGCCCTTCGGCGAGTTGACCCTCATCCCCAGGTAGATCACCACGAGGTCGGGGTAGGCCGACAGGTCGGCGGTTGTCCGGTTCGGCGGACGCCTCATCGGTTAAGCATCCGCGCTCATCGCGCGGCAATACGACCCGGCCCTGACGCACCGCATGTCCGCGGCCGGGCAAGCGCCTTGATCAGGATCCATACCGGCGGTCGCATAGCGACTCATCTGTGCGGCGGCCGCGTGCTGGGCACGGCGAGCAGACCGGCGCGTTGTGCGTGGCTGTAGCTGTGCGGACCTGACGGTTCGTCCGGCGATTCGAGGCGGGACTGCCGGCTCTTACTGCCCGTCACCGCTGGTGGCAGGCAGGTGAGCCCCGCCAGGGAGCGTGGTGTCGCCGCGGAGACCCGTGAACGGCCACGCGGAAGTGGAGTTCCCGAGATTCCAAGTAAAGCCCCATTAACCTGCCGCACCGCCTGACGGGCTCATGCCGGACGGTGCCTCAGCCGGCCGGGCTGGGGCAGATGTCGTGCACCCAGCCGGCCTCGCCGCGGCGGCGGGCCGGCTGCCCGGCGCCGATCACCTGGCCGCAGCTGATGCAGGTGCGCCCGGCCGCGTGGGCGGAGTGATCTTCCCCCGTGTCGCGGCCGGGTTCGCAGAAGTCCTTATTCGCGAGCGCGCTGCTCTCCGCTCGGCATTGCTCTGGGCTGAGAATCCGGCGGCCATCGGCATTCCTCCCGGCCGGGCGCCGAGCCGCGGCGCGGCGTCAGAAGACCCATCATGGCACCGGCTCAGCAAGGCAGACAATCGATCGCGAGCCGCCCTGGGTCAGAGCCGGATCCTGCGCATCTGCGGCGTCTCGCCTGGTCTATGGCATCCTGCCCGGCCAGGGCGGTTGCAGTGCCAGATCACTCAATCCGCGCCCCCCAAGTGATCAGCAACCAGAAACCACTGGCTGCGCCGACCGCCTCGCGCGAGGCCGGGGGACAGGCCTAACCACAGAAAGTGACGTTGGCTGTCCGGTCATACCGCCAGATCGAGTGATATACGGGTGATCATCGCTAATTTTTTGCCTGATATGCGGAGATGATCACCCGTATATCATTCGCTCGGTGTCACACGGCTGGGCCGTGCTCATTCACGCTCAGCCGACGGAACACCCTCCGGGCCCGGCAAACGCGTGCGTCCGGGCCATGAGAGTGCGTCATGGAGATCTTCGGCGCTGGCCCGGCTGGCACGGGCAGCGGCCCAGGCTCATCTGGGGGCGCGAGGTTGTGCTGTTGCGCGGCCAGTCGGGTTCGGTTCGGACTGGCGCAGGTCGAAGTCGAGGGTCTGCGGTCGCGTGGGGCCGGGTCGGCCAGCGGCAAGCTCAGCACGTCCAGCAGCAGATGGGCGTGCCGGGCCTCGCGGCGGTGAGCCACGTCAACACTGATCCTGACGCGGGGCGCCTCGTCCAAGGCGACGTTTGGGCCCATCCCTGACTTCGCAGCTGATCGCCGCCAGCTCACCAGCCAATCATCCTCACTACGCATTGGCCCGTCATCCCGTATGCCTGCCCGGCCAGCGTCGCCATCGCCCGCTATGGCGTGCGGCCGCCTGGCTTGCTGCCCCTGGGATGGTGCTCGACCGTCGTGTCGGAGGAGGGGAAGAACACGCTCTGGTGACCATCGCGCCAGCGGACGAGATAGGGCGGTGTGCCTTCCTCGCCATGCACCTCGATGATCACGGCTTCACGGTTCTCATCACCTACGTGATGCCCCCTGACCACCAGTTCATCGCCAACATTTGCTCTCATCGTTCCTCCTCGTTCCCACCACAAGATCATCATCATGCGCCCCTCCCCGCGGAACACAGGGCCGAAAGACCTATGGCACGCGAGCAGGCCGGCGGCTCATCGCCGCGGAGCGGCAGCGGCGGGCTGGGGGCGGGCGAGTTCATGGCCGCCCCCGCCGGTATTGATCAGAGCACCCGTCTCGTCATAGACGGTGGCGCCTGCAGCCGTCAGGGCGGCCGCGCAGGTGTGCGCGCAGCTTGACGAATGGGTCGAGGAGGTGGCCCCGGGAGCGGTGGGATGGCTTGGCCAGCACATCGACCGGAACCGGCCGTGGGCGATCCGAAGCGACGACTCGCGTGGACTTGACCATTTTGAGGGGCTGAGCTACTGCCCGGTCGCGCGGGCCGCGACCGGGCCCGGCCAGGGTCCTGCTGGCTGGACACCGATCGCGGCGCAGCGTGCGGTCTAGTATCGATCACCACGGCGCGGCGTGACGGCGAAGGGGCAGGACCAGGTGAAGGCGATCGTCCAGGACAGGTTCGGCCCGCCGGACGTGCTGCGGCTGGCCGACACCGGCTTGCCCGAGGCCGGGCCCGATGACGTGCTGGTCCGGGTGCACGCCGCCGCGCTCAACCCGGCCGACTGGCACATCTTGCGCGGGGACCCGCTCGTCGCGCGGCTGATGGGCGTGGGGCTGACCAGGCCGAAGGCCCGGGTGGCCGGGATCGATGCGGCGGGCGTGGTGGAGGCGGCCGGCGCGAACGTGCGCGGGCTGGCGACCGGCGATGAGGTGCTGGGCTTTTGCCGGGGCGCGTTCGCGGAGTATGCGTGCGCAGCGGCGGACATGGTGGTGCCCAAGCCGGCGAGCCTCACCTTCGAGCAGGCGGCCGCGGTCCCGGTAGCGGCGACGACGGCCCTGCGCGGGATCCGCGAGGTGGGCGAGGTGAGGGCCGGTCAGCGGGTGCTCGTCAACGGGGCCGGAGGCGGGGTCGGCAGCTACGCCGTCCAGATCGCGGCGACGCTGGGCGCCGAGGTGACCGGGGTGTGCAGCGCGGGCAACGCCGAGCTGGTGCGCTCGCTCGGCGCCGCGCACGTCATCGACTACACGACCGAGGACTTCACCGGCGGGCGGACACGGTACGACGTGATCCTCGACAACGTGAGCAGCCTCCCGCTGTCCCGGCTGCGCGGGGCGCTCACCCCGAAGGGGACCCTGGTGCTCAACGGCGGCGGTTCACCGGGCCACGTGTTCGGGCCGGTCGCTGGCATCGTGCGGGCGGTGGTGGCCAACGCGTTCGTCTCGCAGCGGCTGCGCCCGCTCCCGTCCCGGCAGAACCAGGAGGAGCTGCTCGCCGTGACCGGGCTCATCGAGGACGGCAAGCTCACGCCGGTCGTGGACCGGACCTATCCCCTGGCCGACACGGCCGAGGGCCTGCGCTACGTGGAGCAGGGGCACGCGCGCGGCAAGGTCGTCGTCACCGTGGCGTGAGATCGGTGGGTGCGTGAGGCTCGCCAATGCAGGCCGCCCTCCTCTCGGCTATGACCGGTCATCCCCGGCGCTCGCAGCATGAATCGCCCAGCGGGCCCCGGGGCCCATCCCACCGCAGCGGCGCCGGAGTGTGCCCATTGCCTACGAGGATCGTCTTATCGAACCTGACGGACTGGGCACAAACGACCAAGCTCACAAGCTCAGCTCCCTGAAGGGGCCCGCTCGCTTGGCGCCAGCGGACTCGAGCCAGCGGGGTACGTGCGGTCACCTCTATGCAGGGCCGGCCGTCGTGACGTGCCCCGAGACCCGCTGGCCCCCAGGGCTTCCGGTTCAGCGGACCGGCTCCTCTCGTTACAGCCAGCCGAGGGCTGGGCGGTCGGCTACGGAATGTGAGCGCGACAGTGGTCTCTCAGCGCTCGCAGGCACGCCTAAC
>CAVUIU010000027.1:0-135073 GCA_963741615.1 uncultured Actinomycetes bacterium
GCCAGTGCCCCCAATTTCGACATTTACCTGAACTCGTTCGGCGGCTCCCGCGGGATGACCGTGATCAAGCACGTCCGCTACGGTCACGTCTCGGCTTCATCGCCCGCCCCTGACCGGCCGGCCGGGACCATCACCGGGCGGCGGGCGAGGGCGGCTTTTGGCCTTGCGTGAGCGGCCTTTCGGCTCTGGCGCTGCCCGCACCCCTGCCCGAAATTGGTGATCAGGGGAAGCCCGCATCGGGTATCCCAGCCGGTCTCTCGGCATGGCTGACGTTAGCCGGGTGGTGGCCGGGGAGGTGACCTACGATGACCCGTGCCGCAGCATCGTCACCGTCGCCGCTGGCGGGCGGCTGGGAGCGGAAGAGCCGTCGCTGGCAAGCGCTGGCGGCCTTGGTCGCTGGCCTGATGGTGCTTGCTGCCGTCTTGGCTGGCATCGCGTGGGTGTCCGGGTCACATCCCACCGCTGGCACCTCCGCGGGCAACGCGGCCGGAGTGAACTCGGGTGGGGGGCGCCAGGCGATCGGCGGCGCAGCAGGCCCTGCGGCTGCCACCACTGCGGCGCGGTGCGTTTCTGGCACCTGCTATGTGGCGGTCAGCGTGGCCACCTTGTGGGTCAGCCCGACGTACCGGCGGGCCGTGGACTGGCCGGCCCGGGCCAACCCGGCAGATCCTGCCACGTGGGTTGCCGCGATGAGCGTCGCGCAGAAGCTCTGGCTGGTGGGCAAGCTGGAAACCCAGGCCCTGTACGGCACCAAGGTGACCGTCACCGGGCACTACGGCACCAGCTGGACGAAGGTGGCTATCCCGGGCCAGCCCACCAACCGCGACTCGCGCGGCTACCCCGGCTGGGTCCCGGCCCGTCAGCTCACCAGCACAGCCCCCGTCAGCGCGGCGGCGTCCGCGGTGGTACGGTCGCCGGTCACGTGGCTATGGAGCGGCTGGACCAGCGCCGGAATGGCCGGCACCCACGTGATGCAGGTCTCCTACGACACCCGGCTGCCCGTGGTGCGCTCCACGCCGGACTATGTCGTCGTGCAGCTGATCGGGGGGAGGCAGGCGGCGCTGCCCCCGGCTGACGTTGTGGTGCACACGTGGGGGACGCACTGGGGGGCGACCCGGGCCAAGGTGGCCGCCGAGGCCAGCAAGTTCGCCGGCCTGCAGTACCTGTGGGCGGGCACGTCCGGGTTCGGCTATGACTGCTCCGGGTTCATCTACTCCCTCTACCACGCCTACGGCCAGACCCTGTCGCGGGACGCCGACCAGCAGGCCGTGCACGGCACCCCCGTCACGCAGGCATCGCTGCAACCGGGTGATCTGGTGTTCTTCCGCGAAAGCGCCACCGGCCCCATCGGCCACGTCGGGATGTATACCGGCAACGGGAACATGATCGACTCGCCGCAGACCGGAGTGGCGGTGCGGATCGAGCCGGTGTCGTCCTATCCCTACTACGCCGGCGCCAGACGCTACCTGTTCCGATGAGACCAGCCCACCGGCCAGGGCCACCCGCGAGCGTCGCGCAGGACGCAACAGGCCCCGGCAAGGTGAGGCGGCGTCCCGGTCAGCCGGCCAGGTTGTGGCGCAGCGCGAACAGGACTGCGGCGCCGCGGGTGGAGCAGCCGATCTTGGCGTAGATGTGCTGGATGTGGCTGTCGGCGGTCTTGGCGGAGATGACAAGCCGCTGGGCGATCTGTGCGGTGGTGAGCCCGGTCGCGGCCAGCCGCAGCACTTCGACCTCCCGGTCTGTCATCCCGGCCGGCCGGGTCTGCGGTCGTGGCCGTGCCTGATGACCGGCCGCGGCCAGCACGCACTCGGCGGCGTCGCGGTCGAGGTGCCCTTCCGCTGTCATCCGGCGAAGTTCCGCGGCCGCGGCCTGCGGGGTGTACGCGGGCCGGTATGCCCGATCCTGTGTCATCGCCTGGTAGCGGTCGGCTGCGCCGAGGATCCGCGCGGCCGGGCTGAGCTGGGTGGCCGTGACCCCCTTGACGTAGCCCGAGCCGTCAGCCTTCTCGTGGTGGCAAGCCGCGATCGGGTTCAGCCTGCCCAGGGCGCCGGCCCGGCGGAGCATCTGCTCGGTGAGCAGCGGATGCAACTCCACCCTGTCGAACTCGGCCCGGGTCAGGGCGGCTGGCTTGTCCCAGATCGAGTTCGGCACCGCGGTGCGGCCGAGATCGTGCACCAGCCCAGCACGCTGTGCCCGTACCACCTCGGCTGCGGGCAGCCCGGCCCGCCGGCAGGCCCCGGCGGCGAGCGCGGCGACCTGGCGCGAGTGCCCCGCCGTGAACGGGGACTTGAGGTCGATGAAGTCGGCCGCGACCTCCAGGGCGCTGTCCAGGTCCTCGCCGCCGAGCATCCGGCGTGGCGCGGGCTCGGCGGCGAGCACCGCGTCCCACGGGTCGAGCTTCTCCAGCCGGCCAAGGAACTCCGCCGCGACCGGCAGGAACTCCGCGACCAGCGCTGGATCATAGGCGCGGCCGGACCGCTCCCGGATCAGCGCGATCGACTCGGCCGGTGAGCGCAGCCTGGCCAGCGCCTCCGCATCGTGGGTCAGATGCACGATCCGCATCGCCAGCGGAATCCGCTCTCCCCTCACGCCGTTGGGGTGGCCCTTGCCGTTCCAGCGCTCGAACGTGCACGCCAGGGCATCGCGCACCGGCTGGCCCATCCCCAGCCGGCCCGCGAGCACGTCCGCCGCTTCGCAGCCGGAGCGGAAGTTCATCTGCGCGAACCTCCGCCCGCCCGCCAGGATCGAGACGACCGCACCCATGCGCGCAATGCCCTTCTTGCCCGGCAGCCCGAACGTCACGGCGTCCCGCACCACCTCGGCCGGATTCGACGCGTCGTAGGTCAGCGTCCGGGCCCGGGTCTCGATATCGTCGCCGAACATCGCTGACACCTCGTGAGCATGAGCGGTGCAGCCGAGATAACGAAGCTGCGCGCACCAGTACGCGGTGTCCCCGACCTCCGCGCCAAAGCCCGCCGACCCCGCCAGCCAGATAGCCAGCAGCGTGGAGCGCATCTGGGACTCTAGCGGCTGGCCGAACGAGCTGTCCTGCCCAAGCGTGAGCACGGCGACCAGCTCGCCAAGGCTCAGCTCATCCATGCGGACCCCACCCCCGGTGAGCAGGAAAGCGCGGACGGACATGGGGAAGATCAGGAGTTCTCCCGATGCCAAGCCGCCCGCACGCTCGTAGCGTACCGGTGACCGCGTTCGGCGATCTGCCAGGAGAAACCATGAGCACGTTCATCACCAAGCTGGACACGGCCGGCACCGGGCCGCGGCTTGCGGTCAAGGACATCATCGACGTGGCGGGCGTGACGACAACCGCTGGATCGCGCGCGGTCGAGCGCAGCGCGGCGGCCGCCACCACCGATGCCGCGTGCCTGGCGGGGGCACGGGCAGCCGGCGCCCGGATCGTCGGCAAGACGAACCTGCATGAGCTTGCGATGCTGCCACTCGGCACCAACCAGTGGTTCGGCACACCCGTCAACCCGCTGGACCCCGCCCTGATCCCGGGCGGGTCGTCGAGTGGCTCGGCGACCGCGGTCGCGACCGGCGAGGCCGACGTTGCGCTGGGGTCCGACACCGGCGGGTCGATCCGCGTCCCGGCGGCCTGCTGCGGCATCACGGGCCTGAAGACCAGCTACGGCCGGGTGCCGCTGGACGGCGTGTGGCCGCTGGCGCCGAGCCTGGACACCGTCGGCCCGATCGCCGCTACCGTGGACGGGCTCGTGACCGGAATGGCACTGCTGGAGCCCGGGTTCACGGCCGCGGCGGCGCCGGCCCGGCGGATCGGCCGGCTGCGCACCACGGCGCGGCCGGAGATCGAGCAGGCCGTGGACGAGGCGCTCAAGGCCGCGGAGTTCGAAGTCGTGACCCTCGACTGGGACGGCTTCGCAGCCGGCACGAACATATTCACGACGATCTTCCTGACCGAGGCGTGGGACACCGACCACTCGCTGGCCGAGGCGCACCCCGACGGCGTGGGCGATGACATCCACCAGACGCTGAGCATGACCGACCTGTTCCGGCCCGGGCTGGACGACGCCCGCAGCCAGCTTGCGGCATGGCGGCAGTCGCTACTGGACCTGTTTGAGCAGGTGGAACTGCTCGCCCTGCCGACGCTGCCCGTGTTCCCGCCCCGGCTGGCGGACCTGACGCCCGACTCGCTGGTCAACGTGATCATCGAGATCACGCAGTACACCGGGCTGTTCAACGCGGCCGGAACGCCGTGCACCGCACAGCCCGTCCGGGCAGCGGGCACCCGCATGCCAGCCAGCCTGCAGCTCGTGGGCCCCCCGGGTGGCGAGGAACTGCTGCTCGCCACGGCGCGCCACGCGGAGGCTGCCGCCCGGTAGCCACAGCGCCACACCGGCTGGAGTCCGCCTAATAGCTGAACGCGGTGGCTTGCTCGTGGCCGATCCATTCCCAGAGCTGGACCGATCCGGCCAGTTCGGCGTTGGGCAGCAGTCTGCCTTTGTCGAGTTGCTTGGCGTTGAAGCAGACCGGGCACACCATGTACCGCCCGCCGGCCTGGTGGTAGCGGGTGAGCAGGTCGGGCAGTGGCGGGCAGCCGTCGCAGGCCACTCCGGCCGCCACATCTTCCAAGGCCAGCCGGACGGCCGCTGGGCGTCAGCGAGGAGCAGGTCCTGCCGGTACCGCCGCTGGCCTGCCCGGCCGGCTCCGGACGCGCCGCGGTCCAGGAGTCCGAAGCGGGGCGGCTGTTCCTGGACCGGGCCCGGGCGGCGTCCCCGCAGTTCCGTCTCGATGAGGGCGCCGCCGCGCACGTGGCCGGCATCTGCCGTCGCCTCGATGGGTTGCCGCTGGCGATCGAGCTGGCCGCCACCCGGGTCCGGACCCTGGACCTGGCCACGCTGGCCGACAGCCTCACCAGCCAGCTGCGGCTGCTGGAACGGCCCGCGGGCGTCGGCCGGCACCGGTCCCTGGCCGCGGCCATCGAGTGGTCCTGGCAGCTTCTCGACGCCGGCGAACGCGACCTGCTGGGCCGCCTGGCCGCGCTGCCGGGTGATTTCGCGGTGGCGATGGCGCAGGCGGTGACTCCTGCCCGGGCCGCGGCGGACGTGAAGGCCGGCCTGCTGCGGCTCGCCGACCGGTCGCTGGTCAGCGTGACCCTGGCCGCGGGGCAGCCCGCGCGGTACCGGCTGCTGGACACCATCCGCGCCTACGCGGCCGGGCAGTCGGCCGAGGTCGCCGCGTACGTGCGGCATGCGCACGCCCGGTACTGCTGCGAGCTCGCCGTGGCGGAGGTCCGGGCGCGCGGCCAGCCCCGCCCGGTGCAGCCGCCCGCGCCGGCGGTCGACGAAGCCAACTACCTGGCCGCGCTCACCTGGGCGGCCGCCCATCGCCGGCCCTGGCCGACCGCCTGCTGCGCTGCGTGGCCCAGCTGATCGGGAGGCAGCCGAGCAGGCGCGGCATCGAGGTGATCTCCGCCGTGGCCCGGAGCGATGACGTGGGCTGGAGCAGTGAGGCGCTGGCGTGGGCCAGCTGGGCCACCACCTACCTGGACCTGGGCACGGCGGGAGACCTGGCCGCCCGCAGCGCGGCCCGGGCGGCCGGTGACCGGGACCAGGCGTATGCCCGGTGGGCGGCCGGCTGGGTACACGCCTACCGCCATCAGGAGGCGGCGGCGCTCGGCTGCCTGGACCAGGTCATCTCCTACGCGCAGGCTGCGGCCGAACCCTGGCTGGAAGCCTCCGCCTGGCAGGCCCGCGGACGGGCTGCGGACGCCTTCCGCGACTTGCAGCAGGTCTACGAGCGGATGCAGGGCCGGCTGGAGGCTGCACGTGATCTTCTCGACGGCGCGCTCACGGTGTTCCGCCAGGCCGGCGATTTCCGCTGCGTCACCAGGACGCTGCTGGAGCTGGCCGAGCATCACCGGCCCGGTGACCCCGAGGCCGCAGCTGACCTGCTGCTCCAAGGGCTGGGGATGGCGATGGTCGCGGGCGGCGCATCCCTGGGTGCGCAGATCCTGGCCAGTCTCACCACGGCGGCCGCAGCAGCCGGGGACCTGCCGCTTGCCGCCCGCGCCCTCGGCGCGCTGGACGCTCTCGACCTGCCGCAGTCCGAGCCAGGCCACGCCGGTGCCCGGGCCGCCGCGCCCCCCGACCTGGTCACCGCCCTGTACGCCCCCGGCTGCGCGACCTACCTGGAAGAAGGCCGGGCCGGCGGGATCAGCCTGATCGTCACGCTTTACCCGCGATGACTTGCGCGGTCGTCGCGCGTCTTATCTACGACACGCCGTTAGCCGGGGTGTCCGCTGGACAATGAAAGGGATGTGTCATGGAGATCATCAATCTGGGTAAGGCGGACGGGCTGCCGCCGGTGGATTGGGCCGCAGTTGCTGAGAAGCTCGATGCGGGGTGGGCGCCAGCTCCGGACGCGATGAACTCCCGCACGACGTGGCTGTCCACCGTCAACGAGGGCGGTAGCCCGCATGTCACCGCGGTCGGTGCCCTGTGGCTGGACGGCACGTTTTGGTTCCAGACGGGCGCGGGCACGCGGAAGGGGCGCAACGTCGCGCGCGATCCGCGGTGTTCGGTCGCGGTGTCGATCCGCGACGCGGACGTCGTGATCGAGGGTGACGCCACGCGGGTGACCGAGCCGGGCGCACTGGCGCGTATCGCGAAGGCGTGGGCGGACAACGGCTGGCCGGCCGAACCCGACGACAGCGGGTCGGGCATCACTGCCCCGTTCAACGCACCGTCGCAAGGACCACCGCCGTGGAACGTGTATCGCATCGAGCCACGCTCGGCGATCGTGGTCTTGGCGGCCGGGCCGGGCGGCCTGACTCGCTTCCGGTGGATGCACACGTAGAAACCGAGTGCCTCCATATCGGCTCGCGACAGGCTAGAGCCGTAACCCGCCCGCGCCAGAGCGTGCCGGAAGTAACCTTCCTCGGCACGATCACACAGCCCGGCCAGCCTGACATCGAGCCCGCGCGGGCCGAGCAGGTCCAGGAAGCGGCCGATGTTGGTGGCGCCGCCCATCGGCGCGACGCAAACGCCCGGAGGGCCAAGAGGCCGGCCGCGCCGCTCGGCCAGCGCGTGAAGCGCGGCCTGGTCGCTCATCCCTTCGCACGCGACCCGGCGACCGCGGCCAGATCAAAGTTCATGATCCATGCATTCCGTCCGCCTCAGACCCGGCGGCCGGACCAGCACCGGTATCCGGACGCGACCCCTTCTTGACCGCTGGCGGGATAACCGGACCCTGGACCCTACCGCCCGGCTGGCCAGTATCTGCCACCGTAGGCGAGCCAGCGACAGCGGTCAACGTCATTACCGCTCATGCCGCCGACCGCGCACACTCCCGCGGCAGCAGCATCTGCCGGAGTCCGGCCAGCCAGCCGGGTTCTAGCGCCCTGGCATATCTTGGTGGATAGGGCTGGTCGGCGAGGCGGCGGCTGGTGTGCCCGGCTGGGCCGGGTCTACGATCTTTGGACCGCAGTGGTCCTCAATCCGTTGCCGGGCACCCGTCGGCAGATGCCGCCGCGAGTCACCGGACTGGCTGGTGATCTGTTCGCCTCTTCCCGCCCGAGGGGAAACTCGATGCCGCTCTACATGTACCAGGCCTCCTATACCGCCAAGTCGATGGCGGATCAGATTAAGGAGCCGCAAGACCCGGTGGAATTGATCCGGCCTGCCCTGGAGGAGCTGGGAGCGACGATCGTGGTGGCGGGCTTTCCGTTTGGCGAGTATGACGTGGTCGTCGTGTATGAGGCAGCTGATGATATGACCGCTGCCAGCGTCGCGATGGCAGTTGGCGCGGCGGGCGAGGTCAGGTCGGGCAAGACCACGCGACTGCTCAGCGGGCAGGAATGGCTCGAGTCTTTGCGCAAACGCAAGATTGTCATCAACCGGAAGCGCGCCAGCCGCACGACAGCCGGTCCTGATAGCCCGGACTCTTCAAGCGGCAGCATGTCCGCGGGAGGCAGTTAAGGTCGCGCGTTCTCCAACCGTCCCGGACACAGCGCGCCAGCCCGTCGGCTCTGTGCTGCCCGGCGTCCACATCCGGTCAGGTGCTCACCCGCGCGATCTCATCCGGCCGGGAGTTCTTTCCGCAGTCGTATCTCGCGGACTCCCGGCCCGATTGACCGCGTCCACTCGTTTTCCTCTTCGTGAGTGACCCGGTACCCGAGGTGCTGCCACCAGGGAAGTGACTTCCAAGCCACGCCCTCTGCGTTCCGGCTCGTGCCAGCGGTAACTGCCTGCTTTCCTTCTGCCCTGGCCCGCTCCTCGACTGACCGCACGAGGATCGTGCCGACCCCTCTGCCCTGAAGCTGTAGCGGGACGTCGATGTTAACGAGCTCGAGTTCGCCTCCTCTGTCCTCGACGGTCGCGCAGCCGACAATCCGCCCGTCCATCTCGGCGACCAGCACTTCCTCCCCCTCGACGACGTTGGGATCCCGCCAGACCGCCGCAAGCATCGACGCGTCGTGGAAGGGCGAATCCATGCCTCCCCCGAAACCGGCGTCTTCGCCGGGAAGGATGGAGGAGTTCGACACCCACACGATCCCGGGAGCATCTGCCCTGGTCGCTGGGCGGACATGAACATCGGAGGCCCCTGCCTGTGTCAACTGGATGCCTCTCTTCCCGGCTCGCCGGCACCATTTTGGTGCCACACTCCAGGGTTGGCAACAAGATGCTGCCCACAGAGCCGGTGCATCGGCAGCGCACCGCGTCATCGCCCGCTTCTAGAAGAAGCCGCCGATAGCGCCTGGCAGCGCTACCGTCCGATCAGGGCGGCGATGATGCCGCGGACCTGGTCCGGCTCGAGCGTGCAGGTGGCGTCGCCGATGGAGAGCTCCACCCGCGCGATGCCGGGATCGATGGTGGGCATGGCCTTGGGCCAGGTCCAGATCCCCTGCTCGGCGGCCAGGTGGCGGGCGGCCGCGGCGAACTTGTCCTGTGTTGTGTCCAGCAGCAGGTGCATCATCGGAGCCTGCGGCGGGTCGGGCACGACCCGCACGCCGGTGAGGTCGCCGAGGGCGGCTGCGATGGCGCGGGCGTGGCTGAGATAGGCGGGCATCAGCGGCAGCCGGCGCCGCAGGCAGGTCAGCGCCGATGCGGCGTTCGGCCACAGGCCGAACAACGTGCCGCCCATGCGCTGCCGCCACTCGCGCACCTCGGCGAGGATGTCGGCGGGGCCGGCTACGCAGCAGCCCGGCAGCGCGCCGATGCCTTTGTAGAACGACACGTACACGGTGTCGAACAGCGCCGCGATCTCGGCCGGTGGCCTGCCGTACCCGGCCGCTGATTCCCACAGCCGGGCGCCGTCAAGATGGGCGGCGGCCCCGTGTGCCCGGGCCCAGCCGACCTGGGCCTGCAGGTCTTCCCAGGCGGGCTGCTGGCCGCCCAGATCACGCTGCGGCAGTTCGATCAGCAGCGCCGCGGGCGGCTCGCCGATCGCGGTGAGGTCGCTGATGGTCATCAAGCGGTCCAGGTCGCCGCCCGGGCGCCCGGTCAGGCCGTGCAGGCGCTGGTATGCCTCGCCCTCGTGCCGGTCCAGGTGACACATGGGGTGGAAGATGACCGTCTTGCGCTGCCGCCTGTCCGCGTGCACCCGCAGCACGCACTGCTGGGCCATGGTCCCGCTGGGCAGGAAGACCGCGGCGGGCTTGCCAAGCAGCCCGGCGATCTCTGTCTCCAGTTCGCAGACAACGCCGCCGTCGCCGTAGCGGTCGATGACGGTGCCGGCGGGGATGCTGGCCAGCAGGCCGGCCGCCGTGACCTCCCCGTGGCCGCCCAGGAACACCGAACACCGGGCGCGGAGCGCGGCCTGCTCAGCAGGGGACAGCTCTTCGGTGGCAGACATGCCTCATTATGCGCCGCGAGCGCGCGTGAGCAGACCGGCCGGCGGCGGCACATGGACCGCCCAACCGGTCCCCGCCCAGATGGTCTCTGACCCCGACGGTTGATCATGGCCCGGCCCCCTCGGGGAACTCTCGCTGTAGGTTGAGGGGGTGGCTATTCGCTTCGGCGCCACGCTGTGCGCGATCGACACATCGACCGTATTGCGGTTGCCTGAGACGGCGAGCAAGAACCTGCCCTCGCGCGGGCAGGTGGCCGTCCACGGAACGATCAATGGCGTGGAGTTCCAGACGGTGCTCGAACCAGACGGAAATTTTGGCCACTGGATGAGGGTCGATGACACGCTGCGGCATGCTGCTGGCATCAGCGCCGGTGACACTGCGACGCTCGACGTCGAGGTGACCAAGGACTGGCCGGAGCCGAGCGTGCCCCAGGATCTCGCGACAGCTCTGGTAGCTGCCCCGCAGAAGATCCAGAACATCTGGAACGAGATCACCCCGATGGCGCGGTGGGAATGGGTGCGCTGGGTCAACGCCACGAAGAATCCTGACACGCGCAGACGACGGGTCAACGTGAGCATCTCGAAGATGAAGAGCGGGAAGAGACGGCCCTGCTGTTTCAACCTCTCCGCATGCACCGACCCGGACCTGTCGAAGAACGGCAGGCTCCTTGTGCCAGCCGACGACCGCCCCTGATCGACGACCCGACGAGCAGAATGAGGGACCCGGCAGGTGGCGGATCGATAGCCCGCCGGCACGCCCTGTGGGGTGCTGCTCAACTCCGGTCCCGCCGCGATCCCCCGGCATAGTGTGATCCTGTGGCATCGCGGGGCCGGCGGCGACTGTTGGTCAACTTCGTCTACTGCCCCCCGGTCGGCCATGTCATCGAGGCGCTCCACTACTGCCACGGCTACTACCGGGCCAACCCTCAGGTCGCCATCGCCGTAGCGCTCAACGCCCGCAGCCCCATCGAGCTCGCCGGCCTGTGCCCTTTCATTGAGGCGTCCTATCCGGTGAGCCTGGACGTATTCGACCCGCAGGCGCCGATCGACGGGCTCGAGGCGATCCCGCCCGGCTGGGAGTGGGCGGTCGATGACGCCCGCAGCCGCCAGGAGCAGCAACGGGCGGCGTTCCCGGGCATCGCCGCCTACTACGACCGTGCCAGCGAGCGCTTCGCCGCCTCGGGGGCGCAAATCGGCACCGCCGGTGCCCCGCCACCCGCCTATTCGCCCGCCGGGGAGTTCCGTCTGGCCGTGCCCGACCCGGCGCGGGCGCGTGTCCGTGAACTGCTCGAGGCGAGTGGCGCGTCCCGAAGGTGGCCTCTCATCGCCGTCCTGCCCGCTGGCAGCGGCCCGCGCTCGAACTATCCGTCGCTGCGATCCTGGAAGCTGCTGCTTTCCGCCTTCGCCGCCCGCTGGGCCGACGCCGGGTTCTGCCTGCTCGGCAAGCTGCGCGCCGACACCCGCACCTCCACCAGCTTCCCGTCGGCCGAGCTGGACCAGCTCCGGGCCTTGCCCGGTGTGGTCAACGTCGTCAACTGGGACCTGGTCAACCAGCTGGCGCTCGTCGCCGCCTGCGACGTGCTGGTCTCCCCACACACGGGCTTTGCCATGGCCGGCCTGGCGGTGGGCACACCGTGGCTGGCGATCTCGGGCAACCGCTGGCCCGAGTACTACTTCAACGGGGTGCCCTTCTACTCGGTGCTGCCGGACACCCGCCGTTACCCGGCGTTCCACCAGTTCGGCCCAGACCCCGAACCGGCCGACGACGAAGGGCCCCGCTCGCCCAGCATGAGCTATCAGCGCATCGCCGAGGACCTCGAGCAGATCCTCGACGGTGCCGGTCGCCTGATCGAGGGTCGGTGGCCGTTCCAGACCGCCATGGCTGACTACGTCGCTCGCATGCTGGCGATCCGTGGCGGGCGCACCGAGCTGCTCTGGTCGATCGACGCAGTCCACGCCCGATACCTGCCAGGTACCATCGACGGAGCCACGATCAGGTGAGGTCGGGTCGGTCCGGTGGAAGGGTTGTGCGTCCGCCTTGGCGCGCCGCTCACTGACCGACATCCCGCAAGGCGTCGGCCACCTTGGCCCCTGCCAGCACCCGTTGAGGGCCGGGGTTTCCGTGGCTGAATCGGTCCGCGCCCTTATGTGCACAACGAGGTGGCAGAGGCGGCGACGAGCGGATGCGGCCGGCCGTCCGTGCAGCTCGGTACCGCGGGCTGGGTGTCCGGTGCTGTGTCCGATTCGCGGGGCAGCGAAGTCATCCAGGCCGATCAGCTGGCCCGGACGGCGATCCCTGGGTAGTCGAGCACCAGGCCGGCCTGGTCGTAGACCAGCCGGGCGCCGAAGCCAAAGGCGGGAGCGGTGTAGTCATAACGCTGGCAGGTGGCCTCGTCGGTGGTCCGCACGTAGGTTTGCTCCAGCCGTTCCACGGCCAGGCCGACTGCGCGGATGTAGGCGGCGGGAGCGACCGCGGCGGCGGCCACTGGCAGGCTCATCCGCCGTACGGGCAGCGCGTTGGTCATCGCCGAGGCCTCCAGGTCCACATCGAGGCAGCCATCGAGGTGCGGCGCGGGTTCGCTATCAACCAGCCAGCGGCCGGTACCGTCGGCCTCTAGCAGGACCGAGCAGAACCCGCCGGCGGACCTGCCGCGGACCCGTGCGCTGCGGGTTGCCCAGGCCGCGTCTACCTCGATGGCGTACTCGACGGCCCAGGTGGCCCCGTCCTCGATCGCGGTCGTCCACCCCTCGATATGCCACCCGCGGTAGGCGCCGAAGTACACGACCTCGAAGCCGGACCGGGCTCCCCGGTGATGCCACGCCGCGGTCGCGGGCACCGGCGCGAAGGACATGGCAACCAGATTCCCACCGATGTCACCAGCGCCCAAGCCAGCACGCCAAGGGCCATCAGCCGAATCGCTACGGCCGATGCGCCCGCGTAGCTCGGACCGCTTCGCCGCGACGGGCTGCCTCGAGCAGGAGGTGTCACCGCTGCCCGAGGACCGGGCTCACGGTGGGTCCGGCAGCCGGACGGAACCTGGCGCTGGGATTACCATGCCGTTGTGAGTGATTACGAGCTGGCGTGCCGGTATGACACGGTCAACCTCTACCGCCGCGGCACCGCCGCGAAACTGGAGCTCAACCGCCCTGAGCGGATGAACGCGTGGAACAGGCAGTTCGGGCTTGATCTGCTCGCCGCCGTGCGGAGCCTCGCCGAGGACCCTGACGTGCGCGCGGTGCTTGTCACGGGCGCAGGGCGGGCGTTCTCCAGTGGCGCGGACCTCAAAGAGAGCCTGGAGCCGACGCCAGAGGGCCATCCAGACGTCTACAAGGTTCTCACCGAGCGCTACCACCCGATCATCGTCACGATCCGTGAGATGCCCAAGCCGGTCGTGGCCGGTGTGAACGGTGCCGCGGCTGGGGTCGGCCTGTCGCTCGCGCTCGCCTGCGACCTGGTCGTCGCCGCCGAGTCCGCGTATTTCCTGCTCGCATTCGTCAATATCGGCCTCGTGCCCGACGGCGGATCGTCGCTGCTCGTGCCGTCGCGGGTGGGTTTCGCGCGGGCAGCCGAAATGGCCATGCTCGGTGAGCGGGTCGGAGCCAGGCAGGCGCTCGAATGGGGGCTGATCAACCAGGTCTGGCCGGACGCTGAACTCGCGGCACGCACGGATGATCTCGTCTCCCGGCTCGCGGACGGCCCCACCAGGTCTTATGCGGGCACGAAGCGTCAGCTCAACAGCTGGCTCTACCAGCAGATGGACGAGCAACTCGAACTCGAGGCCCGTGTACAGCAGGAAATGGCCGCTTCGGGGGACTTCGCGGAGGGAGTCACCGCGTTCACCGAGAAACGCACGGCGCGGTTCCGTGGCGTGTGAGCTGACCAATAAGACAGTGCAGCGTGTGGGCCTGGATCCCCGGCGTTCTGCGAGCACCGATTTTCTGACGCTCGGCGCAGGTGATCTGGGGAGAGCGAGATGAAATGACGGTCAACATTGGTACGGCCGGGCCTGCCCACATCTCGGGGAGCGCCCGGCAGCCAGCGCGTCAGGCGCCGTCGGGACGGCGGCAGTACGTGATCACGTTCGTCATGCTGGCTGCGGTGGCACGCCGGGCGGTGGACAGGCGCACCCTGCGGGGGGTAATCGTGCTCGCGATCGGACTGGTCGCGGCGACACGTCTGGCGAAGGACCGCGGTACCCCCGGCCTGGACTGGTACCGGGCACGAGGGCGAGACGTGCGCCAGGGGCTCCAGGCTCACAACTTGCTCCCTGGCCCGGAACCCTCCGGGCAGCGCGCAGACACACGGGCCGCGCATCGCTGAGGCTCAGTCGACCGGTAGGGCCGAGGGCGTGTTCGTCACCGAGAACCTGACCGCCGGGCCAACGGCATCCGCACCAGCGTCGGCCGCACCGGCGTGTGCTGGGATTGTGAGACGCCGCCGCCGCCGAGAACTCCTTCGCCGCCTTGAAGAACGAGATGGATCACCGGCATGGCTTCCCACCCCGTTGACATACTTCAGAGGCCGGTTCGGGCAACGTTTGCCTGGGCCTCAGGCCGCGCGGCGGCGGACTAGCCAGGCGGTCGCGGCAATGAGGAGCAGGGAGAACGCGAGCAGCCAGCCGCTCTCGATCCACTGGAAGGGCCAGAACCGGCTGTCGGGCTGGTAGGTCGTCAGCTGGGTGTAGCCGTGGTGGATGAGGTATTGCATGGGGTCGATACTGGCCGGGGTTGCGGGGCCGGGTTGCCACAGCCCGGGCGTCACGGCGGTTACATCGATCGCGTGAAACGTCTGGTTGATCATGGACAGGCTGGCCGGCCTGCCGCCGCGGATCCATACCTGGCTGATCACCCAGGCGGGGGCCTTCATGTTCGGGTTGGTGGTGATGATCGGCGCTGCGTAGTGCCGGCGCAGGAACGCCCCGGTCACGTAGGCGAGCACGCCCACGGCGGCGAGGGTGGCGAACATTGCTGGGATGACCCGGCGGATCAGGACGCCGGCCAGGGCGCCGATCGCGAACGCGGTCAGCGTCCAGGCGGCGAGCGCAACCCCGCGCAAGTCGAAGATGGTGGGATACAGCGGGCCGTTGCGGTCTCCCGCGCCGAAGATCGGCTGAATGTACCAGGAGACGAGCACGCTGAACGCTCCGGCGGCAGCCGTGACCGCGACCGCGAGCGGTACCAGCTTGGCGACGGCCCAGCGTGCCCGGCCGAAGCCCTGGGTCCAGGTGTAGCGGAAGGTGCCGCTCTCCAGTTCCCTGGCCAGTACCGGCGCGGCGGCGAACGCCCCGATCAGCGCCGGGATCACCTGCAACAGCCCGAGGGCGTACCCCACGCCGGGCGCGTAGGTCTTCAAGAAGTTGCCGGCTACCTGGCCGCAGCTACCTGAACCCGCCGGGCGGCAGGCGGCCACGGCCGCATAGGCGTGATGCATCTGCAGGCCGGTGAGCAGCAGGTAGACGGCCGCCACGCCGAACAGCGCGGCCACTCCGGCCAGCGTGAGCCGGTGCTGCCGCCAGGTGACCCAGGCCATTGCCCGCCACGGCACCGGCCGCAGGCCTTCGTGCTGCCCGGGCTGCGCGGGCACGGTCAGGGCGGTCACTTCGTTACCTCCGCCGGTTCGGGGGCCCGGGTGTGCGCCGGGCCGGGCAGCGCCGCAGCGCCGGGCTCGCGCAGGTAGGCCAGGGTGAGTTCTTCCAGGCTGACCGGGTGCGCTTCCCAGCCGGGCGGCACCGGGTCGGTCGTTCCGCTGGTCCTGACCAGCAGGTGGGACCGCGCGACGCCGTGCCGGGCGTGCACCACGCTCAGCCGTTCGGCACACTGGCCGGCCTCGGCGGCCGGGCCGGTCAGCACGCGGTGGCGCGCGAGCAGGTGGTCGACCTCGCCGGCCACCTGGACCCTGCCATGAGACATCAGGATGAGGTAGTCGGCGACCCGCTCGAGCTCGGCCAGCACGTGCGAGGACAGGACCACCGACACGCCGTCGTCGGCGATCGCGGTCATCACCGTGGCCATGAAGTCGTGCCGGGCGAGCGGGTCGAGCATCGCCATCGGCTCGTCCAGCACGAGCAGCCGCGGGCGCCTGGCCAGCGCCAGAGTGAGGGCGAGCTGCGACTGCTCGCCGCCGGACAGCTTGCCGACCTTGCGGTTCAACGGGATGCCCAGCTCGGCCAGCCGGGCTTGGGCGTAACCCTGGTCGAAACGCCGGTTCAGGTTGCGGGTCAGGTGCAGCATCTCGGCCACAGAGAGGGTCTTGTGCAGCGGGGCGTTCTGGGCGACGAACGCGATGCCGTCCAGCGCCGCTGGCGATCCTGCGGGCCTGCCGCCGAGCACCGTGACGATCCCCGCAGTCGGCGCCGCCAGGCCGACCGCCAGGTTCAGCAGGGTGGTCTTGCCGGCGCCGTTCGGGCCGACCAGTGCGGCCACGTGCCCGGCGGGAACCGCCAGCGTGCACTCGCGCAGCGCCCAGGTGCCGCCGTAGCGCTTGCCCAGGCCGCTGGCTTCGACGACGTTCATGCCACGCCCTCCGTCTCGCTGCCTGCCGCGCCGCGGCGGCTGCCGGACCCGCCGCGGCGGTCACCGAAATCCCGCAGCGCGCTGATGAACAGCGCCACGATCCCGTCCCGGTCCAGTCCTGCCGCGTCGGCGCTGGCCAGCCAGCCAAGCAGGGAGCGGCGCAGCCCGGACAGTTCGGGCAGCGCGACCTGGCTGAGCGTGGCCTCGATGAATGTGCCCTGGCCGGGCCGCCCGGCCGCCAGGCCCTTGGTCTCCAGCTCGCGGTAGGCCTTCAGTACCGTGTTCGGGTTGATGGCCAGCGAGGCGACCACGTCCCTGACCTTGGGCAGCTGGTCGCCGGGCTTGAGGTAGCCCAGCCGCAGCGCGTGCTCGACCTGGTGCACGAGCTGCAGGTAGGTCGGCACGCCAGAGGCGGGATCGAGCCGGAACTCGACCGGCGACGCCGGTCCACGCGCACCCGCCGTGGGTGTGCTGCTGCTGCCACCGCCCGCCCCGGGCGAGGAGACACCAGCCTCCCCGTCCGCCGAGCTGATCCCTTTACCTATTGTCATAGGACAAGGTTACAGACGATGATGCAGCTGTCAACCCTGGTGCCTGCGCCGTGGCTCCCAGCAGCTACCAACGGCCAGTGCACGTGCGCGCTTACGTGGCTTATCTCAGCGACCTTGGGCGCATCACCCGAGCGTCATTAGGGGTACGAAGCCGGCCACGAAGGGATCTCGACAAGCCGGCACACGGGCGATCCAAGCTGAATGGACCGGACGAGAAGGAGGGAGCCGTGACGACAACGAAGCTTCTGGCCCAGAGCAACCCGGCCGGCGACGCCGTCGCCCCGGTCCAGTCACAGCTCGCGCAGTTGGACGTGGCCCCGTTTCGGACGATGCGGCTGTCGGTCGGCAACTGGGTGAACAGCCCGGCGTCATTGCTCATCGGCATCGCCCACGTCAACAAGCCCAACACGCCGAACGCCAGCGCGATCACTGCTCTCGACTCGTTCACCGTCACACCGGGGGAGTCGGTCAGCAAGACCTACGATGTGCCGGGCCGGGGTGATGACTAGCCTGGAGGGGTGGACGTGAGCGATGAGGCCGGCGCCGGGCAGTATCACTTTGACCCGGCGACCTATCTGGACATGATGCTGACCGAGGTTCCCGCCTACCGGGATCTGCAGCACCACCTCGCTGAGGCGGCCAGCGGCATCGAGGCTGGCTCCATTCTCGAGCTCGGCGTGGGAACAGGAGAGACGACGTCCGCGGTGCTGGCCGCGCATCCGGCTGCCCGGCTCGTCGGGATCGATGAGAGCGAGCCGATGCTCGCCCGGGCCCGGGAACGCTTCCCGCTGGCTGACCTGCGGGTCCAGCGGCTTGAAGACCCGCTTCCCGAGGGGAGGTACGACCTCATCGTTTCCGCGCTCACGGTCCATCACCTCGACGCGGCCGGGAAAGCGGATCTGTTCCGCCGCGTGCGCGATCGGCTGCGCCCTGGCGGGCGCTTCGTCCTCGCCGATGTCGTTATCCCCGATGATCTCAACGACGCCGTCACGCCGGTCGCCTCGCCGCATGACAAGCCGAGCCCGGTGGCCGACCAGCTCCGCTGGCTCCAGCAGGCAGGGCTGCGGCCAACGGTGCGGTGGCATGAGAAGGATCTCGCCGTGGTCGCCGCTGACGCATGACCACATGACGTCGTTCAGGGTCGGCGCAAAGTTGGAGGTTCCGCGTGTCGGCGAGGAGGCCGGCGGCGAGTCAGGCATCGGGCTCCGGCACCGGGATCACACCCGGCGGCTGGTCTTTGGACGCGTGCGCGGGGTGGGCGCCTGCCAGCGGGTCAGCGGGCTGCGCTGCCCAGTTCGCGGCGCAGGGCGGCGGTGAGCACGGCTACGTCGGGTACGTGGCTGGGATCGGACAGGACGGTGATCAGCAGCGTCCCGGCGTAGGACAGCGCAGCGAAGGTGATCGTGACGTTGCCGGTGGTGCTCGTGATGGGGATGATCGTCTGTACCGGGGCGCCGGCGAAGGTGAGCGGCTTCCCGGGCCCGCGGAGGTTGGTGGCGAAGGTTTGAACCAGCCGCTGGCGGTCGGTGAACCAGCGCAGCAGCCCGACGACGGCCAGCAGCCGAAACGGCGGGCCGAGCAGCGCCGCCGACGCGCCGTGGGCGGCGGTCTTGCGCTGGCGGGTGATCGCGGCGATCTGGGTGATCCGGATGGCCAGGCCGCCGCCGGCGGGCAGGGTGACCGGCATGGCCCCGACCTGGTTGCCGAGCTGGCCGCCGGTGGCTTGCTGGCGTGCGGACACCGGCACCGAGATGGTCACCAGGTCCAGGTGCTCACCCCGGCTTGCCAGCAGGGCCCGCAGGGCGCCGGTGACGGCGGCGAGGATCACGTCGTTGACGGTGCCGCCGTAGGCGTGGCCGAGCTCGCGGACCGCGGTAAGGTCGGCGGCGACCACATCCAGCCGCCGGCGCGACCCGGTCGGCCGGTTCAGGGACGTCGGCGGCAGCGTGCGGGGCGGGCGGGCGCCGCCCATCTCGGCCAAACCCTGCCGGATGGTGCGCACGGTGTCGGCCAGGTGGGTGAGGCGGCGGGCCCGACCCGCCCAGGCATCGGCGGCCAGCGGCCCCGCCCGTGGCGCGGGCACCGGGAAGCCCCCTTCCTCCGCGGTGGCAGCCTGCACGCCCTGGCCTTCATCCACCAGCTGGGCCAGGACCGCCAGCCCGCCGATCCCGTCCGCCAGCACGTGGTTCATGACGATGACCAGGCCGGTGCGGCCATCGGTGAGGCCGGTGACGAACGTGGCCGACCACAGCGGCCGCGACCGGGGCAGCGGCTCGGCGGCCACCGCCACGGCCACCTCCAGCAGCGCCCGCTGGTCACCCGGTGGCGGGCAGGGCCGCTGGTGGAGGTGGTGGCGGAGGTCGAACGCCGGGTCGTCGGCCCAGAACGGCCGGCCACAGCCGGGCGGCGCCCGCCGCAGCCGCCGCCGCAGCCGCGGCACCGCGCGGATCCGCCCACCCAGCAACCGCTGGGCCTCGGGCACGCTGAAACCAGGCCCCGTGCCCAGCACCAGCACCGCGCCGACGTGCATCGGCACCGGCCCGACATCGGTGGCGAGCTCCATCAGGTCGGCCGGGCTCGCCCGGTCCACCCTCACCCGCGCTGCGATGTCCGCACCCACCTCACACCCCTCAGATCGTGGACCACGCTGCCGCGCAGCCGACCCGTCAGGCCATGGACGTCTGACCGCAGCGCCAGCGTCGGGCCAGATCGGCCGGCGCCCGCAGCCCACCGTACGTCGGTTCCGCCATGCTGAATCCCCAGCATCGGTGGAGCTCCGACCGTCCAGTTAGGCCCGTATGTCCCGGCTTGCCGGGCCGCAAGGCCCATCCGCGGCAGTCCTCGCTGAGGTCACCGCATCCCGTCACCAAGGACGCCCACGCCGATGCAGAGCCCCAAACGTGGCAGCAGGGAATCGGGGGCCACCCCGGGCTGTTGGCCGGGAGAACCCCTCCGATGCTGGGGACGGAGGGGTTCTTAAGCAGAGCTAGGGCAGCCTGACTCGGCTGCCCTCCGGCCTGAGCTGCTTGGTGCTGCTGGCCGCGCGGGGTCCGCAGGTTCACAGCCCACACCTGACCGGCCGGCTGAGCAGCACACAGGAAACGCCAGGCCGCCCCGGGAGATGAAGGTGGTCAGCCCAGGTAGTAGTCAGATGGCATGCGGTCAGGAATACGGGCAACCAAGGGCATGAGTTTGGAGTTGAGGCGTGCAGCCAACTCCTGGGCGCACCGCCCGGCCTCGGTCGAGGACCCATGCAGGTGCCCGCATACGTCGGTCTTCGTGTCGTAGTTGCAGGTGATCTGCAGCCGGCCTTCCCAGGCGCCCGACCACTCATACGGTGGAGTCGCTTCCCAGCGGTTCACCTCGCGTCACCTCCAAGGGGGGCTAGAGGCGCGTTTTACACCGGAACCTCACATGGCTCTCTTGGCCTGCTTATCACTGCGGCGGGGCCCATGCCAGGGCCAAAGGTCCGTGTGCAGCTGCCGTGATCCGGCAGCTGGCCGGAGGTGGTGCTGTGATGGCCGCGCAGGTTCATCGCGCCAGCGGGCAGCCGCGGCCGCGACGACCCAGCTAGAAGGCCGGGCGGCGGGGCGGGCCGGTTCGCGGTAACCGGCCGATGTGCGTGTTCGTGATCGAGGTGAACTGACAGATCAGCGCCGCGGAGAGAAAGACGAGACCGACCGCGATTTCGTTGAAGCGGCGCAGTTCACGGCCGCTGGCGGCGAACAGGAACATCACCAATGCCGCGACGGTCAGAATGAGGGCGAGGACGTCCATGCGGCTCCCAGGATTCAGCCCCAGAGGTCTGGGCGGTAGCGTGCGGTTGTCTCCAGTTCGTCGAGGTAGGCCTCTGCGTGCTCGCGCGGCATCGACCCATGTTCGGTGACGACGACGACGAACGCGTCGCGAACGGCGTCGCGCATCGGCTGCGAGCCACAGACGTAGACGTAGCCGTCTGCGGCGAGCAGGCGCCAGACTAGCGCGCCCTGCGCCCGGATCTGGTCCTGGACGTAGTCACGGTGGCCCGGCCGCTCGCGCGATGTCGCAACGTGAACGTGGTTGAGCACTCCTTCGGCGGCGAACCGCTCGATCTCGTCGCGGTAGATGTAGTCGAGGCTGGTTGAGCGGATGCCGTTGAAGATCGCCGCCTCCGCCAGCGGAACGCCCGCGTGCCGCAGCGCCAGCCGTTCCCACAGGAACGCCCGCATCGGGGCGAAGCCGGTGCCAGCGGACACGAAGATCATCGGCTTCGTCACGTCGTGCTGCAGGTGGAACCCGTCGGAGCTGTCGTGGAAGACGTTGAGCCGGTCGCCTTCCCGGAGCGTGTGCACGTAGTGCGAGCTCATCCCGCGGAAGTCACGGCCGGGCATGCCCGGCACGGGGATGATCTCGAGGCCGACGGTCACGTGGGCGATGCCGTCGCCGTGGATCCGCGGGCTCGAGCTCGTCGAGTAGTAGCGCGGCCGGAGTTGCTGCGCCACCCGCAGGAACTCGAAGATGTTCAGCGAGCAGGACGGGAACTCATCGAGCAGCCGGAGCACGTTGTAGCCACCCGCGTCGATCGCCGTGCGCAGCGGTGAATCGGGGCCGTCCGGCGTCTGCAGGACATCCCTGATCCCGGTCAGCCCCGACCGTTCGGCGGGGTCGGCCGCCTTCTCGAGCAGGAGGTCGAGCAGCGGGACCGTCGGTTTGCCAGTGATGTCGATGAGGTTGGTGAGCACGTTGCGGACCTGGAGCACGACGTCCTTCGGCACGGCGCTCACGTTCATGGTCTTCGGCACCAGGAAGAGGCCGTCGGGTGCGGCGCCGAGATGCCGCGCGAGCCGCTCGACCTGCTCCTCGTCGTTCTTCGGGCAGACGCCGAGGTGGTCGCCGACCTGGTAGGCGACGCCGGGCGGCAGGCTGACCTCCAGATGCCGCGCCCGCTTCGGTGACCCGGCCGCCAGGAGCTCGCGGCACACGAGGGCGCGCGCCTCGACCGTGTCCATACCGACGGCGTTCGTGAGGATCGTCGGCGCGAGCAGCACCCGCGACCGGGTGCGGCTTCGGCGCCGGCCCCGGCGGCCCGCCGCGCCCCGCCGCGCCCCGCCGCCATGACCCTGACGACATGCGGCGCATGATCGACGAGACGCTCCTGGCCCGGGCGGGCGGCTCTGGCCCGGCGTCGTCGGCCAGGAGCGACCTGTGCATCGCGGTATTGGAGTCGGCGCCCGTCAGCGCGCCCGCGGCCGCCTTCTCGGCGGCGGCGCGCGCGGCCGCGGCCTCCGTCGGCCGCGCCCCGGACAGGTCGAGGAGGACGGGCCAGACGCGGGTGTTCCAGTCCGCGTGCAGGCGCTCCCACACGGGCGAGCCCACGTCGCCGAACGCGAACTCCGCGAGCGGCGTGGCACCGAGCTCGGACAGCTTCTTGTGGACGTGACGGGGGAACGCGAGGAACGCGTTCCACTGGCTGTTGCCGAGTCCCCAGACGAGGTACCGGCAGTTCCGCCACGTCTGGCCGCCGGGTTCGGTGTGCTCGAGCCACGACTTGAACGTGGTCGCGTTCGACGGCGGGTTCGACGTGTAGGTGGAGGTCATGACGACGAGCAGCCAGGGCCGCGGGTGCGGCGGCGACTCCGCGAGCTCGTTAAGCGTGATCGTCTCGCTCGTGTAGCCGTGGAAGTGGCCCCGTTCCGCGAAGCGCTCGGCAAGCTCCTTGTTCGCGCCGAAGTTGCTGCCGTACGCGATCACGAGATGACGGTAGGCGCTTGTCTCCGGGATCTCGGTCGGCTCTCCCCACTCGGGCGCGCCGGCGGGGACGGGCGGTGCGTCGGGGACGGGCGGTGCGGCGGCAGGTAGAAGCGCGGTGGCCGGAGCGGGGGCGCCGGCGGGAGCGAGGGCGCCCGGCCGGTCGCGCAACGCGGCCGGCACCTGCTGGCGCCCGCCCCGCTCGCGCGGCAGGCGGATGATCGGGACCGCGGCGGGCTTCGTCGTCACGATCGTGTTCTTTGCCACCGTCGCGCCCGGCGCGAGCCGCAGCCGGTAGTTCCGGTAGATCTCGAACAGGACGACGCGGAGCATCATGAACGTGACCTCTTGCGCCATGCACTGCCGCTTCCCGACCGAGAACGGGATGAACGCGTGACGCGGCCGGTCGACGACCTTATCCATCGCGAACTGCTCCGGATCGAACCTGCCCGGGTCCGGTCCCCAGTAGCGTGGGTCGCGCTGCGCGGCCAGCGTCCCGACCAGGATGATGTCGTCCTTCCGGACGCGGTAGCGGCCGAGCATTCCATCCTTGAGGCTGCGCCGGATCGTGACCGGCATCGGCGGGTAGATCCGCATCGTCTCCTTGATGACCTGCGTTGTGTAGGTCAGCGCCATCAGGTCGTCATACCGCAGGTCGTAGTCCGGGTCGCCACCGGTGATGCCGTCGATCTCGGCGATCAGCTTCTCCTCGACGTCCGGGTTGGTGCCGATGACATAGGTGAGCCATGCTCCGGTGATCGAGGGCCCGTTGAAGCCGTTCGAGAGGTGCATGAGGATCTGGTCGCGCACGGTCTCGGCGTCGAGGAACTCGCCCGTCTCGGGGTCCGGTGTGCTCACGAGACGGCTCAGGAGATCCGTCGGCTGCCCGAGCGCGCGTGTGTGCCTACGGGCGCGCACGAGCGCGGCGGCCGTCCTGAACAGCTCCTCGTTGTTGCGGAGGTAACGCTTCCTGCGCGCGCGTCGCGCGGGTCCGGCGAAGAGCGTGAAGTCGGGGCGGGGCTCGGCGACGCGCAGGATGCTCTCCTTCGTGCTCTCCGGAACGGCCACCGCGAAGGGGTGCGGGTCGCCGTTCCCGCTGAGCAGGGCGAAGTCGTAGTTGCACGCGCCGCGTCCCGAGACCTCGAGCGTGTAACGCTCCATCCAGGTGCGCGCGTCGAGCGGCTCGTCGTCGGGGATCGCCGACCACGCCGCGACGAGCTTCCGCGCCTGCTCCTTCATCTGCTCGAGTTGTGTCCGCTGGTTCGACGGCGCGTACCACGGCAGCATCACGCGGCGGATCTGCTCGGCGTGCTCGCTGTCGCCGATCACCGAGATACCGCCGCCACGGGAGTTGCTCAGCTGGGCGAAGAAGTTGATCTCCTCGACCCGCTTGCCGAACTGCTCCTCGTCGCCCGCCACTTCGTCAAGCAACTCGGGATCCGAGACGACGACGAGCCGCCACTTCTTCGTCGGGACCCCGACCGCGTAGATGTGCCCGAACCGGCGGTAGTAGTCGAGCTGAGTGTCGTTGTCGTTCAGGATGTCGAAGTTCGCGAACCGCTCGCCCTTCGGCACAAGCCAGCGAACCGCGTACGGGATCTCGAGCGTGCCGTCGCCGTCACCGTCGCGGTCGCCGTCGCGGTCGCCGCCGCCGTCGCCGGGCGGCGCCGCGGCGAACTCCTGAAGTTCCTGGCCGGCCAGCCGGAACGTGGAGGAGCCGATACCGACGACATCCCCCTCGGACAGCGGTGCGTCCGCGGTGCGCTGCCCGTTGACGAAGGTGCCGTTATTGCTGCCCAGGTCCACGATGCGGTACGCGCCCGCCACGTTGCGCAGCTCGGCGTGGTGGCGGGAGGCGCCGGGATCGGAGACCACGATGTCGCTATCCAGCGCCCGGCCGATGCGCAGCGTCTTGCCCGGCAGCGGCCGCACCGCGCTCGGCTCGCGGGCCGCCGGGATCGGCTCCGGCCGCGGCAAGGGCTGCCCGGGGGCGGCCGGGCCGTCCCCGTCCGCCGGGCCGACATCCATGCGGGTGGGGGGCCTGGCTGGCGTGGCCGGGCCGGCTCCGCTGACGCTGCAGCTCAGGACCGGCCCGTCAGCTGGATGGCCGAGCCGGACCTGGCATTCTCCGATGATCTCGATCCGGTCCACCCGCCGGTCTCCGGCAAAGGTGCCGTTGGTGCTGCCGTTGTCTGCCAGCACCCAGCGGCCGTCCTCCAGCCGGAGCACGGCATGCCGCCAGGACACGCGGGCGTCGGGGATCACGATGTGGCACTCCGGGTCGCGGCCGACCAGGTACGAAGGTCCCGCCGGCAGGCTCCGGTCCGATCCCTGGAACCGCACCACGAGTGGTGGCGTGGACCCCACCGAAAGGGCCTCCTCAGCCATGCGCCAAGTGTAGGGCGATCCTTATGAAAGTAAAGTAGACGTAATAAATCTGGTAGAACGTCCGCTCGCTTTCGCCGCTGCGGCGGCTGCCTTGGGCCTTCGCCCGGCGTCATGCCGCGGGTTCACCGCTGGTCGGGTAAATTGCTTGCCGCCAGGGGCTCAATCCCGGAACCCGCGGATAAAGAGGACACGCCGCGGTGCGGCGGGCGCGCTGCCCGCACCGGTGACTCAGGAATGTGCCCGAAAGCACGCCCGGTCCGGCCCACGGCGGGTCTGTGCGCCGGCAAGCTGATCATGGCTGTCAGGGCAGGGATCCCAGGAAGCCGCTGAGCATCCCGCCGTTCGCGGCCCGCAGATGACCGAGGTTCCCCGCTCCCGGTGCCGGTGCGCCAGCCCCGGCGAGCGTCCGGGAGCCGGGGCCGGGAACCGGTCACGGGCTCAGCCCGCGGGCGACGACCGGCACCCGTACGCCTGCCAGCCAATGACGCCGCGGGTAATCCGCAAAAGGCGGGGCCGTCCGCGGGTGAACACGTGACCGGTGCGCCATGGCAATTTTGCGCCAGCCCGCCATTCATGCGCGTAACTGATGATCGATGGCCAGGGTTCTGAACGCTAAGGGTTCCGCCGGGAGCGACGGGGGCCATCTGGTGCTCATCCTGGAAAGCACTGGTGGTGCACTTCATGGCCGTCCGGCGGGTAACCCGGGCTAAAGGCGTGCCCTGCCCGCCCGGGGGCGCCGGTCGACTCCGCTGGGATTGCCCCGCCGGTCTCCGTCGTTCTCGCGCCGGTGCCCGGGCGCTGGCGGGTCGGTCATGGCGGAGGAGGCGCAGCCGCAGCCAACGGCCCGGCGCTACGCCGGCGATGCCCCGGCCGGGCCGGGCGGGCCGGCGCCGCCGACGCTGTCGGTGGCCCGGTACCACCGAAACTGGGCCGCTGCCGGGCCATAGTGCAAGCCGTGCCGGACGCGTACACTAACCTCAGCCAATCTCCGGGGGGGTCGGATATGCGAGTAAGCATCGTTGACGGCACCCACGACATTGATATTGCCGAGCCGCGCCCGTGGCATCTCCTCCCGCCAGGAGATGACCCATCGCCGGCCCGATGAAATCCCGGCTTCCGGGGATTTTCCTGAGCGGAGAGATGTGATGCCCACACTGCCGATGGTGGGAGATGAGCTTGCGGGCTACCGGCTGCGGGGGGTGCTGGGCCGGGGCGGGATGAGCGTGGTGTACGAGGCGGAGAATCCGCGGCTGGGCAGCACGGTGGCGCTGAAGGTGCTGGCGCCGGAGCTGGCCACTGATGATGTGTTCCGGGCCCGGTTCTTGAAGGAGTCACGGGTCGCGGCCTCGCTCAATCACCCCAATGTGATCCCGATCTATGACATGGGCGCACACGAGGACCTGCTGTATATCGCCATGCGCTTCGTGGCCGGCGAGGATCTGCGGGGCGTGCTGAAGGCCAAGCCGGTGCTGGCCCCCGAGCAGGCGCTGCTGCTGTGCGGGCAGGTGGGCCGGGCGCTCGATGCCGCGCACCGGCACGGGCTGGTGCACCGCGACGTCAAGCCGGGCAACATGCTGATCGAGCACGGCTCCGATGAGGAAGATCCCGACCACGTCTACCTGAGCGACTTCGGGATCACCAAGCACACCGCCTCCCGCAGCGGGCTGACCGCCACCGGGGAGTTCATGGGCACCATCGACTACATCGCCCCCGAGCAGATCCAGGGCCACCCCGTCGATGGCCGCGCCGACATCTACTCGCTGGCCTGTGTGCTGTATGAGTGCATGACCGGCCGGGTCCCCTTCGCCAAAGACGTCGACGCCGCGGTCATCTGGGCGCACGTGGAAGAAATGCCCCCCCCGCCCAGCTCGTTGCAGCCCACCCTGCCCCCCGGCATCGATGCGGTCATGGCGCGGGCACTGGCGAAAGACCCGGCCGAGCGCTACCCCACCTGCCGCGAATTCATCGCCGCCGCCCGCGCCGCGATCGGCACCACCGGTTCCGCCTCCTACCCCGCCACCGTCCTGGGCACCGTCGCCCCTCACCCCGCCACCGCTCTGGGCGCGTCCCCGGGGGCCCCCGGAGCCCCCGCCGCCGCCACGGCCGCCGCCGCTGTCGCCGGCCGCGACACCGCCCCCCATTCAGCCGCCAGCGGCTACTTTCCCCCCGCCCCGCCCAGTCCGGCGCGCGAGCGGCAACCTGGCGGCCCGCCACCCGCCGGGCCGCCGTCGGGCCGCCCGAACCGGCAGCGGCTGCTGGCCGGCGTGGGCGCACTGGTGCTGGTCATAGCCGCCGTCGGCGGCTACCTGATCTGGCGCGGCACCAGCAGCGGCTCCTCCGCCCCTGCCGCCAGCAGCTCCCCCGTCACTGTCCAGCATGCCGGCTGGCGGCTGGGGCCTGCTTCGCCGTTCCCGGTGCAGCAGCTGCATGGGGCGGTGCTGGATGGCCGGATCTGGCTGGCTGGTGGCCTGATCGGCCTTACCAAGGCCACGAACAAGACGGAGTACTACGACCCGACGGCGCACACCTGGGATGCTGGCCCGGATCTGCCGTTCAAGGTGCATCACGCGATGCTGGTGGCCTACCGGGGGCAGCTGTGGCTGATCGGTGGCTTTTTGCCGCAGGGCCAGAATATGGAGGCGGCCGCGTCGGCCCGGGTGCTGATCCTGGACCCGGCCAAGGGCCGCTGGGTCGAGGGGCCTGCGATCCATCATGCGCGTGCCGCGGGTGCGGCGGCGGTGGTGGGGGACAAGATCGTCGTTGTCGGCGGCCGGACCGGCGGCAAAGCCGAGCAGGAGGTCAAGACCACCGAGATCTACAACGGCAAGAGCTGGCACGACGCCCCCGCCATTCCGGTCCCGGGCGATCACCTGGCGGCCGTGACGGATGGGACTTACCTGTACGCCATCGGCGGGCGCACGCTCACCCCCTCTGCCAACCACAATGCGGTGCAGCGCTTTGACCCGGCGACCGGCCAGTGGACCCAGCTGACGCCCCTGCCGGTCGCTGACAGCGACCTCGGCGCGGCGTACGTCAGCGGCCAGCTGATCACCTTCGGCGGTGAGAACGTCTTCAGCGTGTTCCGCACCGTCCGGGCGTACAACCTGGCCACCAAGACCTGGTCCACGCTGCCCAACCTCGCCGAAGCCCGGCACGGGATGGGCGTGGCGGTGATCGGGAACACCATCTACGCCATAGACGGCGCATCCCAGCCCGGGCACAACGGATCCACCTCCACCCTGCAGACGTTCGCCGTGCCCGCGCCCGCACCAGCCGTTCAGGTCGCCGGGAGCTGGCGGCTGGGGCGTTTCTCTCCGTTCCCGGTGCAGCAGCTGCATGGGGCGGTGCTGGATGGCCGGATCTGGCTGGCTGGTGGCCTGATCGGCCCTGATCAGGCCACGAACAAGACGGAGTATTACGACCCGACGGTGCACACCTGGGGTGCTGGCCCGGATCTGCCGTTCAAGGTGCATCACGCGATGCTGGTGGCCTACCGGGGGCAGCTGTGGCTGATCGGTGGCTTTTTGCCGCAGGGCCAGAATATGGAGGCGGCCGCGTCGGCCCGGGTGCTGATCCTGGACCCGGCCAAGGGCCGCTGGGTCGAGGGGCCTGCGATCCATCATGCGCGTGCCGCGGGTGCGGCGGCGGTGGTGGGGGACAAGATCGTCGTTGTCGGCGGCCGGACCGGCGGCAAAGCCGAGCAGGAGGTCAAGACCACCGAGATCTACAACGGCAAGAGCTGGCACGACGCCCCCGCCATTCCGGTCCCGGGCGATCACCTGGCGGCCGTGACGGATGGGACTTACCTGTACGCCATCGGCGGGCGCACGCTCACCCCCTCTGCCAACCACAATGCGGTGCAGCGCTTTGACCCGGCGACCGGCCAGTGGACCCAGCTGACGCCCCTGCCGGTCGCTGACAGCGACCTCGGCGCGGCGTACGTCAGCGGCCAGCTGATCACCTTCGGCGGTGAGAACGTCTTCAGCGTGTTCCGCACCGTCCGGGCGTACAACCTGGCCACCAAGACCTGGTCCACGCTGCCCAACCTCGCCGAAGCCCGGCACGGGATGGGCGTGGCGGTGATCGGGAACACCATCTACGCCATAGACGGCGCATCCCAGCCCGGGCACAACGGATCCACCCGCACCCTGCAGATCCTCAGCTTCCACCGGTAGGGAAGTGAGGTCTGACAGCCATCACCCCGCTCAGCGGCCGCGGCGGGACTCGTAGCGGAAGCTCTGCGTGCCCACGAAGACCTCGGTTCCGTCCTGGAGCTGGACGGGAACGTTGGGTTCCAGCGCCTTGTCGGAACGCTTACCCGGCAACTGGATGCGGGTACCGTTCGCCGAGCCGAGATCGATCAGGAAGACGCGCCAGCCATCCAGGTGAACCCTGGCATGGACTCGCGACACCGCGGCGTCAATGATGCTCAGCGGGCGGGCCTCGCCCGCTGCTACCGAGGGATCCAGCGTCGGCTCCCGGCCGACGACGCAATCGGCACTCAGCTCCAGGGCTGAGTCATCGTCGAGAACAAGCGCGCCCAGCGGCGGCCGCGGGCCGGGCTCCGGGGCCGGTCCCCGGCGATTCCTCGAGACCCCGCATACCGCGCAGGAACGTGCGTTCGGGTCGCCGAAGTGGCCGTTGGTGCAGTACACGCCGAGCACGATGGGCGCGCCGGAGTCGGCGGCGGCGCCCGTGCCCTCGCCGGGCGCGCCGGCAACCGGAAGCGGCGGCACCTCAGCTGGGCTGGTCGCTTGGCGATCAGGCATCGCGGCGCCGGATGGCTGTGCGACCTGGGCAGGCCCGAAGTCGGGAATCTGGGCTTTCTCTGTCGCGGGACGTACTGGGTCGGCTTGCGGCAGTTCGGCAGGCTCCCTGGCGGGCTCCGCCAGGCTGGGTCCCGCCAGGCCGGGTTCTGCCGGGCCGGGTCCTGCCATCTCGGGTTCTGCTGCCTCGGGCTCGGCCTCGTATGGCCCGGCCTCGTACGGCCCGGCCTCGTACGGCCCGGCGTCGTATGGCCCGGCCTCGTACGGCTCGGCCTCGTACGGCTGTGCCGCATCTGGCTGTGCCGCGTATGGCTCTGCCACATCTGGCTGTGCCGCATCTGGCTGTACCGCGGGCGGCTCCGCCGGGTAGGACCATTCCCCGGCCCAGGCGCCTTCTTCCACCGGCGGGGCGGGCGCGGCGGCACCGGCGCCGGCTGCCGGATCCGGCGCTACCCAGTCTGGGGGAGTGACATCGCGTGCCGGCGGTGCCACAGCCTCCGGTGCCGCAGCCTCCGGTGCCGCAGCCTCCGGTGCCGCAGCCGCTGGTGCCGCGGCCTCCGGCGCCACCTGGCCCTGCCATGGCGCTGCGGCTGGCGCAGCCGGAAGGCCGCGGTAGTACGACAGGCCGCCCGCCCGGACCGTGCCGCGCTCAAGGCGCGAGAAGCGGTCCGTGCGGTCGCCAGCTCCGCGGCTGGGGCCCAGCCCGCCGCGGACCGCGTGAACGGGAACTCCCACGACGCACCGCAGCACGGTAGCGGGCTGGCCGGCCGCCAGCCGGTCCGTCCCATGCGCGGTGGTGACCTCCGCCCAGGCGGTCCCGCTCACAGTGACCGCGAGCCCGGCGCCTACCGGACCCATCGCGATGACCGCCGGCCCCGGCTGCCCCTCGGGGCCACCGCCCCAGGTCTCATCGCTCTCGACCAGGTGCTCGACCGCGTCGGCAAAGCGGCGGCCGTCACCACCGCCCTCGCTGGTCCTGGCAAGCACGTCCAGGAGCTTCTCAAGCAGGCCCCGGCCATCGATGGCGCTCAGCAGGATCAGGTCCCCCTGACGCGCGAGCACCCCATCACCTGGTACTGACCAGAGCCCCTGCCTGCCAGCGCTCTCGTTCACCCAGCCTCCCCCACGAGATGGCCAATCTCACATGTCCATGCGACGCAGGTCGCTTACCCGAGCCAGCGCAGCAGCCACTCGACCCTGCAGAAAGGATTCTTGTCAAGGATGATGGACTCGACAAGACCTCCTCCTGGGCCGGGACCGACCGTGAGGATGGGCGAAGACCCCAATGTAGCTGGCACACCCCTCAGCAGGCCATCCCCGCCAGCTGGCCCCGCCTGCGGCAGTACGGTAGGCCATCCTCACCCGGCGGATCCAGCCTCAGCCCGGTCGGCCCGAAGACCGGCAGGCCAGGGCAGCCGGTCCCGTCATGGGCGCCGGCCCGCACAGCTTGCACCTCACGCCGGCGGTTCCATGCCCCGGATTCCGGACCGGGCTGTGCCGCTGGAATGGGCGGTTTGACGATCTGGCCGGCCGGGGGCGACGCTAGCGGCTGTGACCGGAACGCCTGATCATGTGCTCCGTAACCGCTCGGTGTGGGACCGGTGGGCCCCGGACTACGCCGGGGCGGGCTTGCGCAACTGGGCGGCAGCCGAGCCTAGCTGGGGTATCTGGGACGTGCCCGAGGCCCGGGCCGGGATCCTGCCGGCCGACCTGAACGGCTGTGACAGCGTGGAACTCGGCTGTGGCACCGGCTACGTCTCGGCCTGGCTGGCCCGGCGCGGCACCCGGGCGGTCGCCCTGGACAACTCCGCCGCGCAGCTGGCTACCGCCCGCGCGCTGCAGGACCGTTTCGGGCTGCGGTTCCCGCTCATCCACGCCAGCGCCGAGCGGGCACCTTTCGCCGACGCCGCCTTCGACCTGGCGATCTCGGAGTATGGCGCCAGCATCTGGTGCGACCCCTACGCCTGGATCCCCGAGGCTGCCCGGCTGCTGCGCCCGGGCGGCCAGCTGATCTTCCTGGTCAACTCCGTCCTGCTCATGCTCACTGTCCCCGATGAGGACGGCCTGCCCGCCGCCGAGCGGCTGCTGCGGCCCTTTTTCGGCATGCACCGCTTTCAATGGCCGGACGACGACTCGGTGGAATTCCACCTTGGCCACGGCGACCTGATCCGGCTGCTGCGCCGCTGCGGCATGGAGATCGAGGATCTCATCGAGCTCCAGCCCCTGCCAGGCGCCACCGCACAGCATCAGCTCGCCACCCTGGAATGGGCGCGGCAATGGCCCTGCGAAGAGGTCTGGAAGGCCCGCAAGCTCCGCTGAACCGGCTCCCGCCCGGAAAAGAAACCCGCCAGAGACGACGCCCCCATGGCGGGGGCCGGCGCACACACCCGGATGAGCCGGTGACGGCGGAGGCCGGGGGAGACGACGGCCACCCGGCCCCGCGGGCCGGCCGTTCGGCGGTGGCAGACTTGGCCCATGTCTGGCCGGCCAGCATCTTCTCGCCCAGCGCGCAGCTATCCGGCGGCGGCTGCCATCTTGTCCGGGCGCGATCCCGTCATGCACCGCCTGGTCGCCGAGGTCGGCCCCGCCCGGGTGCGGCCGCCGATGCAGACCCATTTCGAGGCGCTGGTCCGTTCTGTCCTCTACCAGCAGCTGGCCGGCGCCGCGGCAGCCGCCATCCATGGGCGCCTGATTGCCGCGCTCGAGGGCCAGGTCGTCCCGGAACGGCTGCTTTCGCTGCCCGCCGGCACCCTGCGCTCGGTCGGCCTGTCCGCGAACAAGGCGGCGTCTTTGCAGGATCTGGCGGCGAAGGTGGTGGACGGGACGATCGTCCTCGACCCGCCCCGGCTGCGGGCCGAGAGCGACGCCGAGGTGGTCGCCCGGCTGACGGCGGTCCGCGGTATCGGGAAATGGACGGCGGAGATGTTCCTGATGTTCCAGCTACGGCGCCTGGACGTATGGCCGACCGGCGACCTGGGGGTCAGGAAAGGGTTCGGGCTGGCGTGGGAGATCCCGACGCCGACGGCGAAGCAACTGGAGCCGCTTGGCGACCCGCACCGGCCCTACCGCTCGGTCGTCGCCTGGTACTGCTGGCGGGCCGCCGAGCTTTACGGCGGCACCCGGGACAGCGCTCTGACGCGCTGAAACCGGCAGCCATACCAGGCCAGGTGTGCGGCCCGTGGTTCCCAGCCCGGCCAGGGAATGCCCGGCGCCGCCGGGCCGAAGCGGGCGGCACAGTTCTTGATCATGACCTGGCCCGCGCGCGCCGGGACAGACGCAGCATGCGTGGTCGTCAACCTTAGTTGACAGCCTGGTGTCGTCAACCTATATTGACGATATGGCGAATGAGACCCAGCTGGCCGAGGCGGCCAGCGGCGGGGACCCGGCCACCGGGCTGCGGGCGGCGCGCGCGCTGCGCGAACTGGCGGAACGGCTGGAGGCTCTGCAGGTCGTCAACGCCAGGGCGCACGACTGGTCGTGGGCGGAGATCGCCTTCTTCCTGGGCGTCAGCAAGCAGGCGGTGCACAAGAAGCACGCCGGCCGGATCCCGCCCGGCTGAGGCAGGGCGAGCCCGGGAAAGGGGACGTGATGTTCGAGAGGTTCTCTCAGGACGCGAGGCGGGTGGTGGTGCGCGCCCGGCATGAGGCAGTGCGCGCCGGCCAGGGCCAGATCGGCTGCGAGCACCTGCTGCTGGGCCTGCTGGCTGAGCCGGGCCCGGCCGCGGCGGCGATGACCGCGGCGGGACTGGAACTCACCGCGCTCCGGGCCCAGCTGTCCCACGGCAGCCGGCCGGAGCCGGACCCGCTCGACGCGGACGCGCTCGCGTCGGTCGGGATTGACCTGGACGCGGTCCGGCGGGCGGCCGACGCCGCGTTCGGGCCGGGTGCCCTCGACCGGGCCGGGCCCGGCCGGGCCCGCGGGCCCGGCCGGATGCGGGTCACGGCGGAGGCGAAGAAGGCGCTGGCGCTGGGGCTGCGGACGGCGGCGGCGCTCCGGCAGCGGGAGATCTCCGGCGGGCACCTGCTGACCGGGATCATCGACCAGGGTGACAACGGCGCGCTCGACCTGCTCGCCGCGTCCGCCGTGGATGCCGCGGGGCTGCGCGCAGACGTGCTCTCCCGGCTGGCCGAGGCCGCCTGACCGGCCCGCAGGTGTGCCTGGCCGATCCGGGCTCCGGATAGCATCATCGCCCATGAGCAAGCTTCCGCTGCGCGCGCGTCTGGCCACCACCCTTGGCGGCGCAGCCGGGAAGATGTCACGGCTGGCCGGCCGCGGGGACGGATCGGTGATCGGCGGGGTCATCGGCCTGCGCCTGGAGCCCGACCTGCTCGCCCTGCTGGCGACGGGCCGCCGGATCGTGCTGGTCACCGGGACCAACGGGAAGACCACCACCACCCGGCTCATCACCGCCGCGCTCGGCACACTCGGGCAGGAGGTCGCCTCCAACGCGTTCGGCGCGAACATGGAGGCTGGCCTGGCTGCGGCGCTCGGCCAGGCGCCCGATGCCTCGATGGCGGTGCTGGAGGTCGACGAGAAGTACCTGCCCGCGGTGCTCGCCGCGACCCAGGCGCGGGTCGTCGCGCTGCTGAATCTGAGCCGGGACCAGATGGACCGGGCGGCGGAGATCTGGCTGGTGGCCAGGAGATGGCGGGAGGCGCTCGCGTCCGCCACCAACTGCCGGGTCGTCGCCAACGCCGATGACCCGCTGATCGCGTGGGCGGCCGGGGCTGCGCCGGACGTCATCTGGGTCGCCGCCGGCCAGCGCTGGCACGAGGACTCGTGGTGCTGCCCGCAGTGCGGTTCCCATCTGTCCCGGGACGAGCTCGGCTGGCGCTGCGGCGAATGCGAGTTCACCATGCCGCCGGCCAGGTGGGTGCTCGACGGCAGTTCGGTGATCGACTCCTCCGGGCAGGTGCACGACCTGGCGCTGTCCCTGCCCGGCCGCGCCAACCGCGCCAACGCGGTGATCGCGCTCGCGGTGAGCGCGGCGTTCGGGGTGGAGCCCGCGCAGGCGCTGCCCAGGATGCGCAAGGTCGCCTCGGTGGCGGGCCGCTACACGCAGGTGGAGCGCCGGGGGCGGCAGGTGCGGCTGCTGCTGGCCAAGAACCCGGCTGGCTGGCTGGAGGCGTTCGACGTGCTGGATGAGGCGCCGGTCCCGGTGCTGCTCTCGGTCAACGCCAGGGAGCCCGACGGCAAGGACACCTCCTGGCTGTGGGACGTGGACTACCGGGTGCTGCGCGGCCGGCCCGTGTTCGTCACCGGGGAGCGCAGGCTCGACCTGGCGGTCCGGCTGGAAGCGGACCTGGTGCCGTTCGATCTGGTGGAGGGGGTTGACGAGGCGGTGGACCGGGTGAGCGGCGACAGGCTGGATGTGATCGCCAACTACACCGCATTCCAGCAGATCCGGGTCACCCTCGGCCGGGCGGCCTGAGGTGACGGCGGACATGCCCCCCGCGCGGGGCGCGCACGCACGCAGGCCGCCCGGACCTGGCAGCCTCCGCCTGGTCTGGGTCTACCCCGACCTGCTCAGCACCTACGGGGACCGGGGGAACCTGCTGGTGCTCGAGCGCCGTGCCCTGCTGCGCGGACTGGGCGTCGAGTCGGTCATGGTGAACGCGGACGAGCCGGTTCCCCAGCAGGGGGACATCTACCTCATGGGCGGTGGCGAGGACCTGCCGCAGGTCCTGGCCGCGCGCAGGCTGCGAGCCGACGGCGGCCTCACCGCCGCCGCGCGCCGCGGCGCGGTCATCTTCGCCGTGTGCGCCGGCTATCAGCTGCTGGGCACGGAATTCGGCGGCGAGGACGGCCAGCCATTGCCGGGCCTGGAGATCCTGAACATACGCAGCGGGCGGGGCCAGCGGCGCGGGGTGGGGGAGATCCTCGCCGACGTGGACCCCTCGCTGGATGTGCCCAGGCTCACCGGGTTCGAGAATCATCAGGGCGTCACCGAGCTGGCGAACGGGGTGACGCCGCTCGCCAAGGTCGTGACCGGGGTGGGTAACGGCAACGGCACCGAGGGCGCGTTCGCGGGCCGGGTACTCGGCACCTACCTGCACGGTCCCGTGCTGGTACGCAACCCGGGCCTGGCCGACCTGCTGCTGACCTGGGCGGCCGGCCCGCTGCCGCCGTTGCAGGCGAGCGAGGAGGAGTGGACGCTGCGGTTGCGCGGGCAACGGCTCGCGGCCGTGCCGGCCGTCCCGGCGGGATAGGCGCTGAGTGTCCCGCACGTGCTGCGGGCACGCGTTAAAGTGCGACCATGGCAGCCCGAACCCTCGTCATCAAGGTCACGGCTGGCAAGGATGACCCCGAGCGCTGCGGCCAGGCGCTGAGCGTGGCCGCGACCGCGATCGCCAGCGGCGTGACGGTGTCCCTGTGGCTGGCCGCCGAAGCGGCCTGGCTCGCACTGCCCGGCCGTAGCGACGACATCGTGCTGCCGCATTCCCCGCCGCTGTCGGATCTGCTGGCCAGCATCGTGGCAGGCGGGACGGTGACGCTGTGCACGCAGTGTGCCGCACGCCGGGACATCGCGCCCGGGGACGTCATCGAGGGGATCCGGATCGCCGGGGCACCGACCTTCGTCTCCGAGGTCATGGCCGAAGGCGCCCAGGCCCTGGTCTACTGACGCCCATCCGTTCAGCCGCTGCCGCCTTGCCAGCGAGCCCGGCGCCACGGCGTGCCCGGTGGCTGCCCGGGCCCGCCGGCGGTATCGGTGTGCGCGGCCATGGCCGGACACGCCCTCGGCGCGGTGCGCGAGGCAGCGGAATCCGCCCGCCCGCCGTGCGTACACTTCGGGACATGCAAGACATGCTCAGCGGAGGACTGGTGGTCGCCATGTTCGCCGCCGTCGCTGGGATGGCGTGCTTCGTCGCGGTGCGGCTGTGGCAGGTGAGCCGCCCGGCCCGCCTGGCCCACCCGGCCCAGCCCGTCGCACCGGGCCCCGCCCAGGAGTCAGCTGATGACTGAGGGTATGCCGGAGCCGCATCCCGACCTGGCTCCGCTCAGGTTCCTGCTCGGCCGCTGGGAGGGCGCGGGTGTCGGTGGTTACCCGACGATCGAGAGCTTCCAGTTCGGCCAGGAGATCAACTTCAGCCACAACGGCAAGCCCTATCTCATCTACGTCAGCCGGAGCTGGCTGCTCGATGCCAACGGCGTGCCGGGGCGGCCGCTGGCGATGGAGACCGGGTTCTGGCGGCCGCAGCCCGGGGGGAAGGTCGAGGTTCTGCTGGCGCACCCGGCCGGGTTCACCGAGATCTACCTGGGCGACGTGACCGGGACGAAGATCGAGATGGCCACCGACGTCGTCGCGCGCACCTCCTCGGCCAAGGAGGTGACCGCCGGGCACCGGCTCTACGGGCTGGTGGGGCCGGACCTGGCCTATGCATACGATATGGCGGCGGTCGGGCATCCGCTGCAGCCCCACCTGTCCGCTCAGCTCAAGCGCACCGGCCCCGGCGCGGCCTGACCGCGGTGGCGCCGCCGCCGCCGGGCGCCGTGCGCACGGAAACCGGCACGCGTGGCCGGGCCCGTGACCGCTAGCTGGTGCGCATCCAGTAGTTGTCGAACGCCTGGCCCCGGTCCGGGTGGAGCTGGTCGATGACGGCACCGTCGGCCATGCTGACCGTCGTGATACGGGCCGTGGCCCACCTGCCGGGCCGCAGCGTCCCCCGGAAGCCGGCCTGGTCGGTGAGCCGGACCCCGGTGAAGCTCGCCGCGCGGAAGTCGGTGAGCGGCAGGACCTTGTCGCCGCTGGAGGGCGGCTCACTGATCACCTCCGCGCTGGCCCGGTGGCACGTGGCGCCGTGCGGGCAGGCAAGCACGCGGGTGAAGTGCCGGCCGTTGTTGTTGTCGGTCAGGCTGATCTCGAACCGGCTGGCGCTCTTGCGGTAGAACACGCCCACCGTGACCGAGTCGCCCGGGCGCACGGCGATGTTCGGGTAGACGGGGAAGTCCGGGAACATCTCATACCACGCGTCATAGGCGGGGGTGCCGCCCTGGCAGGCGGCGAGCACGCCGGCCTGCTCGACCGTCCCGGTGTCGAAGCCATCGAGCCCTGCCCAGTGGGCCGAGAAGGAATCGGGACTGGCCGAGCAGTTGATGTACGGCACGAAGAAGGTGGCCTGTACATAACGGAATGGGTGGCGCGGCCGGGTAGCGGCGTAACCGGCCCAGTTCGTGGACCGGACATCGGCTGCTTTCGTGCCGAACGACCGGTGCCGGGGCTGCCCGCCCGGGGCGGCCGCCATGGGGCTCCCGGGCCTGATCCCGGCGAAACGGATCCCCGCTGGCTGACCGGCCGCACGGGCTTGCGGATCCCGCATCCGCGAGGCCGCCAGCGGCCGGTCTGGGGCGTGGCCGCGGGCAGCGGGCGTGAGGGCAAGACCGCCGGCGGTGAGAATGATGGCTGCACCGCCGATGATGCCGGTGACGTGCGAGATCTCCCGCATGGAGACAGTGTCCTTTCGCGGTGGGCCGGTCCGGCTGGGGCGGACACGGCCGAGCTGGCCAGGGAAGGGAAGGGCGGCAGGAGAGCGGCGGGAAGAACGGGCAGGGGCGTGCCACGCATGACCCCGCCGGGCCCGTGCCGCAACCCCCGTGCCGCAACCCCCGTGCCGCAAACCCGTGCCGACATTACGCCGTTGCTATTCATTCTCTGGGGAAATCCTTGACACGGGCTTAACGTGGCGCGGCGCATATAGCAGCTAGTAATGAAATAAGGGGGTCGCGGAACAGGAAATGACCAGGCGCCGCGGCTCAGCCAGCGCACAGAGAGCCGGTAAATCACCATGACCGGGCAGCAGGAAGCGCGAGACATCGCACGAGAATCAGCAACAAAAAGACCCCCGGGCGCCTCCCGTGCGGCCGTGCGCCAAGCACCCCGCGTACGGCCCGTCGCGCGCACTGCGCGCCACGTCATCCGCTCCGCGTGATGCGAGGCTGGCCACACGGGGACCGGCTGGACAAGGCCGGTCAGCCCGGGGGCTCGGTGTCTGCCGTATATTCGCCGGCCGCCGCCTTGCGGCATGCGGGCCGTGCCCGGAGGGCAGGGGCCCGCATCGGCCGATGATCGCACCGCCTGGCTTACGCCGCGGCAGGTGCGCCGGCGGGACGGCGGCTAGCGGACAGCCACCTCGCGAGTCCTACTGCTATGCATGCTGTTGGACCACCTCCTTTCCCGCGTTGGCCGCAGGCTATGCCAGGTAGCCGCCGACGGCAAGCGAGTTAGGCCGCGGGCTTGCTGCGCCGTCACCCAGGGGAGTGCGGGGCGGCCGCCCGGCACCCACCCCAGCCTCCTCACGCCCGGCATGCCCTAGTCTCGGGGCCATGGCGCAGGCGTGGGACAAGGAGCTGCGGGCCCGCGGCTACCGCGTCACGCCCCAGCGGCAGCTGGTGCTGGAGGCCGTCACCAAGCTGGAGCACGCCACTCCCGAAGAGATCTGGGCGGACGTGCAGCAGACGGCCAGCGGGGTGAACATCTCGACCATCTACCGCGCGCTGGAACTGCTGGAGCACCTGGGCCTGGTCACCCACACCCACTTGGGGCACGGCGCTCCCCGCTACCACCTGGCGGCGGAAGCGGATCACGTGCACCTGGTGTGCTCCACCTGCGGCCGCATCACCGAGGTCCCCCCCGATGCGGTCGGCGCCCTGGTGACCGCCCTGGAAGAAATCCATGGCTTCCAAACGGATGTCGGTCATCTGACCGTCTTCGGCCGTTGCGCCGACTGCCGGGCCGGTGATCGCGGCACCGGTGATCGCACCGGTGATCGCGGTACTGGGGACAGCGGCACCGGGCCGACCGCGTAGCCTGACAGACATGGAATCCCCGCTGCTGGCCCACGCCGGAGCCGTCCCGGCGCAGGGGCCAGACACAGGGGTCGCGGCGCACTACGGTGACCCCTTCGCCGAGCAGCGGGCGCTGGCCCGCTCGGCAGGTGTGGTGGACCGGTCGCATCACGGCGTCCTGCGGATCACCGGCGAGGACCGGCTGTCCTGGCTGCACAGCCTGACCACGCAGGACATCGAGCAGCTGGTGCCGGGCTCGACCACGCAGACGCTCGTGCTCAGCCCGAACGGGCACGTCGAGCACCACCTGACCCTGACCGACGACGACGCCGCGACATGGGTCCACGTCGAGCCGGGCACCGCCGGGCCGCTGCTGAGCTTCCTGCAGTCGATGCGCTTCCTGCTGCGCGTTGACCCGGTGGACGTGACGGCGGAATTCGCCCTGATCACCCTGATGGGCCCGGACGCGGCAGGCGGCCCGCCGGACGGGGCGACGGTGACGATGGCTGATTCGTTCGGCACCGATGTGGTCGTGGCGCGGGACCAGCTCGCTGGCATCGTGGCGGATCTGGAACGGCGCGGGGTGAGGCTGGCGGGCGTAGCGGCCTACGAGGCGCTGCGGATCGCCGCGCACCGGCCGCGGCTCGGGCTGGACACCGATCACCGGACCATCCCGCATGAGGTGGGCTGGATCGAGACCGCCGTCCACCTGTCCAAAGGCTGCTACCGGGGGCAGGAAACCGTGGCCCGGGTGCACAATCTGGGCCATCCTCCGCGCCGCCTGGTGTTCCTGCACCTCGACGGGAGCGAAGACACCCTGCCCGCCCACGGCGACCCGGTCACCATGGGCGACGCGGAGGTCGGGTTCACCGGCTCGGCCGCGCGCCACTTCGAGCTGGGCCCGGTCGCCCTGGCGCTGATCAAGCGGACCGTCCCGGCCGATGCCGCGCTGCGCGCCGGTGGTGTGCCGGCCGCCCAGGAGGTGGTGGTGTCCCCGGATGCGGGCGCGAACGTGAAGATCACGCTCAGGCGCCCCCGCGGCGCACTGGCCCCGCGCCCCGAGTGAGTGCGCCGGCCCGCGCCCCGGGTGACCGCGCCGCCCCCGCCGGTGGGTAAGACCGCCGCTGGCTGGCAGATGGCCCGGCACATGCCCTAACGTTGGCTCCCGGCAGCGGGCAGGGCCGCCAGTGGTGACGGCCTTGACCCGCGGTAGGAGGTTGTGCGCCGTGCTGCGCCGTTTGCTGCTGGCCGCGTCGGCCAGCGACCGGATGCGACGGATGGTCGTCGCGGCCCCGTTCACCAGGGACGTCGTGGCCCGCTACGTGGCCGGTGACGATGCCGGCGCCGCGGTGGAGGCCACCCGGCGGCTGCAGGCCAGCGGTCTGGCGGTCTCCCTCGACTACCTGGGCGAGGACACCACCAGCCAGGATCATGCGGCCGCGGTCGCCGCGGAGTACGTCACGCTGCTGGGCCGGCTGGAGGCGGACGGGCTCGGGCGGGACGGCCGGGCGGAGGTCTCGGTCAAGCCGACCGCGGTCGGCCTGCACCTGCCCGATCACGGCGAGAAGACCGCGGCCGCCAACATCGCCCGGATCTGCGCGGCCGCGCGGGCCGCGGGCACCACGGTCACGGTCAACATGGAAGACCACACGCATGTCGAGGCGACGCTGCGCCTGGTCCGGGAGCTGCGCGGCGACTTCCCCGATCTCGGCTGCGTGATCCAGTCCCAGCTGCGCCGGAGCGCGGCCGACTGCGCCACGCTCGCCTACCCCGGTTCCCGGGTCCGGCTCTGCAAGGGCGCCTATGAAGCGCCGGAGGTGGCCGCCTTCAGCGCCCGGGCCGAGGTGGACCGGTCCTACGCCCGCTGCCTGCGGGTGCTCATGGGGGGCGCCGGGTACCCGATGCTGGCCACCCACGACCCGCGCCTGATCAAGATCATCGCAGCGCAGGCGGAACTCACCGGGCGCGGCACCGGGGGTTTCGAGTACCAGATGCTGTACGGCGTGCGGCAGGCGGAGCAGCGGCGGCTGGCCGGCACCGGCGCGAAGGTGCGCGTGTACGTGCCCTACGGCAATGACTGGTACGGCTACCTGGTCCGGCGGCTGGCCGAACGCCCGGCCAACGTCGGCTTCTTCCTCCGCTCGCTGGCGTCGCGCCGGTGAACCCCACCGATGGGTACCGCCGGATGAGCGTCGCCGGGGTGAACGTGGCATGGCTGGGCGGCAGTGCGGGAGGATAAGCTCGCCGGGTGATAGGGATCCTGGGTGCAGGCAAGATGGGCGAGGCGCTCATTTCTGGTCTGCTGCGGGCCGGCTGCAGCCCGTCCGGGGTGCTCGCGGTGGTCCGCCGTCCCGACCGGGCCGTCGCCCTGCGGGAGAGCTACGGCATCCGGGTGGCCAGCGCCGCGGAGGCGGCCAAGAGCGCGGACACGCTCATCATCACCGTCAAACCGCAGGACATGGCGGCCCTGCTGGACGAGATCGCCCCGCACATGCCCGCGGACCGGCTGGTCATCTCGGTCGCGGCCGGCATCACCACGTCGATGATCGAGCGCAGGCTCGGCGCCGACGTGCCCGTGGTGCGGGTCATGTCCAACACCCCGGTGCTGGTGGATGAGGCGATGAGCGTCATCTCGGCGGGGACGCACGCGGGCGAGGAGCACCTGCGCCGGACCGAGGAACTGCTGCGCCCGGTCGGCAAGGTGCTGCGCATTCCCGAATCACAGCAGGATGCGGCCACCGCACTGTCGGGCAGCGGCCCGGCCTATGTGTACTTCCTGGTAGAAGCCATGGTGGATGCCGGAATCCTGCTGGGCATGCCACGGGGGACGGCGCTGGAGATGGTGACGCAGGCCGTGTACGGGGCGGCGACCATGCTGCGCGAGAGCGGAGAGCATCCGGTGATCCTCCGCGAGGCTGTCACCTCGCCGGGCGGGACCACCATCTCCGCGATCCGCGAGCTGGAAAGGCACGGCGTCCGGGCGGCCTTCCTGGCGGCGATCGAGGCGGCGCGCGACCGGGGCGCCGAACTCGGCAGCGGCTGAGGGCGGGCCGCGTCATGACCTGCACCCTGCACGTGGCCTGGGACAAGCAACTCGCCGGTTACGACTTCGGGCCCGACCACCCGCTGGCCCCGGTCCGGGTGGAGCTGACGATCGCGCTGGCCGAGGCGCTCGGTGTGCTGGCCCAGCCCGGCGTCACCGTCGTCGCGCCCGACGCCGCCAGCATCGCCGAGCTCGAACTCGTCCATGACCGGCACTACATCACCGCGGTACGCACCGGGGCGGCCGATGTGGCCTTCGGGCTCGGCACCCCCGACAACCCGGTGTTCACCGGCATGCACGAGGCCTCGGCGCTGGTGGCCGGGGCCACCCTGGCGGCCGCGGCGGCGGTCTGGGAGTCGCGGACGGAGCATGGCGTCAGCATCGCCGGCGGCCTGCATCATGCGATGCGCGGGATGGCCAGCGGGTTCTGCGTGTACAACGACCCGGCGATCGCCATCCGGTGGCTGCTGGAACAGGGCGCCGAGCGGATCGCCTATGTCGATGTGGACGTCCACCATGGCGACGGGGTGGAGGCGGCCTTCTACAACGACCCGCGGGTGCTGACGGTCAGCCTGCACGAGCATCCGATGACCCTTTTCCCCGGCACCGGACTGCCCGACGACGACGGCGGGCCCGGCGCGGAGGGAATGGCGGTGAATGTGGCGCTGCCCGCCGGCACCGGTGACTCCGGCTGGCTGCGTGCGTTCGACGCAGTGGTGCCGCCGCTGCTGCGCGCGTTCCGCCCGCAGATCCTTGTCAGCCAGCACGGCTGCGACAGTCACCTGCTGGACCCGCTCGCACACCTGGAACTGACCATCGACGCACAACGGACCGCGCAGGCGTGGCTGCACCGCCTGGCGCACGAGACGGCGGGCGGCCGGTGGGTGCTCACCGGTGGCGGCGGATACGAACTGGTGCGCGTGGTCCCGCGAATCTGGACCCACCTGCTGGCGGAGGCGTCCGGGCAGCCACTGGACCCGGCGGCCGCCACGCCGCCGTCCTGGCGCGAGTTCGCCCGCGCCCGCACGGGCATCCGCCCGCCGGAAACCATGACCGACGGCGCCGTGGCCTCGTTCTCGCCGTTCTCGTCGGGATACGACCCGGCCGACTCGGTGGACCGGGCGATCATGGCCACCCGAAAAGCGGTGTTTCCGTTCCACGGGCTGCTGCCCTCCCCCTGACCGGCACGGCGAGCCGACCCGGCACCGGGTGGCCGGCACGCGGTGGGTCGGCCGGGCCGGGTCGCATGTTGGCTGGTGAGGCTCTCGCTGGAGTGAGGGCTCACCGTGCCATTCGGTAAATCGCCTCGTCATCAACGCAGCGTGGTCGGAGAAGAACGCGCCGCCGGCAACCAGTACCCGCGTTTGCCCTGGTGGCTGCAAGATCCGTGCCAGGCGTGACGAAATGTAACTCGATGGAGGGTTGCCCTTTTCCGCACAAGACTTACGCTGGGGACGGAGGTGACTGATGCGCTGAATCCGGCCAGGCGTACCCAGCACCGCGCGGAAGAGGGCGACTCATGGCTGCAACTGAAACCCCCCTGAGTGACGTCAGGTTCCTGACCGTGGCAGAAGTAGCCTCGATCATGCGAGTGTCCAAAATGACCGTATACCGGCTTGTCCACTCCGGGGAGCTGGAGGCTATCCGGGTTGGCCGCTCCTTCCGGGTGCCCGAACAGGCGGTCAACCAGTACCTGCGTGACTCGTTCGTCGCGGCGAGCTGAGCGGCGCGACGGGGTGCGCTGCCCCGCGGCCCGGGGGAAGTGGGGCACCGGGGATGTACCGAGGCAGCGGGGGCGGTAACCTAAACCTTTGGCGTGTGCCCAGCCCACCGGCATCGGGCGAGCGCAAGCATGCCTGGTTGTGCCGAAGCGTGGAGCGAGGGTGGTGTCGTGGGCTCAGTCATTAAGAAGCGCCGCAAGAGAATGGCCAAAAAGAAGCACCGCAAGCTGTTGCGGAAGACGCGCGTCCAGCGGCGGAACAAGAAGTAACGCGGGCGTCAGCGCCTGCGGGCGGACCAGCACCGGCTGACCGGCGGGGGAGCACGGGCACGGAGCTGGCAAAGGGCGGATGCGGCTGGCCCGTGGTGCCGCCCGGGAAAGGGGAAACGGTGACGAAGCCCCCAGCTGCTGCTGGCGGCGTAGTTCGCGATCCAACCGGGGGAACGGGCGACCGGGTGACCATCAACGGGCACCCGGTCAGCCTGGTGCACCTGCCCGACCTCGCGCCGCCGGACGGCCCGGACCCCGATGGGGACGGCGCGGGCCATGGGCGCAGCGACGAGAGCGTCGGGGAAAACGGCGTGGGCCGCCCCGCTGGCGCGGCCGTCCGGGCGGCCGGCCTGGGGACCCCGGTGGGCGGGCCGGCCGCGACTGAGGATGGTGCTGTGGTCCCCGGGACCGACGGCCCCCCCGCGCAGGGCGGGGGCGGCTGGCAGGACCGGATCGCCGATGCCGTCGCCTTCGCGCGCCGCCAGCTGGGCGGCGGATCCGAGGTCGACCAGTTCGGCTTCGACCCGGAGTTCAACAAGCGCGTGCTGATGCCGATGGCCCGGGTCCTGTACGAGCATTGGTTCCGGGTCCAGATGCGCGGGCTGTCGCACGTGCCCGGGGCCGGCCCCGCCCTGGTCGTGGCCAACCACTCCGGCACGCTCCCGCTCGACGCGGTCATGCTCCAGACCGGGCTGCACGATGAGCACCCCGCCCGCCGGAACCTGCGGATGCTGGGTGCCGACCTCGTCTACGAGATCCCGCTGCTGGCAGCGCTTGCCCGCAAAGGCGGCCACACCCGGGCCTGTCCCGCAGACGCGCACGTGCTGCTGCGCTCCGGGGAGGTGGTCGGCGTCTTCCCCGAGGGGTTCAAGGGCATCGGCAAGCCCTTCACCGACCGGTACCAGCTGCGGCGGTTCGGCCGCGGCGGCTTCGCGGTGACCGCCATCCGGGCGCGGGTGCCCATCATCCCTTGCGCCATCGTGGGCGCCGAGGAGATCTATCCGCTGCTCGGCAACGCCACGCCCGTGGCCCAGCTGCTGAAGCTGCCGTACTTCCCGATTACGCCCCTGTTCCCCTGGCTGGGCCCGCTCGGGGCGGTGCCGCTGCCGTCGAAGTGGATCATCGAGCTCTGCCCGCCGGTCCCGACCTCCGATTACGAGCCCGGCAGCGAGAACGACCCGGCAGTGGTCGCCGACCTGAGCGGCCGGGTGCGGGGCACCATCCAGCGCAAACTGGACGACCTGCTGACCGAGCGCGGTCCCGCCTTCAGTTAGGTCGTGCCCTGGAGCCGCTCCGCGCGCCCCGGGTGGCCGGAACCGTCTCAGTGGTGGGCATGGCGCCGGCGGAAGGCCAGCCCGGCCACGATGCCCCCGGCCACGGCCCCCGCGCCGGCCGCGGTGGGCAGGGCGATCATGGTGGCCTTGCGGCCGGACCGGAAGTCATGCACGGGCCAGTGGTTGGCCCGCGCCTCGGCCCGCAGCTCCGCGTCCGGGTTGACCACGGCTGGGTGCCCGACCAGGCGCAGCATCGGCAGGTCATTGGCGGAGTCGCTGTAGGCGGAGCACCTGCCGAGTTCCAGGCCTTCCCGCGCGGCCAGCGCCTCCACTGCCGCCGCCTTCGCCGCGCCGTGCAGCAGGCCGCCGACCAGCCGCCCGGTGTAGAGGCCGTCAACGGACTCGGCAACGGTGCCGAGTGCCCCGGTGAAGCCGAGCCGCCGGGCGATGATCCCGGCCAGTTCCACCGGGGTGGCGGTCACCAGCCAGACCCGCTGCCCGGCCTCCAGGTGATCCTGTGCCAGTTCGCGGGTGCCTTCCCAGATCCGGTCGGCCATGGTGTCGTCGTAGATCTCCTCGCACAGCGCGACGACGTCAGCGACCTTGTGCCCGGCCACGAAGGCCAGCGCGGCCTGCCGCGCCGCGTCGATGTGATCGGAGTTCTCCGCGCCGCGCATCCGGAACCAGGCCTGCCCCCAGGCCATCTTGGCCAGATCCGTCGGGCCGAACATCTTGCGGGCGGCCAGGCCGCGCGCGAAGTAATAGATCGAGGCTCCCCGCATGAGGGTGTTGTCCAGGTCGAAGAACGCCCCCGCCCCCGGATCGGGAACAGGCGGCAGGTTCTCTACCTTCGCGGCCGCCGCCGACGCCTCGCCGGCGAGGGCCGCCCGGTCCTTGCGCAACGGCCTCACCCACACCCTGGGTATGCCGGGCGCCTGATAGGCGCCAGCGACCGGGTCCCCCCCGCCGGGCTCCGCGCCCGCAGGTCCTGGTGGCTGAAGCCGTCCCCGCAGCAGCCTCATAGCGCCTTCATGGTACCCGCGGCGCCTGCCGGTTTACCAAGCCGCTCAGCCATCTGGGCAGCATCATCAGCCGACGTCAGGCACCATGGGCAGGGATGTCTGTTTCTTTCCTGGCCGCGGCCGCCGCCGCTGTCGTCGCCGCCGTCGTCACCGGGATACTGGTGGCGCGGTTTGTCCGCCTGCTCCGGCTGGACCAGGCGGCCTGGGCGTACGCGGCGACCGGGTTCACAATCTCACTGGCGGCCCAGGCCCTCGGCTACCACCAGGGCTTCAATGCGGTGGCGTTCCGTGCGGTCTATATTGGCGCCGGGCTGGTTGCCCCGATGGCCCTCATCTGGGGACTGGCCGAGCTGACCGGCAAGGGATTCTGGGCCCGCTTCGCGGCACGGCTCGTGCTGGCGGCGCTGACGGTGATCGCTGCCGTGATCCTGGCGGCCGACCCGCTCAGCGGTGTGACTTTCACCACAGCGTGGCCCAGCGCCACCGTGCACTATCAGCTCATCGCGCACGCGGTCCTGCTGGTGATCGCGGCCGCCACCGTGCTGCCCGCACTGATCGCGCTGGCCGTGGCGGCGGTGCGCGCCCGGCGTGTGCCCGGCTGGCGGGAAGCCTTCCCGGCGGTGGCCGCCGCTGCCCTGGCGGCCCTGCTGACCGCCGGGCTGCAGCTGAAGCTGCCCATCAACTCCGGCTATGTGGCCATCTGCCTCATCGGCGCCGTGCTCACCTGGTTCGCGGGCCAGCGGTCCGGCCGCCTGCGGCTGGAGGCCCTGCGTGGCACGGCAGCACCCGGCGACGACACCGGCTGGGGTCAGGGCTACAGCGACGACACCGGCTACAACCTGTACCGGCCGGACACCGGGAACTTCGCGCGGGTCGGCACCGACACCGATTTCGGTGGCCTGTACCGGGCGGACACGGGCGGGTTCGAGGAGGTCGGCGGCGACACGGGTTACGGGCTGTACCGGCCCGACACCGGGGCCCATGGCCGGGTCGGCACCGACACCGATTTCAGCGGCCTGCACTGGGCGGACACGGGCGGGTTCGAGGAGGTCGGCGGCGACACGGGCTACGGCTTCTACCGGACCGACCCCAACCTCCGGCCGGTGGTGAACGGGAGCGCGGACCGTGTGCATCAGAGTGAGGCGGATCGCGGGCACCGCAGCGAGCCGGTGCCCGGGATCGTCGAGACGGGTGACATCCTGCCGGTGTCGTTCGACGTGTTCACCCCCGCCGCGCGTGAAACGCACGGCCCGGCCGACGAGGAAACCGCGCGCCTGTACGGGCGGATAGCGATCTACACCCTGATCGACGGCCAGGCCGAGGAGTTCGACCGGCTCGCCCAGGTGGTGGTCGAGCGGGTGAAGGCCCTGGAACCCGACACGCTCGCTTACATCGTGCATGGCGTGCCATCCGCGCCCATCCAGCGGATCCTCTACGAGGTGTACCGGGACGAGGCCGCGTTCGAGGACCACAGCCGGCAGCCCTACATCATGGACTTCGAGGAGGAGGGCAAACCGTACATCCTCGCCACGAACGTGATCGAACTCGGTGTGCGGGAGGCGAAGCTGTCGCCGCTGCCCGGCCCCTCCGGCCAGCTTGCCCCTTCCGGCCCGCCGAGGCCTCCCGGGCCCCGTGCCCCTTCCGGCCCGCCGGGGCCGCCCGGGCCGTTTGCTCCTTCCGGCCAGCCGAGGCCGTCCGGGCAGCCGGGGCTCTCAGGCCAGCCGGGGCTCTCAGGCCAGCCGAGACCCTCCGGCCAGCCGAGACTCTCCGGCCAGCCGCCGTCCGGCTCCCCAGGACCGTCCCGCCATCCGGGCCCTGCCCCTCCGGGCGGCCAGTCGGCGCGGCGGCGCAGCAACGGCACCCGATGACCGGCGACCCGCACGTGATCACCCTGCTCAGCCGGGCAGGATGTCACCTTTGCGACGATGCGCGCGAGGTCATCGCCCGGGTCGCCGCCGACCTGGGCGTGCGCTGGGAAGAGCTCGACATCACCAGTTCCGACAGTCACCTGCGGGAGTACTGGGACAAGGTCCCGGTGACGCTGATCGACGGCGTCCAGCACGACTTCTGGCATGTCAGCGAAGAGCGCCTCCGGGCCGCCCTGGCCCGTTAGCGCCCGCAGCACGCCACCGGCCGGGCCGCAGACGGCCCATCGGCTGGGTCCGGCGCGGCCACCGGCTGGTCTGCGGGGTCACCCGGTAACCCGGCGGCCGGGCCGGCCGCCGTCCCCGGGGCGGGGGCGCGGGAAACCGGCTACTTTGTGCATCTGTTCACAAGGGCGTACCGTGAAACTGGAGTTGCCCCGGCGGGCGCCTGGCCTGCCCGCGGTGCCCGCAGCGTCGATCCCTCAGGAGCACCGGCGAATGTCCCGCCGCCCAGCTACAGGCCACGGCAGTCAAGGCATCCCGGAGGCGACGATCGCCCGCCTCCCGGTGTACTTGCGGGTGCTCTACGCGTGCGCCGAGCAGGGGATCGCCACGGTGTCGAGCGAGGAACTCGCCGCCGCCGCGGGTGTGAACTCAGCCAAGCTGCGCAAGGACCTGTCCCATCTCGGCTCCTACGGCACCCGGGGGGTGGGGTACGACGTCAACTATCTCGTCTACCAGGTCTCGCGCGAACTCGGGCTGACCCAGGACTGGCCGGTGGTCATCGTCGGGGCCGGCAATCTGGGCCGGGCGCTGGCGAACTACGGCGGCTTCGCCTCCCGCGGCTTCCGGATAGCGGCGGTACTCGACGCCGACCCCGATGTCGTCGGCACCGAGATCGCCGGGCATGTGATCGAGGGGGCTGACCAGATCGAGCCGGTCGTCGCCCGCCACCGGGTGTCGATCGGTGTGATCGCCACCCCCGCCGCGACGGCGCAGGGAGTCTGCGACCGGCTTGTCGCGGCCGGGGTGACGAGCATCCTCAATTTCGCTCCTGTCGTACTTAACGTGCCGGTGGGCGTGGACGTGCGTAAGGTCAACCTGTCGATTGAGTTGCAGATTCTCGCCTTTCACGCGCAACGGAGGTCTGTTGTGCGAGTCGCCCACGACAGCAAGCGTCACCATCAGGGCCGGGTCATGGCCGCTGATGCCCAGGCAACGCTGGCGGGGGGCGTGGTGGGCGAGTCGGCGGTAGCGGCGCCATGAGCGTGCTGGCTGTCGGCCTGAGCCACCGAAGCGCCCCGGTCCCGACCCTGGAACGGGCCGCCGTCAGCGGCGACGCGCTCGGCAAGCTGCTGCGCGACGTGTTCGAAGCGGACCCGGTCACGGGCACGTTCGTGGTGTCCACCTGCAACCGGGTGGAGATCTACGCCGAGGTCGACAAGTTCCATGCGGGCCTGTCCTCGATCTCCGACCTGCTGGCCCGGCATTCCGGCATCCCGCTGGCCGAACTGACCCAGTACCTGTATGTGCACTACGAGGACCGGGCGGTCCAGCACCTGCTCGCGGTGACCGCCGGGCTCGACTCCATGGTCGTCGGCGAGAGCCAGATCCTCGGCCAGGTGCGCCAGGCGATCGCCCTGGCGCGTGAGCACGGGACTCTCGGCCGGGAGCTCGACGGCCTCGGCACGCTCGCGTTGCGCGCCGCCAGACGGGCACACGCGGAGACCGGGATCGACCGCGCTGGCGCGAACCTGGTGAGTGTGGGGGTCGGCCTCGCCGCCACCCGGCTGAGGCCCGGCAGCGGCGAGGGAACCCCCGACCCGGTCCACCCGCTCGGCGGGCTGAATGTGCTCGTGGTGGGGGCTGGCTCGATGAGCTCACTCGCCGTCGCGACCGCCCACCGCTTCGGCGCGGCCAGCATCGTGGTCGCCAACCGCACCCCCGGGAGGGCGCAACGGCTGGCGGCGTCGGTGTCCGGCTCCACCGCCGGCCTCGGCGACCTGCCCGCCGCCCTCGCCGGTGCCGACCTGGTCATCTCCTGCACCGGGGCGGCCGGCCTGGTCATCACCGCCGAGATGGTCACCCGGGCGCTCCGCCTGCGGGCCGGCCCGGTGGGCGGCGAGGCGGGAGCGGGCGGCCCGGGGCCGCCAAGGCCGCTGGTCCTGCTCGACCTCGCGCTGCCGCACGACGTGGATCCCAGTGCCGCCGGGCTGCCCGGGGTCAGCGTGCTTGGCCTGGACTCGCTCGAAGACGCGGGGCTGGCCGTCGCGGCGACGCAGGCCGAAGATGTGGCGGCGGTCCGGGCGATCGTCGCCGACGAACTCGCCGCGCGCGTCTCCGCCCGGCACGCGGCCCGGGTGTCGCCGACCGTGGTCGCCCTGCGCGCGAAGGCCGCCGAGGTGGTGGAGTCCGAGCTGGACCGGCTGACGGGCAAGCTCGGATCGCTGGACGAGCGGGCGTATGCGGAGATCTCGCGGGCGATGCAGCGGGTGGTGTACAAACTGCTGCACGCGCCGACGGTACGGGTCAAGGAGCTGGCCGGCTCGCCAGGCGGCGACTCCTACGAGGCGGCCCTGCGGGTGCTCTTCGACCTCGACCAGGACGCGATCGACGCCGTCACCAGGGCGGACGACCTGACCCTGGGCGGTGGCGGATGAGCGCGCGGGTCCTGCGTCTCGGCACGCGCAAGAGCCCGATGGCCGTGGCGCAGTCCCAGACGGTGGCCAACCTGATCATGGGGCAGACCGGGATCAGGGTAGAGCTGGTCGGGCTGACCTCGTTCGGCGACGTCAGCCCGGCCCGGCTGACCCAGATCGGGGGCACCGGTGTCTTTGTCAGCGCGTTGCGCACGTGCCTGCTCGCCGGGGACATCGACCTGGCTGTCCACTCCCTGAAGGATCTGCCCACCGCCGACGTGCCCGGCATCGTGCTCGCCGCCGTGCCGGTCCGCGAGGACCCCAGGGACGCGCTGGTGGCCAGGGACGGCGCCAAGCTGGCAGACCTGCCCCCGGGGGCGCTGATCGGCACCGGATCGCCGCGCCGGGCCGCCCAGTTGCGGCTGATGCGCCCGGATACCCGCCCGGTCCCGGTGCGGGGGAACGCCGGCACCCGCCTCGCCAAGGTCACCTCCGGCGAACTCGACGCCGTCGTGCTGGCGCGCGCGGGGCTGGACCGGATCGGCCATCTCGATCTGGTCACCGAGGTCTTCGAGCCGGATGAGATGGTGCCCGCGGCCGGGCAGGGCGCGCTGGCGGTCGAATGCACCGACACCGACCCCGGACTGGCCGGCCTGCTCGGCTCCGTGGACGACCCGGACAGCCGCGCGGCGGTGACCGCGGAACGGGCGGTGCTGGCCGGGCTCCAGGCCGGCTGCCATGCGCCGGTCGGCGCCTACGCGGTGGCCACCGACATGCTGCGCCTGAGCGCGGTTGTCATCGGGGATGACGGCGCCCCGCCGATCAGCGCGAGCGCCGCCGCCCCCCGCGGAGAGGCCGCGCGCATGGGATACCAGGTCGCTCGTGAATTGCTCCGCCGTGGGGCGGGAAGGTACGTGACGGTGTCTGCCGCACACACGAGCAACGGGGACGATGCCTAGTGAATCCCACATCTGTGACCAATAACGCCGGGGCCACCGCAGGCCAGCAGGAGCGCGATGGCGCACCGCAGGACCACCCCGCCCGCGCGGGCCTCGCCGCCTTCGTCGGCGTCGGCCCGGGCGATGAAGGGCTGCTCACCCTGCGCGCCGCCGAACTGCTGGCCAAAGCGGACCTGGTGGTGGGCAGGCCGGAACTGACCGGCCCGCTGGCCCACCGGCTGCGCGGGCAGGCGACCGTCACCGATGTGGCCGATCCCGACACCGACGCCAAGACGCTGATCAAAGCGGCCAGGTCCGGCCAGCTGGCGGTCCGCCTGTTCGCCGGTGACCCGTTCCTGTTCAGCCGGGCCTCCCGGCAGGCCGACGCGTGCGCCAGAGCCGGGGTGCGGCTGGAGATCGTCCCCGGGGTGTCCGCCGTGACCGCGGTTCCTGCTTTCGCCGGCATCCCGCTGACCGCCGACACCGGCGGCCTGCGGGTGGTGCACGCATCCGACATCAGCCAGGTCGAGGGGCAGGTGCCCGGCAGCCTGGTGATCCTCGGCGCCGAGGCCGGGCCGGTCAACCTGGCCAAGATGCTGGTGGCCGCCGGATGGGCGGACACCACCCCGATCGCCATCACCTGGAACGGCACCACCACCGACCAGCACACGGTGGTCAGCAGGCTCGGGTCGGTGGCAGCGGATCTCAAGGCCGCCGGGGTGAGCATGCTCACCGAGCCCGGCCCGGCCCTCGCGGTGGTCGGCGCGGCTGCCGCTCATGAGGGCCTGTCCTGGTTCGAGAGCAAGCCGCTCTTCGGCTGGCGGGTGCTCGTGCCGCGCACGAAGGAACAGGCGGCTTCGCTGTCGGAGCGGCTGCGCTCCTACGGAGCGGTCCCGCAGGAGGTCCCGACGATCGCCGTCGAGCCCCCGCGTACGCCGCAGCAGATGGAGCGCGCGGTCAAGGGCCTGGTGACCGGCCGGTACCAGTGGATCGCCTTCACGTCGGTGAACGCGGTCCGTGCGGTCAGGGAGAAGCTGGAGGAGTACGGCCTGGACGGGCGGGCGTTCGCCGGGGTCAAGGTGGCGGCGGTCGGCGAGCAGACCGCGGCCGCGCTCGGCGGGTTCGGCATCAAGCCCGAACTCGTGCCCGACGGGGAGCAATCCAGCGAGGGACTGGCAGCTGCCTGGCCGCCCTACGACGACGTGCTCGACCCGATCAACCGGGTGCTGCTGCCCCGGGCCGACATCGCCACCGAGACGCTGATCGCCCGGCTGACCGAGCTGGGCTGGGAAGCCGAGGACGTCACCGCCTACCGCACCGTGCGGGCGGCCCCGCCGCCGGCTCCGATCCGGGAGGCGATCAAGAGCGGCGGGTTCGACGCGGTCCTGTTCACCTCGTCCTCGACGGTGCGGAACCTGATCGGCATCGCCGGCAAGCCGCACGCGGTCACGGCCATCGCGGTCATCGGCCCGCAGACCGCCCAGACCGCCGCCGAGTACGGGCTGCGGGTGGACGTGATGGCGAGCAAGCCGTCGGCAACGGCCCTGGCCGATGCGCTCGCCGAGCATGGCGCCAGGCTCCGGGAGAGGGCCATCGCGGCCGGGGAGCCGGTGCGCAAGCCCAGCGAGCGCCGCCGCGGCGCCCGCCGCCGCCTGCGGTGACGCTGGGCGACCTGCCCAAGGCGCAGAAGGAGTCGGCCGTGAACGGTGAATTCCCCCGGCAAGAGCCTGCCGCACAAGGTGGATTCCCCGCCGCCCGTCCCCGCAGGCTGCGGCGGACGGCCGCGCTGCGGCGGCTGGCGGCCCGCACCACCGTGCACGGGTCCGATCTGGTGCTGCCCCTGTTCGTCAAGGAGGGGATCGGCGAGCCGGAGCCGGTGCCGTCCATGCCGGGCGTGGCCCAGCACACCCGGGACAGCCTGCGCAAGACGGCGGCCGAAGCGGTGGCGGCGGGAGTCGGCGGGCTGATGCTGTTCGGCATCCCGGCGGTCAAGGACGCCCGCGGCTCGGCCGCCGACGACCCGGACGGGATCGTCCAGCAGGCGCTGGCCGACCTGGCCGGTGAGGTGGGCGACGCCACCGTCCTGATGGCGGACCTGTGCCTGTGTGAGTACACCGACCACGGCCACTGCGGGCCGCTCACCGAGGCCGGCGAGGTGGACAACGACTCCACCCTGGAGCGTTATGCGTCCATCGCGGTCGCGCAGGCCACGGCGGGGGCGCACGTGGTCGGCCCGAGCGGGATGATGGACGGCCAGGTGGGCGTGATCCGGCGGGCGCTTGACGCGGCCGGCTACCCCGAGGTCGTCATCTGCGCCTACTCCGCCAAGTACGCCTCCGCGTTCTACGGGCCGTTCCGGGACGCGGCCGAGTGTGCGCCCCGGTTCGGCGACCGGTCGGCCTACCAGCAGGACCCGGCCGCCGCTGACGCCGTCCGGGAGATCCTGCTCGACGTCGGCGAGGGCGCCGACATCGTGATGGTGAAGCCCGCGCTGCCTTACCTGGATGTGATCGCCCAGGCTGCCGCGGCCGCGCCGGTGCCCGTCGCCGCCTACCAGGTCAGCGGCGAATACGCGATGGTGGAGGCAGCCGCCGCGAACGGCTGGCTCGACCGGGACCGGGTGATCATGGAGACCCTCACCGCGATCCGCCGCGCGGGTGCCAGCATCATCTTGACCTACTGGGCCGCCGAGGCCGCCCGGCGGCTGGGAGGTGTCCCGTAGGCCCATCCCGGCGCGTCCGGTGGCCGCGGGGCAGGCTGGGGATCGGCGGGCACGCCCGGTGGCTGAGCACCACCAAACGGATGATCCATGGCGTAACGGCCAGCCCCGTGGCGGCGTTAGGTATCGTCTCGGCCTCAGCTCGGGGGGCGGCGTGCGCACGGGCGCGCGCAACCGGCATCATCGGGACAGGGGACGGACCGCCCGGGAGCGGGAGTTAGGAGCCGATGGTCGAGGCGATGCTACGCCGCGGCCGCCGCCGGGTAGCCGGACGGATGGCCGCAGCCGCCGTGGATTACGCCACTCAGGGCTGGCCGGTCTGCCCGGGCGCACACCTGCCCGGGGAACAGGCCCGGCACCGGAGCCCTGGCGCCCTCCCGCGCGGGCGCGCGCGTGACCCGGTCCGCGCCTGTTCGTGTGACCGGATCGGGTGCCCGGCGCCGGGTGCGCATCCCATCTCGCCCGCGTGGCAGATCGAGGCGTCCAGCGATCCCGGGGAGGTCGGCCGGTGGTGGCGGGAGCGGCCGCAGGCGAACATCATCCTGGTCACGGGGCGGGTTTTCGACGTGCTCGATGTGCCGGCGGCGGCCGGAACCGTCGCACTCGCCCGGATGGACCAGGCCGGCGTGCAGGCCGGGCCGGTGGCGCTGTCCGCCGGGGCGCAGGCAGCGGATGACCGGGCCCTGTTCTTCGTCGCCAGCAGGGGCGCCCACGCAGACGAGGATGAGTGGTGGTCGTGTCACCTCGACTGCGAGCCCGACGACTTCGCGCAAGTCACGGGCCTGCGCTGGCATACCAGGAACAGCTTCGTGGTGGCCCCGCCGTCCCGCTGCGGCCGCGGGGCCGCGCAGTGGATCCGTGAACCGGGGGATCATCTTCTGCCGGATGCGCTGCGGCTGATCGAGTTCCTCGCCGACGCCTGCGACGAGGTGAGCGCGTGATCGCGGGCCAGGAGTCCGGCGGGCTCTTCCGCCGCGCGTGCGCCGTCATCCCCGGTGGGGTGAACTCCCCGGTCCGCGCGTTCGGCGCGGTCGGCGGGGTGCCGGTGTTCATCGCGTCGGGCCATGGTCCCTACCTCACCGACGCCGACGGCCGGGAACTGGTGGACCTGGTCTGCTCGTGGGGGCCGATGATCCTCGGTCACGCGCACCCGGCCGTGGTCGAGGCGGTGACGGCGGCGGCCGCGCGCGGCACCTCGTTCGGCGCCGCCACCGCCGGTGAGGTCGAACTCGCCGAGCTGATCGTGGAGCGGGCCCCGGTGGAGAAGGTGCGGCTGGTCAACTCCGGCACCGAGGCCACCATGTCGGCGGTGCGGCTGGCCCGGGCGTTCACCGGCCGCCGGCTGGTGGTGAAGTTCGCCGGCTGCTACCACGGGCACGTGGACGCCCTGCTGGCCGCCGCCGGGTCCGGTGTCGCCACGTTCGGCCTGCCGGACTCCCCCGGCGTGACCGGCGCGGCCGCCGGGGACACGCTGGTGCTCCCCTACAACGACGCGCTCGCGGTCCGGCAGGCGTTCGTGGAGCACGGCCCGCAGATCGCGGCGCTGATCACTGAGGCGTGCCCGGCGAACATGGGTGTCGTCCCGCCGGCCCACGGCTTCAACGAACTGCTGGCCGCGCTCTGCGCCGAGCACGGCTCACTGCTGATCATGGATGAGGTGCTGACCGGCTTCCGGGTGACCAGATCCGGCTGGTACGGCCGGGAAGGCGTGGCCGGCGACCTGATGACCTTCGGCAAGGTGATGGGGGGCGGGCTTCCGGCCGCGGCCTTCGGCGGGCGGGCGGAGATCATGGACCGGCTGGCCCCGTCCGGGCCGGTCTACCAGGCCGGTACCTTGTCCGGGAATCCGCTGGCCACCGCGGCCGGGCTGGCCACCCTGCGGGCCTGCACATCCGAGGTGTACAGCCGGGTGGACGAGGTGGCCGCGAGCGTGGCCAAGCTGGCCGCCGGCGCGCTGGCCGCGGCCGGGGTGCCGTTCCGCCTCCAGGAGGCCGGCAACCTGTTCTCGCTCTTCCTGGGCAGCGACGCACCGGTCCGCGATTTCGACGAGGCCCGTGGCCAGTCCGGTGCTGCCTACGCGGCGTTCTTCCACGGCATGCTCGCCGGCGGCGTCTACCTGCCGCCTTCTCCCTACGAGGCCTGGTTCACCTCGGCCGCGCACGATGACGAGGCGGTCGCCCGGATCGCCGACGCCCTGCCCGCCGCCGCCGCGGAGGCCGCGGCCGCCCTGGGCTGACTGGGGCGCCCTGGGCTGAGCAGGCGCCCTGGGCTGAGTCGGCGCCCTGGGCTGAGTCGGCGCCCTGGGCTGAGCGGCATCCCTGCCTCGCGGCGGAAAGAATGTCTTCGCAGACCGGAGCGCTGACGCGCTCAGCCGATGGCGACCGCGATGATGCCGGCCACGATGGCCGCGGCGCCGGCCAGCCGGCGGGCAAACCCGCCCTCACCGAGCAGCCTGCCGCCCAGGATGACCCCGAACAGGACACTGACCTCCCGTGCCGGGGCCACGGCGGCGACCGAGGTGAAGCTCAGCGCGACGAGCACCAGGATGTAGGCGAGCGGGGAAAGCGCCGCGGCACCCAGGATCTGCGGCCGGTAGGTGCGCCACATCCGGGCCGTGCGCCGGGAGTCGGCGAGCGCGAAGGGCGCCAGCGCCACCGTCATCCCGACCAGCGAGGCGTAATCCTGGAGCAGCGGCGGGTTGCCCACGGAGGTGACAGCGACCTTGTCCCACAGCGTGTACGCGGCGATGAACGCCCCGGTCGCCAGGGCGTACAGGACCGCGGCCGGGGCGTACACCGCTGCGGCCCGGGGGGCTGCGGAGTTGGCGGCTCCCGCGCCGGGGGCGGTGGCGCTGGTAACCCCCGCGCCGGTGGCTCTCGCGCTGGTGGCGGCCGGGGCGCTTGCGGCCGGGGCAGCGGCAGCTGCCCGGCGGCCACGGCTGGGCAGGCCGAGGACGATCACCCCGGCCACCAGCAGGACGATTCCCGCCAGCCCGGCTGGCCCGGGCCGTTCGCCGAGTATGACGATGCCGGCCAGCGCGGCGAGGAGCGCGCCGGTTCCCCGGCCGACCGGGTAGACCAGCGACAGGTCACCGACCCGGTAGCCGCGCTGGAGGAAAAGGAAGTAACCGGTCTGCAGCACGGCCGTCCCGGCCATGAACACCCACGACCGCATGGTCAGGTGCGGCGGGCTGACGATGACGCTGACCACGACCGCCGGAGCGTAGAGGACGGCAGCCGCCGCCGACATGAGCCAGACGAAGCAGGCGGCGCCGGCTGCCGAGGCCTGCTTGCTGAACAGGTTCCAGCTGGCGTGGGCGATGGCCGCGACGAAGATGAGAGCGAGGGCGGTGGCGTTCAGTCAGCGGCTCCTGCATGCATATCCGCGCGGCGCCTTCCGTTTGGGGCGTTTCCATCCTGTCCGGAATCGGCGGCGTTCACCCGCGGTTCATCCTGCCTGCCACCGTATCCGGGGGCCCGGTGCACCCCCGGTAGGCTGGGCGGGCCATGTCTGACACCACCGTCGTCCACCTGCTGCGCCATGGTGAGGTGAGCAACCCACATGGCCTGCTCTACGGCCGGCTTCCCGGTTTCCATCTGTCCGAGGAAGGCAGGCTCATGGCGAAGGCCGCGGCCGGATTCCTGGCCGGCCGGGACGTGACCGTGCTGCGATCCTCCCCGATGGAGCGCGCGCTGGAGACCGCGGCGCCGCTCGCGGCCCAGTTCGGTCTCGAGGTGGATGTCGACGACCGGCTGATCGAACCGTGGAACCATTTCGAGGGAACGACGTTCGGGGTCGGGTCCGGCGCGCTGCGCCAGCCATCCCACTGGCGGTACCTGCGCGACCCGTTCCGCCCGTCCTGGGGTGAGGAGTACACGAGCATCGCCGCCCGGATGCGCGCCGCCATGACCGACGCGGTCCGGGCCGCCCGCGGGCACGAGGCGGTCTGCGTCAGCCATCAGCTGCCCATCTGGATTGCCCGCAGGGCAGCCGGGGGCCACCACCTCTGGCATTACCCCGGCCGCCGTGAGTGTGCGCTTGCCAGCGTGACCAGCTTCACCTACCACGGGGACACCGTCGCCGGGATCAGCTACGCCGAGCCGGCCGGTGCCGGGCGGCCGCAGGTCCCCGGTGCCTGACCGGCCTGGGGGGAAATGCCGCGCCGAGTTGGCCGCCCACTGCTACGGCCGCCCCGCTGTCATCGCCGCAGGCCGTGTCGGGCACAATGGGGCGCGGCACTACTGCCCGTAGGAGATCGCCTCTGTGTCCCGTCCACCGCGATGTCCGCGCCGTCATCCACGCCCCGCGGCCATCTGCCCCCGGATCATGCGTGCACGCCGCGGCACCGCAGCCGTGGCCGCAGCGGCAGCGTCGCTTGCGCTGGCAGCCTGCGGGGGCGGGGCGATCGCGCAGAGCACCCCGGTGAGCAACGGCCAGAGCTTCGTCTCCGGAGACACCGGCACCACCGTCTTCCGCAGCGGTAACCCGCCGCTCGCGCCCCGGGTCACCGGTACCACCCTCGGCGGCACCAGGCTCAGCCTGGCCCGGTTCCGCGGCCACGTGCTGGTGATGAACTTCTGGGGATCGTGGTGCACGCCCTGCCGGGCCGAGGCGCCAGCGCTCGCGTCACTGGCCCGCAAGTTCAGCCCAGCGGGTGTCGCCTTCCTGGGCGTGGACATCCGGGACACCCCCGCCAGCGCCGAGGCGTTCCAGCGTGACTTCAGCATCACCTACCCAAGCCTGAACGATCCCGGCGACCTGGTCGCCCTTGACTTCCGCAGCACCGTGCCGCCCGCCGGCATCCCGACCACCCTCGTCATCTCGCGCAGCGGCCGGATAGCGGCCCGCGTCATCGGGGAGGTCTCCTATCCGGGGCTGCGGAGTCTGATCTCCGCCACGCTGGCGCAGCCGCCGGGCCGGGCGATGGCCCGGTGACCGGCGTCCGCGTCCCGCCCGGACCGCGGCGCCAGCATGAGGCACCCGGGCAGCGGGGACCGCAGTCACCTGCGCCGCCGCGCGAGGCCACGGAGGGGCAGCCGGCCGCCCGCAAGCATGGGTCCGGCACCGGGGCCTGGGCGCGGTGGGGGTGGCGGCAGCTGACCTCCATGCGGACCGCGCTGGTGCTGCTCTTCCTGCTCGCGGTGGCGAGCGTGCCCGGATCGATGCTGCCGCAGCAGGGGATCGACCCGCAGGCGGTGCAGCAGTACTACGCCACCCATCCCTCCCTGGCGCCGCTGCTGGCCCGGTTCTCGCTGTTCAACGTGTTCGCCGCGCCCTGGTTCGCCGCGATCTACCTGCTGCTGTTCGCCTCGCTCGCGGGGTGCGTGATCCCGCGCACGTTCCGGCTGGCCGGCTCGGCGCGGCAGCGGCCGCCACGGGCGCCGCGCAACCTGTCCCGGCTGCCGCTCGCGGCCCGCCACGAGACCGCGCTCACCCCGGATGAGGCGCTGGCGGCTGCTGCCGCGCTGCTGTCGGGGAAGCGGTTCCGGCTGCACACCGGTGACGGCTGGGTCTCCGCCGAGAAGGGCTACCTGCGTGAGGTGGGGAACCTGCTGTTCCACCTGGCGCTGCTTGGCGTGCTGATCGCGATCTGCCTGGGCGGGATGTTCGGCTACAAGGCGAACCGGCTGCTGGTCGTGGGCGACTCGTTCGCGAACACAGCCACCGACCTGGACGCGTTCCACCCCGGGCGGGCTGTCTCCGCCGCCGATCTGCAGCCGTTCACGATCACGCTCGACAAGTTCGCGGCGTCCTACATCAGCTCAGGGGCCCTGCGCGGGCAGCCGTCGAGGTTCGACGCGCTCATCCGCTACTCGCCACAGCCAGGGGCCGCGATGCGCGGCTACAGCCTGCGCGTGAATCACCCGCTGAACGTGGATGGCGTGCGGGTGTTCCTGATCGGCCACGGGTACGCACCGGTGTTCCGCGTCACCGACGGGACCGGACGGGTCGTGTTCGACGGCCCGGTGCCGTTCATCGCCGTGGAACAGGCAGGCCTCACGTCCGAAGGCGTGGTCAAGGTGCCGGACGCCCACCCGCAGCAACTTGGTTTCGCGGGCGTGTTCCTGCCCACCGCCGTCAACGTCAACGGAAGGCTCGGATCCGCCTTCCCCGCCGCGCTCAGCCCGGCGGTGAGCCTGGTCTCCTACGCGGGCAACCTGGGCATGAACGGCGGGCAGCCGCAGTCGGTGTATGAACTGGACACCACCGCCATGCACCGGCTGCCGATCAGTCCCAGGCCGCTCAGGCCAGGCCAGTCGATGAAACTGCCGGCCGGGGACGGGACCCTGACGTTCACCGGCTACCGGCAGTGGATCAGCCTGGCCATCACCTACGACCCGGGGACGCTGCCGGCCCTGATCGCCGGCATGACGGCTCTGGCAGGCCTGCTGCTGTCGTTCTTCGTGCGGCGGCGGCGGATGTTCGTGCGGGCCGCCGCGGGCCCGGGCGGCCGCACCGTGGTCGACGTGGGAGGGCTCGCGCGGTCCGACGCCGCGGGCGGCTTCGAGACCGAGTTCGCCAACCTGGCCGCCGAACTCGCTTCGGCACACCAGGGCCAGAAAGCAGCCATGCCTGCCGGGAAGCCAGCCATGCCCGCCGGGAAGCCAGCCGTGCCCGCCGGGAAGCCAGCCGTGCCCGCCGGGAAGCCAGCCGTGCCCGCCGGGAAAACGGTCTCGTCTGCCGGGGGCGCACCACCAGCCCACGGCGGCGGTGCCGCCCTGCCAGCCCCGGACGAGACGACCGAGGGGGAGTGAGAGCCGTGCCCATCAACGAGGGGCTGGCAAACCTCAGCCACTACGCATTCGTGGCCACCGTCGTGGCCTACGCCCTGGCGGTGCTGGCCTTCGCCGGTGACTTCGCCTTCGGGCGGCAGGTGCTTGGCCAGCTGAAGCAGGCCGGTGAGCCAGCGGCCGACCTGGTCGCGGTGGGTGCGTCGGGCACATCCCGGGACCTGGCCGCGGCCGGGCAGGGGCCCACCGGAGCCGTTCCCGCGGCTGCCGGTGGCACCGGACCTGACGGGCCCGGCCCCGCCGGGCCGGGGGCAGGGCCCGGCGCCCGGGCGATGGGGCGCTGGGTGCAGGTCGCGCTCGTGCTGACCGCGCTCGGGCTGGGGGCGCACATCCTCGGGGTGGTCAGCCGCGGGCTCGCCGTGCACCGAGTGCCGTGGGGCGACATGTACGAGTTCGTCACCACCGTCACCTGCGTGGCGGTTGCCTTCTTCTTTGTCCTCATGCTCAGGTATCGGGCCTACCGGCTGGGGCTGTTCGTCCTCGGCCCGGTGGTTGTCCTGCTCGGGCTCGCGGAGACAGTCATCTACACCCCGGCCGGGCAGCTGCCCCCGGCGCTTCAGTCCTACTGGCTCGCCATCCACGTCACCTCGATCACCCTGGCAACCGGGGCGTTCGTGGTGGCGGCGCTGTTCACTGCCGTGTACCTGCTCACTGACCGGCATGCCAGGAGGGTCGCGGCGGGACTGCCCACCCGGGCCGGTGCCATCTTCCGCTTCCTGCCGGCCCCGAAGATGATCGACCAGCTTGCCTACCGCACGGTGGTGTTCGGCTTCCCGCTGTGGACATTCGGCATCATCGCCGGCGCGATCTGGGCGGACGAGGCGTGGGGCCGGTACTGGGGGTGGGACCCCACCGAGACCTGGGCCTTCATCACCTGGGTGGTGTACGCCAGCTACCTTCACGCCCGGGCCACGGCAGGCTGGCGGGGACGCAAGTCGGCCTACATCCAGCTGCTGGGTTTCGGGTGCCTGCTCTTCAACACGATCGTGGTCAGCCTGCTCATCAAGGGGCTGCACTCCTACGCCGGACTCAGCTGAGCGTGACCCGGCTGAGCGTGCGCCGCCTGAGTGTGGCTCGGCGCAGCGTTCCGCCACGGATCAGGGCTCGTCCTCGTGGTCCTGGCCGCGGATCATCCGCTCCAGCGCGCTGATGAAATCCGGATCGTCTTCGGGCCCGGTCGGCTGACCGGGACCCGGCCGGCCCGGCCCGGTGAGTGCCCGCTGGCCGTCCTGTTCGAGCCATCGCTCGCGGCCCGCCGGATGGCGCCGGAAAGCCTCCTGGACGTCCCGCCCGTGCCGGGACAGATGCCGGCGCCGGGGCGGGCGGCGAGGCAGCGTGTGGCCCGCCAGCCACCACGCCCAGGTGCCGCCGGCCAGTAGCCCCGCGATGAGCAGGGCGGACAGGACTCCCAGCAGCACCATGGCGGCAGCCTAACCTCCGTGGTATCCCGCCTGCCGGTAAATCGGGCGACTCCTGCCTGCTTACCCTGTGGTGCATAACACATGACAGTCAGTGAGGACAGATGGCGATGCCCGGTGATTCGTCGTACCCTGAGGCCTGGCGTGCGATCGCGGGGAGTGCGAGATATGCGGCTGCGGCTCTTTGCCCGCTTCCGCCGGTACGCCCGGCCACGGTCGGCCCGCGGTGCCGGCAGGACACCACCGGCTGGCCCACGCCACGAATCGTCCAGCCCGGCCGTACCTGCCGCCGGCCGTCACCGCAGGGGCGGCGGGCAGGAGGAGATGACCGACGCGCTGCCGGGCGGTCGCGGGCAGCCGGGGTCCGGGGGGAGCCCGTTCGGCTCCCCGGTCGGGGACGTCCTCCCGCGTCCGATCAGGCCACGCCACCCCGAAACAGCCAGGGGGACCGGGTACCGGTCAGGGGTAGCCAGGGCCGCTATCAGGGTGGCGTCGCGCACCAGCCCAGAGGTGCGCTCGGCAACGGGGCATGTCCAGCAGCGGCCGCAGGCAGCGCACCGCGATGGACTGCCCTGGTACGAGGTAGCGCACGCGCGCAGGGCAGCCGAGGGGCACCGCGACTGCGGCCCGCTTGAGCAGGTGCTTTGCCGGGAGTGGGCGGAGGGCGTGGTGCCGCCGCCGGAGGCTGTCCGCGCCATCGACCGGCTGGCCGAACTGCCCGCCCGGGTCAAGGAGATCCTCGCGGCCGGCCTCGATGCGATCTTCATCGGGCCCGGCGGTGTGCCCGACCTCGACGACATGGCCAGGCTGCACGGTGTCCCGCTGCCATCCGGGCGTGCCACCTGGGACGCGTGTGCCGGGGCCTATGGTGAGCGCAAGATCATCGTCGGCTCACGGCCCTCCGCCGCCCCGGACGTGATGTGCCACGAAGTCGGGCACGCACTCGACGACATCGACGGATCTGGCGGGATGTGGCAATCGGATTCGGATGAGTTCCGCGGTCTGTACGGCCGTTGCCTGCCGCGTCTGGTGAGCTACTTCCACCGTCAGGAGGGGGCGATCGGCCGCCGCGAGTTCTTCGCGGACGCCTTCGCCGCGATAGCGTCCCGCCAGCGGCCCGCGCTCGTGGACATGCTGGGCGGCGACACCAGGATCGCTCTGGACGTCATGCTCTACTTCAATCTGCGGTACGGCATCTAGAGTGGTATGTGATGTTCGTCATTAGGCTCCCCAACGGAAACCTCATGGCCCCTGAGTCAGCCGTAGACGCCAGCGGCCGTGTGGTGGGGGACGCCTACGTCGAGGTCGGCCCCGCGGACCCGGAGTATGCGCGCCTGGCCAAGCAGGCGGTCTCCGAGCAGGAAATCGAGGACCGGAAGCGCCGGTGGCGCGACGGCGACGAAGCGCTCCGCCGGGAATTCGAGAAGTACCTGGCCAGCCAGGGCCGGGCCGACCAGGACAACTCTGGCCAGGGCTGAACCGGTCAGGGCTGAATCGCCGGGCTGACCATTCACTCGGTCGCCCGGGCTGACCATTCACTCGGCGGGCGGGCTGTCCGTTGCCGGTTGCGATTCCCCGCGGAGCAGGGCGCGGACTTCGGACTCACGGAATCTTCTGTGTCCTCCGGGAGTTCTGATGCTGCTGATGCGACCGGAGGCTGCCCACCGGGTAACCGTCTTCGGGTCGACTCGGAAAAGGGCAGCGACCTCTCCGGGCGTGAGAAGCCGCTCGCTGTTCCCGTCCACTCTCTCCCCTCCTGACCTCCGTTTGAGGAGCCTGTTCTCAGTGTCCCGGACGGACACCCGTTTTCTTCCTCGATTTCCGGAATTCAGCCGCCGGCATTCGCTGGCGTTGACTGTCACCCGGATGGCCGACGGGCCATAAGGTGGGCCAGTGGCGTCGCTGGTATCTGTTGATGAAATCCGGGCGGCAGCCACGCGCCTCAGCGGGGTCGCCATCCGGACCCCGCTGGTGCCGTTCCCCGGCGCGGATCCCCGTTTGCTGTTGAAGCCGGAATCCCTGCAGCCGACGGGCTCGTTCAAGCTGCGTGGCGCGTATGCGGCGATCAGTGCCCTTCCTGCCCACCTGCGCGCGCGGGGAGTTGTGGCCCATTCCAGCGGGAATCACGCCGGAGCCGTTGCCTACGCCGCGGCATTGCTGGGCGTTCCGGCCACCGTGGTTGTCCCGGACAATGCACCACCGGTCAAGCTCGCTCCTGTCCGTCGGCTGGGCGCCCGGATCGTCACGACGCGGCCTTCTCTGGCGGCACGGGTGGCCGCCACCGAGGAGCTGATCGGCCGCCACGGCTATTCGCTCATCCCGCCTTTCGATGACCGGGCCGTCATCGCAGGCCAGGGCACCATTGGCCTGGAGATCGCGGCTGACTGCCCCGGGGTCGACCTGGTCGTGGTGCCGGTCGGTGGTGGCGGTCTCATCTCCGGGATTTCCGCCGCCATCCGCGCCCTGTGCCCGAGGACGCGGGTGGTCGGGGTCGAACCAGAACTTGCGGCTGACGCGCGGGACTCGTTCCGCACCGGCCAGCGGGTGGCGTGGGCGCCGCAGGAGACACAGCGGACCATCGCCGACGCGCTCCGGGTGGAGCAGATCGGTTCCCTGCCCCTGCGGCACCTGCTCAGCAACGTGGACGACATGGTGACGGTCACCGAGGACGAGATACGCGCGGCGGTGCGGCGGACCGCGGCGCAGGCGCACCTGGTCGCCGAACCGGGCGGAGCGGTCGCGGTCGCGGCCTGCCTGTTCCATGCCAACGACCTGCCGCCTGCCCGGACCCGGGTAGCCGTGCTGTCCGGCGGCAACATCGACCCGGCGCTGCTGGCGGGCATTCTCTCCGGCGGCGAGTCCAGCCCTGCCGACCTGGCGGGCGACGGCGGGACCGGGGCCGGGGGCATGGGAGCAGACGGCCCGGCATCGGCATAGGCTGGGTGCGTCATGCGCGCCACACTCGCTTATACGACAGCACGGATCCTGCTCTTCGTCGCCGCCACCGGCCTGTTCTACCTGGCCGGGGCCCGCGGTCTGCTGCTGCTCGGGCTGGCCCTGCTGGTGAGCGGGGTGGCCAGTTACATCGTGCTCTCGCGCCAGCGCGACGCGATGTCAGGAGCGCTGGTGAACAGGTTCCGCACGCTGCGAACGCGAATCGACCAGGGCGCGAAAGCAGAGGACGACGAGTAGATCGTGTCTGGCAGATCCATCCGGCGCCGAGGCTGCTGACACGGTGGCGATGGACACAGCCGAGATCTTCACGGCACTCTTCAGCCCCGCGGGACGGGCCGACCCCTACCCGCTCTACTCGGCCCTGCACGAACTCGGCGAGGCGGTCGAGCCGGTGCCAGGGTCTGTGGTGGCGGTCGGCTACGACGCTGTCAGCAAGGTGCTGCGCGATCCCGCGTTCACGGTTTCCGACGGGGCCAATTTCGACCGGGAGCTGCCCGGCTGGCGGGAGCACCCATCACTGGAAGACTTCATGCTCAGCATCCTCAACACGAACCCTCCGGATCATCCCCGCATGCGCAGCATCATGACGCGGGCGTTCACGCCCCGCAGGGTGGCTGCGCTTGAGCCTGCGATCGCCGGGCTGACGGATGCGCTGCTGGACGCGATGGCGGCGCGCGGCGCGGCAGGAGAGCCGGTCGAGTTCATGCATGACTTCGCGTTCTTGCTGCCGGTCACGGTCATCTGTGAACTGCTGGGGGTCGCGGAGGCGGACCGGGAGAGCTTCCGGCCCCTGGCCAGGGCCCTTGCCGCGACCCTGGAACCGGCAGACCTGTCGGTGCTCACCGACGCCGACGCCGCCGCGGTCACGATGCGCGAGTACTTCTCCGGCTTGTGCGCGCAGCGCCGGGCCCACCCGCGCGATGATCTCGTCAGCGCGCTGGTCGAGGTCAGCGACGCCGATAGCGCCCGGCTGAGCGGGGACGAGTTGCTGGCCAACCTGATGCTGCTTCTCGTCGCCGGATTCGAGACCACCACCAACCTGCTCGGCAACGGGCTTCGCATCCTGCTGGGTGAACCATCGCTGAGATACGGGCTCTCCGGCGGCGATCTGCCCGCGGCCCAGTTCGTGGCGGAAGTCCTGCGCTACGACTCACCTGTCCAGCTGACCAGCCGGAGGCCAACTGTCCCGGCCACGGTGGGCGGGGTCATCGCGGTGCCGGGATCGGAAGTGGTCACGCTGCTTGGTGCCGCCAACAGGGATCCGCGCCGGTTCGGCGGCGCGGGCGAGTTCCGCCCGGCCCGGTATGATCCCGCCGGGCCGGACAGCCCGCCGATCAGCTTCGGCGCAGGCGCCCATTTCTGTCTTGGCGCCGCCCTGGCCAGGCTCGAGGGGGCCGTTGCGTTTCCACGGCTGCTGTCCCGGTTTCCGGCACTGGCCCCGGCGGGTGATCCGGTCCGGCGCCCCGGGCTGGTCCTGCGCGGGTACGAGACGCTGCCGATCCGGGTGGCATAGAGCCGTCAGTGACCCGGCCCGCCCGGCACACCCTGGCCGCGGGTCTCGGTGGGCTGGCCGTCGGGCAGCCACCCGCCGGTGGCGAGCAGGTGCAGCACGGCGTCGACGGACTGCTGACGTGACATCGTCGAGGTGTCGATGGTGAGCTCGGCGTCGGCGGGCTCCTCATAGGGGTCGGAGACGCCGGTGAAGCCGTCAATCAGGCCGGCCCGCGCCTTGGCATACAGGCCCTTGCGGTCACGTGCCTCGCATACCTGGACGGGCGTGGCGACATGGACGAGCAGGAAGTCGCCGACCTCGCGGGCCATGCTGCGCACCCGGGCGCGCGCCTTCGCGTACGGCGCGATCGGGGCGCAGATAGCGATCCCGCCGTGCCTGGCCACTTCGGTGGCCACGAAGCCGATCCGGGCGATGTTCAGGTCGCGGTCTGCCCGGGAGAACGTCAGGCCGGCCGAGAGCAGGTCCCGCACGAGATCACCGTCGAGGAGCGACACCGAGCGGTCGCCGCGCTCGCTCAGGGCGTCACGCACGCCCCTGGCTATGGTGGACTTGCCGGACCCCGACAGGCCGGTCAGGAAGAGGACCAGGCCGCGTTCGCTCCGCGGCGGCCGGGCCCGGCGGAGCTCGGCGGCCACGGCGGGCGGGGTGAACCAGGCGGGCACTTCCTCGCCCCTGTCCAGCAGGTCTTCGAGTTCACCCATCGCCAGGTCGGCTCGCTCGGTGCCGGGCTCGATCAGCGCCAGCGGGCGCCAGACCTCGGCCGCCCGGTCGTAGGCCCAGTCGCCGGCCGTCATCACCGGGACGGCGGCCTGGACGCTGGGCCCCCCGGGTTCGTCGGCGAACAGGTGCGTGGCACCGTACGAGGCCGCGACCAGCGCCCGGAGTGCGATCTCGCGTTCCGCATCGACGTCCCGCGGGGCCAATGACACCGGTACGACCAAGGTGCCCGGCGGCAGATGCCGGGCGGCGGCGCGAACCGCCCGCACCAGCGCCTCGGGCCGGACGACCACATCTGCCGTGCCCGTGACCACGGGGAGCAGCAGCAGCCGGGCCCGCAGCTGCCCCGCAACATGCCGCAGCTGGCCGATCTGGCGCGCGTTCAGCGGGCGGCGGGTGACGAAAGCGAGCGCCGGGCCCCCGGCGAGCTCTTCCCGCACCTCGGCTGGTGTCCGCCGCAGCTGCCGGAAGGGGCCGTGCTCCAGATCCCGGCACTGGACCACCTGGCCGCTCAGCCGGACGAGCCCGGTCGCGCTGGGGCTTCCGTGACCGCCAGGGCCGCCGGGGCCATCGAGGCCACCGGGGCCATCGAAGTCGCCGTGGCCATCGAAGTCGCCGGGGCCATCGAAGTCGCCGTGACCGTCGTGACCGCCGTGGCCATCGTGACCGCCGGGGCCGGGCTTCTCTGCGGGCCGGGCGTGGCGGCCGCCGACGCCGGGCTGGGTGGGAGAAGGCACCCGGGCCGGGGACCGCTCACTGATCTCGAGGACGGCGAGCGGGACGCCTTCGGGGTCGTTCAGCGCCAGCCGTTGCTGGGCTGCCGGCACGGCCTCCTCGGGCACGTCGAGCGTCACCGGGACCGGCCACGGGGTCCCGTCGGCGAGCGTGCCACGCTCGGACACCGAGGACACGTCGGCGGCGGTCATGAAACCGGTCAAGGGCGCGAACGCACCTGAAAGCAGCATCTCCAGGTCGGCAAGCTGGTTTTCGTCGAGAGTCCAGGAAGGAATGCTCGCGAAACCCTCAGCCAGCCCGGTCACTGACCCAGCGGTCACGTCCACCTCCATCTGCCGCATCGCCGCCCGCGGGCTTGCTGACCGTGCCGCCCATTCCGCCAGGCACGCCTGAGGGTACTCCGGCGCCGGTCAGCGGGCCAGGAAGAAAGTCCCCGGCCTGCCGTGACCCGGCGGACGCCAGGCGGCAGGCACTGGCCAGGTCAGAGTACCCTGGCGAACCGGCTTTCCGGCTTGCGCAGGACGTACAGTAGGTCCTCGTGCGCGTCTGTCAGCCGGCCGCGTGAGAGCCGGGCGATCAGTTTCTGTGCGGCCAGGAAACCAAGTGGCCCGGGCATCTCCCCGGCCAGCCCGCCCCGTGGCTGTCGTTCGGCTATCACCAGCCCGCGCATAAGCGCATACGCCTGGACCCCCCGCGCGGACGACAGCCGGTCGTAGACAGCCGGGTATGGCCCGGGCTGGCCTGGGTGCCTCTTACGCCAGATCGCACGCCTGGCGAACAGGGGAAGAACCCGGTCGAGGAAACCTGCCGCGCTGTCCCGGTCACGGAAGCGGAGCAGCAGCAGCCCGCCAGGCTTGATCGCGGCGACCAGTCGGTCGAGCACGAGTTCCGCGTGCTCGATGCGCTGCAGTAGCAGGGTGCACACGACGATGTCCTGGGAGCGCTGCGGCAGCGGCACGGTGCGCAGATCACTCTGGATGCATTCGGCCAGGCCCTGGTGCAGGCTCACCGCCGCCCGGGTGACCGGCTGGTCGTCATCGATGAGGCTGACGACAATGTCGGCATCCGCCGCCCGCCATACACCTGCTCCCGGATCGCCGTCGGTCGTCGTGCAGCCGGCCTGCAGGATCATGACCTGCTCCCCAGCGCGCCCAGTGGCGTAGTCGCGAATGTACCGGGCGAACAGGCCGGCACCGGCGGGAGCGGGTTTGCCCCCGCCGCCCGCGGGGGGAGGGATGGGGGCGGCCTTGGGCTCAGCCCCGGAGGTCGCCTTGGGCTCAGCCCCGGGCGTCGCCTCGGGCCCGGCCCCGGAGGTCGCCTTGGGCTCAGCCCCGGAGGTCGCCTCGGACCCAGCCCCGGAGGTCGCCTCGGGCCCGGCCCCGGAGGTCGCCTCGGACCCAGCCCCGGAGGTCGCCTCGGGCCCGGCCCCGGGCGTCGCCTTGGGCCCGGCCCCGGGGATCGCCTCGGGCCCGGCCCCGGGTGACACCTCAGGCACGGCTTTAACCTGCGCCGACGTGGCGGCATCTGTGGCGGGGCCGCGTTCCCGGCCTGCGCGGTCCCCCACACCAGGCCGCGGGTCGGCCAGCAACTTCCGGACGTGGCCTTGTGCGGGTATCCCAGGTGCACCGGTGTCCGCGACCGCTCCGCGCTGCGCCCTTGCGCGCTGCCCGCCGCGCCCTGGCCCGGCGTCGCCGCCGGTGGTCCCGCCCCCGGCAAGCCCGTTCGCCGACATAGCCCAACCTTCTTCGTAACACCGACCGGGGAGCCCCCCATATGCCCGGCATCTTGCCATAGCCCGGATGGGCTAGGCCATAAACTAGAAGGGCCCGCATTCGGGCCAGCCGTCTTGGCGTCGATGCGGGCGTTTGTGCTGCCAATCGAAGGACACCAGTGAGTCTCGCCGGACTACTCAGCGTTATCACGGCCGATCCCGTACTTCAGGAGGCGCTCGGCTCCCCCGGCCTGGCCGGTGGCGCCGTGCGCGCGGAGCACGGCGGGGGGGAGGCCGGGGCCGGCTTCACCGCCCCGCCCGCGCTCCGGCCATTCCTGGCTGCTGCTCTCACCGGCCGCCCCGGGGAGGACGCTGGCCGGCCCTCGGCAGACACCGGCCGGCCCGGGGCAGACACCGGCCGGGGCCGCCGGTTCGTGCTGGCGGTCACCGCCACCGCCAGGGAAGCCGAAGCGCTCACCGATGCCCTGACCTCGCTGCTGCCGGGCGAGGGGGTGGCCTACTTCCCCGCCTGGGAGACGCTGCCGCACGAGCGGATCTCGCCTGGCTCGGACACCTGCGGCCGCCGGCTGGCGGTCCTGCGCCGGCTCGTGCACCCTGACCCGGCCGATCCCCGGACCGGCCCGCTCAGTGTCGTGGTCACCCCGATCCGCGGCCTGCTCCAGCCGATCGTCGGCGGGCTCGGCGACATCGCGCCGGTCTCCCTGCGGGCAGGTCAGGCGGTCGGCCTCGACGAGGTGCTCACCAGCCTGGTCGAGATCGGTTACACGCGCACCGACCTGGTGGAGCGGCGCGGTGAGATGGCGGTGCGCGGCGGCATCGTGGATGTCTTCCCTCCCACCGAGGAGCATCCACTCCGGATCGAGTTCTGGGGCGACGAGGTCGAGGAGATCCGCCAGTTCCGGGTGGCCGACCAGCGCGGCCTCGGGACCGCGGACGGGCTGTGGGCGCCGCCCTGCCGTGAGCTCCTGCTCACCCCGGCCGTGCGGGAAAGGGCCAAGCAGCTTGCCGCCGATCACCCGGGCCTGGCCGACGTGCTGGGCAAGCTCGCGGACGGCATCGCCGTGGAGGGCATGGAAGCGTTCGCGCCTGCCATCGCGTCGCGGATGGAGCTTCTGCTCGATCACGTGCCCGCTGGGGGGCGGGTGCTCGCCTGCGATCCCGAGCGGATCCGCACCCGCGCCGCCGACCTCGTCCGCACCAGCCAGGAGTTCCTGGCCGCCTCGTGGGTGAACGCCGCGGCGGGCGGGCAGGTGCCGATCGACCTGGGTGCCGCTGCATTCCGCTCGATCACGCAGGTCCGGGCGGTGGCCGACAGGCTGGGGCTGGCGTGGTGGACGGTCACCCCGTTCGAGAGCCCCGGCGCGGCCGGGGAGGACGGCGGCGCCCACCCGGCCAACGGCTACGCGGCCACGGGGGACGGGGCACGCGAGGCCGGGGCACGCGAGGACGTGCCAGGCGGGGACGGGGCCGACGGGGACGGGTCCGGCCCGGCAGTGGGTGATGCGGGCCGCCAGTCGTTCAGCATCGGGGCTGTTCCGGCGGAGGGGTACCGGGGCGACACGGCACGGGCGCTCGCGGATGTGCGCCGCTGGCTGGCCGACAGCTGGCGGGTGGTCCTGGTCACCGAGGGGCACGGACCGGCACAGCGGCTCGCCGAGATGCTGCGCGCGGAAGGGCTCGGCGCCCGGCTCGGTGACCTGGACGACCCGCCCGAGCCCGGCGTGCCCTGCGTCACGACCGGCCTCATCAGCCACGGCTTTACCTGGGAACCTGTCAAGCTGGCGGTGATCTGCGAGGCGGACCTGACCGGGCAGCGTACCGGCAGCCGTGACACCCGGCGGATGCCCAGCCGGCGCCGTGGGGGAATCGACCCCCTCCAGCTCACCGCGGGCGACTACGTGGTCCACGAACAGCACGGCGTGGGCCGCTACCTGGAGATGACCAGCCGTAGTGTGCAGGGCGCGATCAGGGAGTATCTGGTCATCGAGTACGCGCCCGGCAAGCGCGGCCAGCCCCCGGACCGGCTGTACGTGCCCACCGACCAGCTGGATCAGGTCACCAGGTACGTCGGCGGCGAGGCGCCGGCCCTGCACCGGCTCGGCGGCGCCGACTGGGCGAAGACCAAGGGCCGTGCCCGCAAGGCGGTCAGGCAGATCGCCTCGGAGCTGATCCGCCTGTACTCGGCCCGGATGGCGTCGGCCGGTCACGCGTTCGGCGCGGACACCCCCTGGCAGCGCGAGCTTGAGGACGCCTTCCCCTATGTGGAGACCGCGGATCAGCTCGGCGCCATCGACGAGGTGAAGCATGACATGGAACGCCCGGTCCCGATGGACCGGCTGATCTGCGGCGACGTCGGCTACGGCAAGACCGAGATCGCGGTGCGGGCGGCGTTCAAGGCGGTTCAGGACGGCAGGCAGGTCGCGATCCTGGTGCCCACCACGCTGCTCGCGGCCCAGCACCACACCACGTTCAGCGAGCGTTATGCACCGTTCCCGATCCTGGTCAGGACGCTGTCCCGGTTCCAGGGCGACGCTGAGGTGGCGGCCACGCTGGCCGGCCTCGCCGACGGCACCGTGGACGTGGTGATCGGCACTCACCGGCTGCTGTCACCGGAGACCCGGTTCGCCCGGCTCGGCCTGGTGGTCCTCGACGAGGAGCAGCGGTTCGGGGTGGAACACAAGGAGTACCTCAAGCGGCTGCGCACCGAGGTGGACGTGCTCGCCATGTCGGCCACGCCGATCCCGCGCACGCTGGAGATGGGGGTGGCCGGGATCAGGGAGATGTCCACCATCTTGACCCCGCCCGAGGAACGGCATCCGGTGCTCACCCTGGTGGGGCCCTACGACGAGAAGCAGATCGCCGCGGCCATCCGCCGGGAGCTGCTCCGTGACGGCCAGACGTTCTTCGTGCACAACCGGGTCGCCAGCATCGGCAAGGTCGCCGCCCGGGTCGCCGAACTGGTGCCGGAGGCCAGGGTCGTGGCGGCGCACGGCCAGATGAACGAGCACCAGCTTGAGCGGATCATGGGGCAGTTCCTCGACCGTGAGCACGACGTGCTCGTGTCCACCACGATCGTGGAATCAGGGCTGGACATCCCCAACGCCAACACGCTCATCGTGGACCGGGCCGACGCCTACGGGCTGGCCCAGCTCCACCAGCTGCGCGGGCGGGTCGGGCGGGGCACCGAGCGCGGCTACGCCTACTTCCTGTTCCCGCCGGAGCGGGAGCTGACCGAGACCGCGCACGAGCGGCTGGCCACCATCGCCCAGCACACCGAGATGGGCGCGGGCATGTACGTGGCGCTGAAGGACCTGGAGATCCGCGGCGCCGGGAACCTGCTGGGCGGCGAGCAGTCCGGGCACATCGCCGGGGTCGGCTTCGACCTGTACGTGCGGATGATCGGCGAGGCGGTCAGCGAACTGCGCGACGAGGGGCCGGCCGAACGGTCCGAGGTCAGGGTGGAGCTGCCGGTCAACGCCCATATCCCGCACGAGTATGTGCCCGGCGAGCGGCTGCGGCTGGAGGCCTACACCCGGATCGCCGCCATCGACTCCGAGGGCGACGTCGCGGCGGTGCATGCCGAACTCACCGACCGGTACGGCCCGGCACCCGAGCCGGTCCTTGGCCTGCTGGCGGTGGCACGGCTGCGGGCGCAGGCGCGGCGCGCCGGCCTGACCGACATCACCCAGCAGGGCACGCATATCCGGTTCTCGCCGGTGGAACTGCCCGATTCGCGACAGGTGCGGGTGGCGCGGCTGTACCCGAAGGCCGTGCTGAAGCCCACAGTGCGTACCATGCTCGTACCGGTGCCCAGGGCCACCCCCGGCCTGCGGCCCTCAGCTCCCGCCCCGCCGGGCGCCCCGCTGCTGCGCGATCAGGAGCTGCTCGCCTGGTGCGCGCAGCTTGTCGAGGCGGTGTTCGGTGAGAGCCGCCCGGCCGGGCAGGCCGGACCGGGGGCACCGGCGGGACCTGCCGGACCTGCGGGACCTGCCGGATCTGCCGGGCCTGGCACACCGGCAGGACCGGCCGCATCGGCCGGATCGGATGCATAGGAAGGACGTCGTCGTGCTCCGCACCTCGATCACAGTTGCCGCCGGCAGCCTGGCCGCGCTGGCCGCGCTGGCTGCCTGCGGGCCCGTCCAGATGGGTTCGGCCGCGATCACGGGGAACCAGGGGATCTCGTCCGCCACCCTGACCAACGAGGTCACCAATCTGAAGAACACCTACCAGGCCAGCAAGAAGGGGATCCAGCTGCAGTTCCCGCTGTCGCAGGCGCCGCAGCAGGTGCTGAGCTGGCTGGTGCGGTTCCGCATCCGGGAGCAGATGGCCGTCCGCAACGGCATCACCGTGACTCCGGTGGAGAGCCAGCGGGCCCTCGCCGCCATCGCGGCACAGGCCCGGCAGAACAACACGACGCTGCCCAGGCTCGCGGTGGCCAACGGCCTGCCACCGGACCTGCTGCCGGAACTGGGCCGCTATCAGGCGATCGAGTCGGCACTGGTCCGCAGGCTGGATGGCGGCACGCTGCCGACCTCGCAGAGCGCGCTGGGCAACCTCAGCCAGAAGCTCGACACCATTCAGTGCCGCGCGGCCAAGAGCCTGGCGATCAAGGTCAACCCGCAGTTCGGCAGGATGGACTACAGCCAGCTGTCCATCATCCCGGCCGCGCTGAAGCTCTCGGCCCCGCAGGGCGGGGTGCCCACCCCCACCACCAAGCCACAGCTGACCCCGCCGTGCTGAGGTGTGTCCCGCGATCCACGAGATGGGCCCTGGGGGCCTGTCCCGGCGGTGGGCAGGTGACCGGTGACCGGTGACCTGCCCGGGGCGGCCCTGCTGCAACTGGTGGCGGTCATGGACACGCTGCGGGTCTCCTGTCCGTGGGATGCGCGGCAGACGCATGAGTCGCTCGCGCCGCACCTGCTGGAAGAGTGCTACGAGGCGCTGGAGGCGCTGGAGAGCGGCGACCCGGCCGCACTGCGGGACGAACTCGGCGACGTCCTGCTCCAGGTGGTGTTCCACGCCCGGATCGCGGCGGAGGCGACCGACGGCACCGGCTACACCATTGACGACGTGGCCGAGGGCATCGTGGCGAAACTGATCCGGCGCCACCCGCACGTGTTCGCCGACGTCACCGTCTCCGGGCCGGAGGAGGTCAAGCGGAACTGGGACGCGATCAAGGCGGCCGAGCGCGCAGACGCGGGCGGCGGGCCCGCCTCGGCCCTGGACACGGTGCCCCTTGGCCAGCCGGCGCTGGCGCTCGCCGCCCAACTCCAGCGCCGCGCCGAGCGCGCGGGGGTCCCCGCGGACCTGGAGGGCCTGCCAGCGGGGGCCGGCGAGACGGGGGCAGAGGATGGAATCAGCGAGCTGGGCGCCGAGCTGTTCGCGCTGGTGGCGAAGGCCCGCGCGGCCGGCCTCGACCCCGAGCGGGAGCTGCGCGCCACCGCCCGCGCCTACCGCGACCGGGCCCGTGCCTGGGAACTAGCCCGCGGCGCGAACCCCCGCCCGAGCACATAGCCGCACGCCCACGCCCGGGCACATGGCACGGATTGTGCCCACGCAAACCGCCATAAACCGGACGTGATCATGGTCGCAAGTCGTGCCAAGTCGCAACGGGGCGCGGCGAGTGCCGCCGGGCGGCCGCCTGCGGGGGCCGGCTGGCGTCGGCGTGGCCGGTGCGCCGGGCCGGGGCGGCTCTATTAGGCTCCATAATCGATACCTCTGCGCAACCATCAGGAGTCACCCGTGGCCTCCATCGAAGCTGTCTTCGCCCGTCAGATCCTGGACTCACGGGGCAACCCGACCATCGAAGCCGAGGTCGCGCTCGATGACGGCACGCTGGGCCGGGCAGCCGCCCCCAGCGGCGCCTCGACCGGGGCCTTCGAGGCGGTCGAGCTCCGCGACGGGAACGACGACTACGGCGGCAAGGCGGTCACCCAGGCCGTTCAGGGGGTCATCGAAGAGATCCAGCCGGCGCTGCTGGGGTACGACGCCGACGATCAGCGGCTGATCGACCAGACGATGATCGACCTGGACCGCACGCCCGGCAAGTCCCGGCTGGGCGCCAACGCCATTGTCGCCGTCAGCATGGCCGTCGCGAAGGCCGCTGCCGAGTCCGCGAGCCTGCCGCTCTTCCGCTATCTGGGCGGCCCGAACGCGCATGTGCTGCCCGTGCCGATGATGAACATTCTCAACGGCGGTGCGCACGCCGACAACAGCGTCAACATCCAGGAGTTCATGATCGCGCCGGTAGGGGCGGCCAGCTTCGGCGAAGCGGTCCGCTGGGGTGCGGAGACCTATCACGCCCTGAAGTCCGTGCTGAAGCAGCACGGGCTCTCGACCGGGGTGGGGGATGAGGGCGGCTTCGCCCCCGACCTCGCCCACAACAGGGCCGCCCTGGATCTCATCGTGGAGGCGATCACCAAGGCGGGCTTCACCCCGGGGCGTGACGTCGGGCTGGCCATCGACGCCGCTGCCAGCGAGTTCTGCGCCGACGGGTCCTACACGTTCGAGGGGGCGGCCCGCACGGCCGGCGAGATGACCAGCACGTACGCGCAATGGCTGGACGCCTACCCGATCGTCTCCCTGGAGGACCCGCTCGACGAGGAAGACTGGGGCGGCTGGCAGGCGCTGACCGCGGCGCTCGGGGACCGGGTCCAGATCGTCGGCGACGACATCTTCGTCACCAACCCCGAGCGGATCCGCCGCGGCATCGCCGAGGGCACCGCCAACGCGCTGCTGGTCAAGCTGAACCAGATCGGCACGATCACCGAGACGCTGGACGCGGTCACGCTGGCGCAGCGCAGCCGTTATGCCTGCATGATCAGTCACCGCTCAGGCGAAACGGAGGACACCACGATCGCCGACCTCGCGGTGGCTACCGATTCCGGGCAGATCAAGACCGGGGCACCGGCCAGGTCGGAGCGGGTCGCGAAATACAACCAGCTGCTGCGGATCGAAGAGCTGCTCGACGACGCCGCGGAGTACGCGGGCGCGGCTGCCTTCCCCCGGACGCCATCGGGGCAGTGATGCCGGAGCGCAGGCGGCCTCTGCCAGCGGACCGGGCCAGGTTCACCAGCCGGGCCGCGGTGCTAGCGGTGGTCATCTGCGCGGTCGCGCTGAGCCTGGCCTACCCGGTGCGGGAGTACATCGCCCAGAGCCGCCAGATCGACCAGCTGCAGGCGCAACGGCAGATGATGCTGTCACAGCTGGCATCGCTGGGGCGGGAGCAGCGGCGCCTCAACGATCCTGCCTACGTCGAGCAGCTGGCCAGGGACCGGCTGCATTTCTGCCTGACCGGCCAGACCTGCTATGTGATCATCGGCGGGGCAGCGCCAGGCTCCGCGTCGGCGCAGGCCGCGGGCACGCCCTGGTATGAGCGGCTGTGGCATTCGGTGCAGGAGGCGGACCGGAGCAGGCCGGGCAGGTCACGGTGACCGACGGGGCGGCGGTCGAGCGGCAGCTGGGCCGCCCGCCGCGGGCAGTCCGCCGGGTCGCGCACCGATGCCCGTGCGGGCTGCCGGACGTGATCGAAACGGCGCCGCGCCTGCCCGACGGCACGCCGTTCCCCACCCTGTACTACCTGACCTGCCCACGTGCGGTGGCTGCGGTCAGCCGGCTGGAGGCGGCCGGTGTGATGCGGCAGATGCAGCAACGGCTCGCGGATGACCCCGTGCTGCGTCGGGCCTACCTGGCCGCGCACCGCGACTACCTCGCCCGGCGGGACGAGGCTGCCCGCGCCGCGGGGGTGGATCCGCTTCCGTCCGGCACACCGAGCGCGGGCGGGATGCCTGACCGGGTCAAGTGCCTGCACGCGCTGGTCGCGCACGAGCTCGCCGCGCCAGGGGCCAACCCGCTGGGCCGGGAGGCGGCGGCCGCGGCGGAAGCCTGGTGGGACGCGGGCCCCTGCGTCGGCTCGGACGCCCGATGAGCACCGGTGCCGCCGCGGGCGCCGGGCCACGGCGTTGGCCAGCGCGTCTCCGGCACGACCCAGCGTCAGCGGTGTCCCGGCGCCGAGGACACGCCCCCCGAAGCCAGCGAAGCGCCCGCGAGGGGGGCCAGGAAATCCGGGTGGCGGCGATCGACTGCGGCACGAACTCACTGCGGCTGCTCGTTGCCGACGTCGACCCGGTCACCGGCACGCTGGTGGACGTGGACCGGCGGATGGAGATCGTGCGGCTCGGGGAGGGCGTGGACGCCACGGGGAGGCTCGCCCCGGCGGCGCTGGCCCGGACCCTGCGGGTGCTGCGGTCCTACGCGGCGATCGTGGCGGCTGCGGGCGCGTCCGCGGTGCGGATGGTGGCGACCAGCGCGACCCGGGACGCGGCGAACGCGGCCGATTTCGTGACCGGGGTCCGCGAGGTGCTCGGGGTCGACCCGGAGGTTCTGAGCGGGGACGAGGAAGCGGTGCTGTCGTTCATCGGCGCGACCGCCGAACTGGCTGGGGGCGCGGCGGCCGCGCCCTACCTGGTCGCGGACATCGGCGGCGGCTCCACCGAGTTCGTGCTGGGGAACCCGCCCGTGGTGAGCGCGGCCGTCTCGGTGGACATCGGCTGTGTCAGGATGACCGAGCGGCACCTGCGGACAGATCCGCCGACGGCAGCCGAGGTCGCGGCCGCGAGGGCCGACATCGGTGCCGCGCTCGATGTGGTGGCCGCCAAGATCGCGGTCACTGACGCCCGCACCCTGGTTGGCCTGGCCGGGTCGGTGACCACGGTGGTCGCGCTCGCGCTCGGCCTGGCCGCCTACGACCCGGCCCGGATCCATCACGCCCGGATCGGCGCCGGCCAGGTGCGTGAGCAGGCCGCCTTGCTGCTGGCTCTGCCGCGCGCGCAGCGGGCGCGGCTGAGCGTGATGCATCCGGGCCGGGTGGATGTGATCGGCGGCGGCGCGCTCGTGCTCGACGCGATCATGACCCGGTTCGCGTTCGGTGAGGTGATGGCCAGCGAGCACGACATCCTGGACGGGATCGCCTGGTCGCTGGTGCCGGGCGGCCCCCGGTGACCCGGCCTGAGCGGACGGCCGGGCGCACCGGCCCGGGGTCCCCGGATCGCGACGCCGAAGGGCCGGTGCCGCCCGGGACCGGCTGGCCGGACGATCCCGCGAGCGCCGCGACACCGGTCGCTCACGATGCGGCCGAGGTGCGAGCTCTCGCCGCTGGGGCGGGCACCGTGGCCGAGCTGGCCGCCAGGCAGTCGGTCTGCCGCGCCTGCCCGCGGCTGGTCGAATGGCGGGAGCAGGTCGCTGTCGCCAAACGGCCCTCATCGCGTGACGAACGCTACTGGGGCCGTCCCATCCCCGGCTGGGGCGACGAGCGGCCGGCTGTGCTGATCGTCGGTCTCGCCCCGGCTGCCCACGGTGGCAACCGAACCGGCCGGATCTTCACCGGGGACCGCAGCGGTGACGTCCTGTTCGCCTCGCTGTACCGGTGCGGGCTTGCCGCCCAGCCGACGTCGGTCGTGGCCGGGGACGGCCAGCGCCTGATCCGGGCGAGGATGGTCGCCGCGGTGCGGTGCGCGCCGCCCGCGAACAAGCCGACCGTGACCGAACGCGACACCTGCGCCCCGTGGCTCACGGCGGAATACGCGCGGGTGGCCCGGTCGGTCCGGGTCGTCGTCTGCCTGGGAGGTTTCGCCTGGCAGGCGACGTGGCCGGTGCTGCGTTCAGCCGGTTTCGCGCTGCCCAGGCCGCGTCCCGCCTTCGGCCACGGCGTGCAGGCCCGGCTGCTGGCCGCCGGCGGCCACGGCACCGGGTCAGGGCCTGCGGTGGCGGCCGGGCAGGACGTGCGTCAGGTCCTGCTGATCGGCTGCTATCACCCCAGCCAGCAGAACACGTTCACGGGGCGGGTGACGCCGGCGATGCTGGATGGCGTTTTCCGGCGCGCCTCGGTGGAGGCGGGCCTGACCTGATGAGCCCGCGCGGCCGGGACTCAGCAAGCTCATAGGGTGACTACTCTCTGTAAACAATCTTTCCAAGACAAGGCAAAAATGTAACGCTACGCATTCGATGATGATCGCGGAATTGAATATATGCACCTCAGGGGATCTTTCTCCACTCCATTGGCTGGTCTCGAATTATGATGGTCGCCCGGGGTATCATTACCCAGCCCCCGTAGCCCAAAGGAAGAGGCCGGCCCCCTAAAAGGGTCCCCAGTGTCGGTTCGACCCCGACCGGGGGCACACACCCCCCCAAACCCCTGGACCTGCGAAGATCCAGGCGTATCCGGGTGCTGCCAGCCTAGCCGCTTGCCGGGCCCAGGTGCGGTGGCCGCGGGCTCGGGCCCGGGACGGATAAACCGCCATTCAGCGACAGCTGTTGATCACGTTCGCGTAACTGGCGGGCAAGTCAATGGATAATGCGCGCTTTAGCGCTGTGAGCAGGCCACTTGCCATCCGGCAACTAGTGAGAGGCCGGGAACCTGCCACCGCGTGTCCGCGGGGAATGCCCGGGCGGCGCGGTCAGCCGCTGACGTCCGGCCCGGCCCGGGTAAGGCTGACCCGCAGGACAACCCGGCGCTCGTGCTCCATCGCCGCCCGGTAGCCGTCCCAGTCGGAGTGCTCCCCGGAGATCCGCCGGTAATAGTCGATGAGGAGTTCCATCGCATCGGGCAGCGAGATGATCTCCGCCTCGCCCTCGACCTGAACCCACTCGCCGAAGAAGCCGTCGTTGATGACGCACAGCGACACCCGGCGGTCACGCCGCACGTTCCTGGTCTTGATCGCGGCCTCGCGGGTGCTGATCAGCACCCGCCCCTTCTCGTCGGCCGCGCAGAGCACCGGGGACAGTTGCGGCCGACCGTCTGACCTGAACGTCGCGAGCACCGCCCGGTGATGGGCATGCAGGAACTCACGGGCAAGCTCAAGATCCATGTCAGGCGTAATTGAGACGGAAGCGGCGCTGCCGCTCGTACTCGTGCACGATGGCGCGGGCGTAACCGTGGGAGAGCCCGTGCTCGTCCGACAGCCAGTGAGCTCGTTCCTCACAGCGGAGGAACGCGGGTCCCGATTCCAGCCTTCTGAACCACTCAACCAGGTCTCGTCCGGTGACGGACGGGATGCGCGCGATCAGGTTCTTATGCGTCTCCGGGGAGTGATTCAGTGTCACGGGCACCTCCAGGGCGAACCGGCTCCTTAGTTGTTGAGACTGCACCACCGGCACGCCCCTGACAACCCCCTGCCGTTAGCTTTCCGTAATACAACCGTCGGCTCCGGTCCACCCCGGCTGTGCGCCGCTCACGGGGATGCCGGCCGGTCAGGACAGCCGCTCGACGATCATCGCCATGCCCTGGCCGCCGCCCACGCACATGGTCTCAAGCCCGAACGTCTTGTCGTGGAACTGCAGGCCGTTGAGCAGGGTGCTGGTGATCCTGGCTCCCGTCATGCCGAACGGGTGGCCGACCGCGATCGCCCCGCCGTTGACGTTCAGCTTGTCAATGTCGATGGACAGGTCGCGGTAGGAGGGGATGACCTGGGCGGCGAACGCCTCATTGATCTCGACCAGGTCGATATCGTCTATGGTCATCCCGGCCCGCTGCAGCACCTGCCGCGAGGCGTCCACCGGGCCCAGCCCCATGATCTCGGGGGAGAGCGCCGACAGGCCGGTGGCCACGATCCTGGCCAGCGGGGTGATCCCGAGGTCGGCAGCCTTGCGGTCGCTCATGATCACAACGGCGGCGGCGCCGTCGTTGAGCGGGCAGCAGTTGCCGGCCGTGACCGTCCCGTCCGGGCGGAACACCGGCTTCAGCGTGGCCACCTTGTCCAGGGTGGTGCCGGGCCGCGGGCCGTCGTCCGCGGCCAGCACGGTGCCGTCCGGCATCGTGGCCGGCGTGATGTCCCGCTGCCAGAACCCGTTGGCGAGCGCCTTTTCGGCCATGTTCTGCGACCGCACGCCGAACTCGTCCTGCTCGGCCCGGGTGATCCCGCGTATCTGGGCAACGTTCTCGGCGGTCTGCCCCATCGCGATGTAGACGTCGGGCACGGTGCCGTCCTCGCGCGGGTCGTGCCAGGGCTGGACATCGGCACCCGAGCGGGCTTCCGTCCGGGCCTCGGCCTCGGCGAACACCGGGTTCTTGGTGTCGGGCCAGCTGTCGCTGCTGCCCTTGCCGAACCGGCTCACGCACTCGACGCCGGCGGATATGAACACGTCACCCTCACCGGCCTTGATGGCGTGGAAGGCCATCCGCGTGGTCTGCAATGACGACGAGCAGTACCGGCTGAGCGTCGTGCCCGGCAGATGGTCGAAGCCGAGCATGATCGCGACCACCCGCGCCATGTTGAAGCCCTGCTCACCACCGGGGAGACCGCAGCCAAGGATAAGGTCGCCGATGTCGGCCGGGTCGAGCTGTGGCACCTTGGCCAGGGCGGCCGTGACCATCTGGCCGGTCAGGTCGTCGGGCCGGACGGTGGTGAGGGATCCCTTGAACGCCCGGCCGATCGGTGAGCGGGCGGTGGCGACGATGACGGCCTCGGTCATGGCGGGCTCCCTCGCGTGCTCGTGGCTAACCGGTTAGTAGCCTATGCCAGCCGGGCCGGCCGTCCCAGCGGCCTGGGTGGCCTCAGCAGCGGTAGTCCAGCGGGCCCCGGGAGGGTGGGATAGCGTCGGTGGGCAGGACCCGGCCATCGGGGCCGGCCGCAACGGGGCGGCCGCATGCCGGGGCTGACCTGGGGAGGGTTGGCGATGCAGGTCCATGAATCGCTGGTCGAGCTTGTCGGCAACACCCCGCTGGTCAGGCTCCGCGCGGTGACCCGGGGGCTGGCGGGCGCGGGCCGTGACGCACCGGCCGTGCTGGCCAAGGTGGAGTACTTCAATCCCGGCGGGTCGGTGAAGGACCGGATCGCCCTGCGCATGGTGGAGGCCGCGGAGGCGTCCGGCGCCCTCCGGCCCGGGGGCACGATCATCGAGCCGACGTCCGGCAACACCGGGGTGGGACTGGCGATCGTGGCGGTGGAGAAGGGGTACCGCTGCCTGTTCGTCTGCCCGGACAAGGTCGGCCAGGACAAGATCGCCGTGCTGCGCGCCTACGGGGCCGAGGTGGTCGTCTGCCCCGGCACGGTGTCGCCGGAGCACCCCGATTCCTATTACTCGGTCTCCACCCGGCTGGCCCGGGAGACGCCGGGTGGCTGGAAGCCGGACCAGTACGCCAATCCTGACAACCCCGCTTCCCACTACCACTCCACCGGACCGGAGATCTGGGCGCAGACGGACGGGAAGATCACCCATTTCGTGGCCGGGATCGGCACCGGCGGGACGATCACGGGTGCCGGCCGGTACCTGAAGGAGGCCTCCGGGGGCAGGGTGAAGGTGATCGGCGCCGACCCGGAAGGCTCGGTGTACTCGGGTGGGTCAGGCCGCCCCTACCTGGTCGAGGGCGTGGGGGAGGACATGTGGCCGGACACCTACGACCCGGCCGTGTGCGACCAGGTGATCGCGGTCAGCGACGCTGACTCGTTCCTGATGACCCGCAGGCTCGCGCGGGAGGAAGCGCTGCTGGTCGGTGGCTCGTGCGGGCTGGCGGTGGTCGCCGCGCTGCGGGCCGCCGCCACCGCGGGCCCCGGTGACGTGATCGTGGTGCTGCTGCCCGACGGCGGCCGCGGCTACCTGTCGAAGATCTTCAACGACGAGTGGATGGCGGACTACGGCTTCCTGACCGAGCAGACCACCGAGCCCAAGATCGCCGACGTGCTCGCGCGCAAGCTGGCCGGCCTGCCCGAGTTCGTGCACACCCACCCCGACGAGCAGGTCGCGACCGCCATCTCGATCCTGCGTGAGTACAACGTCTCGCAGCTGCCGGTGATGAAGGCCGAGCCGCCGGTGATGGCGGCCGAGGTGGTCGGCTCGGTGGTGGAGCGCGATCTGCTCGAAGCGCTCGTATCCGGCCGTGCCAGCCCGAAGGACCCGGTCGGCCGGCATATGTCACCGCCGCTGCCGATGGTCGGCTCGGGCGAGCAGGTCAGCCGGGCGGTGGACGCGCTGGAGAAGGCGGGTGCGGCGGTGGTGCTGGTGGACGGCCGGCCCGCGGCCATGATCACCCGCCAGGACGTGCTCACTTTCCTGGCCGGGAGCGCGGCATGACCGGCCAGGCCGGCGGGGACGTCGCTCCGGGGGCCGGGAGCCCGGCCGGCCGGCGGGGAGCCGGCGGTTTCGAGACGCTGGCGATCCACGCCGGGCAGGAGCCCGATCCGCGCACGGGTGCGGTGGTCCCGCCCATCTACCAGGTCTCCACCTACGCCCAGGACGGGGTGGGTGGGCTGCGCGAGGGCTATGAGTACTCGCGCACCGCCAACCCCACCCGTGCCGCACTGGAGGAGTGCCTCGCCGCTCTGGAGGGCGGGGCGCGGGGCCTCGCCTTCGCCTCCGGGATGGCCGCCGAGGACTGCCTGCTGCGCACCGTCTGCTCGCCCGGCGACCACGTCCTCATCGGCCACGACGCCTACGGCGGCACCTACCGCCTGTTCGACAAGGTCCTCTCCCACTGGCAGGTGAGCTACCGCCCGGTGCACTTCGCGGACTCCCGCGCCGTCCGGCAGGCCCTCGCGGAACGCCCGGTGCGTGCGGTGTGGGTGGAGACGCCCACCAACCCGCTGCTTTCGGTCGTGGACATCACGGCGCTCGCGCAGGCGTGCCGGGAGGCGGGGACGCTGCTGGTGGTGGACAACACGTTCGCCTCCCCCTATCTGCAGAACCCGCTCGCGCTCGGCGCGGGCGCTGTCGTCCATTCCACGACGAAGTACCTGGGCGGCCACTCCGATGTGCTCGGTGGCGCGCTGGTGGTGTCCGACCCGGCGCTCGGTGAGCGCCTTGCTTTTCAGCAGAACGCGACTGGCGCGGTGGCGGGCCCGTTCGACGCCTGGCTGACGCTGCGCGGGATCAGGACCCTCGCGGTCCGGATGGACCGTCATTGCCTCAACGCCTCGCGGGTGGCCGGCATGCTGGCCACGCATCCGGCCGTGACCGGGGTGCACTATCCGGGGCTGCCCGGCCACCCGGGCCATGAGGTCGCGGTCAAGCAGATGCGCGGGTTCGGGGGGATGGTGGCCTTCCGCGTGCGCGGCGGCGAGGAGGCGGCGGTGGCGGTCTGCGGGCGGACCCGGCTGTTCACCCTGGGGGAGTCGCTCGGCGGCGTGGAATCCCTGATCGAGCACCCCGCCCGGATGACCCATGCGTCGGCCGCCGGCTCGCCGCTGGAGGTGCCCGGCGATCTGGTGCGCCTGTCGGTCGGCATCGAGTCCGTCGACGACCTGCTGGACGATCTGCGCCAGGCGCTGCCGCGCTGACCGGCCGCATCATGTCCTGGCGTCAGCTGTTCCAGACCATCAGCACCAGGATGACCAGCCAGATCAGGCTGACCACGCCCGCCATCGAGGCGATGCGGCCGCGTTCCACGTTGGCGACGTGCGGCGCGGTGGCCACCCCCGCCGCCGCGGCCGCCGCGGTCTGCGCGGGGCTGGCAGGCTCCCCGGCCAGGGGCTCGGCGTCCTCCGGGTTACCCCCGGCCGGGGGCTGCGACGCCGGGGCTTCCTGCTTGCCCGTGGTCACCAGCGCGGCGACGGCGCGCCGCTGATCGCGCATGATGAGCAGCAGCAGCACCAGAGCCACGACGTACAGCGTCATCGAGGCGGTCAGCCACGCCTTGCTCAGGACTTTCAGCTCCTGCGCGAGGACGATCCCGAAGATCAGGACGCCCAGCGTCGCGGCGCCGAACACCCTGGTCATCAGCATCAGGTACCGCAGCACGACGACGTTGCGGGTGCGGATGGCCCGGGGGGTGGACATGGTCGCGATGGTGACCGGCCCGATGGTGAAGATCACGAAAGCGACGTGGAGCCAGAGCACGAGCCGGTCGGTGAAAGACATGAGCAGATCTTAGGGGTCCGGCCGTGGAGGGCCGCCGGCGGACACGATCCCCTGGCACGGGGTGCCAGGGGATCGTGTTGTACAGCAGGCTCTTCGGGGCGGCGCTGAGCCGGCTAGTCGCGGGTTGACGCCGTGCGGGCGGATGACCCGGTGCTCGCGTCGGCCTTGCCGCCCTTGTTGACGAACCAGGCACCCACCAGGCAGGCCACGCCGATCACGAACGCGACCGCCATCCGGACCGAATGGTGGCCGTTCGCCGGGGTGGTGTGGCCGAGGATGGAGGGCAGGGATCCTGCCTTCACGGTCAGGTAGACGATGCCGAGGATGATGAACAGAACGCCGATGATCGCTAGTACCATCGCGACCGGCCGCTTGCTGGACTGACCGCCCGCGTCGCTGACAGAACTCACGTAGTCCTCCTAGGAAGATGTGCCGGGCCTCGCTCCGCCTGCCGCTGGTCCGGCCCGCTCATCAGCTGTGACTGCCGAACGCTACTACGAGAAGGGAACGTGCGTGGCGATGTCCCACATGCTTACGTCACCCTATCGCCTGGACGCGCGGCGGGTGCGCAGGAAGTCCTTCACCACGTACTCGCCGAGCCGCTCCGGCTGGGCGCGCAGGACACGGCCACCGTTGCGCCGCGCGACTTCGTCCACAAAGGCGGTCAGCCTTTCGTCGTTGACGAGCATGAAGATATTGAGCGAGGCCCGGCGCCTGGTCATCTTGTCGACTTCGGCCAGGGTGAGTTCCAGCGTCTCCGGCGCTGGCGGCCAGTCGAACCAGGACTGCCCGTCCCGGCGCAAGTGGGCGGTGGGTTCGCCGTCGGTCACGATGAGCACGACCGGGTCGTGCTCGGGGCGGCGGTCCAGGTAGCGCCCGGCCAGCACCAGCGCGTGGTGCAGGTTGGTGCCCTGCACCATGTCCCAGCCGAGCCCGGCCAGGTCGGTCTCACGCAGTTCACGGGCGTAGTTGGAGAAGCCGATCACCTGGATGGAGTCCTGCGGGAACCGGCTGCGCACCAGCGCGTGCAGGGCGAGCGCGGTCTGCTTGGCCGCACCCCAGGTGCCGCGGATGGCCATCGAGTAGGACAGGTTGACCAGCAGGCACACCGCGGCACTGGCCCGGCGCTCGGTTTCTTCCACCTCGAAATCCTGCGCCGACAGCCGGACCCGGGGCGGGTCACCCTCCCCATGGTGCGGATCCTGCTCTTCCCGGGGCCGGCGGCGGAACGCCGTGGCGTCCCGGAGCAGCGCGTTGCGGACGGTGGCGGGCGCGTCGATCGCCTGCTCGTCCCCGAACTGCCAGGGCCGTGTCGCGCCGGTGTACTCGCCTGCCTGGCCGGCGTCGCGCTGCTCGTGATCCCCGTAACCGCCTTCCGGCAGCTCGGCGAAGACCCGGCGCAGGGCGGTCTCACCCAGCCTGCGGACCGCCTTGGGGGTGAGTTCCAGCTTGCCCGCCGACCGCTGCAGGTAACCCTGCCGCTCCAGCTCCCGTTCGGTCTGGCGGAGCGCCTCCATGTCGTCCACGGCAGCCCGCCCCAGGGCACGCCGGACCGCGTCCTCGTCGATGTCGTCCAGCCGGGCCCCGGGGTAGTCCTGGCGCAGGGCCGTCTCAAGTTCGGCGAGGTCGGCCAGGTCCGCGAGGGCGGTGGTGGCATCGCCCAGGCCGAGCGGGCTGTCGCCGGTCATCGTCTCGCCCGGCCAGCTCGCCATGTCCAGCTCCGGGCGGCGTGCGCGCAGCGCGTCGGCCAGCCGGGCCATCTCCGCCGCGAGACCCGCGTCGGAGAGCGTCTGCTGCATGAGCCCGGCGAGTTCGTCCCGCTGGTCCGGGCTGAGCGATGACATCAGCCGCTGGGCTGCCATGGCCCGGCGGACGAGCGCGTCGACCAGCTCCTCCAGGTTGGCCGGGCGGTCAGGGAAAAGGTCCCCGTACGAGTCCATGAACGCATCGAAGTCCTGCTGCGTGTGCTCGCCCCGCGCGTCCGCCTCCAGCATCTGGTTGAGTTCCGCCAGCATGTCCTTGACGTGCTGCATCGACTCCGGGTCGGGGCCTTCGAGCACGTCTTTCATGCCGCGGAACTGGCTGTCCAGCACCTGGCGCCGGAGCAGGTCTTTGAGCTGCTCGAACGTGTCCCGCGCGGCGGCCGACCGCCAGTCGTAGTCGGCCAGCCGCCGGATCGCCTGCGCGGTGTCGGATGGCAGCGAATCCAGCTCCGCCTCGCGCATCCTGGCCTCGTCGCCCGGGTCGGGGAACAGCTCCGCCCGCTCCTGCCCGATCGCTGTGTCCAGCAGGGCCCGGGCCTGCTCCAGGATGCCGTCGAGGCGGCCGCGGCTGCGCACCTCCCGCTGCCGTTCCCGCACCCGGCGCAGCATGTCGTCCAGTCCCCGCTCGCCCCCCATCCCGCGCCGGAGCAGGTCACGCAGGGCGGCGGCGGGGTCGGACCCGCCGAGCACGGCGTCCCCGAGCTCGTCCAGGGCCAGGCGGGCGTCGTACGGCGGTGCGAGTGGATCCGGGCCGTCGCGGTACTGGCCGTACCGGTAAGTCACGTCCGCGCGCTCCCTTCTGCCTCCCTCGCGGTGCGTCGCGCCGGAGGCGCGCCAGCAAGCACCTCGCTTGGTCGTGCCGGAGGCCCGCCATGTGACACAGCCGGAAGGCGGGACCTCGGCGCCGGGGCGCCGCAGCGGAGCTGCGGCGTTCGGTCCGGTGCCTGCGGCGTTCCGGCCGGCCAGCCGTTCATGTGCGGTAGACCGCCCCGCCGTCAACCGTGTCCTTGGACAGGCGGCGCATCAGGTACAGGCCCTCCAGCGCGAACTCCACCGCCGCCGCCGCGTGGCCGGGCGACTCGCTCCCGTCCATGCCGAGCCGTTTCATGAGCCGGGCCAGCCCGGGCACCTCCCCGACCCGCGCGAGCAGGTCGGTCGCGGGCACCAGATCGCCGGATTCGACACTGCCGCCCGCCTCGAACGTGGCCAGCAGGCCGGACAGGTCCGCGCTGCCCAGATGCGCACGGAAGGTCTCGGCGGTGGCCCTGCGCAGCAGGTGCTCGAGCACCTCGGCCTCCCGGCCCTCCTCGCTGACCTCGAACTCGACCTTGCCGCGCAGCGTGCTGACCGTGGCCGGCAGGTCGCAGATCCTGGCCACCGGCCGCTGCTCGCCGGCCAGGGCCGCCCGGCGCACCGCCGAGGCGGCGGCGGACTCGGCGGCGGCGATCGCGAACCGGGCCGACACGCCGGAACGCGAATCGATAGCGGGCGAGGCCCGCACGAGCCGGGTGAACCTGGCGATGACCTCGACCAGGTGGCCGGGCAGAGCCGCGCCCGGGTCGCCGCCCTGCCAGGAGAGCTCCGCCTCCTGCCGGACAAGGGCGAGCTCGTCCTCCAGCGTCATCGGGTAGTGGGTGCGGATCTCAGCGCCGAACCGGTCCTTCAGCGGGGTGATGATGCGCCCGCGGTTGGTGTAGTCCTCCGGGTTGGCGCTGGCCACCAGCACCAGGTCCAGCGGCAGCCGGAGCGCGTATCCGCGCACCCCGATGTCCCGCTCCTCCAGCACGTTCAGCAGCGATACCTGGATCCGCTCGGCCAGGTCGGGAAGCTCGTTCAGGCAGAACACGCCCCGGTTGGTGCGGGGCACCAGCCCGAAGTGGATCGTCTCCGGATCGCCGAGGGTGCGGCCCTCGGCGACCTTGACGGGGTCCACGTCCCCGATCAGGTCGCCGACGCTGGTGTCGGGGGTCGCCAGCTTCTCCCCGTAACGCTCGCCGCGGTGCCGCCAGCTCACCGCCAGGTTGTCGCCCTGCTCGGCCGCGAGCCGCCGGCAGCGGGCACACACCGGCGCGAAGGGATGGTCGCTGATCTCGCACCCGGCCACCATGGGCGTCCACTCGTCGAGCAGGCCGGGAAGGGTCCTGATCAGGCGGGTCTTGCCCTGGCCACGTTCACCGAGCAGGATCGTGTCGTGCCCGGCCAGGAGGGCACGTTCCAGGTGCGGGAGAACGGTCTGGCCGAAGCCGATGATCCCGGGAAACCTCTCCTCTCCCGCACGCATCCGGGCCAGCAGGTTGCGCCGGATCTCGTCTTTGACCGTCAGGTAGGTGTGACCGCTCGCGCGCAGCTCTCCCACCGTGGTGCCCGCGGGGCTGGGGGAGGGGCTTGCGCCGCTACCGGCCTGGCTGTGTGAGTGCACCATTCGACACTATGTCCATGCCGGCCGGATTCGCGACATGCTGGGCGAGGCCGTCAGGCCGTCAGCGGCACAGGAGGAGCGGGACATGGCAGATGCGGAGCCGGCACTGGCCATCGACATTGGCGGCACGAAATGCGCGGCCGGGCTGATCGAGCCCGGGGGGCGGGTGATCTCGTGGGCGCAGGCGGAGACCCCCCGGGGGCTGGACGCGGAACAGCTGTGGCGCACGCTCGATGCGCTGCTCACCCGGGTACTCGCGGAGGCCCAGGTGGACCCCGTCTCCGGGCTGGCCGGTGTGGGGTGCGGCTGCGGGGGGCCGATGGAATGGCCCGCGGGCCGGGTCTCGCCGCTGAACCTCCCCGCCTGGCGGGAGTTCCCGCTGCGCGACCGGCTCCGGGAGCGGTTCCCGGGACTGCCGGTGCGGCTGCACAACGATGCGATCTGCATGGCGGCGGGTGAGCACTGGCGGGGGGCGGGACGGGGCCGCGCCACGATGCTCGGGATCGTGGTGTCGACCGGCGTGGGGGGCGGCCTGGTGCTGGACGGCCGGCTCATCAACGGGGCGACCGGTAACGCCGGGCACATCGGCCATGTGGTGGTCGACCCGGAGGGGCCACCGTGCGTCTGCGGCGGGCGGGGCTGCGTGGAGGCGATCGCCCGTGGGCCAGCCCTTGCCGCCTGGGCCCAGGCTCAGGGCTGGCGGCCCGGCCAGGCGCAGGTCACGGCCAAGGATCTGGCCGACGACGCCGCGCAGGGGCATCCGGTCGGGCTGGCGGCGATGCGCCGCGCGGGCCAGGCACTCGGCATCGCCATCGCCTCCGCGACGCACCTGTGCGACCTGGAGGTGGTCACCATCGGGGGTGGGCTCTCCCAGGCCGGGTCGCTGCTGTTCGACCCGCTGGAAGAGGCGCTGCGCATCCATGTCGGGCTCGATTTCGCGCGGGACGTGGCGGTGGTGCCCGCGGCGCTCGGCCAGAGCGCGGGCCTGGTCGGGGCGGCCGCGCTGCTGTTCGCCGCCGACCGCTACTGGGCTGGGGAGTAGGCCGGGCGGGGTGCGAGACTGCTGGCATGACGATGACGTCAACGGAGGTCCGCCCGGCCGATGTGGCCGCCGCGCGGGACGCGCTGCAGGGGGTCATCGCGCTCACCCCGATGCTTCACTCCCGGATGCTGTCCGACCGGCTCGGCGGGCCGGTCTACCTCAAGTGCGAGAACCTGCAGCGGACCGGGTCCTTCAAACCGCGCGGCGCCTACCTGCGGATCAGCCGGCTGACCACGGCCGAGCGTGAGCGCGGCGTGGTGGCCGCGAGCGCCGGCAACCACGCCCAGGGAGTCGCGTTCGCGGCCGCCCTGCTGGGCGCCAGGGCAACCGTGGTGATGCCGGCCGGCGCGCCGCTGCCCAAGATAGAGGCGACCCGGGGGTACGGGGCCGAGGTCATTCTGGACGGCGAGACGGTGGAGGATGCGCTGGCGGTGGCGCTGGCGCACGCGGGCAAGCACGGGCAGGTCTTCATCCACCCGTTCGACCACCCGGACGTGGTGGCGGGCCAGGGCACCGTGGGGGTGGAGATCGCCGAGCAATGCCCGCAGGTCAGGACCATAGCGGTGCCGGTCGGCGGTGGTGGCCTCGCGGCCGGGATAGCGGTGGCGGTTTCCGGCGTTGACCCGGCCATCAAGGTGGTCGGCGTGCAGGCCGAGGCGGCCGCCTGCCTCCCGGCGTCGCTCGCGGCCGGCCACCCGGTGCGGATCACCGCGGCCGGGACCATGGCCGACGGGATCGCGGTCAGCCAGCCCGGTGACATCGGGTTCGGGATCCTCGCACGGCTGGTGGACCGGGTGGTCACCGTTTCCGAGGAGACACTGTCGCGCGCGCTGCTGACCTGCCTGGAGCGGTCCAAGCAGCTCGTCGAGCCGGCCGGCGCGGCCGGGGTAGCTGCGCTGCTGGAGCACCCGGAGGCGTTCGAGCCGCCGGTGGTGGCGGTGCTGTCGGGCGGCAACATCGACCCACTGCTGCTTGCCAAGGTGCTGCGGCACGGCCTGTCCGCGGCCGGCCGGTACCTGATGTTCCGGTGCCGGATCGCCGACCGGCCCGGCGCGCTGGCGAGGCTGCTGAGCGAACTGGCGGGCCTGGGGGCCAACGTCCTCGACGTGGTGCATGAGCGGGTGGCACCACGGCTGCGGGTGGATGAGGTGGAGGTGCTGCTCCAGGTGGAAACCCGCGGGCCAGGCCACTGCGACGAGGTCATCAGGGCGCTGCGCGAGGCCGGCTACACGCTCCTGTTCGGCTGAGGGGCACCGGGCGCCAGCATGCTGGTCTTGACGACCACCGTGCGGGCCGCCTTGTCGTGCAGGCACTGCCGCCGCGGGTCCCACAGCAGCCATGACTCGTTGATCAGCGCGAACAGGCCGCCCACTGAAGGCACGGCCGGGACCAGGGCGTACACGGCCGCGCGACCGCAGGCGGCGTTGCCCGAGATGGGTGCGCGGGTATCCGCGGTGACCACCTTGGTCCCCATGACCCGCTTGCCGATGGTCTGGCCCCACAGCCCGTGCTGAAGCCAGTCGTAGCCGAACGAGACCACCCCGACGCCGACGCCGATCAGCAGGAACGTGCCGAGCATGCCCGCCATCAGCTGGCTCACGCCGTTGTTGAACGCCTGCGTGGCAGCGGGCTGGGTCAGGTCCGGATACTGGCTGGCCAGGCGCTGGACGCGGTGATAGACCCGGAACAGGGCGGGGCCCCAGAACGGGCTGGTGAGGATGACCAGGATGAGCCCGTCCACGAGGCGGGCCACCAGCCGCTGCCACCACTCGGCCAGCGCGGGGTCCCTGGCCGTCTGGCTGCCCGTGCCTGAGCCCGCTCTCCCGTAGGACGGCGCCGGAGAAGGCTGGTGTGCGCCGTGGGGCTGGCCCGGGGCGGTCCCGTAGGGCGGCTGGCCGGGAGCCGTGCCTGGAGGCTGCCACTGGCCGCCGTCGGCGGGCGGGCCGGGCATCGTGAAGGGCAGGGGCTGCGGCGGCTGCTCCCATTCCCCGCCCTCGGGGGGTTGCGTCACGCGCACATGATGCACCGGTTTGGCGCGGGCCGCCTAGCCTTCGCGCCCGCCGCCGCCGTTCAGAGGTTGCCGCGGCGCTCCTGCTCGCGCTCGATCGCCTCGAACAGGGCCTTGAAGTTGCCCTTGCCGAATCCCTGGGATCCGTGCCGCTCGATCAGCTCGAAGAACACCGTCGGCCGGTCCTGCACCGGCTTGGTGAAGATCTGCAGCAGGTAGCCGTCCTCGTCCCGGTCGGCAAGGATGCCCAGCTCGCTGAGCGTGCCGACCGGTACGCGGGTCTGGCCCGCCCAGCCCGCGAGCGCGTCATAGTAGGTGCCGGGCGTGCCGAGGAACTCCACCCCGGCCGCTTTCATGCCGGTGACGGCGGCGACGATGTCGTCGGTGGCCAGGGCAATGTGCTGGACACCAGGCCCACCGTAGAACTCCAGGTACTCGTCGATCTGCGACTTCCGCTGGCCCGGCGCCGGCTCATTGATCGGGAACTTGACCCGGCGGGAGCCGTCGGCGACCACCTTGCTCATCAGTGCGGAGTACTCGGTGGCGATGTCGTCCCCCACGAACTCCTTCATGTTCGTGAAGCCCATGACCTGGTGGTAGAAGCTCACCCATTCATCCATCCGGCCGAGTTCGACGTTGCCGACGCAGTGGTCGATCTCGGTGAAGTAGGGCCGGTCCGGACCGGCCACCAGCGGGCCGGCGGCCACGTAGCCGGGCAGGTACGGGCCCGAGTAGCTGGCGCGTTCTACCAGGGTGTGAGCGGTTTCGCCGTAGGTTGCGATGGTGGCAAGCACGGCTTTCCCATGGTCATCCTCGACCGTCCTGGGCGCGGCCAGGCCCCGGGCGCCGTGGGCGACGGCGTAGGAGTAGGCCGCTTCCGCCGATGGCACCTCGATCGCCAGGTCGACCACGCCATCGCCATGGTCGGCCACATGCCTGCCGAGGCTGGTGCCCGGCCGGACCGGGCCGCGCAGCACGAAACGTGCGCGGCCGGATTCGAGGACATAGGCAGCCTCGTCGCGGCAGCCGGTTTCTGGCCCGCGGTAGGCGACACACCGCATGCCGAAGGCGGCGGAGTAGTAGTGGGCAGCCTGGCGCGCGTTGCCGACGGCGAAAACGATCGCGTCCATGCCGGTGACGGGGAAGACATCCCGCGGCCCGTGCCCGTCGTGGGTCCCGTCTCCGTCGTGGGTCCCGTGCTCGCTGTAGGTCCCGTGGTCGCTGTGCGCTGCCATCGTCACCCTCCTCACTTGCCCGCGCCGCTCGTGGTCTGTGAGAGGAATCCCCGTTGACCCCCCTGACAGACCACTTGCTCGAAGCATCGACCACACGGACATGATGTGCAACACTTTGCTGGCTAGCTGAACAATCTGACTAGCACAGTGCCCAGATGGGTCACATAACTGCGCAGCCTGTGCGGGCCCAGCGCCGGACGGCGGGCAGGAGGGCGATGTGAACGGGACAGCAGGACCGGCCGACCCGCTGGACGCGCGGCTGATCGAACTGCTCACGGCCGAGCCCAGGGTCGGGGTGCTCGAGGCGTCCCGGCGGCTGGGAGTGGCGCGCGGCACCGTGCAGGCGCGGCTGGACCGGCTGCACGCGCGCGCGGTGGTGACCGGCTACGGCCCGGACGTGGACCCGGTCGCGCTCGGCTATCGGGTGACCGGGTTCGTGACACTGGAGATCCGGCAGGCGGGTGGCCACGACCCGGTCGCCGAGCGGCTCGCTGGCATCCCCGAGGTGCTGGAGGTGCACACCATCACCGGGCCCGGTGACATGCTCTGCCGGGTGGTGGCACGGACCAACGCCGACCTCCAGCGCGTGATCGACGCGATCGTCGGGGTGGCGGGCGTGGTCCGGGCCGCCACGGTCATCGCGCTGGCCACCCCGGTGCCCTACCGGGTGCTGCCGCTGGTGAAAGTGGCGGCTGCGGCCGGCCCCAGCTAGCCCCGGGTCAGGGGGCCTTGGCGTCGGCCAGCTCGCTGGCGACACCGAGCATCACAGCGCGCAGTTCTTCCGGGCTGGCCGCTTCCTCGAGGAAGAGGAGCGGGGTCATGCTGACGGATACGACAGCCATGGCGGCGCGCACCCGCTCCGGCAGCGGGGAGCCCGGCGGCGCGAGCAGATCGCACAGGCTCCGGAACTGCTCGCGGAACATGATCTTCCCGCGGGCGCCGGACAGCAGGGTGTGCATGGTGGCCTGGTTCTGCTGCATGAACCGGATGACGCCGAGCCGCCGGGTGACGATGTCGGCGTACCGGGCCAGGAGCTCCGCCCGGGTCTGGGAGGTCGGTGGCTGGCTGGCTCCCCAGGCGATGACCGCTTCGATCTCGGCCCGGTAGTCCTCGGTGAAGCTGCGGACGATGTCCTCTTTGGACTTGAAGTGGTAGTACAGGGCGGCCTTGGTGACGTCGAGCCGTTCCGCGATCTCCCGCAGCGAGGTCTTCTCGTAACCGTGCTCGGCGAACAGTTCCAGCGCGATCGACTGGATGCGCTCCCTGGTGTCACCGCGCGGGAGGTCGCCACGCGCATGCGCCCGGGCGGCGGCCTTGCCGCGGGCTGGGCTCGTGCCCCTGGCCCGGCTCCTGCCCCTGGCCCGGCTCAGGCCGGCGGCCGGGGGGACCTCCAGGGCCGGGGCAACGAGGGGTGTGCTGCCGCGCCCCTGGGCCGTGCGCTGGGCGGTGGCGCGTGTCAGCTCGTCCATCGTGCCGCGCCTCGTACTCTCTCCGCGAAACTTACTTGACGACCGGTTAGTTGCCATCCTAGTCTGTTCTCTGGAACACATACTAACCGGTCGGCAAGTAGGTAGCGAGTATCTCGCGGTGACCCGGCCGGCCCCACCGGCGGCCCCCCGGGGTGGGCATGGCCGGCCGGACTGGCGGAATCCGGCGCTGCAGCCGGACGGGAGGGAGCCTCACCATGGCACAGAACGCGTCGGCGCAGGCGGCGGTCCCGTCCGGGCCCCGGCGGGAAGTTCTGATCGTCCTCCCCGGCCTGCTGCTGGCCATCATGCTCGCCATGCTCGACCAGCTGGTCGTCTCCACCGCCCTGCCGCGCATCGTCGGCGACCTGGGCGGGGTGACCCACCTGTCCTGGGTGGTCACCGCCTATGTGCTCGCGTCCACGGTCACCACACCCCTCTACGGCAAGCTGGGCGACCTGTACGGGCGCAAGCGCCTGCTCATGGCCGCGATCGTCATCTTCCTGATCGGCTCGGCGCTGTCCGGGCTTTCACACACCATGGACCAGCTCATCGCGTTCCGCGCGCTGCAGGGGCTCGGCGCGGGCGGGCTGCTGGTCGGGGCGATAGCGACCATCGGCGACCTGGTGTCCCCGCGTGAGCGCGGCCAGTACATGGGCTACATGATGGCGGCGATGATGCTGGCCATGATCGCGGGCCCGCTGGTCGGCGGCTACATCACCGACAGCCTGTCCTGGCGCTGGATCTTCTACATCAACATGCCGATCGGCGGCGCCGCGCTGGTCTACCTGTTCGCGACCCTGCATCTGCCGCGCCGCAAGGTGCAACACAAGATCGATTACCTGGGCGCGGGGCTGCTGGCGGTGGCCACCACCTCGATCGTGCTGCTGACCACCTGGGGCGGCACGCAGTACGCGTGGCGGTCGGTGCAGATCATGGGGCTCGGCGCGCTGGCGGTGGTGGCCACGGTGGGCTTCATCGCCGCCGAAGCCCGGGCGGCGGAACCCGTCCTGCCGCTGCACGTGTTCCGCAACCGGAACTTCTCGCTGGTCACGGCGATGAGTTTCCTGCTCGGCCTGGCCATGTTCGGCGCCCTCACGTTCCTGCCGCTGTATCAGCAGACGGTGCAGCACCTGTCAGCGACCGGCAGCGGCCTCATGCTCATCCCGCTGATGCTCGGCTCGACCGTCACCACCCTGATCGCCGGGCGGGTGACCACCCGCACCGGCCGGTACAAGGCGCTGCCGATCATCGGCAGCGGCATCATGACCGTCGGCATGTACCTGCTGACCGGGCTTGGCCTGCACACCTCCCTGTTCACGAGCGGCCTGTACTTCGTGGTGCTCGGGGTGGGGATGGGCTTCCTCATGCAGATCACCACCCTCGTCGCGCAGAACAGCGTCGAGCCGCGCGACATCGGTGTGGCCAGCAGTTCCCGGACGTTCTTCCAGCAGATCGGCGGGTCGATCGGTGTCTCGGCGTTCGGCGCGATCTTCGCCCACCGCCTGACCGGGGCGCTGAGCACCCGGCTGCCCGGCGTTCACCTGAGCGCGGGCGGCGGGCAGCTCGACCCGGCTGTGCTCAAGCACCTGCCCGCCGTGGTCAAGCTCGACGTATTCGCCGCGATCACGCACGCGATCCAGGGCGTGTTCTTCTGGGCGGCGCCGAGCGCGCTGATCGTGTTCGTCCTCGCGTGGCTGATCAAGGAGGTGCCGCTGCGCGGCCGGGAACCCGCCGAGCAGGCCGCCCCGGAACTGGTGAGCCAGGGCACGCCCGAGGCGCCCTAACCCTGGTGCGCGGCAGCGGCCGCGCCCGGCGGTCCCGCACTCCCCGGCGGATCAGAATTCCCCGTAGGGGACCGCCTCGAGAATCTCGACTGTGGCGGCGCGGCCGTTTGGCATGTTGTATGTCGCGGTCTCGCCGACCTTCTTGCCGGAGATGGCGCTGCCCAGCGGGGAGCGGGGGGAGTAGACGTCGATCGGTGACCCGCTCTCCTCACGCGAGGCCAGCAGGAAGGTGACCTCGTCGTCGTCGCCGTCGAAGCGGACGGTCACGGTCATCCCCGGGCCCACCACACCGTCGGTACGTGGCGGCTCCCCGACCTTGGCATTCTGCAGGATGTGCTGGATCTGGTTGATCCGGGCCTCCTGTTTGCCCTGCTCTTCCTTGGCCGCGTGGTAGCCGCCGTTCTCGCGCAGGTCACCCTCGCTCCGGGCAGCCTCGATCTTCTCCGCGATCTCCACCCGTCCCGGCCCCGAGAGATGATCCAGCTCCGCCTTGAGCCGGTCGTATGCATCCTGGGTGAGCCAATTGACGTGGTCATCGCGTGTCTCGGTCACGGGTACTCCTTGGCTGCGGGGCGGACGGTCAGGTCCGCCGGAGCCCTGTGCGGCTCCTCGGGGTAACTCTTTGAGGCTAACAAGGCTTTGGAGCCTGCGTGGCCACTGTCTCCACCCGCGAACTCGCCGGATCGGACCCCATCATTGTCGGCCATATTAGCCTCTACCCGAGGTGGTCATGTCAGTGATCTTGCTGGGTGCCGGTCCCCACCAGCGACCCGCGCCTGCGCGGGCTGGCACGCCCGCCCGCATGCGGCTGGGCGGTGGTGGCGCACACATGCCGGGGTGGCCGCCGCGGATGCCGTCAACCAGCATTCACTAGTCATACTTGTCTGGTTCACTCGGGGAAACCGACCGTGCGGGGGTGTTGCGTGATGTGGCCAGGCCGTCGCCTGCTGGCGCTGGGTCTGGCGGCGGCCTTCGCCGCTGCCGGTCTCGTCGTCCCCACCGCCGCACTGGCCAGCCCCGCCGCCTCGATCAACCCGTCCACCTGGGCCCCGGCCGGGCCCGGCGTCTACTTCTTCGACCGTTCCGGCACGGGGGGTGGCTCTCCCTCCGACTTTTCCACCGTCGAATCCCAGTTCGGCAGGAAGTTCGATGGTCATCTCTACTATCTCCCCGCCCAGGTGAGCAGCTCCGATCTCGCGGACGCTCACTGGTCGCTGGCAGTCGATCATGTTCCCTTCGTCGTCCTGTCGTGGTCAACCGGCAATAACCCGAACAGCATCATCCCCGACATCGCCGCCGGAAAGTATGACAGTGACATCAACGGCTTTGCCAATGCGGTCAAGGCGGAGCTTTCTCCGTACGGGCGTATTCTGATCCGGCCGTTCTGGGAGTTCAACTTCACCGGCAGCGAATGGAACGACACCCACTATGGCGGCAACGCCAGCGAATTCATCGCCGCGTGGCGGCGCTTCGTCAACATCTTCCGCCGTGACAACGTCAGCAACGTCAAGTGGCTGTGGAACCCCATCCGCGTCGGGGGCAATCAGGCACAGGACCCCCTGCCCTACTATCCTGGATCCAGCTATGTGGACTGGATTGGCATCGACGCCTACCCGAAAAACACCTGGCTGACGCTGGACCAGCTGGCCACCACCAGCGGTGGCACCAGCAACTTCGACTGGTACGACACCTTCAAGAGCTACGGCAAGCCGCTGATGTTTGGCGAGGTAGGCATTTTGCCTGCCAACCTGTACGGTGGCGGTGCTCCAACCCGGGCAACCTGGTGGAATGATGCCCTGAGTGAGCTGCAGAATCAGCTGCCCGCCGTCAAGGCCATCGAGTATTTCGACTCAAGCACCGGCCACAACTGGACGTTCAACGCACCCGGGAGCGTCCCCGGGGACAGCGGGGCGGACGCGCTGGCAGCAGCGCGGCAGTTTGCTTCGAGCTGTTTTGCGGACGTTCTTTCCAGCGCGTGCGCTGCCCACCCCCGTCACCATCACCACCACCACCACAAGGCCTCGCCAAGCGCGTCGCCCAGTCCCTCGCCGTCGCCAACCGCGTCGCGCAGCCACCCGCCCGTGTCCGCGCCCGCCTCGAACCAGTCACCGCTGGGCGCTGTGCTGATCATCCTGGCCATCGTCGCGGTGATCGCCGGCACGGTGGTCGTGTACCTCAAGCTGTTCCGCAGGACGCATATCCCCCGTCATTAGCCATATGCCGCACCTGCCCTGCGCCGGTAACACCCGCCAGGCAGCCAGACCGGCGTGGCGGGGAATGACACGCCCTCACCAGCGCGTTGTCGTGCAGGATGATTTCCTGTGCCTGCCGCACGGGGCGCCCGGGGACGGGTGCGCCCCAGGTGGTCAGGCTGCCCGCCTCCACTGCCGAGGGGATTTGTCGTGCCTGCCACGTCTGACGAACCCATCATGGGAGGCCGTCCGGGCAATCCCGGGATGGCCGGCCAGCCAGCGCCGCTGCGGCTGATGGCGGTGCACGCGCACCCCGACGACGAGTCGAGCAAGGGTGCGGCGACCATGGCGCGCTATGTCCGTTCGGGCACCGATGTCATGGTCTGCACGCTCACCGGTGGTGAGCGGGGCGACATCTTGAACAAGGCCATGGACTCACCCGAGGTGCGGGCCGACCTCACCCGGGTCCGGCGGGAGGAGATGGCCCGGGCCAGGCAGATCCTGGGCGTTGGCCAGCGGTTCCTCGGCTTCATCGATTCCGGCCTGCCCGAGGGCGACCCGCTGCCGCCGCTGCCCGAGGGCTGTTTCGCGCTGCAGAAGCTGGAGGATGCCACCGAGCCGCTGGTCCGCGCGGTGCGGGAATTCCGGCCGCACGTGATGCTGACCTATGACGAGAACGGCGGCTACCCGCACCCCGATCACGTGATGACCCACCAGGTCTCGGTGGAGGCGTTCGACGCCGCCGCCGACCCCGACCGCTACCCGGGCTCCGGCGAGCCCTGGCAGCCGCTCAAGCTGTACTACTTCGTCAGCTTCCACAAGGCCCGGTTCACCGCGCTGCACGAGGAGATGGAGCGGCGCGGGCTCGAGTCCCCGTACGCGGAGTGGTTCAAGCGGTGGGAGGAGCGCGCCGCCGCCCACCCGGAGCGGCCCGAGCTGGAGATCACCACCCGCGTCCCGTGCGGTGACTTCTTCGGGATCCGCGACCAGGCCCTGCTCGCCCACGCCACCCAGATCGACCCGGCGGGTTCGTGGTTCGCCTGCCCGCTTGAGGTCCAGCAGGCGGCGTGGCCGACCGAGGACTATCACCTCGCCAGGTCGATGGTGGATACTGAACTGCCGGAGGACGACCTGTTCGCCGGCGTCTGGGAGAGGGTGAGCGTGTGACCGTCCTGGCGGCGGCCCCGGCCAACGCCGTCGTACCCGGCATCCTCGGGTTCCTCGTCGTGGCCGGGATGGCCATTGCGCTGTTCTTCCTGCTGCGCTCGATGAACAAGCAGCTCCGCAAGGTGGTCGGCGGCCCGGGGTGGCGTCAGCGCGCCCAGGACGGCCAGCCTGGCCCGGCGGCCGGACCGGACGGCATGCAGAACGGAGCCGGCGGGGACTGGCCAGCCGCACAGGCTGACCCGCCACGGGGTCAGGGCGCCAGCACCAGCCCGTAGGCAAGCAGGATCAGCCCGGCTTCCGGGGACCAGTCGCGATCGGGCAGCCGGCCGAACCCGGCGCGGGTGTACAGATGGTGGGCGGCGCGCATGCCGGGCTCGGTCAGCAGCAGCAGGTGCCGGACCCGCGCAGGCAGGCCCGGTCGATCACGGCGGTCACCAGTGCGGCGCCGATACCCCGGCCCCGGGCGTGCGGGGCGACCGCCAGCGCCCGTATCTCGGCCTCCCCCGGCCCGCGCACCACGTTCCCGCTGGGCCAGTGCTGGAGCATCACGGTGCCCACCACCTGCCCGCCGTCGACGGCGGCAAGCACCTCGTCGGTACCGTCGGCCCCCTCGGCCCCCTCGGCCCCGAGCGCGCGCAGCGTGGCCGCGTACCGCGACGTCGCCGGCAGGAACCCGTCCGCGCGGTAAGCGGTCACCCGCAGGTCCCCGATGCCGGTGAGCTCTTCCGGCCGCGCGTCACGCACGATCACCCCATGCTCAGCCACCCTGTGCTTAACCGGCCCGCCGCGGTGCGCATTCCGCGGCGCCCACCGGCTGGGTACCCTGAGCGATGGCCGCCCCTTGGCGGGGAGTTCGCAGCCGGAAGCGCGGAGGAACGAATGAATCAGGGCGGCTCTGTGCCCCAGGTGCCGGCGGCGGCGGTGCCGTCCGAGGCGTTCCTGCTGGACGTGCGGGAAGCCGATGAGTGGGCGGCCGGACATGTGCCTGGCGCTCTGCACATCCCCCTCGGCGAGCTTGCTGCCCGCTACCTGGAGATCGACCGTGCCAGCACGCTCTACGTGATCTGCCGGTCGGGGGTGCGCTCGGATCAGGCCGCGCAGGCACTGGCCGGCGCGGGCTGGCAGGCGAGCAACGTGGCGGACGGCATGGTCGGCTGGCACGCCGCGGGCCGCCCCATGACGAGCGAGTCCGGCCAGCCGTTCGTGGCCTGACCGGCGGCCGGTGTCTCAGCTGGGTCCAGCCGGCTGACCTCGCTGGCGGTGAGCACCAGGCGGGCCACCCGGACCGGGCCGGGCCGGCCCGGGGGTGGACCCGGCCCGCTGGCGGAACTCGATCCGGGCACTGGCCGGGCTCGTGGCAGAAGCGGTCTTTATTACGCTGTATGTCAGGAGACCAGCGATCATGAGGTGATCATGGAGTACGTCAACCTTGGCTCGACGGGCCTGCGCGTATCACGCGTGTGTCTCGGGATGATGAGCTTCGGGAACGACAGCGAACGTCCGTGGGTCCTCGATGAGGACGCGGCGGAGCCGCTCGTCCGTGCGGCAGCCGACGGCGGCGTCATCTTCTACGACACGGCGGACGTCTACTCGGGCGGGGCGAGCGAGGTGGCAACCGGCCGGCTGCTCGGCAAGCTCTTCCAGCGCGATGACGTGGTCGTGGCCACGAAGGTGTTCATGCCGATGGGGGACGGCGAGAACGCCAAGGGCCTGTCCCGTAAGCACATCCTGTCCGCGATCGACGCATCGCTGCGGCGGCTGGGCATGGATTACGTCAACCTCTACCAGATCCACCGCTGGGATCGGCGCACGCCGATCGAGGAGACCATGGGGGCGCTGCACGACGTGGTCAGGTCCGGAAAGGCCCGCTACATCGGTGCGAGCAGCATGTTCGCCTGGCAGTTCGCGAAGGCCCAGCACGTCGCAGAGCGGTACGGCTGGACCCGGTTCGTCTCCATGCAGAACCACTACAACCTGCTCTACCGCGAGGAAGAGCGCGAGATGATCCCGCAGTGCCTCGACCAGGGCGTCGCCGTGATTCCGTGGAGCCCGCTGGCCAGGGGTGTGCTGGCCGGCAACCGGACCCGGGAAGGCGAGCGCCGGACCACCCGGTCGAACTCCGACCCGTTCGGCGACAGCCTCTACGACCAGCCTTCTGACTTCGACGTGGTCAACGCGGTCACCGAGGTTGCCGCGGGCCGTGGCGTCCACGCCGCCCAGGTGGCCCTGGCCTGGCTGCTGCAGCGGCCTGGTGTGACCGCCCCGATCGTGGGCGCGACCAAGCCCGGCCACATCGAGGACGCGCTCGCCGCCGAGAAGCTGCAGCTGGCCGAGGACGAGATCAGCCGTCTCGAGGCCCCCTACGCCCCCCACCCCGTCCTCGGCCACCAGTAGCGGGAGCGTAAAGATCACCGGAGGGTGAGCCGGCGGACGCGCCCCGAACCAGTTCCGGCTGGCTCAGCGGGGGCCGCCGGCCGCGGCGGAGACCACGGCTGCCTCGTCGGCGGACATCGGCGGGTGGCACGGTCATCTCAATGACCACGGGGCAGGCACCCTCCGGCGTGCGCAGCACGGCAAGGGCATCGAAGAACCAATACCCGGGCCCTTCGCCCGTCGCTGTCCTGCTGGCGTGCCGTGCCAGTGTCGCGCCATCGTCCACCGTGGTCACTGTCAGGTCTGTCATGTCGGTCATGGTTCCCTCCCTGGTGGTGTGTCTCGTCGGCGTCCCGGGCCGGGACAAGGCTGCTGGCCTGGCGTTCAGTCCGGCGGCGGGTGATTCCCGTGCGCCGACCCGTAGGAGTCCCGCAGCCCGGCCAGCATCGCCCTGATGGCGAGCTCCATGGTCTCGGCGGCCGCGCTGGCGTCCATCCCCCAGAAGGAGCGCAGCAGCTCCCAGGCGGGCGCCGAGTAGAGCACCTGCAGCGCGGCCGCGATCTGGGTGCGGACCCGCTCGGGTGCGCCGGGCACCGCGTGGCCGGCGCAGGCCTGGAACATCACCTGCCGCTGGGGCTGCTGGCGCAGCCGGACCGCGAGCCCCTGGCGGGAGTGCAGCATCGCCTGGATGAGCGGCGCGCCGGCGTCGAATCCGGCGAAGGATCCCCGCATGGCCGCGACCAGCTCGTCCTCGCTCGCGGCCAGGAAGTCGGCGTGCGTCAGATGGCCGATGATCCAGTCCCAGAGCCCCTCTTCCAGGTCAGCCTTGGCCGGGAAGTGCCGGTAGACGGTCCGCTCCTGGACCCCTGCCGCTTCCGCCACGCCGCCGTAGGTCAGGTCTTCCCCGGTCTCCATGATCGAGAGGCAGGCCTGGATGATCCGCTCCCGCGTCGCCGCCGCCTGCGCCTGGCGGAGCGGCGAGTGATACGCGGCGCTGTTCATGTCAGTAAGACTGACATGAAGTTAGCTAGGCTGTCAACGGACCGGAGGTAGGGAGGGGGGCGAGGCCGACGAGTGCGGCCAGTTCCGCGAGGGTGATCTCGAACATCGGGGCCGCGTCGTCCAGCGCGAAGTGCAGGTGGCCGAAGACCTCGAGACTCACCATTCCGTACAGGCGCACCCAGCAGCGCAGGAAGGTGAGTCCCGCCCCGAGCGGCAGGTCGACCCCGAGCAGGTCCCGGTAGTGCGCCAGCTGATCACGCAGGCCCGGGTCGATCTCCTCGTCGGAGGGCACGGGGAACGGGTGCCTGTCCCACAGCTCCAGGAACAGCGCGAAGAAGGTGCCGCTGAACTTCGCCGCGCAGTCGTCGATCACATCGTCGTGCACGGCTTCCAGGCCCGGCAGCGGCGTGCCGAAGAGCAGGCCGAACTCCTCCTTGTGGCCGAGCGACCAGCGGCGGAACTCCCCGCAGGCGGCGACGAGCTTCACCGCCATGTCGCCGCCGCTCTCCTCGCCGGCCGCGATGATCGCGCGGTGGATGTCGTCGGCGATCTCCTCGAAGATGTCGGCGACGACATGCTTGAGCAGATCCTCGTGGCTGCCGAAGTACCGGTACAGGGCAGGGGCGGTCATGCCCATCTCGCGCGCGATCGCCCGCAGCGACACCGCCGACGGGCCCTCAGCCACCAGGATGCGCCTGGCGGTCTGCTTGATCTCGACGGTGGTCGCGGCCCGGACGCGGTCACGCCGGCTCACTGCCTGGACCACGTGGCCCCCAATCCTGAATGGGCTTGACAACCGTGAATAGTGTATGCCAAGTTAACACTGTTTGCAGTTTACATCGTTCACCAAGGTGAACGACAGGTAACAGTCTAGCGGGCGGAGGGGCCGATGTTCGAGGCATGGGGACGTTTCGTGTACCACCGTCGGCGGCTGATCCTGCTGGTAGCGGCGGTGGCCGTGGCCGCCGCGGCGCTGTGGGGAACGGGTGTGTTCGCCCGGCTGCAGTCCGGCGGGGGCTTCACCGCTCCGGGCAGCCAGAGCCAGCAGGCGAGCACCCTGGCCACGCGGGCATTCGGGCGGGACACGGCCGACGTGGTGGTGCTCTACCGCAGCCCGGCCCTGACCGTGCGCGACCCGGCCTACCGGGCCGCGGTGAGCGCCACGCTGTCCGCCCTTCCCAGAGACAAGGTCATCTCCTACCAGACGTACTGGACCACCGGGTCGCCGCTGTTCGCCGGGCGTGGCGGGCATGAGACCTATGCCGTGCTCCGGCTGGCTGGCGCCACCGACGCCGCCCAGCTGAAGACCTACCAGGCCATCAGCGGCAGGCTCGGCGCCCCGGGCCTGACCGAGCAGGCAGGCGGCCAGATCCCGACCGAGCGAGCCATCAACAAGGAAGTCACCGCTGACATCGGCCGGGCCGAGGGGATCTCCATGCCGGTGCTGCTCATCCTGCTGCTGGTCATCTTCGGCAGCCTGGCCGCCGCCAGCCTGCCGCTGGCGATCGGCGGGATAGGCATCCTCGGCTCGTTCGCCGCGCTGCGCCTGCTGACCCTGGTCACCGACGTGTCCATCTACTCCATCAACATCACCACCATCCTCGGCCTGGGCCTGGCCATCGACTACGGCCTGTTCATGGTCGCCCGGTTCCGGGAGGAACTGCGCGGCCAGCCCTCGGTGGAGGAGGCCCTGGCCCGGACCGTTTCCACGGCCGGACGTACGGTCGCCGTGTCCGGCGTCACCGTCGCGGTCGCCCTGGCCAGCCTGATGCTCTTCCCCGAGATGTTCCTGCGCTCCATGGGTTACGGCGGCGTGGCGACCGTCGCCGTGGACATGCTGGCCGCGCTGACCGTGATGCCCGCCCTGCTCGCGGTGCTCGGCTACCGGGTCAACGCGCTGCGCATCCGCGGCAGGCGCGGTGGGCAGGGCCGGAACCGCCCGGCCACGGCTGAGGCCGGCGGCACCTGGTACCGCATCGCGCGCAGCGTCATGCGCCGGCCGGTTGCCTACGTGGCCGTGATCGTCGTGGTGCTGCTCGCGCTCGGCTCCCCGTTCCGGTCCATCACCTGGGGCGGCACGGACGCCCGCGCCCTGCCGGCGACCGCGGCGCCGCGGCTGGTGTCGCAGGCGCTGGCCCGCGACTTCCCGGCCAATGCGACGACCCCGGTCGAGGCGGTGGTCCAGTTCGCCGGGCCGGCGGGGCGGCCGGCGCCCCCGCCCGGCGGGCCGCCCTGGCCGGCTACCTGACCCGCCTGGAGCAGGTTCCCGGTGTCGTCACCGGGCAGGTGACCGCCGCCGCGGGCACGGTGGCCCGGGTGGACCTTCGTTATGCAGCCGATTCTGGGTCCGCGGCGGCGCGGGCGCTGGTGACGCGGGTGCGCGCGGTGCCGCCGCCGGCCGGGGCGCGGGTCGACGTGGGCGGCGTCACCGCGCAGCTCGTGGACGAACTGGCCAGCCTCGGCCACACGCTGCCCTGGATGGCGCTGGTGGTCGCGCTCGCCACGTTCGTGCTGCTGTTCCTGGCGTTCGGGTCTGTGGTCCTGCCGGTCAAGGCCATCGTGATGAACGCGGCGTCGCTGACCGCCACGTTCGGCGCGGTCGTGTGGATCTTCCAGGAGGGGCACCTGTCCGGGCTGCTGCGGTTCACACCGACCGGGACCATCGACCCCACCATGCCGATCCTGATGCTGGCGATCATCTTCGGCCTGTCCATGGACTACGAGGTGTTCCTGCTGTCCCGGGTCCGTGAGCGATACGACCTCACCGGGGACAACACCGCGGCGGTGGCGGGGGGCCTGCAGCGAACCGGCGGGATCATCACCAGCCTGGCGCTGCTGCTGGTGATCGTGGTCGGCGCGTTCTCGGCGTCCGGCATCACGTTCATCAAGCTGATGGGCGTCGGCATGATCATCGCCCTGGTGGTGGACGCCACCATCATCCGGGTGCTGCTGGTGCCGGCCACCATGCGGCTGCTGGGGCGGGCGAACTGGTGGGCGCCGCGCCCGCTGCGCCGCCTGTACGCGCGCTATGGCATCCGGGAGGAGGGCAGCCTCCCGCCCGCGCCGCACCGGCTGCCGGTACCGCAGCGCGTGGGCGACCCCGCCTAAGGGTGGGCCACCTTTCGTGGTGGGTTCTATGTGTCAGGCGCATACAACCCACCACGATCAAGGTCTGGGCGCCGCGCCCGCGGCGCTAGCGGTAGCGGAAACCGTCCCGGAACCGGCGGAACAGCCCACCTTCGGGGGCCAGGGCCGGGCCGGGCGGGGGCGCTTCCGCGCGCTCGCGGCCGATGGGCTGGTCGTAGTCGGCCCGGGCGATCGCGTCGATCACCTGCTCTTCGGTGAAGTCCTCCGAGCCCTCGATCTCGGGTACGTACCCGACGAGATCGCCGTCCTGCATGACCTGGGCCTCAAGCCCGGCCGTCCCGTCGGTGTCCCATTCCGCCTCGCGCCCGTCGGGCAGGGACACCCGCACGCCGAACTGGTAGGTGCTGACCTCGGCGAAGTGCGCGTTGATGCCGCGGGCGCGAAGGGCGTCGGCGACCCGGCGGGCATGGTTCTCCTCCATCGCCCCAAAATACGTGCCCGGCACGACTGGAGCGGCCGCAACGGGCGACCGGGCCCGGGGTGCCCGCCTCAGCCGCCCGGCGGGTGTGCGCGGAGGAAGGCGGCGATGACTTCCCCGAGCCGCTCTCCGTCGTCCTCCTGCAGGAAGTGACCGGCACCCGCGATCACCGGGTGCTCCAGACCGGCGGCCCCGGGGATGGCGCGCTTCAGGATGGGGGCCATGCCGCCGGTGATCGGGTCGCGGTCGCTGAACGCGACCAGGAACGGCTTGTCCCAGGCGGCGAGCCGCTGCCAGGCAGCCCGGTTGGCCGGCGCCGCCGGGTCGTCCGGCGAGGTCGGCACCAGGCCGGGCATGGCCCGCGGCCCGGCCTGGAAGCTCTCGTCGGGGAACGGCGCGTCGTAGGCGGCGAGCACGTCGCCGGGCAGCGTGGTCTGGCAGCCGGACTGCACGAGGCGGGACACGCTGAGCGCCGGAGCGGTGCGCACCACGTCGCGGAACCTCAGCCAGATGTCGGGCATGGGGTGGTCGCCGGTGGGCAGCCCGGTGTTGGCCGCCACCACCCGTGCGAACCGGTCCGGGTGCTCGGCGACCAGCCGCAGCCCGATCAGGCCGCCCCAGTCCTGCCCGACCAGGGTCAGCCCGTGCAGGTCCAGCCGGTCGAAGGCGAAGGCCCGGACCCACTCCACGTGCCGCGCGTAGCTGTGATCGCCGATGTCGGCCGGCTTGTCCGACCGGCCGAACCCGATCAGGTCGGCCGCGATCGCCCGGAACCCGGCACCGGCCAGCACCGGCATCACCGTCCGGTACAGGAACGACCAGCTGGGCTCCCCGTGCAGCAGCAGGACCGGCTCCCCGTCGGCCGGGCCCGCCTCCACGTAAGCCATCCGCAGATCCCCGACACTCACATAACGGGGGTCGTAGCCGAAGCCCGGCAGGCCCGCGAAGCGATCTTCGGGGGTACGGAGCGCGCGCACCCGATCATGATGTCACGTCGGGCCGGCCGGGCGGTCCTCTATGTTGGCCGCCATGGCCGATCATCCGCGCCGAGGTCGAGGCCTTCGCGCAGGCCGGCCTGGTGCCGGTCCGGATCGACCAGGTGGCCGACCCGGGGAACCAGCCGACGGCCCGCCGCTGGCTGGCCGAGTTCCGCCGCCCGGGCGGCGGAGCCGGGTGACGGCCCGCGGCGTACAGCTCCTTCAGCAGTTCTGTGGCCCGGTGCTGGGCATCCTCGCTCATGACCGGCGTCTTGTCAGGACGCGCCGCAGCGCGGGCACAGGCCGAACAGTTCCACGGTGTGATCGACGGCCGTGAACCCGGCCTCGGCGGCCACCTTGGCGGCCCACTGCTCCACGGCCCGGCCCTCGACCTCGACGCTGGCACCGCAGGCCCGGCAGATCAGGTGATGGTGGTGGGCCTCGCTGCGGCACTGCCGGTACAGGGTCTCCCCGCCGGCCTCGCGGATGGTGTCCACCTGGCCGTCCTCGCTGAGCACCTGCAGGTGCCGGTAGACGGTGGTGAGGCCGATCCGCTCGCCCCGGCGGCGCAGTTCGGCGTGGATCTGCTGCGCGCTCCAGAAGCCGGGCAGGCTGCCGAGGACCGTGGCCAGCGCCTCGGCCTGCCGGGTTCCGCGAACCCGCGTGCCCCGGCCCCAGCCGGGTCTGGCCGGCGTGCTCACATCCGCACCGTAGCAGTCCCGCTGGCCCGCATCGCGGCGCCGCGATGCCTGTGCCACGGCGGGGCCAGCCGCCAGCCCAGCCCCCCTCCCGCCGTCGCCGCGCGGGCGGCGATGTAGAGCACGAAGGCGAGGCCGGTGACGTAGAAGCTGACCGGATAGGGCGTGTAGTACGCCAGCGCCAGCGAGATCCAGGTGATGAGCACGGCCAGGGTGCCCGACACCGCCAGGGCGGTGGCCAGCTGCGGGTGACCCGCTCGGCGATGGCGCCGGGGGCGACCAGCAGGGCGAAGATCAGCAACACCCCGGACACCTGCACGGCCTCGCTGACGGCCAGCGCCATGAGCAGCATGAAACCGATCCCGATGGCCCCCACCCGGATGCCGCGGGCCTCGGCGACCTCTTCGTCCAGGGAGGCGAAAAGCAGCGGCCGGAAACCGGCCGCGAGCAGCGCGAGCACGATCACGCTGGTCAGGATCGTGAGCCAGACCGCGCCGGTGGTGATCCCGAAGATCTGCCCGAACAGGATGGAATAGGCGTTCTGGGCGTTGCCGGTGTACAGGCTGATGAACAGGTAGCCCAGGCCCAGCGACGCGGCCATGATCAGGCCGATCACCACATCGCGCCCGCGGAGCCGCTTGCCGAGCAGCCCCATGCCGGCGCTGGCGAACAGGCTGAGCACCCCCACCCCGAGCACGGGGTTGAGGCCGAGCAGCACCGCGCCCGCGGCACCGGCGAAGCCGATGTGGGAGATCGCGTGGGCCGCGAAACTTGACCCGCGCAGCACCACGAAGTAGCCGATCAGGCCGGCCACGATGGCGGACGCGGTCCCGGCGGCGAAGGCGTTGCGCATGAAGGCGAAGCTGAGCAGGTCCTGGACGTCGGCGACCAGATTCCAGCTCGGCCCGGGGGTGAAGCCGGAAACCTGGGAGGAAAGCGTCATCACGCCCGTGGTGATCATGACTGGGCATCCGGCGGGGAGGCGGGCGAGTGGGGATGAGCCGTCTCCGCCTCGAGGCCGACCACGAAGACGCGGCCCCGCGAGTCGGTGAGCACCTCGACCTCGGCCTGGTAGAGACGGGACAGGTTCTCACTGGTGATGACCTCACCCGGCGTGCCGATGCTCACGCTCCCCCCGGCGATGTACATGACCCGGTCGGTGACGGACAGCACCGGGTTGATGTCGTGCGTGACCAGGACGACGGCGAAACCCTGGCGGTCGCGCAGATCCGTGACAAGCTGGCTCACCGCCTGCTGGCTGCGCAGGTCGAGACTGGCCAGCGGCTCGTCGAGCAGCAGCAGCCGCGGCCGGGCGACCAGGGCCTGGGCGAGCTGCAGCCGCTGCTGTTCGCCACCGGACAGCCGCCCGACGGCCCGGCGCGCGTAACCGGCCGCGCCGACCGCGGCCAGCGCGTCGGCGACCGCTGCCCGGCGCTGGACGCCGCGGCGGCGGGAGAGCCGCACCCCCCACTGGTGGCCGTCCACGCCGAGCCCCACGATGTCCTCGGCGCTGATGGAAAGGTCCGGGTCGAGCGCGCGGCGCTGTGGCACATAGCCGATGCCCGGGTTCCCCCGCCGCGGCGGCTCGCCGAAGACGCGCAGGGTGCCGCCGGCCGGCGGCAGCATGCCGAGCAGCATGCGCAGCAGCGTGGACTTGCCCGCGCCGTTGGAGCCGAGCACGGTGAGGAACTCCCCGGCGCTGACCTGGAAGTCCGCGCCAGACCAGACGGTCCGCCCGCCGTACCCGGCGGCAAGCCCGGCGGCCTGGATCACCCCGCCGGCGGGTCCCGGTGCCGGGCCGGGCACGCTGGGCCCCGCGCGCTGGGCGGTGCCCATCATCGCGGCACCCCGGTCAGCGCCTGCCGGAGCGCGGTCAGCTCGCCGGAGAACCATCGCTGGAAGCTGGTGCCCGGCGGCTGGATCGTCTCGGTGACGCCGACCACCGGGATGTGGGCGCGCGCGGCGAGTTCCCGGATGCTGGTCGTCAGCGCCGTGGCGGTCTGCTTGTTGTACACCAGCACGTCGGCCTGCCGCGCCGAAAGCTGCTGCGTGAACCCGGCCACGCTGGCCGCTGGCGGGTCGTTGCCCTCGGACACGGCGTTCATGAACGCGGGCGGGCTGATCAGCTTGAGCCCGAGATAGCGCGCGAGGTAGACGAAGATGCTCTCGGTCGAGGCCACCGGCTTGCCGCGGTCGGTTCGCCTGATCTGGGCGAGCTCGGCCCGGACGGCGGCGAAGGCCGAGTCGGTGGCCCGGCGCCGGGCGGTGAAGTAGGCGCTGTCCCGGGGATCGAGTGCCTTCAGGTCCGCCTCGATGTGGTTCTCTGCGACGGTGACGTAGCCCGGGTCGTACCACAGGTGAGGGTTGTCCCCCGGATGCTTGCCCAGATAGGCGCCCACGTCGAATACCCGGCGCGCCGGGCTGGGGCTGGCCGCGATCAGCTTGCTCATCCAGTCGTCGTAACCCACGCCGTTCTGGATCACGTAACCCGCCTCGGCCACGGCGCGGGCGGCCGAGGCGGAGGTCTCATAGTCGTGCGGATCGGTGTTGGGGTCGGTGACGATGCTGAGTACGCGCACATGCGCCCCGCCCAGCTGGCTCGCCAGGCTTCCCCAGAAGTTCTCCGCGGCGACGATGTTCACCACGCCGGGCTGCGCCGCGGTGCCCGGCCCGCTGGCACCGCACGCCGTGGCGAGCATCGTCAGTGCCACCGGGCCCGCCGCCGAGCCCAGCCACCGGCTTCGCCGGGTGAGGCGGGCGGGCCGCATGACCGGGCACCCCGGCCTGGCCTGGGCGTCACGGCGACAGCGGCCCGGCCTCCAGGCCCGGCCTGCCCGGCTCGCCTGGCCTGCCCGGTTGGCCCGGTCTGCCTGGCTGGCCCGGCTGGCCGTGCACCGCAGCCTGTCCATGGCTTGTCTCATGTAGCCCGCTCGGATCCGCTTCCCGTAGGTGAAAACGATAGTGGTAATCGTATTCATTAACCGTGCACCCGGGCAACTCATTCCGGCGGGACGGCGCGTCATCCCGGCAGGACGGCGGGCGCGCGTGCACCAGCGGTGGCTGAATCGCGCGGCGCCGGGCAGGGTGGGAGGTAACCGACGGCCCACAGGAAGGCTCCGATGAACCGGCTCAGCGGCGCGACCAGCCCCTATCTGCTCCAGCACGCGGGCAACCCGGTGGATTGGTGGCCGTGGTGCGACGAAGCGTTCGCGCAGGCACGGGCGCGGGATCTGCCGGTGCTGCTCTCGGTCGGCTATTCGGCCTGCCATTGGTGTCATGTGATGGCGCATGAGTCCTTCGAGGACCCTGACACCGCCACGCTGCTGAACGAGAGCCTCGTGGCGATCAAGGTTGACCGCGAGGAGCGTCCCGACGTGGACGCGGTCTACATGGCCGCCACCCAGGCGATGACGGGTCAGGGTGGCTGGCCGATGACCGTCTTCATGACCCCGGACGGCGAACCGTTCTACTGCGGGACCTACTTCCCGCGCGAGTACTTCCAGCGGCTCGTCCTCGCGGTGGCGAAGGCCTGGCGCGAGGATCGCGACAGCGTCAGCGGGCAGGCCGGGCAGATCGCCGCCACGCTGGCGGAGCGGGGCGCGCCGCTGGGTGGGCAGGCGCGGGCCGCGGACCTGGCGGCGCTGTGCGACCAGGCGGTGACCACGCTGGCGGCGGACTATGACGCGCAGCGCGGCGGGTTCGGCCAGGCGCCGAAGTTCCCGCCGTCGATGGTGCTGGAGTTCCTGCTCCGTCACAGCGAGCGTCCCGGCGGCGAGCGGGATGAGGTGGCGCTGGCGGCGAGCGGGATGGGGGAGCCGCTGGCGGCGAGCGGGATGGGGGCGGCGCGGCTGGCGGCCGGGCGCTGGCGATGGTGACCGGCACGGCGGACGCCATGGCCCGGGGCGGCATGTATGACCAGCTCGGTGGCGGTTTTGCCCGGTATTCGGTGGACGCCGGCTGGGTGGTGCCGCACTTCGAGAAGATGCTCTACGACAACGCCCTGCTCGCCCGGGTCTACGCACATCTGTGGCGCCGGACCGGCGACCCGCTGGCCCGGCGGGTGGCCCGCGAGACCTGTGCCTGGATGATCCGGGAACTGCGCACGCCCGAAGGCGGTTTCGCGTCGGCGCTCGACGCCGACAGCGAGGGGGAGGAGGGCCTCTTCTACACCTGGACCCCGGCCGAGCTCACGGCGGCACTCGGCGATGCGGACGGGCGCTACGCGGCGGAAGCGTTCGGCGTAACGCCGGCCGGCACCTTCGAGCACGGCCGTTCGGTGCTGCAGTCGCGGGCCGACCCGGCCGAGCCGGACCGTTTCGCGGCTGTCAAAGCTGCCCTGCTCGCAGCCCGTGGGCAGCGGGTCCGCCCCGGCCGCGACGACAAGGTGGTCGCCTCCTGGAACGGGCTGGCGATCGCCGCACTGGCCGAGTGCGGGCTGCTGCTCGCCGAGCCCGGATTCACCGCCGCGGCGGGCGACGCGGCCGCGCTGCTCGCCCGGGTGCACGTGCGCGGCCAGCGGCTGGCACGGACCTCCCGGGCCGGAGCGGCCGGGTCCAGCGCGGGTGTGCTCGAGGACTACGCGTGTGTGGCCGAGGGGCTGCTGGCCCTGTCCGGGGTGACCGGGCAGGCGGGTTGGGTGACGCTTGCCGGGCAGCTTCTGGAGACGGTTCTGTCCCGGTTTTCCGGCGCCGGCGGTGCGTTCTATGACACGGCCGACGACGGCGAGGCGCTGATCTACCGGCCCAGCGATCCGGTCGATGGCCCCACCCCGTCCGGGGCGTTCGCCACGGCGGGTGCGCTGCTGAGCTACGGGGCGCTCGCCGGGTCGGCCCGGCACCGGGAGGCCGCGCTCGCCGCGCTCGGCGTGCTCGCCCCCATCGCTGCCCGGTACCCGCGGGCCGCCGGCGCGGGCCTGGCGGTGGCCGAAGCCGTGGTGGCCGGGCCCGTGGAGATCGCGGTGGTCGGCCCGGCCGGTGACCCGCGCACCGCCGCCCTCCACACGACGGCCCTGCTGGCGGCGCCGCCTGGCGCGGTGATCGCGCTTGGCGACGGCACCCCGGGGGGCGCGGGTGAGGACTCTGGCGCGGACGCGCCGGGGGCGGCGGCCGTGGTTCCGCTGCTGGCGGGACGGGGCCTGGTGGCCGGCGCCCCGGCCGCTTACGTATGCCGGGATTTCACATGCCGCCTGCCGGTGTGTGATCCTAGGGAACTGCGGGCGGCGCTTTCTTATCCCGCTCACGCGCGCCGCGCAGATAGTTGATCAACGGCGGCGGGTATAGAGGCGGGCGTGACAGCTGGGACGGCGAGGCGGGTGTGGCGCGTCACGCGCACGCCCGGGCGCGCACCGGGTGACCAGGCACCCGTGCGGCGCCGGGTCCCAGGAAGCAGGTTGCTCCGCACCTGCGTGGCCGTCCTGGGCGTGGCCACCGCCGTCCCGCTGATCATGGCGGCGGGCTGGCCAGCGGCCAGCCGGGCAGCTGCCGCGGGCGCCGGGAACCCCGCAACGTCGGTGCCGGGGCAGGCGGGCTCGCCTGCCACTGTCGATCCGGCGGCCGGGGACACCCCGCTCTCGTCGGCGCCGCCGCGCACCCTGCTGCCAGCCGATCTGCTGGTCGTGTCCGCCAAGCCGCTGCCCATGGCAACCGTTGCGAAGGTCCGGGGGATGCGCGGGGTACGCGCGGCCGAGCAGATCGAGGCCGCCCGGGTGAAGGTGGACGGGGCGTTCGCCGCCGTGCTCGGGGTGGATCCGTCGGCCTTCCGCCGCTTTGCCGCCAGGCCCACGGCATCGCACACGGCGCTGTGGCGCAGCGTCGCCGGCGGCGCGATCGCCGTCTCTTACACCATGGGTCGGCAGGCCAAGCTGCCCGCCGGCAGCCTGGTCCAGGTCGCCGGCCGGAAGGTAGAGACCCTCCGGGTCGGCGGGCTGGGCACCGTCGGCATCGCGGGAGTCAACGCCGTTGTCTCCGACACCGTGGCGCGCTCGCTCGGGTTCCCGGCAGGCAACGCGATCGTGATCAGTGCCCCGCGTGCCCGCCTGACGGCGCTGAAGGCCAGGATCAAGGCCGCGCTGCCCCGGTCGGCGGTGGTCGAGTTGCTGGTCGCGCCAGCGACACGTTTCGCAGCCGCCGGCCCCGGGACAGCCGGCACGGCCGCCACCGGTGGCCTGCTCAGCCCGGCCCAGGTGACGGCCTTTCTCAAGGCCGCGGTGAGCAGGGTGGGCCTGCCCTATGTATGGGGCGCGGCCGGGCCGGACGCGTTCGACTGCTCGGGGCTGGTGCAGTGGTCGTTCGCACAGGCAGGCGTGCTCATGCCACGGGTAGCCGCGGATCAGGCCCGTACTGGGCCGGCCGTGCCCGTGAGCCGGCTCCAGCCCGGTGACCTGCTCTTCTACCACACTGACCCGACGGCCCCCGATTACATCTCGCACGTGGCCATCTACCTCGGCAAGGGGCTGATGATCCAGGCACCCGAGCCCGGCATGGATGTGCAGATCGTCCCGGTGGACGTGGGCAGCGGGTTCGCCGGCGCCGTCAGCGTCGCGCCGGCCGTGGCGGCGGCGGCCGCTGCCAACCCGGTGGGGTAACACCTGCCCGGGGCGTCTTGCGCCCCTTTCCTTCCGAGGAGGGCGTCTGCGCGGGGCCCGCCCGTGCAGCCCGTGCCGACCGCCGCTGCCTTCGGCCTTCGGCCTGCGGCTTTACGCGGCTTGCCGGCCCGGGCTGCACGTACGGGCGGTGAGGGAGACCGCGGGCGTGGAACGGGTGTCGGCTCGGGTGCGCGTTCAAAGGGGATGGCCGCGGCAGGGGAGGGGTGTCGGCTCGGGTGCGCGTTCGGGGGGGTGATTGCGCGGGGGGCCGTCATGTGTAATTATTATTACATGAGTACTGAGAAGCAGAGTGCGCAGGCTAACTCGCTGGAGCAGATACGCGGCTGGTTCACCGGCCGGCTGCCCGATGAATGGTTCGTGGGCGCGCCGGAGATCGCGATCGACCGGGAGGAGATCACGGTCATCGGCCACCTGGCCAGCCCAGGGGCATCGGCCGCTGCCTCCGCGACCGGAGGCGAGGCCGCCCCGGCGGCGGACGATGGCGCCACCGCGGAGGGTGCGGCGGACCGGTCCGAGGCCGAGGCCGACGCCGCCGCGGCCGGCCGCAGCAGGCGGTTCCGTGAGCAGACCCGTGACGCCCGGATCGAGATCGCCCGGGAGGCGGAGCACACGTTCGGCCGCAAGGTCTCCTGGGGCGTGATCTGTGACAACCGGAAGGTGATGTTCACCACACTTTCCATTCCGGTGATGACCCGGCTCCGCCAGTCGGAGCGGCGTGTGCTTGACACGCTCGTGGACGCCGGGGTGGCCCGCAGCCGCAGTGATGCCCTCGCCTGGTGCGTGCGGCTGGTCGGTGAGCACGAGGACTCCTGGCTCTCCGACTTGCGGGAGGCGTTGCGCCGTGTGGAGGCGGTTCGCGCGGAGGGGCCGCACGCGTGACCAGCCATGAATTGCCGCCAGCGGTTTAAACCAAAAGTCTAAACCAAAGGCCAGGGAAAGCGCCGCCGGCATCGCCGAGTACCGGCCAAATGTGGGCTTTCCCGTACCTCGCCGGACATGGTTTTCGCCCTTCTCCCAAGGGATCTCGCCGTGCTTGCCGGCCTAGGCCGGCCCCGCCCCGGCGACCGCGCGCCGATCATCCGCGCAGGGGCGGGGCATAAGCGCCGGGCCATCCGCAATTGACTGGGTCATGCCGGGGTACACTCCCCAGATCCCGCAGCGCAGGGCGCACATGGCTGTGTGCTGCGGAACGCAGTCCCGGGCACGGAGCGTGCAAGGGCGCGCCCAGGAGGAGGAGCACGTGGCGCACGAGGTAAAAGCGGCAAAGGTGGAGTGGAATCGGCCCGCGGATCGTCTTCGCGAGCTGGCGGAGGAAATGCCAAACGCGGTGCTCACTGAGTTTGGCAATGTCGCGGTGAAGGCGAAGGTGGACTCCCGCAGCACACGGTCAACCTACATCGTCGAAGACTCGACCAATGCCACCAGGCAAACGATGACCCGGGCGGAATTCGACCGCGTCGCGGCGGAGCAGGACGCCTACATCGCCGAGAGCCACGTGGTGGTCGTGGACGGCTACATCGGGTCGGACCCTGGCTTCCGGACCCGGGCACGGCTGCTCATGGAGGCCGCCAACGCCAACGTGGCGGGCATGCAGCAGCAGCTGTACTACCCCGTGGATGACGACTACGACCCGGCGACCTGGGAGCCGGACACCACGGTCATCTACACGCCGAACCTCCCTGCTCCCGGCTACCCGGACGACCGGGTCATCGCCGTCAACCTCTCCTGCAATATCACCCGCGTGCTCAACTCCGACTACTTCGGTGAGTCGAAGAAGGGCGGGCTGCGGATGTGGAACAACATCGTCTACGACCGCGGTGGCCTGGCCCTGCACGCGGGGTGCAAGGTGATGCCGGTCGGCGGCCGGCCGCGGGCAATCCTCATCGTGGGCCTGTCCGGCACCGGCAAGACCACGACCACCTTCACCACCCAGCTGGGGAGCAAGCCGGCCCAGGACGACTTCATCGCGCTCATGCCCGGCGGCCGGGTCTACACGACCGAGAACGGCTGCTTCGCCAAGACCTTCGGGCTCGATCCCGACTTCGAGCCCGCCATCTACCACGCGACCATCAAGCCGGACGCCTACCTGGAGAACGTCTCGGTCAACGGCGCCGGGACCGTCAACTTCTTCGACACCTCCTACACCAAGAACGGCCGCACGACCTGGCCCTTCTCCTACGTCGACCCGTGGCCGGCGAACGACATCCCGCCAGCGGAGTTCCTGCTCATCCTCAACCGGAACGAGAACATCGTGCCCGGTGTGGCGCGCCTGGACCGGGCACGGGCCGCCGCGTACTTCATGCTGGGCGAGACCACCGGCACCTCGGCCGGCGGCAAGGACGAAGAGGGCAAGTTCCTGCGCGTGCCCGGGACCAACCCCTTCTTCCCGCGCGACATGTCCGACATGGGCAACCGGATGCTGGAACTGCTCGACGGCCACGAGATGAAGGTGTTCGTGCTGAACACCGGCCGGGTGGGGGGCGGTGACGAGCATGAGGGGTCCAAGAAGCTCACCATCCCGGACTCGTCCGCCATCGTCCAGGCGCTCGTGGAGGGCACCATCAGCTGGACCACCGACCCGGACTTCGGGTACGAGATCGCCGAATCGGTGCCGGGGATCGGGGACATCGAACTCCTCCAGCCTCGCCGGCTCTATGAGCGGCAGGACAGGATGGACGAGTACGAGGCGATGGTGGCCCGGATGAAGCGGGAGCGCCGGGAGTACCTGTCCTCGTTCACCAGCCTTGACGAGGCCATCGTCAAGTCGATCGGCTGACCGGCCTGGCCCGGCCCCGCCCGCCCGGCCCGGCCGGTACCGCAGCCCCGCGTCCGGCTCACGCCGACGGCGGGGCCGTGGCCTGCCCGGCTTGACGGCGCCCTGGCCGGGGCTTTACTGGATCTTGCCCGTGTTCGGTGTGCTGGCATGGCTCCCGGCGTGGCACGATGAAAGAGCCGGTCCGCCCGCTGGGCAGGCCCGGCCGTCCCGGGGCGCCAGCTGTCACGATCGCGGCCCGGTGGTGACATCCTTGATAGCGTGCTCAGTGGCGATGGCACTGCTGCCCCGCTAGCCTCACCGCCCACAGAGGCCACAGCGCTCACCGGGTTATCACCCGGCGCGGCATCTGGCCGTTCCGGCGTCAGCAAGGCATCAGCGGAGAGAAGGTTGGGATGGGATTTCGCGATCTCGTCTACCGGCTGTACGAGCGGAGGCTGGAGGCATCGCTCTCGGGGCACTCGATCCCGCGGCACGTCGGGGTGATCCTGGATGGCAACCGGCGGTGGGCGCGGTCCGCCGGCCTGGCCGACGTGAGTTCCGGCCATCAGAAGGGCGCCGATCACATCTTCGAACTGCTCGCCTGGTGCCGCCAGGCCGGCGTGGAGGTGGTCACCCTGTGGCTGCTGTCCACCGACAACCTCGCCCGCCCGGACGCCGAGGTCGAGGCGCTGCTCCGGATCATCGAGACCACCGTGCAGGGACTGGTCGCCCAGGGCTGGCACGTCAAGCCGGTCGGCGCCCTCGACCTGCTCCCGGCGGAGACGGCGCAGGTGCTCAAGGACGCCGCCGAGGCCACCACGGACACCCCGGGGCTGCTGGTGAACGTCGCCGTCGGGTACGGCGGCAGGCGCGAGATCGCGGACGCCGTCAGGTCCCTGCTCTACGATCACGCCACCAAGGGCACCAGCATCGAGGAACTCGCGGAGATCCTCGACGTGGAGCACATCGCCGACCACCTGTACACGGCGGGCCTGCCCGACCCGGACCTGGTCATCAGGACCTCGGGGGAGCAGCGGCTTGGCGGGTTCATGCTGTGGCAGAGCGTGCACTCGGAGTTCTACTTCTGCGACGCCTACTGGCCGGCCTTCCGGCGGGTCGATTTCCTGCGCGCCCTGCGCTCGTACGCGGCGCGTCACCGGCGGTTCGGTTCCTGACCACCAGCGCATCGGCGTGACTGTGACGCGGTGCACAGGTACTTCCGGGACAGGCCCAGCCCAGGTACCGTCAGAGCTGGATGGGCGGTGCGTCGCCGCCCGCCGGGAAGGCCCTCGACATCCTCGAGCTTGTTGCCGGAGCACACAGGCGAGACGAGCGAAGGGCCGGCGACCGGCCTTTCGCGGGGCGGTCCCGGTCTGACCGACACTTCTGTGTCCGAACGAGGCGCCTACCCCGGCGCCCAGGGGAGAACGAGTGGCCAGTTCTTCTGACCGCCGCTCAGCGCGGCACAGCAGTACCCGAAGCGACACCGACAGCCCCCGTGCTGAAGAAGCCAGCGCAGCCAGCGCCCGGCGGCACACGTATGTCCTGGACACCAGCGTTCTGCTCGCCGACCCGGCGGCCATCGGCCGGTTCGCCGAGCATCGCGTTGTCCTGCCCGTCGTGGTCATCACCGAACTGGAGGCCAAACGCCACCATCCCGAACTGGGTTTCTTCGCCCGCCAGGCCCTGCGGCACCTGGACGACCTGCGGATCACATACGGGCGCCTCGACGCCGACCTCCCGGTCGGCGACCTGGGCGGGACCGTCCGGGTCGAGCTGAACCATGCCGACCCCCAGGTGCTGCCGCCCGGCTTCCGGCTCGGTGACAACGACACGCGGATACTGTCGGTCGCGCGCAGCCTCGCTGCCGAGGGGGACGACGTGGTCCTCGTCAGCAAGGATCTGCCCCTGCGGGTGAAGGCGGCCTCCATCGGCCTGACCGCGCAGGAGTACCGGGCCGAACTGCCCCCCGACTCCGGCTGGACCGGCATGGCCGAGGTGGACATCACCGCGGCCGAGATCGACGAGCTGTACGAGACCGGGAAGCTTGACCTCCCGGCCGCCAGGGAACTGCCCTGCCACACCGGGCTCGTGCTGGCTGGGGGTACGGCCAGCGGCTCCAGCGCCCTCGCGCGGGTGCTCCCGGACAAGTCGGTGCGACTGGTCCGCGGCGACCGGGAGGCGTTCGGGCTGCGCGGCCGGAGCGCGGAACAGCGGGTGGCGCTCGAGCTGCTGCTCGACCCCGACATCGGCATCGTCTCGCTGGGCGGGCGCGCAGGCACGGGGAAATCGGCGCTCGCCCTGTGCGCGGGGCTGGAAGCGGTCATGGACCGGCGCCAGCACCGCAAGGTGGTGGTGTTCCGCCCGCTGTACGCGGTCGGCGGCCAGGAGCTTGGCTACCTGCCGGGCTCGGAAGCCGACAAGATGAACCCGTGGGCGCAGGCGGTCTACGACACCCTGTCGGCGGTGACCTCGCAGGACGTCATCGACGAGGTGCTGGCCAGGGACATGTTCGAGGTGCTCCCGCTGACCCACATCCGCGGCCGCTCGCTGCACGACTCGTTCGTGATCGTGGACGAGGCCCAGTCGCTGGAGCGCGGTGTGCTGCTCACGGTGCTGTCGCGGATCGGCTCGGGCTCACGGGTGGTCCTCACCCACGACATCGCCCAGCGTGACAACCTGCGGGTGGGCAGGCACGACGGGGTGGTGGCGGTGATCGAGAAGCTCAAGGGGCACCCGCTGTTCGCGCATGTGACCCTGGTCCGCTCGGAGCGGTCCCCGATCGCTGCTCTGGTGACCGAGATGCTGGAGGACTCCGGCCTGTAAACGCGCCCGCATGGCGGTGCCGTGTCCGCGTCACGGGCGGCGTATCGCGGGTACGGTTACCTCGTCATGAACGACGTACCCCAGTCGCCCGCCCAGCCCACCCGGCCCGCGGAGCCCGACCAGGCCGGCCCGGCCAGCCCGGCCGGGCTGCCATCACGACCCGCACGCCGGTGTCGGTGATCATGCCCGTGCGGGACGAGCAGCGGAACCTGGAGGAGGCCGTCGGGCATGTGCTCGCGCAGGAGTACCCGGCCGAGGTCGAGGTGGTGCTCGCGGTCGGTCCCTCGCGCGATGCCACCCACGAGATAGCGGCGCGCCTGGCCGCCGATCCCCGGGTCACCGTGGTGGCCAACCCCAGCGGGCTCATCCCCGCCGCGAACAACGTGGCGATCAAGGCGTCCCGCCATCCGATCGTCGCCCGGGTGGACGGGCACGCGCTGATACCCCCGGGATACCTGCAGCAAGCGGTCAGGACCCTGCAGGAGACCGGTGCGGACAACGTCGGCGGCATCATGGCCGCCGAGGGCGTGACCCCGTTCGGGCAGGCCGTCGCCTGGGCCATGACCTCGCCGGCGGGAGTCGGCAGCGCGCGTTTCCACACCGGTGGCCGGGCCGGGCCGGCCGACACCGTGTACCTGGGCGTCTACCGGCGGACGGCGCTGGAACAGGTGGGCGGCTATGACGAGAGCTATCTGCGGGCCGAGGACTGGGAGATGAACCACCGGATCCGGCAGGCCGGTGGGCTGATCTGGTTCCAGCCCGCGCTGCGGGTCACCTACCGTCCCCGCGCCTCCGTCGCCGCGCTCGCCAGGCAGTACTTCCACTACGGGCGCTGGCGCCGGGTGGTCTCCCGCCAGCACGCGGGGACGATCAACCTGCGCTACCTTGCCCCGCCGGTGGCGCTTGCCGTGGTCGCCGCGGGCCTGCTGGCGGGCCTGCTGGGCCTGGCGGGCGGCGTACTCGGCCCCTGGCCGGCGCTGGCCTGGCTGACGCTGGGCTTCCTGGCGCCAGCGGCGTACCTGGCCGGGATCCTGGCGGTGGCGGCGACCGCCGCCCGCGCCCTGCCCGTCCCGGCGCTGGCCTGGCTGCCGGTGGCCCTGGTCACCATGCATATGGCGTGGGGCTTCGGTTTTCTCACCAGCCCTCGCAGCCTCATCCCTGGTTATGGTTCCCGGGCTTCCCGGGAACCCGGGCCGTTACCGGCTCCCGCAGCAGGGACTCGGCGATGGCCAGATCACGCGGATAGGTGATCTTGATGTTGCGCTCGCTGCCCGGCACCACGTGAACGCCGAGTTCCGGAAGGTAGCGCAGCACGATCCCGCAGTCGTCGGTCGCGGGCAGCCCGCCGAAGCCGGGGTCGGCGTCGGCGAGCTGGTAGGCGTGGCGGATCACCGACAGCCGGAACCCCTGCGGGGTCTGGCAGCGGGCCAGGCTGTCCCGGCGTGGCATGCCGGTCATCACCCCCCCGCTGACGACGGCGATGGTGTCGGACGAGGGGATGGCCACCCCCACCGCCCGGTGGCCGGTGAGCGCCGCCACGCAGCCGGCGATGATCTGCTGGCTGACCAGCGGCCGGGCGGCGTCGTGGAACAGGACGTCGCACTCCTCGTCGCCGAGTTCGGCGATGGCCCGCCGGGTGGACCCCGTCCGGGTGGACCCGCCATCTATGATCTTGCTCAGCTTGGCGTAACCGCCGGCCGAGAGCACCGCCCGCGCCTGGTGAGCATGACCGGCGGCCATGACCACCAGGATGCGGTCCACCCCGGGGGCCCGCTCGAACGCGGCGACGGAATGCTCGATCATCGGCCGCCCGGCCAGCGGGAGGAGCTGCTTGGGAACTGCTGTGCCGAACCGCTCGCCCGAGCCGCCTGCGAGCACCACCGCGACCGTCCGCATGACGCGGACTCTACCGGCGGCGCTGACCCGGGCTGGCCCCGCCTGCGCGCGCCCTGTTGCCGGGGCCGCTGACGGCGTATCTTAGATGGCTCTTGTGCTGGTCCGGGCTTTCCCGCCGGCTGGCGGCCCGAGAGGAGGAACGCTGGTGATCGGGCTGGTGCTGGCTGCCGGTGCCGGGAGGCGCCTGCGCCCCGACACCGACGAGCTGCCCAAGACTCTGCTGCCCGTGGCCGGGGCGACCACCATCCTCGACATCGCGCTGCGTAACCTGGCGGCCGCCGGGCTCACCGACATCGCGGTGGTGGTCGGGCACGCGGCTGAGGTGATCGCGGACGCCTCGGCCGACCTGGAACGGGCTCATGGGGTGAGCCTGACGCTGGTGCACAACGACCGTGCCCAGGACTGGAACAACGCCTACTCGCTCTGGCTGGCGCGCGAGTACCTGCGGCACGGCGCCCTGCTGGTCAACGGCGACACCGTGCACCCGGTGAGCGTGGAGAAGACACTGCTCGCCGCCCGCGGCGCGGCGGGGGTGATCATCGCGATCGACGACGTCAAGCCGCTCGCCGAGGAGGAGATGAAGGTCGTCCTCGACGAGCGGGGGCTGCTGGCCCGCATCACCAAGCAGATGGACCCGGCGCTCGCGCAGGGCGAGTACATCGGGGCCACCCTGATCGAGGCCGGGGCCGCGGGGATGCTCGCCGACGCGCTGGAGGCCACCTGGCGGCGCGATCCCGGCCTGTACTACGAGGACGGCTATCAGGAACTCGCCGACCGGGGCGGGCAGATCGCGGCGGCGCCGATCGGGGTGGTGGACTGGGTCGAGGTCGACAACCACGCCGACTTGCGCCGGGCACGGGAGATCGCCGCCCGCTGCTAGTCTCGCGGATGACGCGCAGGGCAGCGCGCTGGGGAACAGGCCCGCGCCAGGCCCGTTCACCCGCCGTCATCCGCCGCCGGTCCCCCCGGGGAGCCGCCGCACACCTTGAGGGAGGAGGCTCATGCCGCTCCTGGCCCGGCTGGTCCCCGCGCCGCTCGCCGTGGACGTGCGGCGCGGCGCCATCGCCGATCTCGGCCCGCTGCTGGCTGACCGGCGGATCGCGACCGAGGGGCGGGTCGCGGTCGTGGTCGGGCCCGGTGTCCACGGCGATGATGTCGCTACCCGGCTGGCGATCGGGGAGGCGGAGCTCTTCCGGGTCGAGGACGGCACCGTGGACAGCGCGGTCGGTCTCGGCAAGGCGCTGCGGGCAGGCTCCTACGAGGCGGTGGCCGGCATCGGTGGTGGCCGGACCATCGATGTGACGAAGTTCGCGGCGAACATGGCCGGCATCCCCATGGTCTCGGTCGCGACGAATCTCGCCCATGACGGCATCGCCTCCCCGACGTGCTCGCTGGTGCACGAGTCGGGCAAGGGTTCCTACGGCGTGGCGCCCCCGGTGGCGGTGGTGGTGGATCTGGACAGTGTGCATGCGGCGCCGGACCGGCAGGTCAGGGCCGGAATCGGCGACGTGGTCAGCAACCTGTCCGCCATCGCGGACTGGGAGATCGCCGCGGCGGACACGGGGGAGCGGATCGACGGGCTGGCGGTCACGCTGGCGCGGTCGGCGGCCCAGGCGGTGCTGCATCAGCCGGGCACCATCGCCTCCGACGAGTTCCTCACCGTGCTGGCGGAGGCGCTCATCCTGTCCGGGATGGCGATGACCGTGGCCGGCTCCAGCCGCCCGTGCAGCGGCGGCGATCACGAGATCCTGCACGCGATCGACAAGCTCTACCCGGACGCCGGCACGCACGGGGAGCTGGCCGGGGTGGGAGCGCTGTTCTGTGCGCAGCTGCGGGGGGACGCCGGCCAGGCTGAGCTTGTGTCCGCGTGCCTGACCCGGCACAATCTCCCGCGTTCCCCTGCGGATCTGGGACTGTCGGCGGCGGAGTTCACCAAGGCGGTGGTGTGCGCCCCCGGCATGCGCCCCGGCCGGTACACCATCCTGGAGCGCCTCGGGCTGACCGAGGCGCAGGCGGGGGCGCGAGTGGAGGAGTATGTCCGGTCCGTCGCTGGCTGAGCTGAGGGCTACCGGCCAGCCCCCGGCAGTCATTGATCGGCTTAACGATGAGCACTGGGCCGGCCGCCTTTACATGCGCCGGGTCTCTCCGCGCGCGACCTGGGTCTTCGCCCGCCTGGGCTGGTCACCGAACGCGGTCACGGTCGGATTCATCGTCTGCGGGGTAGCCGCGGGGGCGGTGGTCGCGCTCGGCGGGCTGTGGTCGGCCATCGTTGCCGCGCTGCTGATCCAGGCCTACCTGCTGCTCGACTGCTCCGACGGCGAGCTGGCCCGGTGGAGCGGCAGGACCTCGGCCACCGGTATCTACCTCGACGGGATCGGCCACTACCTGGGCGAAGCCGCCCTGCTGGCCGGGCTCGGCTTCCGCGCCCAGGGTCACCTCACGGTCTCCGGCCCCTACGTGACAGCAGGCCTGGCGGCGGCCCTGCTTGCGATGCTGGTCAAGGCCGAGACCGACAACGTGATCGTGGCCCGCGCCAAGTCCGGCCTGCCGCAGACCCACGAGGACACGGCACTGGCGCCGCGCGGCTCCGGCCTGGCGCTGGCCCGCCGTCTCGCCGCCGCGCTCAAGGTGCACCGCATCATCCAGGCGGTCGAGCTCTCGCTGCTGATCCTCATCGCGGCGATCATCGACGCCATCGCCGGCAGCCTGACCGCCACCCGCGTGCTCGTCGTGGTGTGCCTGGTCATCGCCGCTCTCATGGTCGTCGCGCACCTCGTCGCGATCGTCGCCTCCCGGCGGCTGAAGTGAGGGGCGGCGACCCTGCGGGCCCGCGGGCGGTGACCAGGTGAAGCTGTCGTGCGTGATCCTCACGATGGGGGACCGGCCGGCCGAGCTGAGCCGGGCCATTGGCAGCGTGCTGGCGCAGGAGGACGCCGAGCTTGAGGTGGTGGTGGTCGGGAACGGCGCCGACGTGCCGTCGCCGCCGCCAGGTGTGAAATTGGTCAAGCTTCCGGAAAATCTTGGTGTTGCCGGGGGGCGCAACGCTGGCGTGCAGGCTTGCGTCGGGGATGTGGTGATTTTCCTCGACGACGACGGGTGGTTCCCGGACAGCCGGCTCGGGTCGTATGTCGCCAGTCGTTTTGCCGCTGATCCCGGTCTTGCGGTGATGTCGTTCCGGGTCGTGGACCCGGAGGGGGGACCGGGAGCGCGCTGGCACGTGCCGCGGCTGCGGGCCGGCGATCCGGAGCGGTCCTCGCCGGTCACCACGTTCGCGGGGGGTGCCTGCGCCATCCGGCGGGCGGCGTACCTGGAGGCGGGCGGGCTGCCGGACGCGTTCTTCTACGCGCACGAGGAGACCGACCTGGCCTGGCGGCTGCTGGGCCTGGGCTACCGGCTCGAGTATGACGCCGGGGCCCGGATGTGCCACCCCGCGCTGCCGAACGCGCGGCATGCCACGTTCTACCGGCTCGACGGCAGGAACCGGGTGCTGCTTGCCCGCCGGAACCTGCCCTGGCCGCTGGCCGCCGCCTACCTGCTGAACTGGTTCACCCTGACGGTGGTGCGGGAGCGCTCGGCGGCCGCGGTGCGGGCCTGGGTGTCCGGCTTCGCGCAGGGATGGCGGATGGATCCCGGCTGGCGGCGGCCGATGTCGGCACGCACCGCCTGGCGGATGACGCTGGATGGCCGGCCCCCGATTATCTGATCCACGGCTGGGGAGGCGATGTGACCAGCCACGATAAGCACCGGTGGGGCGTGCCCGGGCGGGAGAAGGCCAGACGTTAAGATCGCCCTCGTTGGGGGTTGCATGTCGATGCTTACGCTGAGGCAGGCGCCGCCGGACCGCCCGGCGCCGCGCCGGTTCGGCTGGCCGTCGCCTGCCGCGGTCCCGCGCCTCTGGATGACCCTTGTCTTCGCCGGATCCGCCGGGTTCGCGGTGGCCATGGCCATGGTCACCACCTACCAGGCGCACCGGCTGTGGGGGGTGTTCGCCGGCTGTTCCTACCTGCTCGCCGCGATGGCGGTGCTGGTGTGGAAGTCCCGCGGGCTGGACCTGGCGCTGGTGATCAGCGTGGCCGGAGCGCTGGTCGCGCCGATGTGGCTGATGGCCGCTGACCGCCTCCAGCAGCCCGAGGTAGCGGTGATCAACCAGTCGGCAGCCATGCTGGTGCACCGTGGCACTCCCTATGCCGGGCCCGCGGTGCTCGCGGCCACGCACAACCCGAACGTGTTCGACCCCTATCTCCCCGCGATGACGGCGTTCGGGATTCCCCGGGTCCTGCTGGGGGTCTCCACGCTCACCGATCCCCGGATCTGGTTCGGCGCCGGCTTCGTGGCAGTGTTCGCCGCCGCGCTCGCCATCGCGGGCACCCGCGATGTGGTGCGCTGGACCGCGCTGGTGGCGGCGTCGCCGGTGATCGCGTTCTCGCTGACCGTCGGCGGCACCGACGTCCCCGTCCTCGCCTGCCAGTGCCTCGGGTTCGCCCTGCTGTGGCAGCGGCCGCGGCCGGTGCTGGCCGGGCTCGCGCTGGGCGCCGCCGCGGCCATGAAGGCGACCGCCTGGCCGGCCCTGGTGGTGGCGGCCGTGCTGCTGGCGGCCAGGGATGGCCGCCGGGCGGCGCTGAGCATGTCCGCGACCGCGCTGGTGGTCTTCGCCGCGGTGGTGGGGCCGGTGGCGGTCCTGGGACCGCGGTCGATGGTGCAGAACACGATCGCGTTCCCGCTCGGCCTGGCCAGGATCAAGTCCGCGGCGGTGAGCCCGCTTCCTGGCCGCCTGCTTGCCGAGACCGGGTACACCGGCCACCTGATCGCGGTGGCGCTGCTCGCGCTGGCGGGGCTGGCGGTCATCGCGAGCCTGGTGTTCCGCCCGCCGCGCAGCGTGCCCGCCGCGACCTGGCGGCTGGTCATCGGGCTGACCGCGATGTTCGTGCTGGCGCCAGCGACCAGGTTCGGCTACTTCGTGTACCCGGTTGGCCTGCTTGTCTGGCTGGAGGTGTCCCGGATGAGCCGGGAGCCGCCCGCGGCACGGGACGGGCCGGACGGGCCGCCCGGCTCCAGATCGGCGAAATCCGCCTGCCAGGAGGCGTACCAGTAGCTGAACCAGGGCTCCGCGGCGGCGAGCGGGACGATGTGCTCGACGGTCTGGGCGTAGTAGGCGCGCTGCCGGGCGGGCGGGAGGTTCCGCAGCGTCTGCACGTTGCTGGCCCGGTCGGCGAGCTTGACCAGGATGGCGTCACGCGGGGCGTGGCGCAGGCCTCGCAGGTAGGCCTCCTTGGCGGCGGCCTTGTCCTGGCCCCGGGCTCCCGGCGCCGGCGGGGGGATGGTCAGCCAGCCGACGAGCTCGGCGACCCGGGCGCCGAACTCGTCCGCGACCTGCGTCAACGTGCAGGTAGTGTCCTCCACCACGTCGTGCAGGACCGCCGCGCACAGCAGGTCGGGATCGGTCACCCCGGCCCCGCAGGCCAGCACCTCCAGCGCTTCGAGTAAGTGCTCGGTGTAGGGAGTTCCGGTCGGGCGGCGCTGGTCACCGTGCTGGCCGGCGGCGAAAGCCACCGCCCGGCCCACCCGCGTCACCGTGGCGGCGGGCAGACGCTCGCGCAGCCCCGCCTCTGCCTGCGGCCAGGAGTGCCAGTTCGTGAACAGTTCCACCGGCCCCGCCGTGGTCAGCCGCCGGCCGGGACCGGGCTGTCCGGCCCGGTGAACGCGGCGGAGTCCTTGCAGATGTTCTGGTTGGCGCTGATGCCCTTCGAGTTCAGGCTGGACACCGACGGCCCCTTCGTCTTCACCGTGCCGGGCAGCCCGGTGAACTTCGAGCCGATGATCAGGCTGAGCGTGCCCGCCTGGAGGCTGCCGACCCGCTTCACCTGCACCCCGGCCATCTCCTTCTTGAGCGTGTTCACGGCGGGCAGCTGGGTGGTGGAGCTGTACTCGATGACGGAGGAGGTGTAGCCGTAGCCGTTCGGGGCCTCACCCGTGCCGAGGACGTTGAACCCCAGGTTGGCCAGCCCGGTCGCTGTCGTGCCCGCCACCCCCGCCACGCCTGAGCCGTTGAGCACCTCGAGCTGCACCCGGGACGGGCTGACTGTGGGCACAGGCTTGGACTTGGCCTTCGCCGCCTTGAGGATGTGGTTGTCATGGGCGATGGCGGAGAAAAGGTCGGTGGCCTGCGGGAGTGCCCATTGCACCCGGTTCGGGTCCGGCAGATAGGTCACGACCGGGACCGAGATGAACCGCACCGACTGGGTGTTCAGGCTCTTCATGCTGTTGGCGATGCCGAGCATCTGGGTCAGGCTGAGGTCGGTGGTGACGGCATGGGCGGCGTCTTTGATCACGTTGTAGTCGCCGAGCAGGTTGGTCTGCTTGATCTTCTGCATCGCCGAGGCCAGGAAGAGCTGCTGGCGCTGGATCCGCTGCAGGTCGGAGCCGTCGCCGATGTTCTCCCGCAGGCGGACGAAGGCCAGTGCCTGTGCCCCGTAGACCTTGTGCATGCCGGCCGACAGATACAGGTGAGCCTTGTAGTTGCGGACGGGGAAGGGCAGGCAGACGTTGATCCCGTGCACGTCGTTGACGATGGACCTGAAGCTGTTGAAGCCGACCTCGACGAAGTGATCGATGTGGATGTGGGTGGTCTGTTCCAGGGTCTTCCACAGGCAGGGGGCACCGCCGTTGGAGAACGTGGAGTTGAGCGGCTCAAGAATGGTCGGGTCCGCCGTCTGCCCCGGATGGCCCTGCTGGTCGGCCACGCAGCCGTAGGTCGGCACCATGGAGTCGCGGGGGAAACTGATCACGTAGGCGTGCGAGTGGTCGGGCGAGATGTGCAGCAGCATCGTGGTGTCCGAGCGCGACCCGACGACGTCCTTGCCGAACTTGCCGTTGGTCCCGGCCCGGGAGTCGGAGCCGATCATGAGGATGTTCGTCGAGCCGTTGAGCTTGGGCGGACGGTTGCCGAGCATCTGGGCGGTGATGCTCTCGTGGTTGATGCCGTCGTAGACGTTGCGCACAGCGGCGTAGGCCACCAGCGAGACTCCCACCAGCAGGACGGTGGAGATGATCGCGACGAGGCCGAGCACGGGGTGCGTGCCGAGCAGCCGGCTGCGGGTGCGCTGCGGGCCTGGGCTGCCCTGGGCACCCAGCCCGGATGAGCGGTCCTGGTGGCCCGGGTCCTGGCTGCTCCACGCGCCGGTGTCATCGCCGGGCCGCCGCCGGCCTAGCCCCATGCGTCGTTTCCCGGACGGCGGAAATTCGCCGGTGCCCTCCGGATCGTCGTAGCGGCTCATCGCTCCTCGGCCTGGCTCGTGGATCGCGCGGGGGGTGGCCCCATTGTCACCCCGAGAGGTTATGGTATGCGGGGTTATTAGGCGGAATCGGTCATTGAGCTTCTGCTGGATGCGGCGCGTTCCGATCTACAGTGGAAGACGTGCGTCCGGGACCTCACCCGACTGGCGGGCAGACCCTGGGTGGCCGCTCGCGGGTCACCGGTGCGCTGCCGTCGCTCAGCCTGCGGCGGCTCGGGATGCACCGCGGTGCCGATCCCGGCGGCAAGGCGTTCGCGCTCATCACCGTGCTGCCCATGCTGGTGGTCACCGCCTGGTTGCTGGCCGGCCTGCCGTTGCTGCTGGCTGGCAGGTTCTTGCCGGTCCCGATGGTGCTGATCACCGTGCCGGTCGCGGTCGGCCTGATCCTGATGACCGGGCGGCAGCTTCCTGGCCGCTGGCCTGGCCCCGCCGCGCGGCGGCGCGGCGGGCCCGCGGCCAGGACGGCGGGCTGGTCCAACTGGTGGGGACTGGCGGGAACGGTGGCGGTGGCGGCCGGATTCGCCCTCTGGCAGCTCCGGTTTAATTCGCCCCAGCTGATCGTGGACCGTGACCCGGGGGCGTATTTCCAGTTCGGCTTCTGGATAGCCGCGCATGGGTCGCTGCCGATCCCGTCCTCGCTCGCGGCATTCGGTGGCAGCCACCCCGGCCTCACCTTCTCCAGCTTCGGTTTTGTCAGCCACGCGGGAGCCATTGTGCCCCGGCTGGCGGCCGGCCTCCCGATCGTGCTCGCAGCCGGCCTGTGGGAACACGGGCTGGCCGGCGGTGCGGCGATCAGCCCACTGCTCGGCGCGTTCGCGGTGCTCACCGTGGGCGGCCTCACCGGCAGGCTGGCGGGACCGCAGTGGGCCCCGGCTGGCGCCTTCCTGCTGGCTCTCACCCTGCCCGAGACATACACCAGCCGGTCGGCGTTCAGCGAGATTTTGACGCAGGTTCTATTGTTTGGCGGTCTGTGCTTGGTGGTGGACTCGCTCGCACCCCGGCAGTCCCGCATCCTGGCCGCGCTCGCCGGGTTCACGCTGGGGCTGACGGTCCTGGTGGGGATCAGTTCGCTGGTGGACCTGCTGCCCGCCATCGTGTTCCTCGGAACGCTGCTGGCCGTGCGCCGGCCGCAGGCACTGCCGTTCGGCGGTGGCCTGCTGGCCGGAGCCGGTTACGGGCTGGCCGGCGGTTTCGCGCTTGCTGGGCCGCTGATGGGGGCGCTGGCCCCGGGCCTTGCCCTGGTCACGCTGGCCGCCGCCGCGTTCCTGGCGGTGACCCTGGCTGGCGCCACCGCCGGGCTGGTGGAGCCGATCCGGCGGCACGTGGTCCGGCTGCTGCGCGCCCGCCCGCTGCGCTGGCTGCCCGAGGCCGGTGCGGTGCTCGTGGTGGCGGTGGCGGTCGGCTTCGTCATTCGCCCGTACCTGCAGCGGGTCGATGGTTCCCCGAACCCGTACATCGCGGCCTTGCAGCGGATATCGCAGCTGCCGGTGGACCCGCGGCGGCTGTACGCGGAGGACAGCCTGTACTGGGTGATCTGGTACCTGGGTGCGCCTGCTCTTCTGCTCGGCGTGGCCGGGCTCGCCCTGCTCACGCGGCGGTGCCTGCGGGCGCTGATCACCTGGCGGGACCCCACCGGGATGGCCCGTGCCTGGGCGCTGCCGCTGATGATCATCGGCTGGGGGGCGGTCACGGTGCTCTGGCGGCCCGACACCATCCCCGACCAGCCGTGGGCGGGCCGGCAGCTCGTTCCGGTCCTGCTTCCCGGCCTGATCGTGGCGGCGATCTGGGTCTGCGCGCTGCTGGCCACGCGGGCCAGGGAACGGGGCGCCGGAATAGTGGCGCTGTCGGCCGCTGTCGCCTGCTTCGTCGCCGCGCTGGCGGGGCCAGCCGCGTTCACCACGTTCGGGATCGGCGGCAAGCGTGCCACCTCGCCCGTGCTCAGCCCGGCCACCGGGCCGGCCTTCCAGCGGACGGGCATCGGGGAGCTCGACGCCATCCGCGGCCTGTGCGGGGCGATACCAAACGGTTCGCCGGTGCTGCTCCTCGACCGGGTCGCGGCCCGGCAGTTCACCCAGGTGGTCCGCGGCATGTGCGGCGACCCGGCCGCGGTCATGGCCGGTGCCTCGCAGGCGGAGGTGGAGGCGGCGATGGGCGGGATCGCACGGACCGGGCGCCAGGCGGTGCTGCTCGCCACCCGCAGGGAAGAGCTCGCCCCCTACCGGGTGCCGCCCCGCCAGGTAGTCAACCTGACGACGATCCAGGATGCCCACGTGCTGACCCAGCCACCGGCATCGGGCTGGCCCGTCCGCTACGTTCTGTGGATGTCAGGGCCGCCCACGGCAGGGAGCCAGGCCAGCGGGACGTGATCATCCCACCGGGCCCGGGATGATTTGCCTCCGGGATGTGCGGGCCCTACAGTGAAGGGACACCGACGCGGGGTGGAGCAGTTCGGTAGCTCGCTGGGCTCATAACCCAGAGGTCGCGGGTTCAAATCCCGCCCCCGCTACCAGTAAGAGCAGGTCAGAGGCCTGATCGCCATAAGGCGTTCAGGCCTTCTTGATCATCCGTTGGCGATTCGTTGGCGGGATCAGACTGACACAGACTGCACAGGCCGCCGGTGACTGTCATGAACCGGCCCTCATCGGCACTCCGGGACGGGCGTGGCGGCCAGTTCGGGTCAACGATCGGCTGGATCGCACGGAGGCAGCAGTGGTGCGCGCCGTCGTGGCCAAGCTTGAAGGCGGCTGCCCCGTACCGTCGGCGAGGGCGCCACCGCGCCGACGGACCGTGGGGCACGGCTTGTTCGCCGCCCAGCACGTGACTCTGCCGTCCACGGGGTTGTGGCCACGGTTCATGGCGTGTCCAGTGATCAATCAGGAGGCGGCAGGAATACGGTCCTGCCGTGGCCTACGCGGTCAGGCGACGGTGCTGTGCCGGGTTCTATGGCTTGTGCATGTCTCTGCGCCAGTGCTCGTAGCCTGCGTCGTCTTCTGGCTCGATGTTGCCCCGGGCGTCGGTGACTGGTTCAGCGTCAGGGTCAAAGCACAGGTAGATCTCCGCCTGTGAGTCGAGATGCAAGCCGCATACCTGGCAGTGGAATGCCTGAGCAGTGAGCCAGATCACCGGCGCAACGCCAGTGCCCTCGGGCCAGTCCGCGAATTCCCGGTCCACGGTGTGTTCGCCTGTGGCGGTACAGAACGAGTCGCATAGCGGGCATTGGTGGTGCCTACCCGGCAAAGGGCTGGCTGGCCTC
>CAVUIU010000028.1:0-300046 GCA_963741615.1 uncultured Actinomycetes bacterium
ACTGACACGAGCGGAGGCTAGGCGCAGATGAGCGGCACGTCGTCCCCGGCGGCGGAGACAGGCCGGGACCCGGGGACACCCGCGGCGCCCGCGCGGCCGACGGCGGCGGGCGTTGCCGCCACCGCGCCGGACGGGGACTGGGAGTACGCCCCCGCGCCGGAGTCGCGCGACATCGTGACCATACGCCGCGAGTACGGCCTGTTCACCGGCGGGGACTTCGCCGAGCCGCTGAGCGGGGAGCACTTCACCACGCTCAACCCGGCCTCCGAGGAGCCACTCGCGAGCGTAGCGGAGGCAGGCGGGGCGGACGTCAACCGGGCTGTCGCGTCGGCCCGGAAGGCCTACGACCAGGCCTGGGGCCGGATGCCCGGCCGGGAGCGGGCCAAATACCTCTACCGGATCGCCAGGGCCATCGCCGAGCGCGCCCGCGAGTTCGCGGTGCTGGAGAGCCTGGACAACGGCAAGCCGATCAAGGAGTCCCGCGACGTCAACGTCCCGCTCGCCGCGGCGCACTTCTTCTACCACGCGGGCTGGGCGGACAAGCTCGGATACGCCGGGTTCGGCCCGGATCCCCGTCCGCTCGGGGTGGCCGGGCAGGTGATCCCCTGGAACTTCCCGCTGCTCATGGCCGCGTGGAAGCTTGCCCCCGCCCTGGCCACGGGCAACACGTGCGTGCTCAAGCCGGCCGAGACCACGCCGCTGACCGCGCTGCTGCTCGCCGAGGTCATCGCCGAGGCCGGGCTGCCGCCCGGCACGGTGAACATCATCACCGGCGACGGCAGGACCGGGGCCGCCCTGGTCGGCCACCCGGGGGTCAACAAGATCGCATTCACCGGCTCGACCGAGGTGGGCAAGGAAATCCAGGCGTCCATCGCGGGCAGCGGCAAGAGGCTCACGCTGGAACTGGGCGGCAAGGCCGCGAACGTGGTCTTCGACGACGCGCCCCTCGATCAGGCGGTCGAGGGCATCGTCAACGGCATCTTCTTCAACCAGGGGCATGTGTGCTGCGCGGGCTCGCGGCTGCTCATCCAGGAGTCCGTCGCCGACGCCGTGCTCGACCGGCTCAAGCGGCGCCTGGCCACGCTGCGCCTCGGTGACCCGCTGGACAAGAACACCGACATCGGGGCGATCAACTCGCGCCAGCAACTCGACAAGATCGAGGGGCTGGTGGCGGTCGGCGAGGCCGAGGGCGCGCAGCGGTGGTCGCCCCCGTGCCCGCTGCCGGCCAGGGGCTACTGGTTTCCCCCGACGGTGTTCTCCGGGGTGAGCCAGTCTCACCGGATCGCCCAGGAAGAGATCTTCGGGCCGGTGCTGTCGGTGCTCACGTTCCGCACCCCGGAGGAGGCGGTGGCGAAGGCGAACAACACTCCCTACGGGCTCTCGGCGGGGGTGTGGACCGAGAAAGGGAGCCGGATCCTGTGGATGGCACAGCGGCTGCGGGCCGGGGTGGTCTGGGCCAACACCTACAACAGGTTCGATCCGGCAAGCCCGTTCGGCGGTTACCGCGAGTCCGGTTTCGGACGGGAGGGCGGCCGGGCCGGACTCGCCGCGTACCTCGATGCCTGACCCCGCCCGGCCCGTGCGTGCCGGGAAGGCCGTGCGAACCGGGAAGGCCATGCAGACCGGAAAGACAGTGCCAGCCGGGAAAACAGTGCCCGCCGGAAAAGCAGCGAAAGACCGCGGCCGGGCGAAGCCAGCGGGCGGGACAAGCGGCGGCGAAACGAGGCCCCGGGCCAGCGGCGTGCCGGGCCGCGCGGGCGGCCGGGTGGATGTCCGCAAGACCTACAAGCTCTTCATCGGCGGCGCGTTCCCGCGCTCGGAGTCGGGCCGGTCCTACCCGGTGACCGGGCCCGGTGGCGCCGTGCTTGCGCATGTGGCGCTGGCCTCGCGCAAGGACGCCCGCGACGCCGTGGTGGCGGCGCGCAAGGCAGCGGCCGGCTGGGCCGGGGCGACGGCGTACAACCGGGGACAGGTGCTTTACCGGGTGGCGGAACTGCTCCAGGGACGGGCCGCGCAGTTCACCGCAGAATGCGTTGCGAACGAAGGGGTCTCGCCGGCGCAGGCGGAGCGCGCCGTCACCGAGGCGATCGACCGGTGGGTCTGGTACGCCGGCTGGCCCGACAAGGTCGCCCAGGTGACGGGGGCCGCCAATCCGGTGGCGGGGCCGTACTTCAACTTCAGCGTGCCCGAGCCGACCGGGGTCGTGGCCATCGTCGCACCCGCCGCCCCCAGCCTGCTCGGGCTGGTCAGCGTGGTCGCGCCGGTGATCGCCACCGGCAACACGGCCGTGGTGGTCGCCAGCGAATCAGCGCCGCTGCCGGCGGTCACCCTGGCCGAGGTGCTCGCGACCTCGGACGTGCCGCCCGGGGTGGTGAACATGCTGACCGGCAGGCCCGCGGAACTCGCGCCGGTGCTCGCCGCGCACAAGGACGTGAACGCGATCGACCTCACCGGGGTGGCCGCGGCCGACCGGGCCGGGCTCGAGCGGCTCGCGGCGGGGAACGTGAAACGGGTGTTCGCGGCCGAGGAGGACTGGGCGGCCGCGCCGGAGCCGGCCCGGATGCTGGCCTTCCTGGAGATCAAGACGGTCTGGCACCCGATCGGCGTCTGACCGGGTGTCGCGGGGAGGTGGCCCGGTGGCGGCGGAGCGGGAATTCCCCGAGCTCCGGCAGGTGGTCCTCGACTGCACCGACGCGCGTGCGCTCGCGGAGTTCTACCGTCGGCTGCTCGGCTTGCGGTACCGCCCGGGGGACGAGCCGCCGCCCGCCGGCGAGCCCGATCCGGCGGGGCAGGACTGGCTGGTGCTGCGGGACTCCCGCGGCCTGACGGGGATGGCTTTCCAGCAGGTGGCGGAACTGCCGGAGGCCACCTGGCCGCAGGGCCCGGTCCCGCAGCAGCTGCACCTGGACCTGACGGTGCCGACGGTCCACGACCTCGATGCCCAGCACCAGCGGGCCCTGGCCCTCGGCGCCCGGCTGCTCGAGGACCGCTCCGCCGACCCGCAGGAGCCGCTACGGGTCTACGCCGACCCGGCCGGGCACCCGTTCTGCATCTTCGTGGTCCACGGAGGCTGATGGCGCGGCGCGCTGGAGCGCGAGACGCTAGATCAGCCGACGGTAGTCGTCAATGGCAGTGGCCCGGGGACGCTGCTGCGGCGAAGCCCTGCGCCCGCGGGCCCAGAATGCGCCAGCGCCGCAAACCACCGCCAGGACAAACAGCAGCAGAAGCGCGTGATGTCCGGGCCTGGCCCCCGCGATCAGGAGGATAGTGGCACCGCTGGAGGCGACGCCGATCCCGAAACCCTTCAGCAGCGTGCGGCGGTTCTCCGGCTCCACCGGCTTCACCGGCCGTGCGCGGGGCCTGCTGGCTGCCAGGCGCTCGTCAACGCGTGCGGCTATCTCCTGGTCAACTTTCTCCAGGAACGAGGCCACGACCGCGTCGCTGTACTCGGGGCCCAGCTCATGGTGTGCCCCGGCGGCGGCGCGGATCTCGTCCGGGGACAATGGCGAAGTACCCATGCCAGCAGGTTAACTCCCCGGCCACGTCGGAGGCCACGCCACACGCAGCGACATCAGCGCCATGGGTTGTGTGCAACAGGGATGGCAGAACAAATCCGGCTGATCGCGTGCTGAGCGGTAACGTTCCCGGAACGGTCCGGGCATAGCGTGAGATCTGTGAGGACGGGCACAGCCTGCGAACAGGCCCCACAGCCGCAGGTCGCGGGTCGGCGCTCCTGGCTGGCGTCACCGGCCACGCTGGCTGTGGTGGTGCTGCTGCTCGCCGCTGCCGTGATCCCGCTCACCGTGCTGGCTCACCAGGGCGTGCTGGCGAACGCGACTCAGCTGATGATTGGCCTGCTGATCTGCGCGGTGGGTTTCATCGTTGCCCGGCGTCAGCCGGGCAACCCGATCGGCTGGCTGCTGCTCGTGGTCTCAGTCGGCATCCTGCTCAGCCTCGACGCCGATCCTTATGTCTGGCTGGTGTACCGGCTGGGCTATCACCTGCCGCTCGGCCCGGTGGCTGTGCTGCTGGAGAGCTCTTACTTCCCGGTCCTGTTCGTGGCGCTCCCGCCGGTGTTCCTGCTCTTCCCCGACGGGGTGCTGCCCTCCCTGCGCTGGCGCTGGGTACTGCGGTCGTACCTGGCAGTCGCCGGCGGCCTGGTCGCCGTCCTGTATGCCGCCGAGATCATCGTCATCGTCACACACGGCATACAGATTGACGCCGGTGGCAGCCTGGCTGCCATCGACCACCCGTCCGGCAGCACGGCCTGGGTGTTCACCTACGCCGGCCTGTTCATCCTCCCCCCGGTGCTGGCGTTCTGGCTGGTGTTCGCCGGCCGCCTGGTGCTGAGCTGGCGGCGCGCCAGTGGGGACCGGCGGCAGCAGCTGAAATGGCTGATGAGCGGAGCGGCGTTCGCCATGGCCGGTCTGCTCATCAGCAACCTGGTGCCCGTTCTGGACCCCGCCGCTGCTGCGGCCGGCGTCGGGGTGGTGCTACCCGCGTGCCTCGGGGTGGCGATCCTGAAGTACCGGCTGTATGACATCGACCGGATCATCAGCCGCACGCTCGCGTATGCGCTAGTGACGGGCCTGCTGGTCGGGGTGTACGCGGCGCTGGTGCTGCTGGCCACCCGGGTACTGTCGGTGTCCTCGCCGGTGGCGGTGGCTGCGTCAACGCTGGCGGCGGCGGCGCTGTTCAACCCGCTGCGTCGGCGGGTGCAGCAGGTGGTGGACCGGCGGTTCAACCGCGCCCGGTATGACGCCGACAAGACCGTGGCCGCGTTCGCGGCCCGCCTGAAAGACGCCGTTGACCTGGACTCGGTCCGCGATGACCTGGCCGGTGTCGTGCACCAGACTCTGGCACCCGCCCACGTTTCGGTGTGGCTCAGCCAACACGGCTGAGACTGGCAACACAGCCAGGATGCCGGGCAGGACCTGGCGTTCGTCGGCTCCGGCGCCTAACGCGCGTCGGCGAGCAGGAAGGCGTGGGCTATCACCTGGTAGCCGGTCTGGTTGGCGTGCTGGTTCGGCCCGCGCGGGGGCGCCGCGCATTCCCAGGTCCACTGGCAGATCGCGGCGACGTTGCGCGGGAGCCTGCCGAGCCCGGGCACGGTCACCAGCTGGGCGAAGTCGGAGGTGTGGAAGGCGCCGAACACGTTGGCCACGCGGACGCCGAATGACTTGTAGACGTCGGTCAGCAGGGTGTTGTAGCCGGCGGCGGCAGCCTCGCTGAGCCGCGCGATTGCCTGGCCGGCCAGCCCGTTCCGCCATTCGGCGAGCTCGGGCAGGTAGTAGTTCATCGCGATGATGCGGGCGTTCGCGTCGGCCTGGCGCAGCCTCGTCAAGATCTTGGTGAGGTTGGCGGTGGCCTGCGGAAGGGACTTGCCGACGCAGGACGCGAGCTTGGCGAACGAGGGCCTGGTGATGCACGAATCGGGGTCGTTGGCCCCGATGTCGATGGTGATCAGCGGCAGCCTGGCCCGGTGTGCCTGGATGAAACTGACGGCCGCCGCCAGCTGCGATCCGCCGGGATAGCGGCAGATGCCGCCGTTGATCATGGTGGCGGTCGTCTCACCGGGGCAGCCCAGCTTGACCAGGCGCAGGCCGGGATGGTGACTGCGCAGCGCCGCGTAGAGCTGGTCGGCATAGCCGCGCCGGGTCATGACGCTGGCACCCGTCGGGTCGGGCTGCACACCTTGCGACAGCGAGTCGCCGAGCGCCAGGTAGTAGCTGACCGGCGGCTGGTGGTGGCGCGCGTGCGGGACCCCGGTCGCGGCCGGCGCGGAACAGCCGGTGACCACCGCGGCCAGGCAACCAGCCAGCACGAGGGCAGGCAGAACGCGGCGCATCGCTCCCGTCTCGATCGGGGCCATCATTCTATGAACCGCTCACGCGGCCCCAGCCCGACGATCCGCCGCGCTTGCCGCCATGGCCCGGCACGTCCGCGGCCACGATGTCCACCGGTGGGTGGCCCAGCAGCCTGCCGGCATCGCCTCCCGCGGCACATCCCGCTGAGCGCAGAGTCACGCGGGCAGGGTCACGCGGGCAGGGTCACGCGGGCGCCGGGACGTCTGCCCGGTGCCAGCTGACGACCACGATCGGGCATGGCGGGTGACGGAGGCAGTCGCGAGCCACCGCGCCGATCGCGTCCCGCCCGCTGGAAGCGGCCCCGCCAAGCACGAGCAGCTCGGCGCCTACGGCCCGGTCGAGCAGCACCCGGGTGGCCAGCCCTTCGGCCACCTCCACGCTGACCGGGATCGGGGGCGACGGGCCGAGCGCCGTCTGCACGGCCCGCTCCAGCTGGGCGGCGGTCGCGGCACGATCGTCGTCCCTGCCCCGCGGCAGGGCACGCGACGCGTAGGGCGCGATCCGCCACCACGCACGCTCCCAGGCACGCACCACCTGGAGCCTGGCCCGGCGCAGCCCCGCCTCGCGCGCTGCCCAGCGCAAGGCGGCCAGAGATGCTGGTGACTCGTCTACGCCGACGACGATGCGGGTTGTCCCGTCAGCACGGCTCATCGCGGCACCCCTTTCACCGCCATCCCAGTCTTGCCCACGCTGCGGCTCAGCTAAAAGGGAAGAAGGTCCCTTGCATCTTCCTGGATCCGGACGACCGGCGGTGGATCTGTGAAGCATGAGGAAGATGAACATTGTGATACCAAAGACGGCAACGGGGGGCGGCCTGATCGCGAGCGTTGCCCAGCGGGGCTCCCACGCCGGCAGAGATCGCGGGGCCCAGGCCGATCACCCGATCACCCGATCTGAGTGACGCGCGCCGGTACCTCCCGGGGGATATTGGGTATGGCGGCCAAGGCCGCGAAGCGCGTTTTGCAAATGGAAGTTGAACGGCCGCCGGAAAACGGGAGAACGCAATGGGCGCAGAAAGTGAACGGGTTGCCGGATTCGGGCGGCTCGAAGACGGCCTTCGCCAGGCCGGCGAGTGGTATCGGTGGGGGCCATACGTCAGCGAGCGCCAGTGGGGGACGGTCCGGGAGGACTACAGCCCGGACGGCGAGGCGTGGGACTACCTGCCGCACGACCACGCGAGATCCCGTGCCTACCGGTGGGGTGAGGACGGCCTCGCCGGGTTCTGCGATGTGGAGCAACGGCTGGTCCTGGGCCTGGCGCTGTGGAACGGGCGGGATCCGATCCTGAAGGAGCGGGCGTTCGGGCTGACCGGGGCGCAGGGCAATCACGGGGAAGACGTCAAGGAGTACTGGTGGTATCTCGACGCGCTGCCGAGCCATGCCTGGAACCGGTGGCGCTACCACTATCCGCAGGCCGCGTTCCCCTATCAGGACCTCATCGACCAGAACGGGGCGCGTAACCGCGAGCAGCCCGAATACGAGCTGCTGGATACCGGGGTGTTCGTCGAGAACCGGTACTGGATCGTCGAGGTGCACTACGCCAAGGCCAGCGCGGACGACCTGCTGATGGCCGTGCAGGTGACCAACGCGGGCCCGGAGCCGGCCACCCTGCACGTGCTGCCGACCGCATGGTTCCGCAACACCTGGTCCTGGGACACCGGCGCGCCCAAGCCGACCATGCAGGCGGTGGGCGAGTCGGCGGTGGGCATCGAGCACCCGTTCGTGGGCCCGATGGAACTGCTGGCCGGCCCGGGGCCGGACGGGACGCTGCCGACGGCGCTGTTCTGCGAGAACGAGACCAACGAGCAGCGGCTGTTCGGCGCCGCGCCGGTCACGCCGTATCCCAAGGACGGCATCAACGACCACGTGGTGAGCGGGGCGGCCACCGTCAACCCCGAGCGCAGGGGCACCAAGTGCTCGTTCTGGTACCAGGTGACGGTCCAGCCCGGCGAGACCGCCGAGCTGCGGCTGCGGCTGCGGACGCCGCCGGCCAAGGCGGCCCGGGGAAAGGTGGATGACCCGCTCGGCGCGATGTTCGGCGAGGTGCTCGAGCAGCGGCGGGCCGAGGCCGACGAGTTCTACGCCGACCTGACCCCGGCCGGGGCGAGCGCCGACGAGGCGCTGGTGATGCGGCAGGCGTTCGCCGGGATGCTGTGGAGCAAGCAGCTGTTCTACTACGACGTGGCCCGCTGGCTGGACGGCGACCCGACTCAGCCGACGCCCCCGCCGCAGCGGCTGACGGGCCGGAACTCGCGGTGGCGCAACTTCGACGCCTTCGACATCATGTCGATGCCCGACAAGTGGGAGTACCCGTGGTTCGCCGCGTGGGACCTGGCGTTCCACTGCGTGGCGCTGGCGCACGTGGACCCGGCGTTCGCCAAATACCAGCTGATCTTGCTGTGCCGGGAATGGTTCCAGCACCCGAACGGGGCACTGCCCGCCTATGAGTGGGATTTCGGTGACGTGAACCCGCCGGTGCAGGCGTGGGCGGCCGTGGAGGTGTTCGCGATCGACGGCGCCCGGGACATCGGGTTCATCAGCCGGGTCTTCGACAAGCTGCTGGTCAACTTCACCTGGTGGGTGAACCTCGAGGACCGGGAGGGCAACAACCTGTTCGAGGGCGGCTTCCTCGGGCTGGACAACATCGGCCCGATCGACCGGTCGCACCTGCCGGTCGGCGGCGTCCTGGAGCAGTCCGACGCCACCGGGTGGATGGGCTTCTACGCGATAGCGATGGCCTCCATGGCCGTGATCCTCAACCGGTCCGGCCAGCGGCCGGGCATAGACCTCGTGCTGAAGTTCATGGAGCATTTCGCCGCGATCAGCGAGGCGCTGGACGGCCTCGGGCTGTGGGACGAGGCCGACGGCCTCTACTACGACCGGCTGGTGACGCCGAGCGGCGAGATAGTGCCGGTGAAGGTCCGGTCGATGGTCGGCATCATCCCGGTCCTGGCGGCCGCGGTCATCGGCGAGAATGATCTCCAGCAGTCGCTGGTGGTCGGCAAGCAGTTCGCCGACTTCCTGGCGCGCCGGGGCATGGCGGACCGGGAGAAGCTCCATGAGATCGGCCTGGTCCGCGGGGAGCTCGGTAAGCAGCGGATGCTGCTGAGCCTGGCGGGCGTGGGCCGGCTCGAGAAGTTGTTCGCCAAGCTGTTCGACGAGAGCGAGTTCCTGTCCCCGCACGGCCTGCGGGCCCTGTCGGCCTGGCACCGCGACCATCCCTACGAGCTCGACGTCGAAGGCGTCCGGGCGAGCATCGACTACGAGCCGGCCGAGTCCACCACGGCCATGTTCGGGGGGAACTCCAACTGGCGCGGGCCGGTCTGGTTCCCGCTGAACTACCTGGTGATCAGCGCGCTGGAGCGCTACCACCGGTTCTTCGGCGACGAGTTCACGATCGAGTATCCGACCGGGTCGGGCAGGAAGCTGACCCTGGACAAGGTCGCCGCCGACCTGCAGGACCGGCTCATCTCGATCTTCACACGCGGCCCCGGCGGACGGCGGCCCTGCTTCGGCGGGACCGAGCGGCTGCAAACCGATCCCGCGTGGCACGACAACCTGATCTTCAGCGAGTACTTCCACGGGGACAACGGCGCCGCGATCGGCGCTTTCCACCAGACCGGCTGGACCGGGGTGATCGCCGACGTGATCCGCCGCCGGCACGGGGCCGTCGACGCCGTCGGGGACGTCATCCGCCGCATCGGAACGGAGACCGGGCGATGACCGCCGCCGTAACCGGGTCGGCCGTGACCGCGCTCCCGGGAAGCCAGTTCCCGCTCGGGGCCACGCCCCAAGACGGCGGGACGAACTTCGCGGTGACGTCCGGCATTGCTGATGCCGTGACGTTGTGCCTGTTCGACAGCGCCGGTCGGGAGACCCAGGTGCCGCTGCTGGACTACGACGCCGGCGTCTGGCACGGCTTCGTGCCCGGGGCCGGGCCGGGGCAGGCGTACGGATACCGCGTCACCGGCCCCTACGACCCCGCCCGGGGCCTGCGCTGCAACCCGGCGAAGCTGCTGCTCGACCCCTACGCCCGGGCGATCAGCGGCGAGGTCACGTTCGGGCCGGAAGTGTACGGCTACGCGGCCGGCAACCCGGACGTGCCGAGCGCACTCGACTCCGCCGGGCACATGCCGCGCAGCCTCGTCGCAGGCGGGAAGTTCCGGTGGACCGACGGCAGCCCGACCAGGCGCCGGTACGCCGACACGATCATCTACGAGGTGCACGTCAAGGGCTTCACCATGCGGCATCCGGGCGTGCCGGCGGAATTGCGCGGCACCTACGCCGGGCTCGCGCACGAGGCCGCCGTCGGCTACCTGACCGACCTCGGCGTGACCGCGGTCGAACTGCTGCCGGTGCACCAGAACGTGCCGGAGAGCTTCCTGCCGCAGCGGGGCCTGACGAACTACTGGGGCTACAACACGATCGGGTACTTCGCGCCGCACCACGGCTACTCCGCGGCGGTGCGGGCCGGGCGGCCCGGCGGCCAGGTCGCCGAGTTCAAGGCCATGGTGGATGCCCTGCACGCGGCGGGCATCGAGGTGATCCTCGACGTCGTGTTCAACCACAGCGCCGAAGCGGGCGCCGGGGGCCCCACGCTCTGCTTCCGCGGCCTGGACAATCCCGCGTACTACCGGCTGGACCCCGCCGACCCCAGCCAGTACATCGACACCACCGGCTGCGGCAACACGCTCAACGCCGGGAACACCGTGACCCTGCAGCTGATCATGGACTCGCTGCGGTACTGGATCACGGAGATGCACGTCAACGGCTACCGCTTCGACCTGGCGCCGTCGCTCGCCCGCCAGGAGGGCGGGTTCGACCAGATGTCGGCCTTCTTCGATCTCGTCGCGCAGGACCCGGTGGTGTCGGAGGTGAAGCTCATCGCCGAGCCGTGGGACGTGGGCCAGATGGACTCCTACGACGTGGGGCGCTTCCCGCCGCTGTGGCGGGAGTGGAACGGCAAGTACCGCGATGCCATGCGCGACTTCTGGCGCAGCCACCAGATCGGGATCGGCGAGTTCGCCACCCGGTTCGCCGGCTCGGCCGACCTCTACAGCGGCGCGGAACGGCGCCGCCCGACCGCCTCGGTGAACCTCTTCACCGTGCACGACGGGTTCACCCTCGCCGACCTGGTCTCCTACAACGACAAGCACAACGAGGCCAACGGCGAGAACAACCGCGACGGGACCGACGATAACCGCTCCTGGAACTGTGGCGTGGAGGGGCCCACCGCCGACCCGGCCATCCTGGCGCTGCGCGAGCGGCAGTCCCGGGCGATGCTCACCACCGTCCTGCTGTCGTTCGGCGTGCCGATGCTGCTCGGCGGGGACGAGCGCGGCCGGACCCAGCAGGGCAACAACAACGCCTACTGCCAGGACAACGAGCTCACCTGGTTCGACTGGTCCACCGCCGACGATGAGCTGCTGGCGTACGCCCGGCGCCTGATCGCCTTCCGCAAGGAGCACCCGGTGTTCCGGCGCCGCCGCTATCTCGCCGGGGCGGAGGCGTCCGAGCTCGGCTGGTTCACCCCGGCGGGCACGCCGATGACCGCAACTGACTGGGCCGACCCCGGCGCTCTCTCCCTGGCCATCTACCTCGACGGCTCCGATGACCCGGACCGCGGGCAGGACGGCACCCCGCTGCTCGACGACGACTTCCTGGTCCTGGTCAACGCCTGGTGGGGGGCGCTCGACTTCGTCGTCCCGGACACCCGCGCGGGGCTGGTGTGGCAGGCCGAGCTGGACAGCTACGACCCCGCCGCGCCCGCCACCGAGCCCCGGCGCCATCCCGGTGACCGGATCACCGTCGGCCCCCGCTCGGTCATGGTGCTCACCGGGCCAGTCCCTCGATGACCCTGGCGCCCGGCAGCTGCCCGAGCAGGCCGCCGGGCAGCGTGAGCTTGGAGCGCCGGACGCCACTGCCCACCACCACCCGCGGCGTCGCGGCGACGAGGGCGTCGACGAGCACGGGCCAGCCGGCGGGCAGCCCGATCGGCGTGATCCCGCCGTACTCCATGCCGGTCGCGGCGACCGCGTCATCGACGGCCGCGAAGGACGCCTTGCGGACGTCGAGCTCGCGCCGGGCCACCCCGTTCACATCCGCCCGCGTGGTGGCGAGCACCACGCATGCCGCATAACGAATCTCACCCTCCCGCCGTCCGGTGATCACGACGCAGTTGGCCGAGGCGGAGGGACTGACCCCGTACCGTTCGCAGAACGCGGCCGTGTCAGCCAGCGCCGGATCGATCGCGGCCACGCTCACCGCGTCCGCCTGCCAGGTCCCGTTCAGCGCGGCCAGCGCCGCGGCCACCGCCGGGGCCAGCAGGTCTGCCCTGGCCAGCGCCGGCCCGGTGTCCAGCTGGCCCATTGTCGTATCCACGCGCTTCATCCTGCCATCAGCACCTGGTCCCGGTCCGGCCGGCCGGGACCGCCCGGTTCGGCGGCCACGTGTCCGGGAAACCTCTGTAAGGGAAACGGTCCCGCTGTGCCCCCGAGCCCAGGAGATAGGCCATTGCCACCCGAGTCTTTGCTGGCGGTGTTGCGGGAGGGAAGCCAGGACCCCGCGCTGATATGCCCCGACGACGGCACCGTGGTCTCGCACGGCGAACTGGCCGCGTCCGTGCACCGGCTCGCGGGCCTGCTCGCGGGGCTTGGCGTGGAACGTGGCCAGCGGGTGGCGATCGTGATGCCCAACGGCCCCGAGATCGTGGAGCTGCTGCTCGCCGTCGCGGCGCTCGGGGCCACGGCGGCACCCTTGAACCCCGGCTATACCCAGGCGGAGTATGCGTTCTACCTCTCCGACCTCGATCCGGCCATGCTGGTGATCCAGACGGGCAGGGGCGCCGACGCACGTGCGGCGGCCGGTGGGCGGACGGTCGCCGACGTGTCGATCCGGCCGGAAGGCGGCCCGCCCGCGCTGTCGGTAGCCGGGACGCAGGCCACCGGCGAGGGGCCATTCGAGCCCGGGTCGCCGCAGGACGTGGCCCTGCTGCTGCATACCAGCGGCACCACCAGGCGCCCGAAGCAGGTGCCGCTGCTGCAGCGCAACCTGATGGCGTCCATGCGGGCCATCGCCGCGCACTACCGGCTCGATGCGGCCGATGTCTCGTACTGCGCGATGCCCCTGTTCCATGTGCACGGCCTCATCGCCTCCACCCTGGCCCAGCTGGCGGCGGGCGGCTCGGTGGTCACGCCACGGCGGCTGTCCCAGCGGCGCTACTGGCAGCAGATCGGCGCCAACGGCGTCACCTGGGTCTCCGCCAGCCCCACCATCCATACCGAGCTCATCGAGCACGGGACCGGCCCGGCTCCCTCCATCCGGTTCGTGCGCTCGTGCAGTTCCGCGCTGTCGCCGATCCTGATGGAACGGCTCGAGCAGCTCTACCAGGCGCCGGTCCTGGAGGCGTACGGCATGACCGAGGCGAGCCATCAGATGACCTCGAACCCCCTGCCGCCCGGGCGGCACCAGCCGGGGTCGGTGGGGGTCCCGGCCGGGGCGGAGGTGCGCATCGTCAGCAAGGCCGGGCAGGACCTCCCGCCCGGCCAGGTGGGCGAGGTGGCGGTCCGCGGCCCCGGGCTGACCCCCGGCTACCTGGGCGACCCCCAGGCGAACGCCGAGTCCTTCTTCGACGGCTGGTTCCGCACCGGCGACCGTGGCCGTCTGAAAGACGGCTATCTGCGCCTGGAAGGCCGGATCAAGGAACTGATCATCCGCGGTGGTGAGAACATCTCCCCGGGCGAGGTCGAGGACGCGCTGAAGGCGCACCCGGCCGTCGCCGACGCCGTCTGTTTCGGGATCGATGACGACAAGTACGGGCAGGTGGTCGGCGCTGCCGTGGTCCTGCAAGGAGAAGCCGACCGGGCGCAGCTGCGCGAGCAATGCCGGGCGTCGCTCGCGGACTTCAAGGTGCCGAAGGTCATCCACGTGGTGAGCGAGATCCCGCGCACCCCGACCGGCAAGATCCAGCGGAACCTGATCGCCGCCCGGCTGACGGGGCGCCAGCGGTGAGGTTCGCGGTCCTCGGGGCCGGTGCCATCGGGGGTTATGTGGGTGCGTGCCTCGCCCGGGCGGGGCTTGACGTCACCCTCATCGCCCGCGGCGCGCACCTGGCGTCCATGCGGTCCCGCGGGCTCCGCGTGCTGAGCCCCGACGGGGACTTCCTCGCCAGCCCGCACGCCACCGACGACATCGCCGCGGTGGCGGAGGCCGATGTCGTCTTCCTGGGGCTCAAGGCCTACAGCCTGCCGCAGGTCGCACCGGCGCTGCGCGGCGCGCTCCGGCCGGGGACCTCGGTCATCGCGGCGCAGAACGGAATCCCGTGGTGGTACTTCCAGGGACGCCCCGGCCCGTACCGCGATCTGGTGGTCGAGAGCGTGGACCCCGGCGGCGTCGTCAGCCAGGCCGTTGATCCCGCCAGTGTGGTCGGCTGCGTCGTCTACTGCGCGACCGAGATCACCGAGCCGGGTGTCATCCGCCACGTGGAGGGGAACCGGTTCTCGATCGGCGAGCCGGACGAGAGCAGGAGCGAGCGCTGCGGGGAGATCTCCCGGGCCTTCCAGGCCGCCGGCCTGCGGGCCCCGGTGGCCACCGAGCTGCGGAACCAGATCTGGCTGAAGGTGATCGGGAACGCCGCCCTGAACCCGGTGACGGCGTTGCTCGGGGCGACCCTCGGCCAGCTCGGCCGGTCACCGGCGGCCATGCGGCTGGTCCGGGCCGTCATGGCCGAAAGCGCCGACGTGGCCTCCGCGCTGTCGATCGTGCTCCCGATCCCGATCGACCGTCGCCTGGAGGCGGCTGTCGAGGTCGGGGAGCACCGCACGTCCATGCTGCAGGACCGGCTGGCGGGCAAGCCGCTGGAGATCGACTGCCTGACGGGCGCGGTGATCGAGATCGCCGCCCGGGCCGGCGTCGCCGTGCCGCAGACACAGGCGGTTCACGACCTGGTCACGGCGCTCCAGGACCTCGCCGACCCGTGGCTCACCCTGCCGTCTGGGCATGGCTGACCCGCTCCCGGCCCGGTGCCGCGCCGCCGGGCCCGCCGGGCCGGCTCCTGCTGCCGGCCACCGGGCTGGCGCCGGGTCAGGGGGTACGGGCGGCCGTCCCGCACAGGTGCGGTGACGTCGGCGTGGGGAGGCGCAGGTCGGGGAACCGGAACGGGTCGAGGCGCTCGATGGTGAACCCGGCCGCCCGGATCGTGCCGATGGTGTCGCGGCCGGTATGGCAGCCCCCGACCAGGACCGGCCAGAAGGTGGCGTCGAGCAGGCGCTGCACCTGCCGCAGCACCGGGGTCTCGGCCTGGACGTGCTCGAGGAAGCGCAGCTGGCCACCGGGCCGCAGCACGCGGTGGATCTCACGCAGTGCCGCCTGCTGGTCGCCGACGCTGCACAGCACCAGGCTGGTGACGGCGGCACTGAAGGACGCGTCGCCAGCGGGAAGGTCCTCGGCGCGGCCGTCGCAGACCTCGACGGGGACCGGCGCCAGCGCGGCGTTGCGGCGCGCGATCTCGCGCAGGACCGGGTTCGGCTCGACGGCGAGCACCCGGGAGACCCCGGCCGGGTAGTGCGCGAAGTTGAGGCCGTTGCCCGCCCCGACCTCGATCACCGGTCCGGTCAGCCCGTCCAGCAGCCGCCGCCGGTGCTCAGCCAGCCCCCTGCTGTCCATGACCGGGCTCACCCGCGCGTAGTAGCGGGCGAAGATGCGGTGGCTGCCTGGCTCGGCGGGCATGCCCTTACCCTAGGGCGTGTCTGGGGATCCCATGTCCGGAGATCTGCGGGACATGCCGCTCATGGGAGCGGGATCCGGGCGCCGGCGGGCCCCGCGGTGAGGAGGACCGATGGAGCTGACGGTCCTGATGGTGGCGGGCTGCCCGCATGCCGCGCTGCTGGAGGAGCGGCTGGCCGCGGCCCTGCGCGGCGCACCGGTGACGGTCACCCGCCGGGTGATCACCGATCCTGCCGAGGCCGCGCCGGCCGGCCTGAACGGCTCGCCGACGCTCCTGCTCGACGGGTCGGACCCGTTCGCCGCACCCGGCCAGCCGGCCAGCATGTCCTGCCGGCTGTACGACAACGGGGCCCGGCCTGCGGGAAGGCGCGCCGTCGGTCAGCCGGCTCCGGCAGGTGATGGGGCTGCCCGACGGCCCGTGAGGCGGGCGGCGGGCGGCGGGCGCAGCATGCGTTCTGCAGATCCGGTCAGTTGGTGGGGTGGCGGCGCCTTCTGACCAGGACGGCGAAACCGCTGGCGAGCAGGGCCAGCAACGCGGCCAGGCTGAGGAACTGGCTGGGCCCGGCCTGGAAGCCGGACGGCCCGCTGGAGTCGAAATCGGCGACCGCGGGCGGCCTCGCGTGGTTGATGGACGCGATGACCCGCAGGGCGGTGCCACCGTTGAGCTGACTGGGCTCGATCTCGCTGTTCTCGCTGTACTCGTTCCAGCTGATCAGGCCGATGGCATCGGGGGAGGAGGCCGTCGCCGCGTTGATCGCCAGCCGCAGCGTCTGGCCACCGCGGCGCGGGACCACCTTGCTGCCCCCCACCTTCTTCGCGTCGAAGCCGGGCGCCGCCGGGGCAATCCACAGGCCGTGCTGCTGGTGGACCACCGCCGAGAACTCGTCGAGCTTGCGGGCGTACCCGGGAGTGCGCAGGGGGTCCGCCGAGGACCAGTAGTAGGCGTCGCCCCGGAACAGCCCGGCGACGGCCTGGTACGCGGTCGGCTCCTTGTCGGTGGCCAGGATCGTCAGCCGTGACCCGTAGACGCTGGTCACCGAGGCCAGCTGGGCCCGGGTGAAGGCCCAGGTTCCCGACCAGGCGACCAGCGGCCTGCCGAAGATGTCGAAGACCGGGTCGGACACGTAATGGCTGGCCAGGTAGCGGAAGCCGCTGGTGAGGACATTGCGGCCGGTGCCGATGGCATTGGCCGGCGCCGCAAGTCCGGGCTCCGGGCTGGCCGCGTCTACGGGCGCGGCCGGGTCGATGCGCATGTATTGATTTCCCCCCAGAAAAATGGTCTGCTCGCGTCAGGGAACCGGTAAGCGGGCACAGTGACGTCTGCGCCGGCACAGAGGCTTATAAGGGACCCTGCATGTCATGAAACGCCTAAAGGCCTAACGCGGGGAAAAACAGTCAGCCAAGCACGCCCGGCTCAGCTACGGGCGGGTCTGGCCACGACGAACAGGCCGCGCGATGTACGCGGATGCGCCTTGATCGCTGGCCTGCGAAGGGTGAGACCTGCCAGGTGGCAAGCGGGTATGGGTCGAACGGTATCTGTGCACATGGGATAATTTCCCTAATTATCAGTATGTCCACTTCTGCCGCCGGCGAATCGGTGTTTCTCCTCATACGACACGGCGATGTTTAGTGGGGACAGTAGCAGACCTTTGCGGGCCCGGACAAGTTATTGATCACTTGTTGTTTGAATTCCATTCACCGGGTAACGGCCATTTCCGGGTTTCTTGCCGACATCGCCAGATGCCAGGCCAAAGAGATAAAAAGACCGCCGCACACTAATGAGCCCGGCGGGCCAGGCGCACCGGGTCAAGCGGGGGAGCGGGCAGCGGCGCTCCCCGATAGCCCTGGACCTCCCCGAATCGTCCGCCGGCCGCCCAGGCCTGTGCCGCCTCAACGATGTCGCCCGGGGTCCGCCCCACGAAGTTCCACCACATCAGGAGGGTCTCGCCGAGCGGCTCTCCGCCGAGGAGGAACAGCCGGGCCCCCTCCTGCGCCGTGAGGGTGAGCGAGCGCCGCCCGGTCCCCAGGTACAGCAGGCCGCCCGGGGACAGGGTGATCCCTTCCGCCGCCGCCGACCCGCGGGCGGCGAAGATGACGTGCTCATGGCCGGCGAGGAGCGGGATGGTGCTGTCCCCCCCGCGCACGGCGTTGATCTGCGCACCCACGAGCGGGGAGTACGTCCGGGCCGGGGAGGTAACGTCCGCCAGTGATCCGGCGAACACGGTGACCTCGGACCCGCCGAGGCCGAGCACCGGCAGCTCGGCATGGTGCTCGAAGGCGGGCGCCGCCTGCCGGTCGGCGTCGGGCAGCGCCACCCAGAGCTGCACACCGTGCAAGCCAGGATCATGATCGGCTGGCGACTCCTCGGAGTGCGCGATCCCGCGCCCGGCGGTCATCAGGTTCAGCTGGCCGGGCCGGATCATCTGCTCGCTGCCCAGGCTGTCGCGGTGCAGCACGTTTCCCTCGATCAGCCAGGTGACCGTCTGCAGCCCGATGTGCGGGTGCGGCGGGACGGCCATCCCGGCCACGCCGTCAACCGACATCGGGCCGTAGTGATCCACAAAGCACCACGCGCCGACGCTGCGGCGACGCCGCAGCGGCAGGAGCCGCCGCACCTCGACGTCACCCACGCGGGCCAGCCGGGCATTAGTCAGCTCGGTGTGCCCGGCCGGTGGGTCGCTCTCGCGGACCGGCGTGCCAGCGGTCTCCACCTCCGCGTCCACCGTGCTCATGGCTGCCCGTTCCTCCATCCCGCCGACCGCCGGGTTGAATGGTCCTGACGACTGACCATAACCCAGGGAGTGCCCATGACCTCGGCCCGCGAGACCCAGAATGAGCTGATCGGCCTCGGTCGCCAGCTGAGGGAGGCAATCCCCGGGGTGTATGCCGGATACGCCCAGCTGCACGGCGCCGCCATGGGCGACGATGGTGCGCTGCCGGCCCGGATCAAGGAACTGATCGCCCTCGCCATCGCGGTGACCAGGGAGTGCGACGGATGCATTGTCTCCCACGCCCGCGGCGCGGCGCGGCGCGGCGCGAGCGCCGGGGAGGTGGCCGAGACGATGGGGGTGGCCATCTTCATGAACGGCGGTCCCGGCACGGTCTGGGGACCGCGCGCCTACGCCGCCTTCCAGGAGTTCGCGGCCGGCCCGGTGCCCGGCGGTCCGGCCCCCGCCGGTCCGGCCCCCGGCGGCCGGCGCCTGGCGGTCCGGCGCCTGGCGGTCCGGCCGGCTCGCTGGGCCCGGTCAGGCGACCAGGGTCTTGACCGCGGCGGTCAGCTCGCCCAGGGCCGTCTTGGCGTCCGCGAAGTACATGCTCGTCTTGGGATCCACGTACAGCTCGTTGTCGATGCCGGCGTAGCCGTGGCCCATCGACCGCTTGATCACGATGATGCTCTTGGCGTGGTCCACGTCGAGGATCGGCATGCCGGAGATCGCGGTCCCGGGCCGCCGTGCGGCCGGGTTGGTGACGTCGTTGGCCCCGATCACCAGCGCCACGTCGGCCCGGGGGAACTCGGGGTTGATCTCGTCCATCTCCTTGAGCAGCGGGTAGGGCACGTTGGCCTCGGCCAGCAGCACGTTCATGTGACCGGGCATCCGGCCGGCCACCGGGTGGATGGCGTAACTGACCTCGATCCCGCGTTCCTCCAGCAGCGAGGCAAGCTCGGCCACCTGGTGCTGGGCCTGGGCCGCGGCGAGTCCGTAGCCGGGCACGATGATGACCTTCTGCGCGTAGGCGAGCTGGATGGCCGCGTCGTCGGCGGCGATCGAGCGCACATCGCCGGTGGGCCCTGCCACCGCGGGACCGGTGTCCCCGGTGCCGAACCCGCCGATCATGATATTGCGCAGCGACCGGTTCATGGCGTCGGCCATCAGCTTGGTGAGGATGCCACCGGAGGCACCGACCAGCGCCCCGGCGATGATCAGGGCCACATTGTTGATGACGAACCCGGCCATGGCGACCGCGGTCCCGGTGAACGCGTTCAGCAGCGAGATGACCACCGGCATGTCCGCCCCGCCGATCGGCAGCACCATCGTGATGCCGAAGACGAGCGCGGCGAGGATGACGATCAGCAGCACGGCGACGCTCGGGGTGACGATCAGGTAGATGGCCGCGCCGATGCCGATAATGGCCGCGCCGGCGTTGACCAGCCGCGAGCCCGGGAACGTGATCGGCGCCCCGTTGATGAGCCCCTGCAGTTTCCCCGCGGCGATGATCGACCCCGAGAAGGTCACTGCGCCGATCATCACGTCAAGCATGGTGGTCACCGTGGTGCTTTCCGGCACGCCCGCCGCGGCTCCCGCCAGGTTGATGTAATCGTGGATGGCCACCAGCGCGGCCGCGCCGCCACCGACCGCGTTGAAGATGCTGACCAGCTGCGGCATGGCGGTCATCTGCACGGTCCGGGCGGTGTAGAGCCCCGCCGCCCCGCCGAGCAGCGCGCCCGTGAGCATGATGATCCAGCCCGTCGCGCTGATCGTGCCGGCGTGGATGATGATGGCGAACGTGGCGGCCACCGCGGCGACCATGCCGCCGGTGGACAGCTGGTTGCCCCGCCTGGCGCTGGCCGGGCTGTTCATCAGGTGCAGGCCGAGCACGAAGCAACTGGCCGCGGCCACGTACACCAGCTGGATGATCCAGTCGAAGGTGCTCATGACGGCGTCCCTCCGCTCGCCACCTGGCCTGCCTGCCCGTCGTGGCTGACCTGCCCGGATTGCCCGTTCTGCCCGGCCTTGACCGGGGTGGGCCGGCGCCGGAACATCTTGAGCATCCGCCCGGTGACGACGTACCCGCCGACCACGTTCATGGCGGCGAAGGCGGCGGCTATGAAAGCCAGGATGTAGCCGAGCGCGTTGTTCGCGGTGGCGGCGATGAGCATGGCGCCCACCAGGATGATGCCGTGGATGGAGTTGGCGGCTGACATCAGCGGCGTGTGCAGGGTCGCGGGAACCTTGCTGATGACCTCGAAGCCCACCAGCAGGGCCAGGACGAAGATGGTGATGTCAGTGAGCAGCGCGGTGGTCACTGGGAGGCACCTCCGGCGGATTGGTCGGCGAGCAGAGCGGCCGTGGCCGGATGGACCACCGTGCCGGCGTGAGTGATGAGGACCCCGGCCTGGATGTCGTCGCTGGGATCGATGGCGAGCGCGCCGTCGGCCACCATGTGGAGCAGCAGCGTGCTGATGTTGCGGGCATAGGCGGCCGAGGCTGCCGTCGGCACACTGGCGGGCAGGTTGCCCGCGCCGATCACGGTCACCCCGTTCCCGGTCACGGTCGTCTCGCCCGGCACCGACCCCGCGACGTTCCCGCCGAGCGGCCCGGACCCCATGTCCACCACCACCGACCCGGCCGACATCGCCTTGAGCGCGTCCTCGGTGAGCAGCAGCGGCGGCCTGCGCCCGGGGACCTGGGCGGTCGTGATGACCACGTCGTGACGGGCGATGTGGCCGATCAGCTCGGCCTGCTGCGCCTGCCGTTCGTCCTCGCTGAGCGCGCGCGCGTAGCCGCCCTCACCGGCCGCCGGGCCTACCGAGGCCAGCTCGATGAAGGTGCCGCCGAGCGATTCCACCTCGGTCTTGGTCTGCGGGCGCACGTCGTAGGCGGAGACCACCGCCCCGAGCCGCCGGGCAGTCCCGATGGCCTGCAGGCCTGCCACGCCGGTGCCCAGCACGAGCACCTTCGCCGGCCGTGCGGTGCCGGCGGCGGTGATGAGCAGGGGGAAGAACCGACCGTACGCCGTGGCCGCCACCAGCGCCGCCTTGTAACCGCCGACGTTCGCCTGTGAGGTGAGGGCGTCCATCGCCTGTGCTTTGGGCAGGGTGCGGGGGAGCCCGTCGAGGCTGATAGCCGTCACCCCCCTGGCGGCGAGGGCGGCCGCGAGCGCGGGATCGGCGAGCGGGTTGAGCATCCCGATGACCGCCTGCCCGGATCTGAGCTCCCCGACCAGGTCGTCGTCGGGCCGGGTGACCGTCAGGATGACATCCGCGTCGGCGATAAGCTCCTGCCTGGTCACGATCGTGGCGCCGGCCTCGGCGTAGGCCGAGTCAGCGAACCAGGCGCCGTCTCCCGCTCCGGACTCCACCAGCACATTCAGGTCGGCGCCCGCCAGCCGGCCGACCATCTCGGGAACGAGTGCGACCCGGCGCTCGTCGGGCGCGGTCTCCTTCATGACAGCGACTTTCATGCGCGCGACCTCTGGTTTCCGGGAGCGTTGCCTGGAATACAGCATTGCGGGCCAGGCAACGAGATGAGCAGGGCCGGACGTCCCGTCATAACAAGACGTCCGGACATGATGACACAGCATCAGTGTGTACATAGGCCGAAACTTGCTGCCACCGCGGCCCCCCCGGCGGCCCCGATCGTGGCCCGGGCGCCGGGATGCGCAGGCCGGCCCCCGGCGACGGGGAAACCAGATCGGAGGCTGCTGGCCGGGGGCGGGGCGGTAACGCGTTGCGGCGGAGGGTGGCGCTGATCTTCTCCCCGGCGGCGACCACCGCGCCGGCGTGCAGCCTGCCAGGCGAGCGGGTCAGGCGCCCGATAGGCCCGGAGACCGAGATGGCGGCGAGGATCTTTCCGCCGGGGCCGCGCACCGGTGCGGACACCGACGCCACGCCGGCCTCGCGCTCGGCGACGCTGGCCGCCCAGCCACGGCGGCGGACCTGTGCCAGGGAGGTGGCCGTGAACCGGGCCCCGCGCAGGCCCCGGTGCAGCCGTTCCGGTTCCTCCCACGCCAGCAGGACCTGGGCGGCCGAGCCGGCACTCATGGGCAGCGCGGACCCGACCGGGACGGTGTCGCGGAGCCCGGTCGCCCGCTCGGCCGCAGCCACGCAGATCCGGGTGTCCCCCTGGCGCCGGTACAACTGTGCGCTTTCCCCGGTCAGGTCCCGCAGCTGGATCAGGATCGGCTGGGCGATGGCGAGGAGCCTGTCCTCGCCGGCGGCGGTGGCGAGCTCGGCGATCCGCGGTCCCAGCACGAACCGCCCCTGGCCGTCCCGGGCGACCAGGCGGTGCCGCTCCAGCGCGACGGCGATCCGGTGCGCGGTCGGCCGGGCAAGACCGGTGGCGGCCACCAGCTGGGCGAGCGAGGCGGGGCCGGACTCGAGGGTGGACAGTACCGCCACCGTCTTGTCCAGTACCCCGACTCCGCTAGAGTTGTCCATGGTCCGATATTGCCGTCTCGGTATGCGAGACGCAAGATGACCAGACGCGATCGGTGAGAGGTGAACGCGATGGGGCGCACACTGGCGCGCAAGATCTGGGACGCCCATGTGGTGCGAAGTGCCGAAGGCGAGCCCGACCTGCTCTATATCGATCTGCACCTCGTGCACGAGGTGACCAGCCCGCAGGCGTTCGACGCCCTCCGGCTGGCGGGCCGGACGGTCCGCAGGCCCGACCTGACGGTCGCGACCGAGGATCACAACGTGCCGACGACCGGGATCACCGGCCCGGACATGCCGCTGCGCGGCCCCGCGAGCCCGGTGACCGACCCGGTGTCGCGGGTCCAGGTCGAGACGCTGCGCAAGAACTGCGCCGATTTCGGCATCCAGCTGTACCCCATGGGCGACGCGGGGCAGGGCATCGTCCACGTGATCAGCCCGCAGCAGGGGCTGACCCAGCCCGGCATGACGATCGTCTGCGGAGACTCCCACACCAGCACCCACGGCGCCTTCGGCGCGCTGGCATTCGGGATCGGGACCAGCGAGGTCGGGCACGTGCTCGCCACCCAGACGCTGCCGCAGTCCAGGCCGGCCGACATGGCCGTGAACGTGACCGGCGAGCTGCCCTACGGGGTCACGGCGAAGGATCTGATCCTGGCCGTGATCGCGGAGATCGGCACCGCCGGCGGCGTCGGCCACGTCATCGAGTACCGGGGAGACGCGATCGCCGGGCTGTCCATGGACGGCCGGATGACGGTCTGCAACATGTCCATCGAGGCTGGCGCGCGGGCCGGCCTCATCGCACCCGACGAGACGACCTTCCGCTACCTCCAGGGGCGGCCCCATGCTCCGCAGGGGGCGGCCTGGGACGCGGCGCTCGCATACTGGCGGTCGCTGCCGACCGATCCCGGCGCCGTCTTCGACCGCGAGGTGACGCTCGACGCGGCTACCCTCACCCCCTACGTGACCTGGGGCACCAACCCGGCTCAGGCAGGCCCGCTCGGGTCGGTGGTGCCCGATCCGGCCACGATGGCCGACCCGGCCGCGCGGGCGTCGGCGCAGGGTGCCCTCGCCTACATGGACCTGGCCCCGGGCACCGCCCTCACCGACGTCGCGGTGGACACGGTGTTCGTGGGGTCGTGCACCAACGGGCGGCTGGAGGACCTGCGGGCCGCTGCCGAGGTGCTCCGCGGCCGGAAGGTGGCCAGCGGGGTCCGGATGCTGGTCGTGCCGGGCTCGATGGCGGTCAAGGCCGCCGCCGAGCAGGAGGGCCTGGCGGAGGTGTTCACCGGCGCCGGGGCGCAATGGCGCTCAGCCGGCTGCTCGATGTGCCTGGGCATGAACCCGGACACGATGGCGCCGGGTGAGCGCAGCGCGTCCACCTCCAACCGCAACTTCGAGGGCCGCCAGGGCGAAGGCGCCCGCACTCACCTGGTGTCACCGCAGGTCGCTGCCGCCACGGCGGTGACCGGCAGGCTGACGGCCCCGGCCGATCTGTGACCGCACCGACAACCGGAGAAACCCAGATGGAGCCCTTCACCACCCACACCGGCCGCGGTGTGTCGCTGCGGCGCAGCAACGTCGACACCGACCAGATCATCCCCTCCGACTACCTGAAGCGGGTCAGCCGGACCGGTTTCGGGGAGGGGCTGTTCGCCACCTGGCGGACAGACCCCGGCTTCGTGCTCAATCAGCCCGAATCCCATGGCGCGACCATCCTTGTCGCCGGGCCGGATTTCGGAATCGGGTCATCCCGCCAGCATGCCGTGTGGGCTCTGGCCGACTACGGATTCCGGGCCGTTATCTCAGCCCGGTTCGGCGATATCTTTTACAACAATTCAATACAAGAGGGACTGCTCCCGGTACGTTTGCCGGCCGACGTCGTCTCATCCCTCCAGGACGCGATCGAGGCCGACCCGGCGCTGCGGATCACGGTGGACCTGGCCGACCGCGAGGTCCGGGCGGAAGGCGCGGCCGGGGGGCCGCCGCTGCTCACAGCGCCGCTGCCGATCGACGACTACACGCGCTGGCGGCTGATGGAAGGTCTCGACGACATCTCGCTGACGCTTCGGCACGCCGACGACATCACGCGATACGAGCGTGACCGGGCGGCCTGGCTCCCGGCTGCCGGATAAGGGAGGAAATCCGGCCCGCCAGCTGCCGCCAGGGCCCGACACGCCTGGGTTTTTGCCTGCAGGTGATTGTTTCTTGGCTGCTCATCGCCTAATTTCGGCCTCGTCAGAGGTCGCGAACTTCGGCATCCCTGCCCGCGCGGCCTCCCATGGGGGAACCGCAGGAGTGATTTCATGAACAAGCGTGATTTGATTGACGCGATCTCCGGCCAGCTGGGGGACAAGAAGACCGCGACGGCGGCCGTGAATGCGGTGCTCGACACCATCCAGTCCACCGTGGCCAGGGGCGACAAGGTGGCCATCACCGGCTTCGGCGTGTTCGAGAAGGCCATCCGGCCAGCTCGCACCGCCCGCAATCCCGCCACCGGTGCGACCATCAGGGTGCCCAAGTCGTCCGTCCCCAAGTTCCGGGCCGGTGCGGACTTCAAGGCCGTCGTCAATGGCGACAAGAGGGTCGCCGCTGCCAAGAAGAGGTAAGAACGCGCGCAGCCAGGCGCCGCCCGCCGCACCGGCGGGCGGCGCTTCGCAGATGGCTCAGCCGGGCCGCACATCCCGGCCCGCGGCGCCGGGCGGGGCGTCCTGGCCGGCCAGGCCCGGCCGGGCGTCCAGCGGGAACGTGGCCAGCGTGAGCCGCATGATCACGCCGTCCGGGTCACATCCGATGGCCACCCGCTGACCCTGGCGCAGCAGCCGCAGTCCCGAGCCGTCGAGGGCAGCCGGGCCGAACCCGACGACGGTCCCGTCATCGAGGAACACGGTTCCCGACCGGGTGGCGGGGTCGAAGTCGCGGACTGTGGCCTGCATGATCGGCTCTCCGGTGGTTGGGTCCGGCTGCCGGCCGGCGGCGCGGTCACAGGCCGTAGCGCTCGGGCTTCGCCGAGCGCGAGGCCAGCAGCGTGGCCGCCTCCGTTACCTTGATCCGGCCCCCGGTGACCCCCGCCACCACCTCGGTGATCGGCATTTCCACGCCATGGGCGCCGGCCAGTTCCAGCACCGGCCCGGCCGACTTCACGCCCTCGGTCACCTGCGAATCGCTCGCGGCGGCGTCGGCGAGTGGCATGCCGCGGCCCAGGTTCTCGCCAAACGTCCGGTTGCGGGACAGTGGCGAGCTGCAGGTGGCGACCAGATCACCCATCCCGGCCAGGCCGGCGAAGGTGTGCTGGTCGGCACCGAGCGCCGCGCCGAGCCGGGCTATCTCGGCCAGGCCGCGGGTGATCAGCATCGCCCTGGTGTTGTCCCCGAGCCCCATGCCGATCGCGATGCCCACCGCGAGCGCGATCACGTTCTTGACCGCGCCGCCGAGCTCACAGCCGATCACATCCGGGTTGGTGTAAGGCCGGAAGTACGGCGTGTGGCAGGCCTGCTGCAGATGCTTGGCCATGGCGTCGTCGGTGCAGGCGACCACGGCGGCCGCGTGCTGACGGATGGCGATCTCCCGGGCGAGGTTCGGGCCGGTGATCACCGCGATCCGGTCCGGCTCCGCGCCGGTGACCTCGGCGATCACCTGGCTCATCCGCAGGTGGGTGCCGTGCTCGATGCCCTTCATCAGGCTGACGAGCAGCACGCCGGGCGGCAGCAGCGGGGCCCAGCTGGCCAGGTTCTGGCGCAGCGTCTGGGCTGGCACGGCCAGGACGACCAGGTCCGCGCCGTCCAGCGCCGCCGCGGAGTCGGAGGTCGCGCGGAGCGCGCTGGTCAGCGTGATCCCGGGCAGGTATCGCGGGTTCTCATGACGCTGGCTGATCGCCTCGGTCAGCTCCGGCCTGCGTCCCCAGAGCACCGCGGGGGTCCCGGCATCGCAGAGCACCTGCGCGAAGGTCGTCCCCCACATGCCGGCGCCCATGACGACCGCGTTCACGCCGGGGCCGCCTTCACCGGCGGGCCGTCTCCGGGCGGTCCCGCCCCGCCGGGGGGTGCCGCGGCGCGGCGGGCGGCGGCGGGATCGAACGGGACGGCGGGCGCCGGCTCCCCGCGCAGCTGCGCGAGCAGGCCGGTGATGTCGGCCATGACCGCGGCGGTCGCTGCCCGCAGCACGTCCCTGGTGAGCGGCTGGCTGGCGTAGGCGGACAGGTCGACCGGGGGGCCTGCCTGCATCCGCACCAGATGGCGCGGGACCACGTGCGGTTTCTTGGTCCCGTACGGCAGGATGACCTGCGCCCCCCAGTGGGCCACCGGGATCACCGGGGCGCCGGTGACCAGGGCAAGCCGGGCGACACCCGTCTTGGCCACCATCGGCCAGAGCGCCGGGTCCCGGCTGGCGGTCCCCTCCGGGTAGACGATGAGGCACTCGCCTGACCGGAGGCTCCGTTCGGCATCCCTGAGCACGAGCGCCGCGTCGGTCTGACCGCGGTGCACCGGCAGCTGGCCGACGGTGCTCAGGAACGGCCCGACGAGCTTCACCTTGAACACCGCTGACTTGATGAGGAACGCCGGGTAGCGGCCCGCCTGATAGGTGAACAGGGCGATGGCCGCCCAGTCGGCGTAGGACAGGTGGTTGGGAGCGATGACCACGCCGCCCTCGCGGGGGATGTGCTCCTGGCCGTGCCAGTCGCGTTTCATCACCGCCTTGATGAGCGGTGGCAGGACCACCGTGGTGCCGCGGCGCCACGCTGGTGAGTACCCCAGGTTCCTCCGCCCACTCATGTGCGCCGTCTCCCCATCGTCATCTGGCCAGTCTCGCCGTTCACGCCCCCCGGTGTCGAGGCAGGATCACGGTATGCCCGCACCGCCGCCCACGACACCGCTCACCTGGTCCCTGGTGGTCCCCGTCAAGGTACTCGCCCGCGCCAAGACGCGGCTGGCCGCTCTCGCCGGGCCGGACCGGCCCGCGCTCGCGCTCGCGATGGCGGCCGACACGGTGGCGGCCGCACTGAACTGCCCCGAGGTGGGCAGGGTGGTCGTGGTGACCGATGACCCGCAGGCGGCGGAGGTGCTGGCCGGCCTGGGCGCCGTCATCGTCCAGGAACGGGCCGGGCACGGGCTGAACCGTGCGCTGCGCCACGGGGCCGTGCACGCCGGGTCCCGCTGGCCGCGGTCGGGGGTCGGCGGGCTGGCCGCCGACCTGCCCGCGCTGCGCCCCGCCGAACTGGGCCGAGCGCTGCGTGCGGCGGCGCGGTGGCCGCAGGCGTTCGTGCCGGATTCCGGCGGGTCCGGGACCACCCTGTACACGGTCCGTCCCGGGACGGCGTTCCGGCCGAGGTTCGGCCCCGGGTCGGCGGGCCGGCACCGGGCCGCCGGTGCGGTCGAACTCGCCCAGCCCGAACTGGCGAGCCTGCGCCGGGACGTCGACGAGCCCGCGGACCTGCGCGGGGCGGGGGAGCTGGGGCTGGGCGCCCGCACGGCCGCACTCGCGGCACGGCTGGTGACCCCCGGTCATGATCACGGGGAGGGCGGCTAGCGGGCGTGCCACCCGGATCCCCGCCCAGTCAGGGCCGGTCTCGGGTCAAATGTGGACGATCGGGCAGGTCAGGGTGCGGGTGATGCCGGAGACGGCCTGGATCTGCGCGACCACCAGCCGTCCGAGATCGTCGACGTTCTCCGCCTCGGCACGGACGATCACGTCATAGGGCCCGGTGACATCCTCCGCCTGGGTCACCCCGGAGATGGCGCCGATGCGAACGGCGACTTCAGCGGCCTTGCCGACCTCTGTCTGAACGAGGATGTACGCCTGCACCATGCGGTCCTCCCGGCTAGATCCGGAAAGGCAACGCTACCCTAAGAGACGGCCGGCGGCCGTAGCGGCGGCACACGCCATCGCGGGAGGTGTGGTGACCGTCGGGGACCTGGGTGAATTCGGGCTCATCGCGGCCATAGCGGCCCGGCTCCCGCGAGGCAGCAGGACGCTCGTCGGGATCGGTGATGACGCGGCGGTGCTCGCCGCGCCCGATGGCCGCGTGGTGGCGACCATGGACCTGCTGGTGGAGGGACGGCATTTCCGGCGTGACTGGTCGGGGCCGGCCGACATCGGCGGGAAGGCCGCGGCGCGCAACCTGGCTGACGTGACGGCGATGGGCGCCATCCCGGTCGCGCTCCTGGTGGGCCTCGCCGCGCCGGATGACCTGCCGGTCGCCTGGGCGCAGGACCTCGTCTCGGGCATGGCGGCCGAATGCGGGCGGACCGGTGCGACCGTCGTCGGCGGGGACGTCTCCGGTGCGGACACGATCATGCTCGCCGTCACCGCCCTGGGGGACCTGGCGGGCCGCGAGCCGGTGACGCGGGCCGGAGCGCGGCCGGGCGACGTGCTGGCCGTCGCCGGGGTACTCGGGCACTCGGCTGCTGGCCTGGCGCTGCTCGGCGCCGGCCTGGCCGAGCCCGCGGCGCTGGTGGCCGCGCACCGGTGGCCCCGCCCGCGGTACCAGGCCGGGCCGGAGGCCGCGGCGCTCGGGGCCACCTCGATGATCGACGTCAGTGACGGGCTGGTCGCCGACGCCGGCCACGTCGCGCAGGCCAGCGGCGTGCTGATCGACATCGACACGGCCCGCCTGGCGCCCGGCCCCGATCTGCTCGCCGCCGCGGCACGGCTCGACTCGAGCACGGCTCGGTGCGGCGGGCTCTGCCGCACCCGCCGGCTCTCCCGGGCCGGCCGGGCTGCCCCGGCCCCTGATCTGGATGCTGACCGGCGGCGAAGATCACGCGCTGGCCGCCACCTTCCCGCCCGGTACCGCGCTCCCCGCCGACTGGCCGGTGATCGGGCAGGTCAGACAGGGACGGGGGGTGCGGGTGGATGGCCACCCCTTCGGCGGCCGGGGCGGCTGGGACCACTTCCGCTGAGATTCTCATCTCTATCTCACAGGCAGTGAGATAGGGCTGGCACCCCGGGCTGGCAGCCCGGCAGACTGTCGCGTGTCGCTGCCGCGCGATGACCTGCCGCCGAACCCGAGCCCGCCGCTGTCACCAAGCCCTGGCGAGCGGGCGCGCATGTTCCTGATCGAGGATCCCGGCCGGCCGGACACGGTGATCGCGGGGCTGGCGCGGTGCGGGACGGCGACCGTGAGCCGCGCCCGGGCATGGCTGGAGGACACCGGAGTGATCGCGCCCAGGCCGCGCCAGCGCACCCCCGGCCGGCCTGCCGCAGCCTCGCTGATGCTGGCCGCGCGGATGCCGGACCTGTCGGCGGGGTCCTGCCGGTCGCATGCGCAGCCGGACCTGTGGACCTCCGGCGACCGGGTGGGGCGCAACGCCGCGGCCAGGATCTGCCGCACCTGCCCGGTGCTGGAGGCCTGCCGTGAGTGGGCGGTCACCTCGCTGCCGCGGTCAGATGAGGGTGTCTGGGGCGGGCTGCTGCCAGGGCAGCGGGTCAAGGCGCGGACGGAGCGGCTCAGGGCCGCCCCCGCACTGGTGGGCATGCCGCTGATCAACTCGCGGAAGACCGAGTGCAGGAACGGGCACAAGCTGGAGGGTGCCAACGTCAAGACGATCACCCGCAGCGATGGGCGGGGCGAGTACCGCGAGTGCGTGCCGTGCCGCCGGGCGCAGCTGCGTGCCTACGCCCGGGCCCGCCGTGAGCGGCAGGCCGCCCGGCTGGCCGGGATGTCCGGCATGCCGGCCCGCAACGCGGCCAAGACCCACTGCCTGCGCGGGCACGAGCTGGCCGGGGAGAACCTGGTGATGGTCAAGGGCAAGGGCGGGCGGCTGTACAGGCGCTGTAGAACCTGCTTCCGGGTGCGGACCGCCCGCTACGAGCGCCTGCGCCGCAAGCTCGGGAAGGCGCCCGATCTGCGCCGTGGCCGCGGCCGGAAGGCGGCAGCCGCGTAGGGACCGGCGCCTGCTGCGGGGCTGGCTGCCCGCTGGCGAGCGGCGGCCGGTCCCTATGACCGGGTGGCCCCAGGGCTGGCAGCCCGCAGCGTGGCGCACAGGGCCGCGGTCAGACACACTGACCCCATGGCAGAGACCACGGTGGAGCGCTTCCCTGAGAGCCTCGGGCCCGGGACGGACGCGCCGAACGGCTCAGTCGCCTACGGCCAGCCCAGCGGTGTGACGGTGGTGCACGACGGCCTGCGCACCGCGGAAGAGCGCGCGGCCGACCTGGCCAGCTGGAATGGGACCGGCTGCGCCCGGTGCCACGACATCCCGGACGACGTGATCGCCCCGCTGGCCTATGCGTTCGCCCAGCAGAAGCAGGGGGCACGGAGATGACCTCACTCGTCCTGACACCGCTCACAGGCGGCAGCGCCATCGAGCTGGCCGGCGGCCTGTGGCGCAAGAAGCTGCTCCCGGTCGGCGACGTCGCCTACAAGGGCCGCACCCTGCATTTCACCAGGCCATACCTGGAGGATCTGGCGAGGGCATTCGCGGCGAATGCCTATGACCAGGTGCCCTTCCAGCTCGCCGACAGCCAGAACACCCACACGAACGACCCGGAGCGGTTCGCCGGGCACATCATCGACGCATCAGCCGAGGCAGACGGCCTGTGGGTCACGCTGAAAGCGACCGACCGCGGGAACGTGATCCTCCAGGAGAATCCCAGCCTGGGCGTTTCCGCCCGCATTGTCGAGGACTATTCGCGCAGCGATGGCCAGCATTTCCCGGCCGCTATCCAGCATGTGCTCGGCACCCTTGACCCGCGCATCCCCGGCCTCGGCGGCTGGCAGGCGGTCGAGATGGCCTATGGCGTGCCAGGCGGCAGCCCGGTGATCGACCTGAGCGGGGACAGCTGGGTGAGCGAGCTTGTCTTCACTTCGCCCGCATCCGCCGGGCTGAGCCTGGCCGACGTCGGCCTCGATGGCCTCGGTGCCAGCCCCGAGGAGATCGACCAGCTGCTCGATGCGCTCCTCGAAGTGAGGGCCGAGACCGAGGCTGGCATCCCGCTACCATCCCTGCCGGGCCCACGGGGTGATGACGACTACGGGCCATGGGATGACGGGGCGCAGCTGGCCCAGCTGGCCGACCTGAACCTCCTCAGCCGCACGCTGGACTTCGCCAACGCGACCGAGGAGGCCCGGATCACCGAGGACGTGGCCGCCGGCCTGATGTAGCCACGCCGGTCGGATGAGGCCCGCCTGGCCCGTGCGCGCGAGCGGATCGAGGCCGGGACCTACACCCCGCAGGGGCCATACGCCCCGCGGCAGCCAGCGCGGTCGAGCACGGCGAGATTCGCGCACGCCTGCGGGCCGCTCGATGACTTCGCCCGGTGCTCGTCGGCGTTCCACTCGATGGATTGCCATGTCCCGGCCGAGGCCGCGGCTGCCAGCGGGTCGGTGGCCGAGGTCGAGGCGTGGAATACCGCACTCATGCGGGTGGCCGCCAGCTCCCCGGTGGCGCTGTCGAGCCCGCTGGCCACCGGGCACCAGAGCTGGGAAGACCTGCTCGGGCCTGAGCCCAGCTGGGCCCCGGCCGACATCCTCCAGCAGGTACGGCATCAGATGGGCCTGGGAGACCTCCCGGCCCGGCGGGCCAGCGAGCTGCCCGATACAACGGCCATGGCCGCGGGGATGCGGCTGGCATGAGCTACACCGCGATGGTGGTGGCCGCCGTGGTGGTGCAGGCGGACGGCATCCCGGTCACCGTCAAGGCGGGCTCGGTGATGCGCCTCGACTCCGGCAGCGCGATGGAGACCGCGCTCGGCGGGAGCGGCAATCTGCTGACGATCACGAACGACCAGAACGTCCCGCCGGACGCCGCGGCGGTCAGCAACTGAGGAGGCCGCATGGCCCTGAACCGGTATGTGCTGACAGCGACCGTGACTGTGGCCGCTGGCACGGCCGCCACCGTGGTGGCCGGGGAGCCCGGCACGGGCGGGGCAGCAGGCTACGGCGGCGCTCCCACGACCGGCGGGCTGGCGTGGCCGCAGACGTTCCTGGAGGGCACGGCGATCGTGCTCGACCCGGCTGGCTCGCTCTACACCGCCATCGGGGCTGGCAACCTGCGGGCGTACGTACAGGGCCAGGATGACCGCGGCGGCGCCGCGCTGGCGAACTGAGATGGACGACAGCGAGCTGGTCCGCGTGCACCTGAGCAACGGCCACATGGTGTCCGGAGATCAGCAGGGGCCGGGTGTCGTGATCATCCCGCTGGGCGAGGCCAGGGCGCTCGTGCAGCGCCGGTATGCCAGGATCCTGGGCCCGGCTGGCCAGGATGGCGACCCTGCCGCAGCGCGGACCGGGCGCGGGGTGAGCAACTGATGAGCGCCTACCCGTGCGAGATCCTCAACGGGCCGCTGACGGTCACCTGGGGCAACCTGGCGCAGGGCGGCTACACCGTGGTCTACATCGCCAAGCAGGTGCTCGACATCCCGCCGGGCAGCCAGTTGGAGGCCCAGATCGGCACGGGGAACTTCCGCAGGATTCCCATGGCCGAGCGCGGCCAGGATGCGCACCTCGATCACAGCTGCATCAGCAACTGACCGGTCAGCGCGTGGTGTCGTCGTAAAGGTCAATCACGAGAGGCAGCTTCTGCCCGGCACTGTTGACCGTCGGCCCCGCTGACGGCCTTCACGTTCGCCTATGTGTTCTAATCGCGTCATGGGGGTGCGGCGGCCGGGCTGGTGGTGCTACCCGCTGGAGTGCCAGAACGGCCACACATGGGCACCCGGCCTGATCACCGTGAACTGGTCGCCGTGCACCTGCGCCCCGGCTGTCGCGGCGCACGGCCGGGTAGCGGGTGCTGGTCACCTGGTGGTCTGGTGCGATGCGCCGGGCTGCTGGTCGCGCTGGTACGAGCCCAGGCACGAACCGGACGGAGACTAGCGGCCGTCGCCGGGGCCGATCGCCCGGCTGCCGACCGGTGTGGTACCGGCTGCGGCACGAACCAGGGAGTTAAGGAACACCCTGGCCGACAGCGCGACCTTTGAGGCAGCAGGTCAGGCTGGTTCCCACCGCCAGCCGTCGTTGTCCTCGCAGATGATCTTTTCGCCGTCTCCGGCAACGCCGCTCACACCATGATCGCTGTCGCGGCAGAACTCGCCGGGCTCATAGCAGTTGCCGCTGTCGGTCTTGGGGTAGCAGCCAGACGGTGCCGGGGGAGGCGCTGTTGTGGGGGCGGGCGCTGGTTGCGGCGGAGGCGGAGGCTGACGCGGAGTGAACCATACCCGCGTGGAGCGCTTCTGACCGTGCGCAGATACGCGAACATCCACTGTGACCCGGACTCCAGGCGGGGCGCTGCCGACCGGGAACCAGAACGTATGCAGGCCGGTCGAGTCGGCGTGAGCGGTTTTCTCGCGGTCACCAGCCTCGAAATGCGCGACTACGGTAATCCGCGCGCCCGGCGCGGTGGAAACCAAGACGCCCACCTTGGTGCCGGTACGGGGGTGCCGCCGGGTTACCGATGCGGTGCTGGTGAGCGGGGGCGAGGCGGTGGGTGTAGGCGTGGGCGGTGCCGTTGGCGAGGCGCTGGCGGCTTGCGCGATGGGTGCCGTCTGAGGCGTGGACGAGCAGCCAACCACAGCGAGCCCCACCACGACGGCCGCGCCCGCCGCAGCCATTAATTTCTGGATACGCCAGCAGGTTTGCATCTTCCCCCCTGTCATGAATGGTGATCGTAGCGTCACCACGTATTCACTGTCTATCGCGTCGCGACCCATCTGCCCTGGGCCGCTGTTCACCGCGCTGCGGTAGCGAACGCCGCCTCGTAGGCACGGGCCTGTGCCGGGGTCAGGTACTGCGACAGCCGCAGGATCGCGGTCCCCGACAGGTAGTCATAGCCGTCTCCGAGCGGCAGCTGGAAGCCCCGCAGGTACTCATACCGGGCTCGGGCGCTCGTGGCGGTAGGGAACGCCTCGATGCCGCCGCCGAGCCCAATGCTGCCGCGGCTGTCGCCCGCGTCCTGCCTGGCAGCCCGCGGGTCCTGCCAGGCGACCTTGGACGTGTACCCGCCCTGGCGGCCCAGCAGGTGATTAGGGTCGCTGGCGGCCGTGTAGACGATCAGGTGCCTGACCGGCAGCCCGGCGGCTTCCAGCCGGGCCGCCAGGGCCGCCGCGCTGGCCGTGTGGTGCGCCGCCGGCGGCGTGCTGGCGATGGCGCTGATGCCCGCGCTGGGCTGGCTGGTGCTGCTGCACCCCGCCAGCACGAGCGCCGCACCGAGCACGAGCGCCGCACCGAGCACGAGCGCCGCGGTGATCCGTGGCCTGCTGGCGCTCATCGTGACCTCCTGCGGTGCCGTAGCGGCCGGTACCAGGTGAACGGGCCTGCACCTTGTACTTACACCCTGGCCGCCCGCGCCGCCGTGGCTTCTCAGCCAGCGCGGTCCGAGCCCCCAGTGGAGCAGCGCGGCCAGCGGCGCGGTGTCCCCGCGCCGAGCGGCCACCTGCTTGAGCATCGAGTCTTGGGTGGCGTCCAGGCGGCGGGCGGAACAGGCTCCCTCGTGCGTGCGCGTTCGTACGTGAGTTCTAATTCTCTATGGGGGTGCGGCGGCCGGACTGGTGGTGCTATCCGGAACGCTGCGCGAACGGGCACGAGTGGGGACCGGGCCTGATCACGGTGTCCTTCTCGCTGTGTGACTGCGCCCCGGCGCGGGCGGCCTGCACGGGTGGCCCGGCCGACCACATGGCGGTGCGGTGTGAGGCGTCGCCCGGCTGCCGGTCAGTGTGGTACCGGCCCAGGTGCGAGCGGCGGTGACTGTGAACCCGACTTCGCCATCGCGCGTCATGCAGTCATGCGCGTACGAGTGGCGGCCCTTCTCGCTCTGACGGCCTTGGCGCTCACTGGCTGCGGCGGCAGCCCTGCCCAGACGATCCTCAGCAAGATCCCGGGCTGCACGGCTAGCTGGGGAGGCGGCGGCAATTCCCTGGACGACAACACCATCAGCGAAGGCGGCTGCTCCCTGCGCGACGGGACCGGCGTCGATATCTACGTCTGGGAAGACACCATTGATCAGCATGACTACGTGTACCAGAACGACCCCTGCGGGCAGATGGACGTCGTGAACCCGCCCGCGCCAGATGGCTGCATCGTCGGTTATAGGCCCATGCCATGGTTCATTGACGTTGCTTCGAGCGGCGGAGCGATGGTCGTCGCCAAACGTGATTGGGCCAATGTCGCCGCCGCGCTACACGGCCAGATCGTGACCAAGATCCCGGCTTCTTGGTGCAACACCAACTGCCCGGTTCCTGGTCTTCCTTGCAACCTCGGAGGGGTTTGTCCGGGTCCGACGAACTAATCCGCGTAGCCGGTCGGTGTGGTACCGGCCGCGGCACGAGCCGCCGGGCCGCTGAGCGGTGCCAGCATCGCACCAGCACGCCGCATCACCGCTGGCCAGCGCCGCCTGGTCTCATGGCCGATGCGGTCGGGGGACAAGGGCAACGCCCCGGGCGTTTAGCAGGCCAGTGAGCAGTGCGGCGGGGGTCGTGGGCGGTAGCCGCGTGCCGTTATCAGTCGCTGTACCCGCGCTCGATTTCCCGGGCCCGCAGTGCCCCTTTGCGGGCTTCGCCGGCTGCCGGCCGGTGTGGACGGCGGGTCGGCATCCTCGATGGGGCCGGGCTCGATAGGCTGCTTAAGCCCAAGTTACGTCGGCGTGTCGGCTGCAAATGGCTGATGACCTGCGAAGACTCCGCATAATGGGCCAAAGGGCGTAGCCAGAAAGACCCCGCGCAGGGCCGACCGTGGTAGCTCTTTGATCACCAGCGATCTTCTCCGGACGGCCCTTTCGCCGCTCCGGCCGAGGTCGTGTAGCCAGAACATCTTCTTGCGTCAGACGATGTTTCGGCAGGTAGTGGCACGGATTCGCATACTCAAGATCAAGTAACTTCGGCTTAAGGCTTACGGCCAGCGGGCATGGTTACAGGACGTCCGGCGAGGCGGCCGGTTTACTCCTGCCCGTTGAGGATGGCGACGACGCCGCTACCCCGGCCTGGGTAGGACTGAGCTAGGCGCAGGTGGAAGCCATGACGACCGATATCGACGAGCTGGCCAGGCAGGCGGCCGACCTGCTGCGCGGCCAGCAACCCCTGACCGACGAGAGCGCCGTGGCCGGGCTGGAGCGACTGGTACGTGAGGCGTACGCGGCCGGGCAGGAGCTGGCCGCTGCGCAGGCCGCGTACACAGAGGTCGCGGAGAGGCAGTCGAGAGCAAGCGCCAGAGACAATCTCAACGACGCCGAGCGCATCTACGAAACCGCTCAGGCCGTGCTGGAGCGACTGGTACGTGAGGCGTACGCGGCCGGGCAGGTCCTGCCGCAGCTGCGCGCCGCCGTGCACGCGGAGCACGAGAGCTGAACCGCAAGATGCAAGGACCGGATGCTCGCCGGTATCAACCAAGCCCAGGACGAGCGCGGTCAAGAACCAATGCCACGTAAATCGTTCCCCCATGGGCCGTCCTGGGAGCGCAAGATGGCGGCCAGGTCTTCGGCCGTGATCCCGTGCAGGTGCAGGTAGACCTCGGACGGCCGCCCGATTCGGGCCAGGTGCACAGCGGCAGGCCATTAGCACAGATGGCTCCGTCACACCCGCCGCTGGCCTTACCCGGGGCACCGCGCAGGGAAGGGACCCCTGGGCGGGCCTTTCGCCACTAGCGGGCGAGCAGAGACAGTCGTGCAATGGAAACAGAGGGGCTACCAGCGTCAGGGCTTGGGAAGTGATTGACGCGCCGGGCTTGGGATCTGATTCGCCTCGAACCCACCCGCCCGGCAGAGGCCCCACGTAGGGTGTGGCCCGGGCTTATGGGGCCCCCATCCTGGGCTTGGGCCATACCCGCAAAGGCTTGTGGCCCGTTTCCCTTGGCGGCGCAGGGAACGGGCCACAGTCCGCTGGACGGGTTCAAGCATGTCGGCGCCGTGGGGGCCACTCACGGGTTCATGCTCCCGCTGATCCATCCGCCGCCGGGCTGGGCTACACCCGGTGGGTTGCCCGGGCCTGGGTCGTCGTGCTCGGCGTCCTCCAGCTTGGAGCGCAGGCTGGCGGGGTCATAGGCGACCAGCACGCGGATGTGCCGCCCATCGGGGGAGCGGCGGACGGCCGTCCACACGCCCAGGCCGGGCTCGTGCTCGATCTGCCAGTGGGCTCCGTGGTCGTGCAGCAGGTCTGCCATCTCACTGGGCTGTGGTGCGGGATGATCTGTCATAGCCGCCTCCTTGGTGGCGGTCAGGCCCCGGGTAGCGGTGTTCGCCGCACCGTCCGGGGCCGCTTTGGTGCTGTTCGACCGACACTACGCCAGCAGAGGGCAGCGTGCTACCGCAGACGGCCCTCAGGGTCACCAGAATGCCTCAACGTAGCGTCTGAGGCATGAGCATCACTCCAGGCCCGATTGCGCCGTGGCGGCAGATCCACGCGCTGCTGAGGGCGCAAATCGAGGACGGCCGACTGGCACCCGGCGACCGGCTGCCCTCGATCACGGACCTGAGCCAGACCTACGAGGTTGCACTGACCACAGTGCGCAAGGCGCTGGAGGCGCTGAAGGCGGAGAGCCTGGTGGTGACCAGCCCAATGGGCACGTTCGTGGCAGAGAAAGCGCCGCGCCAGCCGTAGCCAGCCTGAGGCTGCACGGGGATGCACTGCGATCAGGAGAACCCAGTGTGAGCGAGCGCGTACCTCACGGCATGCTCCGCATCAACTGCGAGTGCTGCCAGCTTCAGCAAGACATTCCTGACCGGGACGGTGCAATCCCCGGGATCTGTGACGAGTGCTATCAGCACCGCGGCCAGTCGCCCGACAGGCGGCTCGCCAGGGCGGAATCCCACGAGGCGATGCTCCGCGAACGCCTTACAGCATGCAGGGCCAGCGAGAGACGCGCCCGCGAGGGCGAGGCAGCCTACAAACACCGGATGGTCGAGGCCTTGCGCAGTCGCGGTGCGCTGGCCGACCGCCTTGTTGAAGCAGCCGAATCGGGCCGCGCCCACAACTGCCCGGCGCAGCAACTCGGGCGTGACCCCCGCGTAGTCGAGCACGCCCGTAGGCACCGTGAACGGGAGGACACCTGGGAGCCTGACGAGTTCTGAGCAGGATAGTGCCCCGCAGCCTCAGCCAGCGAGTCGTCCTGCCGGGGTAGTGGTTCCTACGGTGCACCAGACGGCATCATGTTTGAGTTCTCCGGGCACAGGTTGCGGATGGCCGAGTCGAGCAGCACTGCCGCCTGGTGCACGGTGGCGTGTGCACCGTTCTTCACGAGCGAGTCGATCATGCGCGAATAGCCAGCGATGCCGTTGCCGTTGGCCGCGGAGAGTGCACTGCACTCATCGCTGCCGATGGTCAGGAGCGTCTGGTCGGATGCGGTGGTCAGGTCCTTGCCGCCAAACCCGGCGGCCCGGACCTCGGCTATGAACCGCTGCGGGCCTGGCGGTGCGCTCGTGGCCTTTGCAGCCGGTGTGCTGGGTGGCGGTGTCTCGTGCAGCTGCGCCTGGCTGGTCCCGCACGCGGCCAGGAGCAGCACCGCAACGGCTGCCAGGGCCGTCATGATCGTTTTCATGATGGGTCTCCCCCGTGATGGCACATGTTGGCACGGGACGGCGCGGAGACGGATTCGGCCCGCTTTCGCCGCCTTGTGCCGCCTTGCGCGATGGCCCCGCCGTGACCTGCGCGGACGCATCGCGGCTTGCGGCGGCCTCCGCCGGGTTCCGCCCGCTTACGGATCTTAGTTCTCACCGGGAGTGGGATGGATTACATTGAGCTTCTCAACTCAACCGATCACATGGTTGCAAGCCCCCTCATGTCACGACACCGTAAGAGGCCGGGGCCCCGGCATCAGGCGCCAGGACGCCGCAGCCCGTCCAGGGCGGCCCACGCGCGGTCCAGGGGGGTCATCAGCGTGGCCGTGCGCCGCGTGGTCGTGACCCCGACCTTCGCGGTCGGCCTGGGTGTCGTCATCGCGGCGGTGCTTTCCTACCCCATGACCAGGACCGTCATCAGCTATGGCGGGCCCCGGGTGGGCGGGGGGCCATGCCAGGTCAAGGGCTGCCCGAGCAGTCCCCCGGCCGGGAAGCCCGCGGTGGCCAAGCCGGGCCTGCGGATCGCGCCGCACTCAGCCGGTCCCGGTGCGGGCGGCACCGCGCCGGAAATGCGGTTCCAGACGCTGCGCCGCCGGCCGGACGGGTTCATCGGGAAGGTTACGATCATCGATCCAGGCATGCCGCCGGCCGCCCACTGGCAGCTGCGCCTCAGCTACGGCCCGGCCCGCATCACCGGCATCATGGGCGGCGAATGGACTGCCCGCGGCGGTCACACGATCCTGGTGACCGGGGGCTACGGGTACCGGCACTTCGCCCGTGACGGCGGGCGGGTCCAGGTTGTCTTCGCGGTCTCGGGGTCGAAGCCGCGGCCGCCTTCGGGATGTGTCTTCGACGGCCGGGCCTGCCAGACCGGTCAGCCCGACTGACCCGCGAGCCCGGCTGGCCCCGCGAGTCCGGCTGACCCGTGAGCCCGGCGGTACCGTGGCGTCAGCGGGCGACCTTGCCGGCCTTGATGCAGGACGTGCACACGTGCAGCCGTTTGGGCGTCCCGCCGACCACGGCGCGCACGACCTGGATGTTGGGGTTCCAGCGGCGCGGGGTGCGGCGGTGTGAGTGGGAGACCCTGTTGCCGAAGCCCGGCCCCTTGCCGCAGATGTCGCAGACAGAAGCCACGGGATCGCTCCATTGGTGTGATCGAGGAAGCTGGATGCAGCCCGGGCGCCGCCCGGGCCGGCCGTCGAAGAATATCCGACTACCGGCCCCCAGCGCGAACCGGGCCGCGCGATGGGTGCGACGCGCCGCCGGCCGCAGCCCGCTGCGCGGCCGGGGCCGCCTATCCTGAGGGGCCATGGCGAGCCTGGAGGAACCGCTGCGGGGCGTGGTCGGGGGCAAGGCCGCCGCCAGGGCCGAGAAGGCGTTCGGCATGCGCACCACGGGCGACCTGCTGCGCCACTACCCGCGCCGCTATGTCCGGCGCGGTGACCTGACCGATCTGGCGTCCCTGCGGGACGGCGAGCAGGTGACGGTCTTCGCCCAGGTCGCGAAAGTCACCTCCCGCCGGATGCAGAGCCGCCGCGGCAGGCTGCTCGAGGTGACCGTGACCGACGGCAGCGCCAGGCTCGCGCTCACGTTCTTCAACAAGGTGGAGTTCTGGGAACGCCAGCTGAGCCCGGGGCGCCATGGCATGTTCGCCGGGAAGGTGTCCACGTTCGCCGGGAAGCGGCAGCTTGCCCACCCGGAGTTCAAGCTGCTCGGCGCGGACGACGCCGGCAAGGCGGCGGAGTACGCCGCCGAGCTGATCCCGCTCTACCCGGCGACCAGGGATTTCTCGTCCTGGGACATCGAGAGGTGCGTGCGGGTGGTGCTCGACACCCTGGGCGAGGTGGACGACCCGCTCCCCGACGCCCTGCGTGAGCGTCACCAGCTGGGCGGGCTCGCGACCGCGCTGCAGGGCATTCACCGCCCGGCCGACATGGCCGAGGCCGAGCGTGCCCGGACCCGGCTCAAGTGGGACGAAGCGTTCGTGCTGCAGGCCGTGCTGGCCCAGCGCCGCCGCGCCGCGGCGGCCCTGCCCGCCACCGCCCGGCCGCCACGGGCAGGCGGGCTGCTGGACGCCTTCGACGCCCGGCTCCCGTTCAGCCTCACCGAAGGCCAGCGCGCCGCGGGCGGGACCATCGCGGCCGACCTGGCCCGCGCCCATCCCATGCACCGGCTGCTGCAGGGCGAGGTCGGTTCGGGCAAGACGGTGATCGCTGTGCGCGCGATGATGCAGGTCATCGACGCGGGCGGGCAGGCCGCGCTGCTCGCCCCGACCGAGGTGCTCGCCCAGCAGCACTACCGGTCGGTCACCGATCTGCTCGGCCCGCTCGGCCAGGCGGGACGGCTGGGCGGTGCGGAGCAGGCGACCAGGATCGCGCTGCTGACCGGCTCGCAGGGCGCGGCGGCCCGCCGCGAGGCGCTGCTCGACGCGGCGTCCGGCGCGGCCGGGATCGTGATCGGCACCCATGCCCTGCTCACCGAGCACGTGCAGTTCGCCGAGCTGGGCATGGTCGTGATCGACGAGCAGCACCGGTTCGGGGTCGAGCAGCGTGACGCGCTGCGGGAGAAGGCCCGGGCCGCGCGCCCGCACGTGCTGGTGATGACGGCGACCCCGATCCCGCGCACGGTCGCCATGACCGTCTACGGCGACCTGGACACCTCCACCCTCACCGAACTGCCGGCCGGCCGCTCACCGATCGCCACCCATGTCGTGCCCGCCGCCGAAAGGCCCCGCTATCTGGCCCGGGCGTGGGAGCGCATCCGGGAGGAGGTGGGCAAGGGCCGCCAGGCTTATGTCGTGTGCCCACGGATCGGGGGAGAGGAGACCCCCAAGCCTGGCAGCTCGACGAATGGCCTCCCGGCACCCGATACCGACGACGCCGGCGCCTATCCGGGGCAGGACGAGGAGGAGGAGGTGGCTCCGGGCCGCCCCCCGCTGGCGGTGCTCGATCTGGCGCCCGCGCTGGCCGAGGGGCCCCTGGCAGGCCTGCGGCTGCGGGTGCTGCACGGCCGGCTGCCGACCGAGGAGAAGGACGCGGCGATGCGTGCCTTCGCTGACGGGCTCGCCGATGTGCTGGTCGCGACCACGGTGGTCGAGGTGGGTGTGGACGTCGCCAACGCCACCGCCATGGTCGTCATGGACGCGGACAGGTTCGGGGTGTCCCAGCTGCACCAGTTGCGTGGCCGGGTCGGCCGCGGCAGTGAGCCGGGATTGTGCCTGCTGGTCACCGAGGCCGCCGGGGGGACCAAGGCGCGGGAGAGGCTGGATGCGGTGGCCGGCACGCTGGACGGATTCCGGCTATCCCGGCTGGATCTGGAGCAGCGCCGGGAGGGTGACGTGCTGGGAGCGGCGCAGGCGGGCCGGAAGCGGAGCCTGCGGCTGCTCACGCTGCTCACTGACGAGGCACTGATCGGGCAGGCGCGGGAGGAGGCGACCGCACTGGTGGAGGCCGACCCGGAGCTGGCCGCCCATCCGGCGCTCGCGGCCGCGATCCGCTCGCTGCTCGACGAGGAGCAGGCCGAGTTCCTGGAGAAGGCGTGACGCCCGCGGTGGAGCGCCGGGAACAGCCGGCGCCGGCGGTGGCGGTGACGCGGATCATCGCGGGAATCGCGCGGGGGCGGCGGCTGGCTGTCCCGAAGGGGACGGTGACCCGCCCGACGAGTGACCGGGCAAGGGAGGGGCTGTTCGCCACCGTGACCGCGATCCGCGGCCCGCTGCAGGGGGCAAGGGCCCTCGACCTGTTCGCCGGCTCGGGGGCGGTGGGCCTGGAGGCGCTGTCCCGCGGTGCCGGCCAGGTGGTGTTCGTCGAGTCGGATGCGCGGGCGGCCCGGGTCATCCGGGCCAACATGGCCGTGGCCGGGCTGCCGGGCGGTGAGCTCGTCTGCGACCGGGTGGAGCGGTTCCTGCGCCGCGGGCCGGGCCCGGGCCCCGCCGTTGACCTGGTGGTGGCCGATCCCCCCTACGCGGTATCCGGCGACGAGGTCGCCGCGATGCTGGCGGCGCTGGCCAGCGGGGCCTGGCTGGCGCGTGGCGCGCTGGTCGCGGTCGAGCGCGCGACCCGCGGAGGGACGCTGGAATGGCCTGCCGGGTATCTACCGGACAGGTCGCGTCAGTACGGCGAGACAACCTTCTGGTACGGTCTCGCCGCAGCTGAAGTGTCCTAAGGGAAGGGCGTGGCCGCGTGCGTCGTGTCGTCTGCCCAGGCTCATTCGACCCCGTGACCAACGGGCATCTTGACATCATCCGCCGCGCGGCCCGGCTTCACGACGAGGTGCTGGTGGTGGTCGGCGCGAACCTGGCCAAGCAGGGCCTGTTCACCGTCGATGAACGGCTCGCGATGCTGCGGGAGGTGACCAGCGATCTGCCCAACGTCGCTGTGGACAAGTTCACCGGCTTGCTGGTCGACTTCTGCCGTGCCCGTGGCATCTCCGCCATCGTGAAGGGCCTCCGCGCCGTCAGCGACCTCGAGTACGAGATGGAGATGGCGCAGATGAACTACCGTCTCGCCGAGGTCGAGACGCTGTTCATGACCGCCAACCCGCTCTACTCCTTCCTGCGCTCGAGCCTGGTCAAGGAGATCGCCAAGTACGGCGGCGACGTCGCGTCGCTGCTGCCGGAGGCCGCGTACGAGCAACTCCGGGCGCGGCTGGCGCAGACCTGACCGCGGGCCGGCCGCACGAGTTGGGGTTCCGCCAGCCCACTGGGTAAGCTGACCATCCCAGATCCGCCCGATACTCATGTTGCGATGCCATCTTCCCGAAGGACGTCCACGGCCCGTCTCGACCCCCGTGGGCCGCTGGTGTTCGATACCCGGACCCTTCCCCGGCGCCCGGGGTCGGCGCGTACCGAGACCCGGTCCGTCCCGGCTCCCGCGGACCTGCACGCTGGCATGGCCGGCATCCCGGAGGGGTCGGACCTGCGGCTGGACGTCACGCTGGAGTCCGTGACCGAGGGAGTGCTCGTGACGGCGAATGCGGTGGCGCCGGTCACCGGCGAGTGCGCCCGCTGCCTGGAACCCGTGACGCAGACGATCGAGGTCAGGTGCCAGGAGCTGTTCAGTTACGAACAAGGCGTCGGGGATGCGGATGAGGACGGGTACTCTCTGGACGGGGACCTGCTCGACCTTGAGCCGGTACTCCGTGATGCCTTGGTGCTCGCACTTCCGCTCGCGCCACTATGCCGCCAGGACTGCCCTGGGCTGTGCGCCGAGTGCGGGGCGCTGCTCGCCCAGGCAGGCCCGGAACATGGGCATGACCCTGCCGTTGACCCTCGATGGATGGGACTGCGGCAACCGATGACGCAGGAAGGACCGGTCGGCTCGCCGGTGCCGGAGACACGTGAGGAGAGTGGACGTGGCCGTCCCTAAGCGCAGGATGTCGCGGAGCAACACCAGGTCGCGGCGGGCCCAGTGGAAGGCCACGGCCCCCGTGCTTGTGCGCTGCCCGCAGTGCCGGGACCCCAAGCTCCCCCACACCGCCTGCCCGACCTGCGGTACGTACAACCGCCGTCAGGTGATCACACCTTCCTGACGCTCAGTGCGGACGGACCCGCCCGGCGTGCGGCGCGAGCCGCACCGCTGGCGGGTGCCCCCAGCACAGCCCTGGGGGAGGAGGACAGCATGAAAGGTCCTACCGACCACGAAGGACGAGGCAACCCGCCCGAGGGCACCGACCTGCTGCGAGCCCTCGACGCGGGCCTCAGCCCGGCGTTGCTGGAGCGTGCCCTCACCCACCGCTCTTTTGCCTATGAAAACGGCGGGCTGCCCACCAACGAGCGGCTGGAGTTCCTCGGCGACGCGGTGCTCGGCCTGGTGGTCACCGACGCGCTGTTCCGTGGCTATCCCGATCTGCCGGAGGGGCATCTGGCCAAGCTGCGCGCGGCGGTGGTGAACATGCGGGCGCTGGCGGGCGTGGCGCGCGGGCTGCACCTGGGTGACTACATCCGGCTGGGCCGGGGCGAGGAAGGCACCGGCGGGCGCGACAAGTCATCGATCCTCGCGGACACCCTCGAGGCGGTCATCGGCGCCGTCTACATCGAACGGGGCCTGACCGAGGCCGGCGCGCTCGTGCACCGGCTGTTCGACCCGGTCATCGCGCGTTCGGCCCGGCTCGGGGCCGGCCTGGACTGGAAGACGTCGCTGCAGGAACTCACCGCCGCCGGCGTCCTCGGGGTGCCGGAGTACCACGTCGAGGAGAGCGGCCCCGACCACCAGAAATCTTTCCGTGCGCAGGTGCGGGTGGGGGGGCGTATGTACGGCTCGGGGGAGGGCCGTTCCAAGAAGGAAGCCGAGCAGCAGGCGGCCGAGGCTGCCTGGCTCGCGATCAGCGCGGGCCCGGCGGGGAACGGGGCGGCGGCCGGCCCGGAAAATCATGGCCCTTCCCGCGGGGGGAGCCATCCTGCGGACGGCAATGGCGCCGGAGCCGGCGGCCATGGCAGGGGCGCGGCGCCGGGCAACGGCGGGCGCCGGGCCGACCCCGCGGACCGTGGCCCGGCCGGCCATGGCCCCGCCGACCATGGGGCGGGCACTGAGCTGGATACCCCCTAGCTCCGGGACGCGCGCTGATGCCTGAACTGCCCGAGGTCGAAGTGGTGCGCCGTGGCCTGGAGCGGCACGTCGCCGGCCGCACGATCAGCTCGGCCCAGGTGCTCCACCCCCGGGCCGTGCGGCGCCATGCGGCGGGCCCCGCCGACTTCTCCGCCGCCGTCCGCGGGCTGACCGTGACCGGCGCGCTCCGGCGGGGCAAGTACCTGTGGCTGCCCATGGCCGAAAGAGCGGTGAACCCGCGGTCGGTGGCCGAGGATGCCCTGCTCGCCCACCTCGGCATGAGCGGTCAGCTGCTGCTGGGTGATCCGCTCCGTCCCGTCTCGCCACACGTCCGGGTCCGTTTCGCGTTCACCGACTCCGGGCCCGATCTGAGATTCACCGACCAGCGGACGTTCGGCCATCTGGCGTTCGCGGTGGGCGGGGCGGTCCTGCCGCCGATGATCGCTCACATCGCTCCCGACCCGATGGAGCCTGCTTTCGACGAGGCCGCCGTCATCAGCCGCCTGCGCTCCCGCCGCACGGGTATCAAGGCCGCGCTGCTCGATCAGTCGCTGGTGAGCGGCATTGGCAACATCTATGCGGACGAAGCGCTCTGGCGGGCGAAGCTGCACTGGGCCAGGCCCGCCGCGGCGCTCAGCCGCGCCGGCGCGGGCCGGCTGCTGGCGGCTGTCCGCGAGGTCCTGGGCGAGGCGCTGGCCGCCGGCGGTACCTCGTTCGACAGCCTGTATGTGAACGTCAACGGGGAGAGCGGGTATTTCGGCCGGTCACTCGCCGTTTATGGGCGCGAGGGCGAGCCCTGTCCCCGGTGCGGGACACCGATCCGCCGGGACCCGTTCATGAACCGGTCCGCCTACAGCTGCCCGTCCTGCCAGCCCCGCCCCAGGCGCCGAGCCGGCCACCGTGACCTGCAAGATCGCTCAACTTGACCGGATACCCGCGGGGGTGCGATCCTTGAGGGGTCACCTTGCGCGCACTCATGCGTGTCTTCGCGCGTGCGCCCACTCTGGTCACTCAGTGTGGAGGACCCATTACAATGGCGAAGGCTCTACTCGGCCACGTCGGCGGGCCTGATCCCCGCATGCTCTCTGAAATGCGCCGCCTCCAGCAGCGTGTGCAAGACCTGGAGGCCGAGCTCGTCAGGCTCCAGGAGGAGAACGACGTTCTCTCCTCCGGGGTCGGTCACGAGCTCCTCGTGGCCGGCCGCGAACGCGAGCCCGCGCTCACCTGACAACGTCTCTTACGCCGTCATAACAGACCAGGGACGCCGCTCAGCGGCGTCCCTGTCCGTTGGCTGCCGGACGCCGCTCAGCGGCGTCGCGGTGCGTTGGCTGCCGCCGCCGCAGGGTCGGTGATCATGACTTGGCCGACGGCGGCGCGGGCCGCGAGTTGGCCTGCCGCTTGCGGCGCGTGAGGCACGGGGAGAGCGGTTGATAGCGGTAAGGTGCGGATGGATCGGTCCGCAGCGCGCTCCCGCGACGGTGTGCCGGACGGGCAACGGCCGGACGGGGAGGAGAGCCCGCAGGTGTACCTGAAGACTCTCACCCTGCGCGGGTTCAAGTCCTTCGCCTCGGCCACCACCCTGCGGTTCGAGCCGGGCATCACCTGCGTGGTCGGCCCGAACGGATCGGGCAAATCGAACGTGGTCGACGCCTTCTCCTGGGTCATGGGCGAGCAGGGGGTCAAGACCCTGCGCGGCGGCAAGATGGACGACGTCGTCTTCGCAGGCACCTCCTCGCGGCCGCCGCTGGGCCGGGCGGAGGTCACGCTCACCATCGACAACAGCGACGGCGCCCTGCCGATCGACTACACCGAGGTCACGATCAGCCGGCTGCTGTTCCGCTCGGGCCAGAGCGAATACGCCATCAACGGCAACCAGTGCCGCCTGCTCGATGTCGCCGAACTGCTCTCCGATTCCGGCCTGGGCCGGGAGATGCACGTCATCGTGGGCCAGGGCCAGCTGGACGAGGTGCTGCACGCGGGGCCCGAGGCGCGCCGCGCGCTGATCGAGGAGGCGGCCGGCGTCCTCAAGCACCGCAGGCGCAAGGAGAAGGCACTCCGCAAGCTGGAGGCGATGCAGACCAACCTGACCCGGCTGGTCGACCTCACCGGCGAACTGCGCCGCCGCCTGGGGCCGCTCAGCCGGCAGGCGGCCCTGGCCCGGCGCGCGGCCGCCATCCAGGCGGACCTGCGGGACGCCCGGCTGCGCCTGCTCGCCGACGACTACGTCACCGCCGCCGCCGACCTGGAGCGCGGGCAGAGCGATGAAACCGCCGCGCTTGAGCGGCGCGGCGAACTGGAACAGATCCTGGCCCAGGCGCGGCTGCGGGAGTCCGCGCTCGACGCCGCCGAGCAGGAGCACGCGCCACGGCTGGCGCAGGCGCAGGAGGTGTGGTTCGCGCTCTCCTCGCTCGCCGAGCGCCTGCGCGGGGTCGGCAGCGTCGCGCACGAGCGGCACTCCCACCTCGTCGCCGAGCCTGAGCCGCCCCGCCCCGGCCGCGACCCGGACGAACTCGACGCCGAAGCCGCCTTGATGCGTGAGCAGGAAGCGGTGCTCGGGGAGCGGCTGGAGACCGCCCGGGTCCAGCTCACCGGGGCGGTCGGCGCGAGGGAGGCGGCCGAGGCGGCCCTCGCCGGGGCCGAGCGACGGCTGGCCGCGCAGGCCCGCGAGGCCGCCGCCCGTGCCGAGCGGCTGGCCCGGCTGCGCGGGCAGGTGAGCGCGGCCCGCAGCAGGGTGGCCGCCGCCACCGAAGAAGAGGGCCGCCTGGCGGATGCCCTGGAGCAGGCGCAGTCCCGCGCCCGGCTGGCCCAGCAGGAGTACGAGGACTTCTCCGGCGCCTCGGCCGGCCGCGAGGACGACCGCAGCGGCCTGGCCGCCGGACACGAGCAGGCGGCCGCGGTGCTCAGCGCGGCCACCGCCCGCGTCGCCGGGGTCCGGGCCACCGAGCGGCGGGCCAGCGCGGAGCAGGCCGCTCTGGTCGCGCGCCGGGAGGCGCTGGAGGAAGGCATCCGCGCGATCCAGCAAGGCGCCGAGGCGTCCGCGGCACTGCTCGCGGACCCGGCGCTCGCGGGCGAGGTGCTGGGCGTGGTCGCCGACCTGCTGACGGTGGCCGACGGCGCACAGGAGGCGATCACGGCCGCGCTTGGCGGTGCGGCAGACGCGGTGGCAGTCGCGGGCCTCGACGCGGCGGTGACGATCCTGCGGCAGCTCAAGGCCGCGGACGCCGGGAGCGCTGCGCTCGTCGTCGTGAGCGATGACGCCGGGCAGGCACCGGCCGGCTGGCCGGACGACACCTGCCCGGCGGGCGTCCTGCCTGCTCTCGATCTTGTGAAGGCACCGGGTGAGCTGTCCGCCGCGCTCGCCGGGCTGCTGGCCGGGGTGGTGGTCGCCGACGACCTCGATCAGGCCCGGGACCTCGTGCGCGCCCATCCGGAGCTGCGGGTCGTCACCCGCGACGGCGACCTGCTCGGCACGTACTGGGCGCAGGGCGGCGCGGGCCTGCCGCCGAGCGTGCTGGCGATGAGGTCGGCCGCGGACGCCGCCGCCGCCGACCTGGCGGCGGCAGACGGCGCCTGCGAGCGGGCCACCGCCGGGCTGGCCGCCGCCGTGGCGCAGGAGGAGCAGGCGCAGCGGGCGGTGGCCGCGGCACTCGCCCTGATGCAGGAGGCGGATGCGGCGGCAGCGGCGCTTTCGGGGCAGCTCGGGCGGCTGGCCGGTGCGGCGCGGGCCGCCCAGGACGAAGCCACCCGGCTGGCGGCGGCGATCGCCGCGGCCGGCCAGAAATCAGAGCGCGACCAGGCCGCCCTCACCGAACTGAGTGCCCGGCTGGAAGCGGAGGAGGCCGCCGGGGCGGAAGACCCCCCCGCGGGCGCTGGGGGGCCCGCTGCGGGCCCGCACGGGCCAGCCACGGACGCTGAGGTGGCCGTGGTCCAGCCGGACCGGGACGCCCTGGCGGGACGGGCCAGCGCCGCCCGGGAGACCGAGACCGATGCCCGGCTGGAGGTCAGGACCGCCGAGGAACGGCTCCGCGCGATCGCTGGGCGGGCGGAGGCCCTGGCCGCCGCCGCCGAGGGCGAGCGCCAGGCTGCCCGCGCGGCCGCCCAGCGCGGCCGGCTGCGGCGGCAGCAGGCGCGGGTGTCCGGTGCCGTGGCCCAGGGGGCCGGGATGGCACTGGAGCGGCTCGAGCGGTCGCTGGCGGCCGCCGCCGCGGACCGCCAGGCGGCCGAGCAGGCACGCGAAGGCCGGGTGGATGCCCTGAAGGCTGTCCGGACCCAGGTCCGGGAGCTGGCGGCAGAACTCGACCGGGTGGTCGACAGCGCGCACGGCGCCGAGATCGTCCGGGCCGAGCACCGGATGCGCCTGGAGCAGATCGCGGGCCGCGCGGCGGAGGAGTTCGGCGTGGACGCCGCGGCGCTGGTCGTCGAGTACGGCCCGGGCGTGCTCGTCACGCTGCCCGCTGAGCAGCCGGGCAGCCAGGCCGGGCCCGAGGACGGCCCCGCTGCGCCCCCGGCCGGAGGCGGGCAGGCCGCACCGCCTGACAGCGGCGAGCCGCAGCATCCCGGCGTTGCCTATGTCCGGGCCGAGCAGGAGCGGCGCGCCGCGGCGGCGCAGCGCCAGCTCAATCAGCTCGGCAAGGTGAATCCGCTCGCCCTGGAGGAGTACGCGGCACTGGAAGAGAGGCACGCGTTTCTCGCCACCCAGCTTGAGGATCTCAAGAAGACCCGTCGTGACCTGCTGACCGTCGTCAAGGAGGTGGACGATCGGGTCCAGCAGGTGTTCGCGGCGGCGTTCGAGGACACCGCCCGGGAGTTCGAGCAGATCTTCGGGCGGCTGTTCCCCGGTGGCGAGGGCAGGCTGATCCTGACCGAGCCTGACGACATGCTGGCGACCGGGATCGACTTCGAGGCGCGGCCTCCCGGCAAGAAGGTCAAGCGGCTGTCCCTGCTGTCCGGCGGCGAGCGGTCACTGACGGCGATCGCCTTCCTGGTGGCGATCTTCAAGGCCCGGCCCTCGCCGTTCTACGTGCTGGATGAGGTCGAGGCCGCGCTGGATGACACCAACCTCCAGCGCCTGCTGCAGATCTTCGAGGAGCTGCGGGACACCTCGCAGCTGATCGTCGTCACGCACCAGAAGCGGACGATGGAAGTCGCGGACGCGCTGTACGGGATCAGCATGCAGGGGGACGGTGTCTCCTCGGTGGTGAGCCAGCGCCTGCGGGAGCCCGAGCGGGCCTGAGCGTCCGCGCGCATCGGCCAGGCCCGCGTATCTGCCACACTGGGGCCGTTATGGAATACCTGATCATCGCCATCGCCCTTGTCGTCGTGCTCGCCGTGGTGGGTGGCGTGTTCTTCCTCCGGCCCCGCCGCGGCCGGGCCGGCCGGGCCGCGCCGGGCGGGCCGGCCGCGCCGCCGGCGCCCCCTTCGCCAGCCGGGACGGGGACGGCGGAGGCGGACTCCGCGCAAGCGGCACCCAGCCTGCCGCCGCTGCTGCCCGGCCCGGCCCCGGTGGCGGAGGCGCCCACACCGCTGGCGGGCCGGATGGTGCGGCTGCGCGGCAGGCTCGCACGTTCGCAGAGCGCGTTCGGCTCGGTCCTGCTCGGCCTGCTGTCCCGCGACGGGCTGGACGATCAGACCTGGGAAGAGATCGAGGACACGCTGCTCGCCGCCGACATCGGGGTGGCGCCTTCGCACCAGCTTGTCGGCGAACTGCGGACCCAGGTCAAGGTGGAAGGCGCCCGCGGCGACGCGGTCAAGGCGCTGCTGCGGGCCGATCTGATCCAGGCGATCGGCGCCGACCAGGACCGGAGCCTGCGGATCGGCCCGCACGGCGACCGGCCCGCGGTGCTGCTTGTCGTCGGGGTCAACGGCACCGGCAAGACCACTGCCTGCGGCAAGCTCGCCCGCGCCCTCATCGGGGAGGGCCAGACCGTGCTGCTCGGGGCCGCCGACACCTTCCGTGCCGCGGCCGCCGACCAGCTGGAGACCTGGGGGCAGCGGGTGGGTGCCCGGGTCGTCCGGTCGGACCGGGAAGGGGCGGACCCGGCGAGCGTGGCGTTCGAGGCCGTCCGGGAGGGGATCGACGAGCGCGCTGACACGGTCATCGTGGACACCGCCGGCCGGCTGCACACCAAGGCGGGGCTGATGGACGAGCTCGGGAAGATCAAGCGAGTCATCGAGAAGCGGGCGACGGTGGACGAGGTCCTGCTCGTGCTCGACGCCACCACCGGGCAGAACGGCCTGCGCCAGGCGCGCGTGTTCGCGGAGTCGGCGGACATCACCGGGATCATCCTCACCAAGCTGGACGGCACGGCCAAGGGCGGCATCGTGATCGCGGTCCAGCGGGAGCTGGGGGTGCCGGTGAAGCTGGTGGGGCTCGGCGAGGGCCCGGACGACCTCGCGCCCTTCGATCCGGCGACGTTCGTCGACGCCATCCTGGGCGACTGACACACCGGTGCCGGGATATCCCCGCTATGACGAAATACAATAGTACGAAATTCAATAGTAATTGCACGGTGAGGCGCAATCGATTGCCCCGTCAGGCATGCCCGCGCCCGGGGCGCCGGCATTAGTGATCATCTATCCGATGACGAGTGCGCGGGCCTTCCAATCGTCAGCCTCGTGCGCGCGTACATGTTTTCTCGGTAAACATCGGGAAAGGCCCGGCTTTCTCATCTAGGCTCGCCTGTCAGCACGTCATCCACCGCCCGCCGCGGGAGGGAGCAGCTTGGACGTCCAGCGTCTCAAGGATTCCTTCGCCCGTGTGGCCATGCATGGTGACGTGGTGCCGCTGTTCTTCTACTCGGACCTGTTCCTGCGCCACCACGGAGCCGCTGGAGTACCTGCCCGGCCAGTCCGTCAGCATGGAGTCGCCAGACCGGCCGCGGATCTGGCGTCTCTACTCGATGGCGAACGCGCCGCGCGACGACCTGACGATGGACTTTCACGTCCGCATGCTCGACGGCGGCGTGCTGAGCACGGTGCTGGCCCGCGGCCTGGCGACCGGGGCGCGGCAGGTCACGCCCGCTGTACCGATTCGGGCCGCCGAGTGCCATGGTGAGGAATGCCGCCTGCTTCGCCACCTGTTGCTCCATGTCGACGCCATCGAAATACGGCGCCAGGAGCGGGTCAGCGAGTACCTTGCGGTAGAAAATCTCGGTGGCGGCGGTGATCGCCGGCGGACCGCCTAAACGATCAAAGAGACTCGTTTCTGTTGTCATACGCTGGGCTATAACCCTCGATCACCGGACACACAAGGGCTCCGGCATAATTTGGCGAGATTCTTTGCCTTTTTAATGTTCCGCGCTGGCGGGTCCCGGCGGCACGAACCCGCCCCAAAAGGATCGGTGCCTGGCCGGCCAGGTCGGTCAGGTCGGCCAGGCCGGTCAGGCCGGGGAAACACGCGCGTAACATGCCGGGCCGGTGTTTCACGGCCCGGAAACACTGCGTGATGACGGCGGAAACGCCGCCGGGGGAGCGTGGGGCTGGGCAGGGTGCCCGGAGAGGTGGGTCGGATGAAGCTCATCACCGCCGTGATCAAGCCCTTCAAGCTGGACGAGGTGAAGGCGGCGCTGCAGGCCTTCGGGGTGCACGGCATGACAGTCAGCGAGGCGAGCGGGTACGGCCGTCAGCGGGGCCACACCGAGGTGTACCGCGGCGCCGAGTACGAGGTGGACCTGGTCCCGAAGGTCAGGCTTGAGGTGCTCTGCGACGACGAGGATGCCGACGACCTCATCGACGTGGTGGTCAAGGCGGCACAGACCGGCCGGATCGGCGATGGCAAGGTCTGGTGCGTCCCGGTGGACGTGGTGGTGCGCGTGCGTACCGGGGAACGTGGCCCGGGGGCGCTCTGAAAGCCCCCCGGCGGGCTGCCACTTTCGCCGCTGACCGTGCCCGGCGGTCCACCGAGACCGACCGCTGGCTGGCTTCGCTGCTCGGCAGCGAGGCCAGCGTGGCCCTGGTGGCCGTCGGCGGGTACGGCCGCCGCGAACTGCTGCCCGGCAGCGATCTGGACGTGCTGCTCCTGCACGCGGGACGGCCGGACATCTCCGCGCTGGCGGACCGGATCTGGTACCCGATCTGGGATTCGGGCACCAGTCTCGACCACGCGGTGCGCACCCCGCGCGAGGGCCGCGAGGTGGCCCGCGGCGACCTGCGCGCGGCGCTGGGGCTGCTCCATGCCAGGCACGTGGCCGGCGACCCCGGGCTCACCGCCGAGCTCCGCCTCGGCGTGCTGGCGGACTGGCGGGCGGCGGCAGGCACCCGGCTGGCCGAGCTCCAGGCCATGCACACCGAGCGCGCCGGGCGCAGCGGCGAACTGGCCTTCCTGCTCGAGCCCGACCTCAAGGAGGCCAGGGGGGGCCTGCGCGACGCCACCGCGATCCACGCCATCGCTGCCGCCTGGGTGGCCCCCGGGCCGGGGCCGCGCGTCCGGGCCGCGCAGGACTTCATCCTCGATGCCAGGCACGCGCTGCACGAGGTGACCGGCCGCGGTTCCGACCGGCTGGTGCTGCAGGAGCAGGACGAGGTGGCGCGGGTGCTCGAGCTGGCCGACGCCGACGTGCTGCTGCGCCGCCTGGCGGGGGCCGGGCGCACCGTCGCTTACGCACTTGACCAGTCGTTCCGGCAGGCCCAGCGCAGCCGCGGGGGTCAGGCAGGCGGGGCCGGCCGGACGGGTCAGGCGGGCCGGGCAGGCGGGGCGGGACGCCCTGGGTCTGCCCGTGCCCGTCTCGGCCTCCCCGGTGCTGGTGTGGGCAGTGGCGGGCCCGGCCGGCGTGGTCTTCCCCCGGTCAGCGCCCAGCGCCGCCCGCTGGCCGAGGGCCTGGTCGAGCAGGACGGCGAGGTGGTGCTCGCCCGGTCCGCCGATCCGGCCGGCGACCCGGTGCTGCCGCTACGGGCGGCCGCGGCGGCAGCGCAGCAGGGGCTCGCGCTGGCCCCGCGGACGCTGGCCCGGCTGGCCGGCTGCCCGCCACTGCCGGTTCCCTGGCCCGCCGGGGCACGGGACGCCCTGGCCGCGCTGCTCGGCGCCGGCCACGCGGCGATCGGTGTCTGGGAGGCACTGGACCAGGAGGAGCTCGTCACCAGGCTGCTGCCCGACTGGGAGCGGGTGCGCAACCGCCCGCAACGCAACCCGCTGCACACCTTCACCGTGGACCGGCACCTGGTGGAGACGGCGGCCCACGCCGCCGCGCTCACCCGTACCGTGGCCAGGCCCGACCTGCTGCTCATCACCGCGCTGCTGCACGACATCGGCAAGGGATGGCCGGGTGACCACCGGCTGACCGGTGAGGTGGTGGCGCGGGACACCGCGTTCCGGCTGGGCCTCGCGGCGGGCGATGCCGACCTGGTCGCCGGCGGGGTACGCCATCACCTGCTGCTGCCGGAGACCGCGACCAGGCGCGATCTCGACGACCCGGTGACGGTCGCACAGGTGGCGCAGGTCGTGGGCGGCCGTCCGCTGCTGGATCTGCTCCACGCGCTGGCGATCGCCGACGCCAAGGCCACCGGCCCGGCTGCCTGGAGCGACTGGAAGGCGGGCCTGGTGAGTGAGCTTGTGCGGCGGGTTGGCGCGGCGCTCGGCGGCGAGCCCCCGCCCGCCCCGCTCCCGCTGCGCCCCGAGCAGATCGCGCTCGCCGCCGGGGGTGAGCCCGCGGTCATGGTGAACGGATCCGAGGTGACCGTGGCCGCGCCCGATCGCCCCGGCCTGCTGTGGCAGGCGGCCGGTGTGCTCGCCTCCCACCGGCTGGCGGTCCGCTCGGCGAACGCGACGTCGTGCGGCGAGATGGCGGTCACCGCCTTCACGGTGGCCCATCCCTACGGTGAACCGCCCGATCCGACGCTGGTCACCAGCGACCTGCGCCGGGCGCTGGCCGGCCAGCTTGACGTGGCGGAGCGGCAGAGCCGGCAGGAAAGCCGCCCGCCCCGGCCCACGGCCGGTGTGGCCCTGCCCAAGGTGTCGCTGCTCGACGATGCCTCGGACACGGCCACGGTGGTGGAGGTGCGGGCGCACGACGCACCGGGGCTGCTGTGGCGGATCGGCCGCGCGCTCGGCGAGTGCGGCCTGGACCTGCGGGCGGCCCGGGTCGAGACGCTGGGCGCCGAGGCGGTGGATGTCTTCTACGTGGTGGACGCGGGCGGCGGGCCGGTCAAGGACGCCGGGACCCGCGGCGAGATCGCCGCGGCGGTCCTCGGTGCCCTGGCCGGGTAGGCACACCGTTCGCTGTCGCGGGATCCACGGCGCGTGCCCGCACCGGATAGCCTGGTTCGCGTGTTCGAGACTCTCTCCGACCGGCTGACCCAGGTCTTCTCATCGCTGCGCGGGCGAGGCAGGCTGTCGGCCGCCGACATCGACGCGACCTGCCGCGAGATCCGCATCGCGCTGCTGGAGGCGGACGTCGCCCTGCCGGTGGCCAGGGAGTTCATCGCCCGGGTGAAGGAACGCGCCTCCTCGGCCGAGGTGTCGTCGGCGCTCAACCCGGCACAGCAGGTCATCAAGATCGTCCACGAGGAACTCGTCACCATCTTGGGCGGCGAGGCGCGGCGGCTTCGTTTTGCCAAGGTTCCGCCGACTGTGATCATGCTGGCGGGCCTGCAGGGCTCGGGTAAGACCACGCTCGCCGCGAAGCTGGCGCTCTGGCTGCGTGAGCAGGGGAACACGCCGCTGCTCGTCGCGGCGGACCTGCAGCGGCCGAATGCGGTGCAGCAACTCCAGGTGCTCGGCGAGCGGGCCGGGGTCCCGGTGTTCGCGCCCGAGCCGGGCAACGGTGTCGGTGACCCGGTCGCTGTCGCGCGGCAATCGCTGGACGAGGCGCGGCACCGCCTGCACAACATCGTCGTGGTGGACACCGCCGGGCGGCTGGGCATCGACGAGGAGATGATGCGCCAGGCCGTGGCGATCAGGGACGCGACCGACCCGGACGAGATCCTGTTCGTGGTGGACGCGATGATCGGCCAGGACGCGGTGGCCACCGCCCAGGCCTTCCTCGAAGGCGTCGGTTACGACGGGGTCGTGCTGACCAAGCTGGACGGCGACGCCCGCGGTGGTGCCGCCCTGTCGATCGCCCAGCTCACCGGCCGCCCGGTGATGTTCGCCTCCACCGGGGAGAAACTGGAGGACTTCGACCTCTTCCACCCCGACCGGATGGCGTCGCGCATCCTCGACATGGGCGACATGCTCACCCTGATCGAACAGGCGGAGCGGGCGTTCGACGAGGACCAGGCCACGGCCATGGCCGGCAAGCTCGCCTCCGGCGAGGGGTTCACCCTGGAGGACTTCGTCGAGCAGCTGGCCATGGTGCGCAAGCTGGGCCCGATCGGGAACCTGCTCGGCATGCTCCCCGGCGCGGCCCAGAACCGGGAGCTGCTCAGCCAGGTCAGCGACAAGGACCTGGACCGCGCGGCGGCCATCGTCAACTCGATGACCCCCGCCGAACGGCGCAACCCCAAGATGCTCAACGGCTCCCGCCGCGCCCGCATCGCCCGCGGCTCTGGTACCAGCGTGGGCGAGGTGAACAACCTGGTCGTCCGGTTCCAGGAAGGCCAGAAGATGATGCGCCAGATGCTCGGCGGTGGGGGCATGCCCGGTATGCCGGCGATTCCCGGGATGCGGCGGCCCGGGGGCAAGAAAACCGCCAAGGGCAGGAAGGCGTCGGCGAAGAAGAAGCCCAAGGGAGGCCGCCCGGGCGCGCCCGCGCGGCCGGCCGCCGGTGGCCAGCCCGGCCCCGGCCCGGCTGGCGGCGGCCACGCTGGTGGCAGGCAGGCTGGCGGTGGCCCGGCCGGCGGCGTGCCCGAGGGCCTGCGCGGCGCGGGCAGCCGAACACCGGGGGGGCTGGCGGGCGGCTTGCCCGCCGGGCTGGCCAAGCCGGGCGCCGGCGATGACCTGGCGGCCGGCCTGGAGGCGCTGGCCAGGGGGAATCCGGGGTTTCTGGTGGTGCCCGACGACAAGGAGCCCGGAACCGGGGAGGTCCCCAAGGACCTGCCCGCCGGGTTCGCCCGCTTCCGCCGCGGCAAGCAGGGCGACCGGTAGCGGGTGCCGCCCTGCTGGCGGCCGCGTGCGGCGGCGGCAGCGCGCCGATCGTGGCAGGGTCGGCGGCTTACCAGCAGACGCTTGCCTACTCGCAGTGCATGCGCTGGGCGCGCCCGGCAGCGTCGGCAGGTACCGCAGCGATTACGCCTGTGGTCGACTCCTCTGGCACAATGGCAGCGTTACTGTCGTTCCCCGGTCGGCGACGCCCTCTCTCGCTCGGCGGCCTGGGATCTGTTCCGGGCCATGCCGCCGGTCCTCACCTGGCGTGTTCGCCGCCCGCACCGAGCTTTCATAGGAGAAGACCGCAGCCGTGGCTGTCAAGATCAAGCTCAAGCGCATGGGGAAGATCCGTGCGCCCTTTTACCGGATCATCGTCGCGGATGCCCGCACCAAGCGGGACGGCCGGGCGATCGAGGAGATCGGCAAGTACCACCCCAAGGCGGAGCCCTCGTTCATCGAGGTCAACTCGGAGCGGGTACAGCACTGGCTCTCGGTGGGGGCGCAGCCCACGGACCCCGTCCGGCGGATCTTCGAGATCACCGGTGACTGGCAGAAGTTCAAGGGCCTGCCCGGGGCCGAGGGCACGCTGAAGACCGCCGCGGCCAAGGCGGACAAGAAAGAAGCCTTCGCCGCCGCGGTCGCGGAGACACTGAGGGCGTCCGAGGCCAAGACGGACAAGGGCCGGGCCCGCAAGCCCGCCGCCGCGGCGGACACCGCGAAGGCCAAGGACACCAAGGCGCCCGGCCGGGCCGGCCAAGACAGACGGCAAGCGGGCGGGTGCCGGCAAGGCCGCCAAGGACGCCCCCGCCAAGGCCAGCCCTGCCGCCGAGGCCAGTGCTGCCGCCGAGGCCAGCCCTGCCGCCGAGGCCAGCCCTGCCGCGGAGACCAGCACCCCGGCCCAGGACAGCCCGGCAGCCGCGGAGGCCAGCCCGGCCGCGGAGGATGGCGCTACGGCCGCCGCCGACAGTGCTGCCACCGCCGACAGTGCTGCCACCGCCGACAGTGCCGCCGACAGTGCTGCCACCGCCGGGGACGCGGCCACTGCGGGTGACAAGCAGGACAGCGAGGCCTGAGGTGCTCGAGGAGGCCCTTGAGCACCTGGTGAAGGGCATCGTGGACTATCCCGACGATGTCCGGGTGGACAGTCACGGCCTGCGCCGCGGCCGGGTCCTCGAGGTGCGGGTGCACCCGGAGGATCTCGGCAAGGTGATCGGGCGCGGTGGGCGGACCGCCCGGGCCCTGCGGACGGTCATCGGGTCGCTGGCGGGCGGGCGTTACGTCCGCATCGATCTGCTGGACGTGGACGAGGTCCGTTAGCTGAGCAGGCAACTGGATGTCGGCCGGGTGGTCCGGCCGCACGGAATCCGCGGCGAGGTCGCGGTCGAGGTCCGGACCGACGATCCAGGCGAGCGTTTCGCCGTGGGATCGGTGCTGGGCACCGACCCCGCCGCGGTGGGGCCGGTGACCGTGGAATCCACGCGATGGCACAGCGCGCGGCTGCTGGTCAGCTTCGCCGGGATCACCGACCGTACCCTGGCCGAGGCGCTGCGGGGCGTCTGGCTCACGGTGGACGCCACGCAGGTCACCGCCCCGGAGGACCCGGATGAGTTTCACGATCATCAGCTGGTCGGGCTCACCGTCATGACCACCGCCGGGGAGCAGGTCGGCGTCGTCACCGACGTGCGGCATCACGGTCAGGACCTGCTGGTGATCGAGCCAGCGGCCGGCTCGCGCCGCCGTGGCGAGTTGCTGGTCCCGTTCGTGGCCGCGATCGCGGTCGACGTGGACGTGGACAGCGGCCGGATGGTGATCGATCCGCCGGCTGGCCTGCTGGACCTGGGGTCGTGACCGACTGTGCGCATCGACATCATCACCATCTTCCCCGAGTACTTCGGCCCGCTCCGGGTCTCGCTGCTCGGCAAGGCGGCTGACCGCGGGATCGTCGAGTTCGGCGTGCACGACCTGCGCACCTGGGCACATGACACCCACCGGACCGTGGACGACACGCCCTTCGGCGGAGGGCCCGGGATGGTCATGACCCCCGGCCCCTGGGGCGAGGCGCTGGACGCGGTGGCGGGGGACGGTTCACCGGGAACCCGGCTGGTGGTGCCGACCCCGGCAGGCGTCCCCTTCCGGCAGGAGATGGCCGCCGCGTATGCGCGTTATGAACATCTGGTGTTCGCGTGCGGCCGGTACGAGGGGATCGACGCCCGTGTCATCGAGGACGCCCGGGCCCGGCTGGCCGTCGACGAGGTCAGCGTGGGCGATTATGTGCTCTCCGGCGGGGAGCCCGCCGCCCTGGTCATGATCGACGCGGTGGGAAGGTTGCTGCCCGGCGTGCTCGGGAACACCGAGTCCGCGGCCGATGACTCCTTCGGGGCTGGCGCCGGGCCCATGGCCGGCCTGCTGGAAGGCCCCGTCTTCACCCGGCCGCGGCTCTGGCGCGGGCGTGCCGTGCCCGACGTCCTGCTGTCGGGGGATCATGGGGCCATCGCCCGCTGGCGGAGGGACGAGGCGCTGCGCCGCACCGCCGCCTGCCGTCCGGACCTGGTCGCGGGGATCGCTGCCGGCGCCCTGGACTCCCGCGACCGGCAGGTGCTGTCGGAGGCTGGCTTTCCGGTTCGGGGCGAAGATATGGCACACTGAAACCCGCCCCTGCTACTCACCGAGCGCAAGCTCACCGAGCGGAGCGCTTCCCGGCGCTGCACGACCAGGGCTTCAGCACTACCGACAGGCCGCCAAAACCGAACTGCACGTGCCCGCCCGTGCGCGCGTCAGGATCAACCGAGGAACGCCAGCCATGCACACCGCGATCGCCGACCTGGAGCAGGCCCAGATCCGCTCCGACATCCCGGACTTCCGGCCGGGAGACACACTCAAGGTGCACGTCCGGGTGGTCGAGGGCAGCCGGTCCAGGATCCAGGTCTTCCAGGGCGTGGTCATCCGGCGCCAGGGCGGCGGGGCCAGGGAGACCTTCACCGTCCGCAAGATCAGTTACGGCGTTGGGGTGGAGCGCACCTTCCCGGTGCACAGCCCCTCGCTGGACAAGATCGAGGTGGTCACCCGGGGCCGGGTGCGCCGGGCGAAGCTCTACTACCTTCGTTCCCTGCGCGGCAAGCGGGCCAGGATCAGGGAGCGGCGCGAGACGCCAGCGCGCTGACACCCGCCCGCGGCGCAACGGCACTCACGGATGTCCGGCCAGAGCGGGGGAGCAGCCCCGGCAACGGCTGGCCGGGGGCCGGGCGGCGTCCGCGTCGCCGCGCTTCGTGTGCGGCGCTAGGCTCGTCGCAATGAACGAAGAGCAGGATACGCGCGGCGACCATCGGGCCGGGCCCGTCCCGGACAGCGGCTTGGGCACTCCGGATGGCCACCAGGCCGGCCCGGCTCTGGGGCATGGTGGCGTCATGCCCGGCCCGGCGGGAGCCGCCGGGCCGGCGGGTGCCGAGGGCACGGCCAGTCCCCGGACCGCCGGGACCGCCCCGGCCGGCCCGCGCGGCGCGAAGCGCTCGAAGGGCAGGTCATGGTGGGTCGAACTGCCGATCCTGCTGGTGTTCGCGCTGGTGCTGGCCCTGCTCATCAAGACATTCGTGGTCCAGGCGTTCTTCATACCGTCATCGTCGATGGAGAACACCCTCGATATCGGCGACAAGGTGCTCGTCAACAAGATGGTCTACGATTTCCGCTCCATCCACCGGGGCGACATCGTGGTCTTCAACGGGGAAGGCTCCTGGGACCCGGTGACGCCGCAGTCCTCGCCCCCGCTGACGAGGCTGTGGAACGCGATATCCGGCCTGTTCGGCACCGCCCCCGGGGTGCATGACTACATCAAGCGCGTGATCGGGGTACCCGGCGACCATGTGGCGTGCTGCGACGCGCGGGGCCGGATCACCGTCAACGGGGTGCCGCTGAACGAGAAGTCCTATCTCTACCCGGGTAACTCCCCGTCCACGGTCAGGTTCAGCATCATCGTGCCGCCCGGGCGGCTGTGGGTTATGGGAGATCACCGCAGTGTTTCCTACGACTCCCGCGGTCACCAGGCCGATCCCGGGAACGGCACCATCCCGGAGGACAAGGTGGTCGGGCGCGCGTTCGTGATCGTCGCCCCGATCAGCCGGTGGCGGGTGCTGCGCATCCCGGCCACCTTCGAGCAGCCACGGCTTGCCACGGCGGCCGGTGCCCTCGCGGCCGGTGCCCTCGCGGCCGGCCTGCCCGCCCGGCCCCGCCCGCCCGGCCCGCCCGGCCCGGCCGGCCCGGCCCTGGCCTTGCTGGCGCTGCCGGTGGGGGTGGCCACCTTGCCCGCCTTGTCCGGCCCGATGGCCCCGGCGCTGCCGCTCGGGTTCGGGCTGACGGGCGCGTTCCCGCTCACCTGGCTCCAGCTGCGGCTCCGGCGGCGGCTGGCCAGGTCGCACCGGCGTGGCCGCCCGGGGCGCGGGTGAGCTCATGCTGGTCCCCCCGGTGCGGCATCCCGGATACACCCCCCGGCGTGCGGCGGGCCTGACCGGATACGAGCGGGTGCTCGCCCGGGCCGGCTTCGCGCAGGTGGCCGGGATCGACGAGGCGGGCCGTGGTGCCTGTGCCGGCCCGCTGGTGGTGGCGGCCGTCATGCTGGATCCCCGCAAGCGGTCCGGCATCGGTGCTATCGCCGACTCCAAGTCGCTGTCGGCAGCCGCCCGCGAGGAGGCTTACGAGCAGGTGATGGCCCTGGCCCTGGCCTGGCACGTGGTGGTCATACCGGCGGGGGAGATCGACGGGACCGGCCTGCATGTGTGCAACATCGCCGGGATGCGCCGGGCCCTGGCCGGCCTGTCCCCGCAGCCGCAGTATGTGCTCACCGACGGTTTCCCCGTGCGCGGCCTGGGGATACCGGCGCTGGCCATGTGGAAGGGGGACGAGGTGGCCGCGTGCGTCGCCGCCGCCTCAGTGGTTGCCAAGGTCACCCGGGACCGGCTCATGCGTGACCTGCACAAGCGCTATCCGGTGTACGGTTTCGCCAGGCACAAGGGGTATTCCACGCGAGGTCACATGAAGGCGCTCACCGCCCATGGGCCGTGCCCCGAGCACCGGCTCTCCTTCGCGAACGTCGGTTGCGTGGCCCACGATCGAACGGGGCTGGAGAATTGACCTATGGTTGATCTCATCCGGGCCGGAACTCCCGTTGCCGCCTGATCGGAGGTGTGACCATGAGCGCGGAGGACCTCGAGAAGTACGAAACCGAGATGGAGTTGCAGCTCTATCGGGAGTACCGGGACGTCGTGAAGCTTTTCACCCATGTGGTGGAGACCGAGCGCCGGTTCTACCTGACCAATCAGGTCGAGCTGAACGTCCGCACCGCCGATAACGGCGAGGTCTTCTTCGAGGTCACCATGCAGGACGCCTGGGTATGGGACATGTACCGCCCTGCCCGTTTTGTGAAGAATGTAAGGGTGGTCACGTTCAAGGACGTCAACGTCGAGGAACTGGCCCAGAGCGATCTGGAACTGCCCGACCCCGATTAGGCATGCCCAGGGCAGGTCCGTGGTGTCCGGCGGCCCGGCCTGAGCCCGCCTTGCCCGCCTTGCCCGGCAGGCGCCAGGCCACAGTTCCCCGCCTCATCAAAGCAAGAGGCAGCGACAAACGGGCTCCCGCCGTCCACAGCTGACCCCCGCCCTCCACAGCCAACAAACCGGCCAAGCGGGCACCCCCGTCCTCCGGCAACATCGGCGGCGGAGGTGATGATCCGTGAACACCAAGGACAGCCTGGGTCGGCGCGGTGAGCAGGCGGCCGTGGAGTATCTCGAACGTGCCGGGTTACGGATCCTCGACCGCAACTGGCGGTGCGCCGAGGGCGAGATCGACATCGTCGCGGCCGAGCGCCGGGTGCTGGTGATCTGCGAAGTCAAGACCCGCTCCGGCACCGGCTACGGCAGCCCGCTCGAGGCGATCACCCGGAGCAAGCGCGCCCGGCTGCGGCGGCTCGCCATCCGCTGGCTGGTCGCGCAGGGCCTGCTCTTCGACGAAGTGCGGATCGACGCGATCGGGATTGTCCGGGACAAGCCGGGTCACTACCTGATCGAGCACGTGCGGGGGGTGGGCTAGGTGCCCGTCGCGCGCACCTACTCCATCGCTCTGACCGGCGTGGAGGGCCATCCGGTCGAGATCGAGAGCGATATCGAGAACGGGCTGCCCGGGCTGCTGCTGGTCGGCCTGCCCGATACCGCGCTGCGCGAGGCTCGTGACCGGATCCGGGCCGCCATCATCAACAGCGGCGAGCAGTGGCCCCAGCGGCGGATCACGGTCGGGCTTTCCCCGGCCAGCCTGCCCAAGCGGGGCAGCGGCTTCGATCTGGGTATCGCCGTTTCGATCCTGGCTGCCGCGGGCGCGGTTCCCGCTGCCGCCATCGAGGGGGTCACCTTCCTGGGTGAGCTGGGACTGGACGGGCGGCTGCGGCCGGTCCGCGGGGTTCTCCCGGCCGTGGCGGGCGCGGCCGCCGCTGGGTTCCGCAAGGTCGCTGTCCCGGAAACCAGCGCGCCGGAGGCGGCCCTGGTGCCGGGGTTGTCGGTGCTCGGAGCGCCTACCCTCGGGGCGCTGCTGGCCTGGCTGCGGGGGGAGCGCGGAACGGAGCGGGCGGCCACGGTGCGGATGTCCGGCGCGGGAGCCGGCGTTGCGCCGGTGCGGGCAGGCAGCCCGGATGCCGCGGGCCTGCCGGGTGGGACCCGTTCGCGTCATCACCTCGGCCAGCCGGGCGGCCGTCCTGACCTGGCCGACGTCCTGGGGCAGCCCGCGGCGCGCCGCGCCGCCGAAATCTGCGCGGCCGGCGGCCACCACCTCTCGCTGCTGGGGCCGCCAGGCGCCGGCAAGACCATGCTCGCCGAGCGGATCCCGACCATCCTGCCCGTCCTGGACCGGCCTGCCGCGCTCGAGGTCACCGCGATCCATTCCGTGGCGGGGACCTTGCCCACCGGCAGCCCGCTGATGACCGAGCCCCCGTTCTGCGCACCGCATCACACGGCGACCAAGGCCGCGATCGTCGGCGGCGGCAGCGGCGTCATCCGGCCCGGTGCGGCCTCCCTCGCCCATCTGGGCTGTCTTTTCCTCGACGAGGCACCCGAATTCGGCCGCGACGTGCTGGACGCCTTACGGCAGCCACTGGAGTCAGGCGAGGTGGTGGTGGCCCGGTCGGGCCTGACGGCTCGCTTCCCGGCCAGGTTCACGCTGGTGCTGGCGGCCAACCCGTGCCCCTGCGCGAAAGGCCCTGCCTCGGGTGCTGGCTGCACCTGCACGCCGACGGAACGCCGGCGCTATCTGGCCCGGCTGTCCGGCCCGCTGCTGGACCGGGTGGACGTCAAGGTCGAGTTCCTGCCGGTGAGCCGCGCCGAACTGCTCAGCGACCGCGGTTTCGCCGAGCCGAGTTCGGAGGTGGCGAAGCGGGTCGAGGCCGCGCGGGGGCGGGCCGCGGCCCGGCTCAGGCACAGCCCATGGCGGCTCAACGCGGAGATCCCGGGCAGTGAGCTGCGGCGCAGTTTCGCCCCGGGGCGCGGGGCGCTCGCACCGCTGGAACGGGCCATGGACCTCGGGGAGATCAGCGCCCGCGGGGTCGACAGGGTGATCCGGGTCGCCTGGACGCTGGCCGATCTGGCGGGCGTGGCCAGGCCCACGGCCGATGAGACCAGCTACGCGCTGGGGTTGTGGCTGGGGGTGGGGCGGTGAGCGACGTCAGCGGCGAGGAGCGGCTGGCCCGGGCCGCCCTCACCTACGTGGCCGAGCCTGGCGATCCGGTCATGGGTGCCCTGCTGCGCTCCCGCGCCCCGGCCGAGATCGTGACCGCCCTCATCCAGGGACGGGCGCCGGCGCCCCCGGCGTCCCCGGCGGCCTGCCTGCCCGGGCTGGACCGGGCCCTGCGGCGGTGGGCATCCCGGCTCGGTGAGGCGCTGGCCGCTCCCGCCCTGGACAGCTGGCAGCGGGAAGGCATCCGGCTGGTGTGTCCCGGGGACCCCGGGTGGCCAGGCCAGCTTGACGTGCTGGGCGACGCGCGCCCCTGGGCGCTGTGGGTCCGGGGCGCCGGGGACCTTCGCTACGCGTGCCTGCGCTCGGTGTCCATCGTGGGTACCCGCTCGGCGACCGCTTATGGCTCGCACGTCTGCACGGAAATGGCCGCGACACTGGCCGGGCGCGGGTGGACGGTCATCTCTGGCGGTGCGTTCGGCATCGACGGCTGCGCGCACCGTGCCGCGGTTGCCGCCGACGGGATGACGATCGCCGTCCTCGCCTGCGGCGTCGATCGCGACTACCCGCTGGGCCACTACGGGCTCTTCCGCGCCATCCGCGCGAACGGCGCGGTCATCAGCGAGTGGCCGCCGGGCCGCATGCCCACCCGTCCCGGGTTCCTGGTCCGCAACCGGGTGATTGCCGCCCTCAGCCGCGGCACCGTCGTGGTGGAGGCGGCGCTGCGCAGCGGTGCGCTGAACACCGCCCGGCACGCACGTGACCAGAACCGGCCGCTGATGGCGGTGCCGGGGCCGGTGACCTCGGCGCTGTCAGCCGGCTGTCACGAGATCATCCGAGAGTGGGGCGCCGTTTGCGTGACCGGTGCCCAGGACGTGGTGGAAGTGCTCTCGTTTTCCTCCGACGAACCGCCGGGCCGCGCCCGCGGCCCCGTGCTGCCGCGCGACGCGCTCGACCCGGTGACGCGCCGGGTGCTGGAAGCGGTCCCCGCCCGCGCGGGGCGCGGCCCGGCCCGGATCGCGGTGGCGGCCGGCGTCGGCTTCGACACCGCCATCCGCTGTCTCGGCGCGCTCGCGGCGGCCGGTTTCGTCGAGCGTTGCGAGCGAGGCTGGCGGATACGTCGATGATTATGCAAGTTCTGCCCGATTTCGGGCAGGACTTTGCCTTCCATGGGCACAATCGTCCATGCTAGGGCTGTGGCAGGCGCGCAACGACAGTTCGATGACCTGATTGCCCATGTGACCCGCAGCAGCCCGATGGACCCCGGGGAGGCGGCACGGTTGATCGACGATGTGGTCGGGTACTTCTCCGAGCCAGCGCAGGCATTTGTCCGCAGGCGCCACGGGGAGCTGAAGGCGCGGGGCCTGTCCAACGACCGGGCTTTCCATCAGATTGCGGTTGAGCTGCAGCAACGGCTGGTGGCGCCGCCCCAGTACTCGCTGCGCCAGCTACGCCGCATCATCTACGGCTGACGGGGGCAGAGCATGTGCGGCATCGTCGCTCACATCGGGGGCCGTGACTGCGTGCCCGTCCTGCTGGAAGGGCTGGCCCGGCTGGAGTACCGGGGATATGACTCGGCCGGGATCGCGGTCGTGAGCCGCTCCGGCGAGGTGCGGGTACGCAAGACCAAGGGCCGGGTGGCCGATCTGGCGGCCGGACTGCCCGCCCGGTTCAAGGGCAGCCCGGGCATCGGCCACACCCGGTGGGCGACCCACGGCGAGCCGAGCGACGCCAACGCGCATCCGCACGTATCCGGGCCCGTCGCGATCGTGCACAACGGGATCATCGAGAATGCCGACGAGCTACGCGCCAAGCTGACCGCGGGCGGAGCCGTGTTCACATCCGAGACCGACAGCGAGGTCCTTGCCCATCTGATCGCGGCAGGCCCTGCCGACGACCTGGAAGAGGCGGTCCGCCAGGCGCTGACCTCGGTTGTCGGCACCTACGGCGTGGTGGTTCTCGATGCCCGCCACAGCGACCAGATCGTGGCCGCCCGCAACGGGAGCCCGGTCGTGCTCGGCATCGGTGACAAGGAGATGTTCGTCGCCTCGGACATTGCCGCGCTGGTCCGTTACACCCGCCAGGTGGTGCATCTCGACGACGGTGAGGTGGCCACGGTGCGCGCCGACGGTTTCCGCACCGCCACCCTCGATGCCCGCGCCACCACCAAGCAGCCGTCCATCATCGACACCGAGCTGGCCTCGTATGACGCCGAGGGCTACACCCACTTCATGCGCAAGGAGATCCACGAGCAGCCCCGCGCCATCGAGCGGGCACTGCGCGGGCGGCTCGACGGCAGGTTCCACACCGCGCACCTCGGCGGCCTGAACATGGACGCCCGCGAGCTCCGGGAGATCCGCCGGGTGCTGGTGCTCGGCTGCGGCTCCGCCTATTACGCCGGGCAGGTCGGCGCGCAGCTCATCGAGGACCTGGCGCGGATCCCCGCCGCCGCGGAGCCGGCCAGAATTCCGCTACCGCAACCCCGTGGTGGAAGCGGACACGCTCTACGTCGGGGTGAGCCAGTCCGGCGAGACATACGACACGCTGGCCGCGGTGCAGGAACTGAAGCGCAAGGGCGGCCAGGTGCTCGGGGTGGTGAACTCGGTTGGCAGCGCCATCGCGCGGGAGTGCGGGGGCGGCCTGTACCTGCACGCCGGCCCGGAGGTCTCCGTCACCTCCACGAAGACCTTCACCGCCACGGCCGTGGCGTTCGCCCTGCTGGCCCTGCACCTGGGCCGCATCCACGACCTGTCCCCCGCTGACGGCAGCCGCATCGTGGCCGGGCTGCGTGCGCTTCCCGCGCAGATCGAGGAGGTGCTGAGCGGGGAACAGCGCATTGCGGACATCGCCGCCGGGCTGGTGGATTGCCGGGGCATGTTCTTCATCGGGCGGGTCCGCGGCTGGCCGGTAGCCCGGGAGGGAGCGCAGAAGCTCAAGGAGGTCTCGTACCTGCATGCGGAGGCGTACCCGGCCAGCGAGCTCAAGCATGGCCCGCTCGCCCTGGTCGGCCCCGAGCTGCCGACGGTCGCGATCGTGCCGGACGACGATCTGCTCGACAAGAACCTGTCCACGCTGGGTGAGATCCGCGCCAGGCGCGGCCCGGTGCTGGCGGTCGGGCACAACGAGCTGGATCCCAGGCTTGCCGGCCAGACGATCCGGGTGCCCAAGAACGAGCCGGAACTGGACCCGATCCTGCTGTCCGTGCCACTGCAGATGCTCGCTTACCACACGGCAGTCGCGCTCGGGAACGACGTGGACAAGCCACGCAACCTGGCGAAGAGTGTCACGGTGGAGTGAGCACCGGCCGGTGCCGCACACTGGGGCCATGGACGGGCCGGGACCAGAGCCGCTGCCGGAGCGGATGCAGGCCGCGCTCGACGGATTCGGGCGCCACCTCGCGGCCGGGCGCGGGCTGTCCCCGCACACGGTTCGCGCCTATACCGGTGACGTCCGGTCCCTGCTGGAGCACGCGGCGCGGGGCGCCATCACCGCGCCGGACGGGCTGGACATAGCGGTCGTGCGGCGCTGGCTGGCCAGCCAGCACGGCACCGGCCACGCCCGCGCGACGCTGGCCCGCCGGGCCGCGGCCGCCCGCACGTTCACCGCCTGGGCGTGTGCCCATGGCTGGCTCAGCACCGACCCCGGCCCGATGCTCGGGACCGCGAGAATCCGGCGCCGCCTTCCCCAGGTGCCGCGCCAGGACCAGATGGCCGCCGTCCTGTCCGCGGCCAGGCCCGGGCTCGGGGAATCTGCCGGCACCGGTGCCGGCACCGGGGGCAGGGACAGCGGGCGCGGGCCGGAGGCGGAACTGGCCCTCCGGGATGCCGCGATCATGGAACTGCTGTACGCGACCGGCATCCGGGTCAGCGAATTGTGCGGTCTCGACGTCGACGATCTCGACGAGGGGCGGAACACCGTCCGGGTACTGGGCAAGGGCGGCCGGGAGCGCACGGTGCCCGTCGGGCTGCCGGCGATCCGGGCGGTGGCCGTCTGGCGGCGGGCGGGCCGTCCGGTGCTTGCCGCGCCGGGCAGCGGTCCCGCCCTGTTCCTCGGCGCACGCGGCGGCCGCCTTGATCCGCGCACCGCACGGCGGGTGGTGCATGCCCGGCTGGCCGCGGTGGACGGCGTGCCCGAATCCGGGCCGCACGGGCTCCGGCACGCCGCCGCCACACATCTGCTGGAAGGCGGGGCCGACCTGAGGAGCGTGCAGGAGATCCTGGGCCATGCCTCCCTGGCGAGCACGCAGATCTACACCCATGTTTCGGTGGAGCGGCTGACGGCCGCGTACCGGCAGGCTCACCCCCGGGCATAGGCCGGCACCGGGCGATGGGGCCCCGGGCAGCGGCCCCGGTGCTGCGGCACCGGGCCTGCGGGGGGGCTGTCGGGCACGGAGCGGCCCGAACCGCCGGGAACGGGTAGACTACGGGGCGGTCGCGAAGGTCCCGTGCGCTTTGGCGCACCCGGCTTCCGGCCAAATTCGCGCGTCCGCCTGCCATTGGCAGATCCGGCCGGACTTTCCGGTTGGGGCGCACCTCATCGGTCTGCGGGCCTTACCGCAGTGGGGTGCACGCGGGCGCCAGGACCAACCGAGCGCGCCCGTGCCCCACGACACGGCGCATGACAGGAAGGGGACACCGGCATGGCACCGGTCGTCACCATGAGGCAGCTCCTTGAGAGCGGCGTTCACTTCGGGCACCAGACCCGGCGCTGGAACCCGAAGATGAAGCGCTTCATCTTCGCCGAGCGCAACGGCATCTACATCATCGACCTGCAGCAATCGCTGGACTTCATCGATCGCGCCTACGAGTTCATCAAGGAGACGGTCGCCCATGGCGGGACCGTGCTCTACGTCGGCACCAAGAAGCAGGCTCAGGAGGCGATCGCGGAGCAGGCCCGCCGGGTGGGGATGCCATTCGTCAACCAGCGCTGGCTGGGCGGGATGCTGACCAACTTCTCCACCGTTTACAAGCGCCTCCAGCGGCTCAAGGAACTCGACGAGCTCGACTTCGATGACGTCGCAGGTTCCGGCATGACCAAGAAAGAACTCCTGCACCTGCGCCGCGAGCGCGACAAGCTCGACCGTTCCCTCGGCGGCATCAAGGACATGGCCCGGACCCCGAGTGCGCTGTGGGTGGTAGACACGAAGAAAGAGCACATCGCGGTCAGTGAGGCACGCAAGCTCGGCATTCCGGTGATCGCCATCCTCGACACCAACTGCGACCCCGATGAGGTCACCTACCCGATCCCCGGCAATGACGACGCGATCCGCAGCGTTTCACTGCTCACCCGCGTGGTGGCCGACGCCGTCGCGGACGGGCTGATAGCGCGGGCCGGGGCGGCGAACGGCGAGGACAAGCCGGTCGCCGCGGATGCCTCCGGTGAGCTCGGTGCCGAGGAGCCGCTGGCGGAGTGGGAGCGCGAGCTGCTCGAGCACAAGGCCAGCGCCGCCCAGGCTGTCGCGTCTGCCGCCGCTGCCCAGGAGGCCACCGCGGGCGAGGCGGCCGTGGCCGCGCCCGAGTCCGCCCAGGCCGAGGCGGCCGTGGCCGCGCCTGAGTCAACCGCAGGTGAGGCAGCCGCGCCGGTACCGGAAGCAGCCAAGGCCGAGGCCGAGGCGGCGGCCGGGGACGAGCCGACTGCCCAGCCCGAGGCCGCGGCCGGGGACGAGCCGACTGCCCAGCCCGAGGCCGCGGCCGGGGACGAGCCGACTGCCCAGCCCGAGGCCGCGGCCGGGGACGAGACCGCCGCACAGGCAATCCCGGCGGGCGCTGGCGACGGGCCGGCTGCCGCGGCCGGCGACACGCCCGAAGTCGCCTGACCCGGGAGCCACCTGGCACACAACTCCCTGACTGACCAGAAGTGAGAGATGAGGACATGGCGAACCCAACCGCCGCGGACGTGAAGCGGCTGCGCGAGGCGACAGGCGCTGGGATGCTCGACTGCAAGAATGCGCTTCAGGATGCCGACGGGGACTTCGACGCGGCGGTCGAGATCCTCCGCCTCAAGGGCGTCAAGGACGTCGGGAAGCGGGCCGGCCGGACGGCGGCCAACGGCCTCGTCACCGCGGTGCTGGACGGCACCAGCGCCGGAGTCCTCGTTGAGCTGAATTGCGAGACCGACTTCGTGGCCAAGACCGATCTCTTCCAGCAGGTGGCCGCCGACATCGCCGCCGCCGCGATGGTGCGCAGGCCCGCTGACCGGCTGACGCTGCTGGGAGTGGAGGTCCGGGACGGCGCGACGGCCCAGCAGCTCATCGAGGAGGCGGGAGCCTCGCTCAAGGAGAAGCTGGAACTCGGCCGGTATGCCCTGCTCGAGGGTGGCTATGTGGCCAGCTACCTGCACCGGTCCGACCGTGCCCTGCCGCCGACGGTGGGTGTGCTCGTCCAGCTGGACGCGCCCGCCGAGCAGGCGGGCAAGGACGTCGCGCAGCAGGTGGCGGCGATGCGGCCGCAGTTCGTGACCCGCGACCAGGTGCCCGCCGACGTGGTGGAGCACGAGCGGCGCATCGCGGAGCAGATCACCCGCGACGAGGGCAAGCCAGAGCAGGCGATCGGCAAGATCGTCGAGGGCCGGCTCGGCGCGTTCTTCAAGGAAGTCGTGCTTACCGAGCAGGCGTTCGTGAAGGACCCGAAGAAGACCATCAAGCAGGTCCTGTCCGAGCAGGGCGTCACCGTGCGGGCGTTCGCCCGGTTCCAGGTGGGCCAGGCCGGCTGAGGAGTCCCGCGCCGCGGCCGGCCCCGCACGGGCCGGGCGGGGCGGGCAGGCAGTCCAGACAGGCGAGGACCGACAGGAGCGGCAGTGATAGACGAGATCCTTCTCGAGGCCGAGGAAAAGATGGAGAAGGCCGTCGCGGTCGCCAAAGAGGAGTTCGGCACCATCCGGACCGGCCGCGCCCACCCAGCCATGTTCAGCAAGATCACGGCCGAGTACTACGGCACCCAGACCCCAGTCAACCAGCTGGCATCGTTCCACATCCCCGAGCCGCGGATGGTCGTGGTACAGCCATTCGACAAGTCATCGCTGGCAACGATCGAAAAGGCGATCCGCAACAGTGACCTCGGGGTGAACCCGTCCAACGACGGCGCCATCATCCGGGTGATCTTGCCCGAGCTCTCCGAGGAACGCAGGCGCGAGTACATCAAGGTCGCGCGGCACAAGGCGGAGGACGGCAGGGTGTCGATCCGCAACATCCGCCGCAACACCAAGGACGCGCTGGACAAGCTGGTCAAGAGCGGCGACGCGGGCGAGGACGAGGTCCGCCGGGCGGAACGGGAACTCGACGATCTCACCCACACCTACGTGGGGCAGGTGGACGAACTGCTCAAGCACAAGGAAGCCGAACTCCTCGAGGTCTGAGTTGCCAGTGGAGGAACCGGCCGGGCCCGTGCTGCCGGGGGACGACAGTGCATCGGGTGGTCCCGGGCCGGGGGGAGCGGATGGTCTGAGGTCCAGGGCGGAGAACGCCAGCGCTCCATCCGGTGACGCTCCCCGTGGCGGCGGCCCGGGCCGCACCCCGGGCCGGGCCGGGCGCAACCTCCCGGCCGCCCTGGGGGTCGGGTTGGCCATGGGCGGCCTCGCGATCCTCACCCTGTTCACGGTGAAGGCCACATTCCTGGTGTACATGGCCGCCGCCGTCGGGATCGCGATGTGGGAGCTGTCCCGCGCCCTCGGGGTACGGGACATCCACATCCCGCTGGCGCCGGTGGCCGTGGGCGGCGCCGCGGCGGTCGCGCTGGCGTACTGGCGGGGTGAGCGCGCCCTGGTGGCATGCCTGGCCCTGATCGTGATCGCGATCATGGCCTGGCGCCTGCCGGGCGGCACATCCGGCTACCTGCGGGATGTGACCGCTGGCGTCTTCGTCCTGGTCTACCTCCCGCTGATGGCGTGTTTCGTCGCGCTCATGCTCGCCGCACCCGACGGGCCGCGGCGCACCCTGATCCTGCTCATCCTGGCTGTGTGCAGCGACATCGGTGGCTACTTCGTCGGCATCCTCATCGGGCGCCACCCGATGGTGCCCGCGATCAGCCCCAAGAAGACCTGGGAGGGATTCGGGGGTTCGGCGTTCGCCTGCCTGGCGGCTGGCGCGATCACACTCCCGGCCCTGCTGGGCGGGGCGGTGTGGCAGGGGCTGCTGCTGGGCCTGGCCACGCTCCTGGCCGCGACCCTCGGTGACCTCGCCGAATCAATGATCAAGCGGGATCTCGAGATCAAGGACATGGGCACGGTCCTGCCCGGCCACGGCGGCATCCTCGACCGGATCGACTCGCTGGTGGTCGCCGCGCCGGTGGTCTGGCTGCTCCTGCTCGTGTTCGTGCCGGTGGCCGGCCACCACCTCTGAACAGGGCTGTCACAGGAGTCCCCGGAGGCACCTGCGGTGACGTTTGGGCCCCCCTTTCAGGGGGAGTTCGGGGGCGTCATTCACCGTTCGGGGGGATGGGAGCACCGAGACCATGTTCAGACGGCCGGTCAGCATCGTCTTCCTGATCTACATCATCATCGGCATCGTGGTGGCATGGACCCGCGGCTACATAACCGTCGGCCTGCTCAAGGTCGTGCTGTCCGCGGTGCTGGCGATATTCCTCTGGTTCCTGCCCCTGCTGGGGGTCAGCCTCCACATCCACTGACCGCGGCCGGCCAGGGCGCTCAGCGGCCGATAACCCAGGTGCGGCGCTGCGCCGCAAGCTGGGTGATCAGGCTGGCGGCCCCCCGCTGCTTGGCCAGCTGCCGCTCCCGTTCGGTGATCGGGATGATCCAGAGCCACCGGACGGGCTCCCCGGCGAAGGTGAACCCGGAAAGGTCGGGTACCTCGGGCCCGAGCAGCTGCCCGGGATCATCGAGCAGGAGCACGCCCTCGTTCCCGCCGCCCAGCGGGAAGGTGGCCGGTTCGTGGTACCAGCGGATACTGTGGCCGGCCCCGAACCAGGTGACCGCCCGCCACGGGTACTGGGCCAGCCACAGGAAGATGCGGGCGACCTCGGGGCTGGGCATGGTGGTGGCGATGGCGAGCTCGATCCGCGCGCAGCCGCTGGGATCCTCCATCACCTGCTCGACCACGGGCATTCGCTGGCAGCTCATGCCCAGCGTGGACAGCACCGTGTAGGGCCGCTGCTCGGTGGGCGGGCGCTCGGAGACCCCGACCGTGGGCGGCCTGCGGCCACCGACGTCCCAGTACCGCGCGCCTGGCCCGAGCCGGGCGAGAAGGTGGCCCAGCATGGACTGCTGGAAGCCGGCCCACGAATCCTCCCGCTGGCGCCACCGCCAGAACGCCGTTGCCCGGTCGGCCCGCGGGCCGAGCCCTTCCATGGCGTCATCGAGCGACCAGCCGAACGGGGTCTGGCCCATGACATCCCGGCTGTACCCGGGCATTCCCCTGGCCATATCGGACCAGCCCGGGATGACGGCCAGGAGCTGGCCGCTCTCGACGATGGCAACCCCGTCGCCCTCCTCGAACCACAGGGCGCGCAGGGTCCTGGCATCGAGGGGTGGCCTGCCGCCAGCAGCGTGCTTGGTGTGACTGGCGGGCATGAGCGGCGCCCGGCCCGCGTTCAGCCGCGCCAGGTCCGTGCTCGCGGGCGCCTGCTGGTGGTTGGCGATCCACGCGGCACCCACGATGGCATCGGCATCGTGCAGGTAGGCAGCGGTCGTGGCGCCGTCGGACTCGACCACCAGCCGCCGGCTGCCGTAGGGGCTCTCGCTTTCCAGCAGGACTGCGGGCTGCCCGCCGTGTGTGGCCAGCCGTGAGCTGCCGGCGCCCTTGCGCAACGTTGCCATATGCCGAAATCTACTGACTGGCCGCAGGTCATGAATGCGTGCGGGCAGATATTCTTGAGTTGTCGTGGTCAGTGCCCCGTGCCAGCAGCGGAGTGTCACCGCGGACCGTCACCCGCCTCCTGCCCGAACGGAGCATCGTTGCCCGGCACCCGAACCCGGCCGCCACGCCACCTCGCCGATCTCGACCCATCCGAGCGCCGGGCGGCCGTCGCCGAGCTGGGCGATGAGCCCTTCCGCGGCGACCAGCTCGCCCGGCACTACTTCGGCCGGCTGACCGACGACCCCGGCGAGATGACCGACCTGCCAGCGGCTTCCCGCGCCGAACTCGCCGCTGCTCTGCTGCCACGGCTGCTGACCGCCGAGCGGGAGCAATCCTGCGACCGGGGGATGACCCGCAAGACCCTGTGGCGCACATTCGACGGCGCTTACGTGGAGTCGGTCCTCATGCGTTACCCGGGGCGCGTCACCATGTGCGTGTCATCGCAGGCCGGCTGCGGGATGGCCTGCCCATTCTGCGCCACCGGGCAGGCCGGGCTGACCAGGAACCTGTCCGCTGCCGAGATCGTCGCGCAGGTGGTGGCCGGTGCGCGGGCGCTGGCCGGCGGTGAGGTTCCCGGCGGGCCAGGCCGGGTCTCCAACGTGGTGTTCATGGGCATGGGTGAGCCGCTCGCGAACTATCCCCAGCTCATCACCGCCCTGCACCGGCTCACCGAGCCGGTGCCCGACGGGCTCGGCATCTCCCAGCGGTCGGTCACCGTCTCCACGGTGGGCCTGGTCCCGGCCATGAGACGGCTCACCGCCGAGCGGCTCGGGGTCACCCTGGCGGTATCACTGCACGCGCCGGACGATGAGCTGCGCGACGAGCTCGTGCCCGTGAACAAGCGGTGGAAGGTGGCCGAGGTCCTCGACGCGGCCTGGGAGTTCGTGGGTGCCACCGGCCGCCGGGTCTCGATCGAGTACGCCATGATCGGAGACGTCAACGACCAGCCCTGGCGGGCCAGGGCGCTGGCGTCCCTGCTCGCCGGCCGGCTGGCCCACGTCAACCTGATCCCGCTCAACCCGACGCCGGGCTCGCGGTGGACCGCATCCGCCCCGGCCGCAGAACGGGCCTTCGTGGCGGTCCTTGAGGCACACCACATACCGGTGACGGTGCGCGACACCCGCGGCCGGCAGATCGACGGCGCATGCGGCCAGCTGGCGGCGGCCAGCAGGCCCAAGGACATGCCCAACGATGGCGGCGGGGTGCTCACGCCAGCCCAGCCGGTGCCGCTTCCCGGGTAAGACCAGTACCGTTGTCGGTCATGGCCTGGAAGGACGCTGTCGCGCGGGCCGGGCGCGCCGTGGCCTGGCGGCTGGTGCACCGGCTCTGGGATGGTGCCCGGCGAGCGGGGAGAATCACCGCGGACACGCCCGGCGGGCGTGAGTTCGCGTCGTTCGGCCCGGGCTCGGTCATCGGGTTCCCCGCCGGCGCCCTGTACGGCCAGAAGTGGATCACGATCGGCGCGGGCACGCTGATCGGCGCGCAGGTCAGCCTGAGCGCCGGGATGGTCCCCGGGCAGGATCTGGGGGACCACCCGGTGCTGCGGATCGGTGACCACTGCGTCATCGGCCGGGGCAGCCACATCGTCGCCCACAACTCCATCGTGATCGGGGACGATGTCTTCACCGGCCCCTACGTCTACGTGACCGACCAGAACCACGGGTACACCGACCCCGACGTCCCGATCGGGCGGCAGTGGCCGAGCAACACGGCGGTGTCCATCGGCGCAGGCAGCTGGCTCGGCGCCGGGGTGATCGTGCTCCCGGGCGCCTGCATCGGGCAGAACGTGGCGGTCGCCGCCGGGTCGGTGGTCCGTGGCCGGATACCGGACCGGTGCGTGATCGCCGGGGTACCCGCTAGAGTTGTCCGCGAGTATGTGGCAGGTAACGGATGGTCACGACCCGTGCCAACGCCGGGCGATCATATCTGATCGGCCGGGAAACTGGCCGCCTGTCTGTCACGATGGGTAGTGAGCGCAGAAGTGACAGCCGAGGGGGCACGTGGAGGGACTGGACGGTCTCGTCGCGACAGCGGCATACCAGCCGGAGCCGACGGCTGCCGCTGCGGCACGCCGTTTCGTGCGTGACACGCTGCAAACCTGGCTCATCAGCGGCGCGGCGCCCGACGGCAATGGGCTTGTCAACGACGCCGTGCTGCTCACCAGTGAGCTTGTCACCAATGCGGTGGTGCACGCCGGGACCCCGGTCGAGGTCACCTGCAAGCTGACCGGCGGTGGCGTCGAGGTGGTGGTCAGTGACGGCCACCCGACCAGGCTGGTTCCCGAGCCCCCGGAGAACGAGCACATTCCCGCCGAACGGACCAGCGGGCGCGGGCTGCTGCTCCCGGCCGCTCTCGCGTCGGCGTGGGGCGTCACCTACGGGCGGTCCGCCAAGGCCGTGTGGTTCCGTATCGGGCAGGCGGGTTCCGGCCCGGAGCTGGGGCCGGGTCACGGCAGTGACCAGGAGAACGGCCTGCGCGGGGTGCTGGACGCCGGCGTGCACGTGCCATCCGATCGCGGGCTGGCCGGGCAGGCCGCCCTGGCCGGGCAGGCCGCCCTGGCGGACGCGATGCGGCAGGCCCCAGTCAGGGTGCAGGCCGCCGGGGCGCCGGCGGGGAACGGCGGACACCGGTGGCCGGTCCCCCCCTTCGGGGAGCCGGGCTACGACGAGTTGCTGACCACCACAGTGGAGTCGGCTCGCGTAGCCGTGGGCGCGGACGCCGCCTTTGCCATGGTGCCCGATGAGGACGGGGAGCTTCGGCTGCGGGCGGCGTCCGGCAGTTTCCCTTCACCGGCGGGCGGCACCGCCGGGCAGCCAGGGCAGGCCGGGCAGGCCGGGCAGGCCGCCGAACGGTCGGCCGCGCCTGGGCGGGCCAGCCGGGCGGGCCGGGCGCGGCTGCCGAGCAGAGCGGGGCGGCCGGGCAAGGCGGGGCAGGCCGGGCAGGGCGGGCTGGCCGGGCAGGCCGGGACGGGTGCGCCGTCGCTGGCAGAGGTGCGGGCGGCAGCCGGTGCGGCTCCGTCCGTGCTCACCGTGCCGTTCGTAGTGGATGGCCGGGTGACCGGCCTGCTGTCGGTGGCATCTGGCACGGCGGACAGATTCCGCGACGACGAAGCGGTCCGGTTGCAGCAGCTGGCTGACCGCTGGGGGCCGCCGCTCGAGCGTGCCCGGCTCGGCGAGCTCGAACGCGTCCGGCGCGGCCGCATCAGCGCGCTTGCGCAAGCCCGGGCGCTGCTGGCCGGCAGCCTCGACCCCAATGAAGTCCTGGCGCTGGCCGGTGAGGCCGCTGTGCCCCGGCTCGCGCCCTGGTGCGCGGTGCTGCTGCCGTCCGAGGGGATGGGCCTGCGGGCGGTCTACGTACGGCACGTGGACGAGGAGCGGGTGCCGGCCCTTGCCTGGCTGCTCGACCGCATAGCCGAGATGGTGGCGGCCGTCGACCCGCCGCCCCGGCAGGCCCGGCAGGGCCGCCTCGGTCCCGCGCGGCGCTGGTCGCTGGCGGTCCCCGGGCTGGCGCAGGCGCCCAGCGGCGCTGATGCTCTTGCCGCCGAGACCGCCTGGTGCTTCCCGCTGGGTGCGGGGACGGACGGCACGGGCACAGGCACGGGCATGCTCGCCGTCGGTCACCGGCGGGACGAGCGGCTGCCCAGCGAGCTGGCGGAACTGGCCGCCGACCTGGCATGCCGGATAGGTGTGGCGCTGGACAATGCCCGGCTGGTGAGCCGGCAACGCTGACACTCAGGCCCTAACCCCGGCGCTGTTTCCTTCCGGTGGGCTGTTTCGGCCGCTGTGTCTCTCCGGTGGGCTGTTTCGGCCGCGGTGTCTCTCCGGTCGGCTGTTTCGGCCGCTGTGCTCCTCCCGTGGGCTGTTTCTTCCGCTGCGCGCCTCCGCTGCGCTGCTGCCCCTGCCGTCCCGGTGCCCCGGGCAGGTCGACCGGGCCTGGCTGGCCGGCCGGGCCGGGCGCGTCGCGCAGCCGGGGGGTGAACGCCTCCCCGCGCAGTGCCCGCTCGATGAGGCCTGCGGCGTGTGCGGTGGTGACCAGGCGGCGTCCCTCGCTCCGGTAGACGGCGAGCAGCGCGTCCAGCCCGCTCACCGGAAGCACGTCGCCGAGTTCGGTACGGGCGGTGCGGTACCCCTGCCGCGCTCCCTCCACACAGGCGGCCAGATGGTGCCTGGCCAGCGCGGCGAGAGCGGCGGGATGACGCCGCAGGACCCCGTGCAGCCGGTAGTCGGGCGGAACCACATCCAGCAGCCATGCCACGGCGGTCCGCTCGAACTCATCGCTGCCCGGCGGGTGAACCCCGGTCGGCCATCCGGGCGGCAGGTACGCGGCCATCGGCAAACAATAGCAGATTATCGAACTGGTGTTCCCTTACCAGCGCAGAGGTGGGACTCGGCAAGGGACAAGAAATAAGTGCGAAGAGAAGCTGGGCTCACCGCCGCCGCCCGGCCCGCGGACCGGGCCCGGGCGCGGCTGGATGCTCGGCTACGGGCATCGGCCGCACCCGGGTCCGGAAGAAGGCGGTGACAAGCCACCTCACGCGCTGCGCAGGCGGGTCGCCTGCGAGCAGCCGGGCTGCCCCTCCGCGGCGGGTACATGGCCAGCGGATGGGCGGCGCCTGGTGCGCCGCACCTGCTGGGCGCGCCGCCGCGAGGACGCGTCGGCCCGCCGGTCCCTGACACGCTCGGTGAGCAGGGCTTCCCACAGTGCCGGATTCACAGTTACCCTCCCGGGTCTGGGCCAGGGGTCCTGGCCGTTCACCTTCGAGGTTCGTGCTAAGGCGGCCGGCGGCGCATCAGGCGTATGCCTTATCTCTGGGCGCAGCGCCGGGCTAAGGCACCCGCGCCGGCTAAGCCGGGCCGCTCAGCCGGGCTGCTGGGGTACTGGGCTGCTGGGGTACTGGGCTGCTGGGGTACTGGGCTGCTGGGGTACTGGGCTGCTGGGGTACTGGGCTGCTGGGGTACTGGGCTGCTGGGTACTGGGCTGCTGGGTACTGGGCTGCTGGGGTACCGGGCCGCAGGTCCCGGTGTCACTGGTCGGCGCGCGAACTTCCCAGCAGGCTCCATGGTGTCCCGTCGTCTGCCCACTCGCCCGGGGCGCCGTCCGGCACGTCTGCCCCGCCCCGCCCGCTGCGCCGGAGCCGCTCACGGGCCCGGCGGTGCCGGCGGCCCCCGTCGGGAGCCCGCACCGGCGGGCCGAGCCCGACCGTCACCGACCCGCCGCCCGACGGCGAGCGCCCGATGGTCAGCGTGCCCCCCGACGCCTCGGCGATCCGCCGGGCGATGTCCAGCCCGAGGCCGGTCGAACCGCCGCTGGACAGGCCGCGCCGGGGCGGGTCGGTCTCCGGGAAGCCGGGCCCGTCGTCGGCGACCACCAGCCACGCGCCGCCGCCGGCCCGCCGGCTGAGCCTGACCGCGAAGGCGGAGCCTTCGGGGGTGTGCGAGAACACGTTCTCCAGCGCGATGTCGGCGCAGGCTGCCAGGTCCCCACCGGAGGCCCGGACGAGCACCGGCCCGGGAGCCACCTCGACCGTCATGGGGCGTTCCTGGTCCTCGGCGAGAGGCCGCCAGAACGTGGCCCGCTCGGTGACCACCAGCGCGGCGTCGCACGCAGCCCCCGCCCCCTCCCCGGCCGGCCGCCTTGCCTCACGGATGATCTCGTTGACGGTGCGCTCGACCGCTTCCACGTCGGCCGTCAGCTGGGCCATCTCGCCATCGTCGCGCAGTGAATCGGCGTCGATCCGCAGCGCTGTCAGCGGTGTGCGGAGCCGGTGGGAGAGGTCAGCGACGGTCTCCCGCTCGTGGGCCAGCAGGTCCCCGATCCGCACCGCCAGGCGGTTGAGCCCCGCGCCTGCCCGGCGCACCTCCGGTGGCCCGGCAACGGTGGCGCGGGCGGTCAGGTCACCGGTGGCCAGGAGATCCGAGGCATGGGCAAGGGCGGCGATCGGGCGGACCAGGGACCTGGCAAGCTGATCGGCCACCACCACGCTGAGCGCGAGCAGCCCGAGCCCCAGGCCGCCGAGCAGCAGCCACGCCCTGGTCAGCCCGTGCCGCAGTTCGGAGTTGGGCACGAAGATGCGGATCACCGCGGTCCCGGTCCCGGTCGGCAGGCCCTGGACGGACACCAGGACCTCCGCCCCGCGGGGGCCCACCGTGGTGAAACTGCGGCCCCTGGCGGCCAGCTCGACCGCGGCGGACCGGGGCGCCGGCTGGCCGAACTCGCGGCCGCCTGGCATGAAGACCGTGACCGGGGTGCTCCCGTTCTCCGCGTTCACCTGATCCACCGTGAGCCGGAGGCTGCTGGTGCTGGCGGTGGTGACCAGGGGGGCCAGGTTCTGGGCCTGGAGGGTCGCCGTGCTCACCGCCCGGTCCGCCGCGACGGTGCGCAGCACCAGCGCGAGCGGCACCAGGAAGGAGACCAGCACGAGCGAGCTGGTCGCCACCACGAGCAGGATGACGCGGAGTCTCATCAGGGCGCGCTGAGCTTGATCCCGACCCCGCGGACCGTGTGCAGGTAGCGAGGGTGCTGCGCGGTTTCCCCCAGCTTGCGGCGCAGCCAGGAGACGTGGACGTCGACGGTCTTGTCCGCGCCGCCGTAGGGCAGGCGCCAGACGTGGGTCAGCAGGTCGCGCCGGGTGACTACCTGGCCCGCGTGGAGCGCCAGGTAGTGCAGCAGGTCGAACTCACGGCGGCTCAGGTCAAGCCGCGCCCCGTCCAGCGTGGCCTCATGCCCGTGCGGGTCCAGCAGCAGGCCACCGACCTCAAGGCGCCCCCCGTCCGGTGGGTCGCCCTGAGCGGCCCGGCGCAGCACCGCCCGGATTCTGGCGTCGATCTGGCCCGCGCCGAACGGCTTGATGACGTAGTCGTCCGCGCCCGCGTCCAGCACCCGGATGATCTCGGCCTCGTCGTCGCGTGCGGTGACCACCACCACCGGGATCGAGCTCACCGCGCGCATCATCCGCAGCGCCTCGTATCCGCCGAGACCGGGCAGGCCGAGGTCGAGCAGGACCAGGTCGGGTGGCGAGTCGAGGACGTGCTGCAGCGCTTCCATGGCGCCGGGCATGCTCGTCACGGCGTGGCCGCGCTCGGTGAGTGCCCTGATCAGGGCGCCCCGGATGGCAGCGTCGTCCTCCACAAGCAAGAGCTGTGCCACGACATGAACGTACCGGTGTCCGCCGTTTCGCGTGCATGATCCCGGACTAGCGGGCCGGCTGACCTCGGCTCCCTTGAGCCCGGCTTTACCTGCTCTTAAGGTCGCATCCGCGACCTTGGGCAATGTGCGAACCCGTATCCTCATCGGCATCGGCGCATGGCTGCTCGGGGTGGCCACGGCGACCGCGGGCAGCCTGCTGGTGGTGTCGAGGCTCGGCGAGGGCATCGCCGCCTCCCCGGGCCAGCAGCTGACGGTGTCGATGGTGAACCGGGCACTTGCCAGCGAGGCGGCGGAGAAAACCACCCCGGTCCCCTCGATCCGGCTCGGCGGGACCGCGACGCCGATCACCCGGTCGGCCACCCCGCCACCTTCCGCGCGGCCGTCCGCCGCGCCGATCCCCCAGCCCGCGAGCGGCACCGGCGGCACAAGTGGCACTGCCGGCACCGGCGGCACCGTCTTGACCTCGTCGGGCGGCACGGTCGTGGCAGGCTGCCAGGCGGCGGGTGCCTACCTGCTCTCCTGGAGCCCGCAGCAGGGTTACGAGGCGGGCGGCGTGGTCCGCGGGCCGGCCGCCACCGCGCAGGTCGTGTTCACCTCCGACACGCGCGTGGTGACCATGGTGGTGTCCTGCTCAGGCGGGGTGCCATCCGCCGCGACCCACGTGAGTGGTGGCCCCACCGGGGGAGACGAATAGGGCGCCCGGGCGGACCCCCGGCCCGCCGCGCGCCCGCCCGGCCTCACCGGTGGCTGCCCGTGACCTTCTCCATCAGCAGCGCCAGGGTCGGGCAGGCGTCAACCGCGCGCTTCGCGTGATCCATGACGCCGCGGGGAACGGTCGAAGCGGACAAGATCGGGTACCCCCAGGGGTCCAGCTCGATGATCTCGGGCAGGAGTTCGGCGCACATGCCGTGCCCCGTGCAGGCGATCGGGTTGACGCGCAGCTGGTAGCTCATGTCCAGCCCCACTCTCTTTCCTCGTCGCCGGGTACCGGCAGCAGCGGGTGGCGGCTCACCCCGTAGCAGGGCCCCTGCTGGTCGTGCCAGTGCGCGTCCGCGGCGAATGCTCTCAGCACGCTGCGCACCAGCTGGGTGGCGCCGTCGGGGTGGCGGCAGGCGCCCCGCTTCTCGATCAGCGGGATGAGGGTGGCGATCGCGTCGATCCCCCGGCTCCGCCCACCGGTATAGGCGAGCTCGATGAGGGCGTCAGCCAGTGCGGGCAGCCCGAACATGCACGGGCCGCACTGCGCGGCGCTCTCCTCCGCCAGGTAGCTGACCACCCGGGCGGTCTCGGCCAGCGCACACGAGGAGACCGGCAGGGCGATCACCATGCCCGCACCCATCGCCCCGCCGACGGCGCGCAGGCCCGCGTGGGTCATCGGCACCGGCCAGGCGAGTGAGGCCGGCAGCCAGGCGCCGAAGTAACCGCCGACAAGGAGCGCCTGCAGCGGCTCGGAAGGCCCCCCGGCCAGCATCACCACCTGGCCGACCGGGGTGCCCATCTCGATCTCGTACACACCAGGGCGCGCGACCGCGCCACCCACGGTGACCAGGGTGGAACCCGGGGCCGATGGCGGCCCGATGCCGCGGAACCAGCCGTCCCCGTAACGGGCGATCAGCGCCAGATGGGCAAGCGTCTCGACGTTGTTCACCAGGGTGGGCCGCCCCTTCACACCACGCTCATGCGGGCGCGGGGGCGAGAAGGTCGGCTTGCCGGGGCCGCCGCTCAGGTAATTGACGATCGCGGACTGCTCACTGGAGACGTACCGGCCCGGGATGCCGTCGATCTGGATCGGCACCGGGTCGACGCCCAGCGTCTCGCGGTCGGCGACCGCGGCTTCCAGGCTGGCCATCAGGTCGGCTTCCTGCCCGTGCACGACCAGGTGGGCCTCGTCGGCCCCGACCGCGTAGGCGGCCAGCGTGATCCCGTCCAGGACCAGGTGCGGCACGCGCGTCAGCAGCAGCCGGTCCTTGCAGCTGGCGGGCTCGCTCTCGGCGCCGTTGGCGACGACGACCGCACGGCCCTTGCGGGCGCCGCCGGCAAGGGCGGCGACCGTGCGCATCTTGCGGCCGGTGGGGAAGCCGGCGCCGCCCCGGCCGGTGAGCCCGGACCGGTCAACGACATCGATCAGGCGCTCCGGCCGCTGCCGCCCGGAGCGGCCCGGTCGCGGCGACCGCGTGGGCAGCGGCAGCGGCCCGTACAGTTGCTCGTGATCGCCCAGTCCGGTCGTGTGGTAGTAGGAGATGCCGGCGAGCAGGCGGGGCAGCCGCAGCCCCGGCGCCCGGTAGGAGGACAGGGCGATCGCGGTCACCGGGCACCTGTCCGGACGGCGGTGACGAAACGCCAGGTGGCCGCCGCCGCGACGATCGCGACACAGGCGACGGTGAGCGCGAACACCCACAGAGTGGCGCGGTCGGTACCGATGCCAAGCCCGTGCGCGAGCGCGACCGGCCAGCAGGCGTAGGCGGCCCAGTGGACCCGGCGCCAGGCCCGGTGCCCCAGCCGGTTCCTGACCAGGCTGGTCGCCACGAGCGCGATGAGCAGGTCAAGCGCGATCGCGCCCAGGCCCAGCCAGAACGTCTTGTAGGACGAGGTGAAGGGCACGAAGGCCGACACCAGCGAGATGGAGACGAAGGTGTCGATCACGTTCGTGGCCACGTGCAGCGCGAGGAATACCAGGACCAGCAGGGAGATGTTGCGGTGCAGGCCCGCGGTGAGGAACCGCGGCCATCGGGCGCTGGCGAAGCGGCCAGCGGTCAGCAGCCCCAGCAGCACGCTGGCCGTCAGCAGGAGCAGCGTCACCAGGCCGGTCGCCCTGGTGGCGTACCACAGACCTGGCCCGTGGAGTGAAAAGCTCATACCTGGCTTCCTGTGCCGACGCCGCTGGCGGGCCGACCGGGCCAGCCGCCGACCATGATCGTCGTGCCGTCATGATGCACCAGGCGGGACGGCAGGCGCAGCCCATCCAGCCACTGCGCCGCCCGCTCACCGCGCAGGATCGCCGCTGTGCTGGCGGTGTTCGCGTCAACACAGGTCGCGGCGGCTACGCTGACCGTGCGCCAGCAGGAGTCAGCGGGCAGGCCGGTGCCGGGGACGATGATGTGGTGCAGCCGGGTCCCGCCCCGCTGCCAGGCCCGCGCCAGGGTGCTCGAGGTCGCGAGGCCGCCGTCGCGGATCATGACCGTCTGGCTGGGCTCGGCCTGGGCGCTGTCGGCCGCGAAGACCAGATCGTCGAGGATCCCGACCCGCCAGCCGTCGGCCGGCGCCGCTCCGGCCACCCGGATGTCGCCGCCGAGGTTGACCAGGACCCCGCAGCCCACGGTGGCGGAGATCAGGGCCGCGGCCCGGTCGGCGGCCAGCGCCTTCGCGGTCGCGCCCAGGTCGAGCATGACCCCCTCGGGGACCCTGATCACCCGCCGCCCGCGGTCCAGTTCCACCTCCTGCCAGCGGCCCGCCGGTGCGGGTGGCTGGTCAAGGCCGCTGGTCTGGCGTCTGGCCTGCGCGAAGTCCCGGTCATAACCGAGCCTGGCCAGCGAGTTCCCGCAGGTCGGGTCCACGTCGCCGTCGGTGATCCGGGCGGCGGTCAGGGCAACTGCCACGGCCTGCGCCAGCAGCGGGCTGACCTGCACCGGGCGGCCGCGGGCGTGGTTGACCTGCCACAGTTCGGAGTCCGGGCGGAAACGCGAGCACGCCACGTCCACCGCGAGCAGTTCCCCGGCGAGCAGGCCGTACGCCTCGTCCAGGCTCCCCGGATGGGTGACGAGCAGGGAGGCGGAGGTGCCCAGCGCGGGGAAGGTGCGGGTGCCGATGGCCTCGGTCGGTGCCGCCATCACCCTTTGCCGGATCCGCTGGAGTGCGTCTGCACCGGCGTCGGGGTGGGGCTGGGTGGGGGCGGCGCCGGGGCCGTGGTGGGCGGTGCCAGGGTGGGGGCGGCGGAAGCCGGGGCGGTGGGTGCGGCGGGTGCCGCGGTGGGCGCGGCCTTGTGATGACGGTGGTGCTTCTTCTTGTGGGTCGGGCTGGGCGATGGCGTCGGTGACGCCGTCGTCGGCCTGGCGGTGGGCTTGGCGGGGGCCGGGGTGCTCACCGTCTGGGCGTGGGCGGCGTGCGCGAACAAGGCCGCGAAGCCGACCGCGGCGACCGCACTGAGCTGGGTGGCGCGCCAGGTCAGCTTGGACAGGCGGCGCAGGCCCTGGCGGCGCAGGTCGTCGGCGGGACCGCCGGGTGCCCCGTCGAACGGGATGGTGTAGTCCAGGTCCCAGTCACCGTCGTCGTACGGGCCGCCCGGTGGCTCGTGTCTGTCGCGCATGGGACCTCATCCCAGCAGAGCGTGCGTTAAGAAGCCGTGAAGAACACTTCAAGAACCCGTTACCAGGCCCGCGGAAACGGGGACGCGGGCAGGGGGGCGCAGGCAGGGGGGCGCGGTCGGCACCGCCGTTGGGCAGCGATGGGGAAATAGACTGGGGGTGCTGGCGGTTGACTTCCATGAATCCCACCCGCAACCTCACCGAGGCTTCACCATGCCCGTACCTTCACCGGCCCTGGCCACCAGGGACGACCTGCGCAACGTGGCCATCGTGGCGCACGTGGACCACGGCAAGACGACGCTGGTGGACGCGATGCTGTGGCAGTCGGGAGCGTTCCGCGCGAACGAGCGCGTCGCGGAGCGGGTGCTCGACTCCGGTGACCTGGAGCGGGAAAAGGGCATCACGATCCTGGCCAAGAACACCGCCGTCCAGCATGGCGGCCTGACCATCAACATCATCGACACGCCCGGTCACGCCGATTTCGGGGGCGAGGTGGAGCGCGGGCTCTCCATGGTGGACGGGGTCCTGCTGCTGGTCAACGCGGGTGAGGGGCCGCTGCCACAGACCCGGTTCGTCCTGCGCAAGACGCTGGAGGCCGGGCTGCCGGTCATCCTGGTGATCAACAAGGTGGACCGGGCGGATGCCCGGATCGGCGAGGTGGTGGACGCCTGTTACGAGCTGTTCCTCGACCTCGACGCGACCGAGGAGCAGATCGAGTTCCCCATCGTCTACGCCTCCGCCCGGGCGGGCCGGGCCTCGCTCACCCGGCCGGAAGACGGCACCCTGCCGGACTCGCCGGACCTGGAACCGCTGTTCACCGTGCTGCGCGAGACGGTGCCCGCACCGTCGTACCAGCCCGGCGCGCCGTTGCAGGCGCACGTCACCAACCTGGACGCCTCCTCCTACCTGGGCCGGATCGCGCTGTGCCGGGTGCACAGCGGGACGATCAGCCGCGGCCAGCAGGTGGCCTGGTGCCGCCGGGACGGCTCGGTGCAGCGCGTGAAGATCACTGAGCTGTACCTCACCGAGGCGCTGGAGCGGGTGCCGGCCCAGACCGCCGGCGCGGGGGACATCATCGCGGTGGCCGGTATCGCGGACATCATGATCGGTGAGACGCTCGCGGACGCCGACGACCCGCTGCCACTGCCGCTCATCACGGTGGACGAGCCGGCCGTGTCGGTGACGGTCGGCGTCAATACCGGACCGCTGGCGGGGCGTGAGAAGGGCACGAAGGTCACCGCGCGGCTGCTGCGCGACCGGCTGGCCCGGGAACTGGTCGGGAACGTGTCGCTGCGGGTCCTGCCCACCGCCCGGCCGGATACCTGGGAGGTGCAGGGCCGGGGCGAGCTTGCGCTGGCTGTGCTGGTCGAGACGATGCGCCGGGAAGGTTACGAGCTGGCCGTGGGCCGCCCCACCGTCGTCACCAGGCAGATCGACGGCGCCCTGCACGAGCCGGTGGAGCGGCTCACCGTCGACGTGCCGGAGGACTACCTGGGGGCGGTGACCTCGCTGCTGGCCATCCGCAAGGGCCGGATGGAGAACATGACCAACCACGGCACCGGCTGGGTGCGGCTGGACTTCAGCGTTCCGGCCCGCGGCCTGATCGGCTTCCGCACCCAGTTCCTCACCGACACCCGGGGGACCGGTATCGCCCATCACGTTTTCGACGGCTACGAGCCGTGGTCGGGGCCGATGCGGGTGCGCCCGACCGGGTCGCTGGTGGCCGACCGGTCCGGGACGGTCACCGGCTATGCCTGCTCCTCCCTCCAGGAGCGCGGCTCGCTGCTGGTGTCACCGGGGGCCGAGGTCTACGAGGGGATGATCGTCGGGGAGAACTCCCGCGCCGACGACATGGACGTGAACATCACCCGGGAGCGCAAGCTCACCAACGTGCGCCAGTCCACCGGGGAGGAACTGGAGCGGCTGGTACCGGCCCGGGTGCTGAGCCTGGAGCAGGCACTGGAGTTCTGCGCGGACGACGAGTGCGTGGAGGTGACCCCGACCGCGGTGCGGCTGCGCAAGGCGGTGCTGGACGCCAAGGAGCGGATGCGGGAGCGGGGCCGCCGGGCCCGCGGCGGGGAATGACGCGGGCGGCTACTTCACAACGCCGAGGTAGACGATGCTGGCGAGGCCGACCACGATGCAGTAGATCGCGAACGGGGTCAGCGTCCGGGTGCGGAAGTACTTCACCAGGAAGCGCACGGACAGGTAGGCACCGACACCTGACAGGATGCTGCCGACCAGGATCTGGCCGCGGATGCCGTTCCCGAGCGGGCCCATCAGGTCGGGTACCTTGAGGACGCCGGCGGCCAGGATGACCGGGGTGGCGAGCAGGAAGGCGAACCTGGCGGCGTCCTCGCGGGACAGGCCGCGCATCATGCCCGCCACCATCGCGACCCCGTCCCGGCTGATGCCGGCCAGCAGTGCCAGGACCTGCGACGTGCCGATGATGACGGCCGCCAGGTAGCCCTGCCCCGCCAGCCGCCGGTCCGATTCGATCCCCTCCGAGTACTCGGCCGCCCGGTCGGCCTGGTGGCCAGCAGCGTGCCGGGCCGCGCCCGCCCGCCGGGTACCGCCGACGGCCACCAGTTCCCTCTCCTGCGCGATCTCCTGGTCCGCCCGGACCGACGCCTTCCGGCGGAAGAGCTCCCCGGCCAGCAGGATCAGGCCATTGATGAGGAGGAAGATCGCTGCCCGGATGGGCTTGCCGAACAGGACCCGGAACTCGTGCTCGAACACCAGCCCGACCAGTCCCACCGGGATCGTCGCCAGGATGATCATCCAGGCGAGCCTCTGGTCCGTCAACTGCAGCTGCCATCTGCGGGTCCCGGCCGCCGGCCGGGCGAACTGGCGGATCGAGGAGAAGAACCCGGCGACGATCCGCACCCAGTCGCGCCAGAAGTAGATGAGCAGCGCGATCGCGGTGGCCACGTGCAGCCCGACGATGAAGGCCAGGTACGGCGACTCGGGCGCGGCGACGTTGAGGTCGCTGGCCCAGCTGCCACCGATGAGGGCGGGAATCAGGACGTTGTGCCCGAGGCTGGATATCGGGAACAGCTCGGTGACCCCTTGCACCAGGCCCACGACGGCAGCCTCAAGGTAGGTCAGGTGTGTCATTTGTCATGCCTTCCGCCGTCGGGAGATGGTGGCTCCCTGCGCCGTCTGCGGGGCTCTGGCCGCCAGGGTCTCATGTTATGAACCGCGAGCCCAAGCCGGGCTCGGCTGAACGGGTTCTTAGCTGGTCACTTTCAGCCGCCGCGATCCGGGGCGGGCCGGGCCGGGCCGGGGTGGGCCGGGGTGGGCCGGGCGGGGGTTCAGGTCTGCTTGCCGGGCACGGCCGGGGTGTCGCGGCGCGGCCGCCGCCCGATCTTGGCGCCCAGCCACACCAGCGGGTCGTACTTGCGGCCCACCACGCGTTCCTTCATGGGGATCAGCGCGTTGTCGGTGATCTTGATGTTCTCCGGGCAGACCTCGGTGCAGCACTTGGTGATGTTGCACAGGCCCAGGCCGAAGTCGTCCTGGGCGATCTCACGCCGGTCGGCGGTGTCGGCCGGGTGCATCTCCAGTTCGGCGATCCGCATCAGGAACCGCGGGCCGGCGAACGCCCGCTCGTTCTCGGGGTGGTCGCGGATCACGTGGCAGGTGTTCTGGCACAGGTAGCACTCAATGCACTTGCGGAACTCCTGCGAGCGCTGCACGTCAACCTGCTGCATCCGGAACTCGCCCGGCTTGACCGCGGGGTCGGGGGTGAACGAGGGGATCTCCAGCGCCTTCGCGTAGTTGAAGGACACGTCGGTGACCAGGTCCCTGATCACCGGGAAGGTGCGCAGCGGGGTGAGGGTGATCGTCTCGCTCTCGGTGAAGGTGGACATCCGGGTCATGCAGGCGAGCCGGGGCCTGCCGTTGATCTCCATCGAGCAGGAGCCGCACTTGCCGGCCTTGCAGTTCCACCTGACCGCCAGGTCACCCGTCTGGGTGGCCTGCAGCCGGTGCAGGATGTCCAGGACAACCTCGCCCTCGTTGACCTCGACCGTGTAGTCGGTCAGGGCGCCCTGGCCAGCGTCGCCGCGCCACACCCGCAGCTGTGCCTTGTAGCCCATCAGTGTGTCTCCTGTCCGGCGGCGGTCGCTTCCCCGCCAGGCACCCCGGCGAGCTCCTCTGCTGTCATGTACTTCGTGAGCTCGTCACGGTCGAACAATGCGATCAGGTCCGCGCGCATCGGCGGCAGGGGCTGCCGCGTGAGCGTCACCTGGCCACCTTCCAGCGAGCAGATCAGGTTGATCTTGCGCCACTCCGGTGACATGACCGGGTAGTCGTCGCGGGTGTGCCCGCCCCGGCTTTCCTGGCGCTCCAGCGCCGCCTGGGCCACACACTGCGCGATCACCATGATGTTGCGCAGATCGAGGGCCAGGTGCCAGCCCGGGTTGTAGGCGCGGCCGCCTTCGGCGCTGACCCGGGAGGCGCGGTCGTTCAGCTTCTCCAGCTCGGTCAGCGCGGCCTTGATCTCGTCTTCCCGCCGGATGATGCCCACCAGGTCGCTCATCGTCTGCTGCACTTCGGCATGCACCGTGTAGGGGTTCTCCCCGCCGGAACGCTCCAGCGGGGCGAGCGCCTCCGCCTGCGCCGCGGCCAGCTCGGCCTCGCCGGCCACCGGCCGCGCCGAGCCCAGGGTGTCCAGGTACTGCGCCGCGCCCATACCCGCCCGGCGGCCGAACACCAGCAGGTCGGACAGGGAGTTGCCGCCCAGCCGGTTGGAGCCGTGCATGCCGCCGGACACCTCACCGGCCGCGAACAGGCCCGGCAGGGTGGATGCCCCGGTGTCCGGGTCCACCTCCACGCCACCCATCACGTAGTGCTGGGCCGGGCCGACCTCCATCGGCTCCTTGGTGATGTCCACGTCGGCCAGTTCCTTGAACTGGTGGTACATGGACGGCAGCCGCCGCAGGATCTCCTCGGCCGGCAGCCGGGAGGCGATGTCGAGGAACACGCCACCGTGCGGCGACCCGCGGCCCGCCTTCACCTCGGCGTTGTTCGCCCTGGCCACCTCGTCGCGGGGCAGCAGCTCGGGTGGGCGCCGGTTGTTGTCCGGGTCGGAGTACCAGCGGTCGGCCTCCTCCTCGGTCTCCGCGTACTGGGCGCGGAACACGTCCGGCACGTAGCCGAACATGAACCGCTTGCCCTCGGAGTTGCGCAGCACCCCGCCGTCACCGCGCACCGACTCGGTGACCAGCAGCCCGCGCACCGACATCGGCCAGACCATGTGGGTGGGGTGGAACTGCACGAACTCCATGTTCAGCAGCGTCGCCCCGGCCAGCAGCGCGAGCGCGTGGCCGTCCCCGGTGTACTCCCACGAGTTCGACGAGACCTGGAACGTCTTGCCGATCCCGCCGGTGGCCAGCACGACGGCCGGCGCCTCGAACAGGACGAACCGGCCGCTGTCCCGGACATAGCCGAACGCGCCGGCGATCCGCCCGCCGTCTTTGACCAGCCGGGTGATGGTGGTCTCCGCGAAGATCTTGATCAGCGCCTCGGGGTCGCCGAGCTTTCTCGCGTCCTCCTGCTGCAGCGCCACCACCCGCTGCTGCATGGTGCGGATCATCTCCAGGCCGGTCCGGTCGCCCACGTGGGCCAGCCGGGGGTACTGGTGGCCACCGAAGTTCCGCTGGCTGATCTTGCCGTCTTTTGTCCGGTCGAACAGCGCGCCCCACGCCTCGAGCTCCCAGACCCGGTCCGGCGCCTCCTTGGCGTGCAACTCGGCCATCCGCCAGTTGTTCAGGAACTTGCCGCCGCGCATCGTGTCGCGGAAGTGCACCTGCCAGTTGTCGTTCGGGTTGACGTTGCCCATGGCGGCGGCGCAGCCGCCTTCGGCCATGACCGTATGTGCCTTGCCGAACAGGGACTTGGAGATGACCGCGGTCCGCTTCCCGGCCTGGCGGGCCTCGATCGCCGCTCGCAGGCCCGAGCCACCGGCCCCGATCACCACCACGTCGTAGGGGAGCCGTTCGATGTCACTCATCTGCGCTGCGCACCTTCTTGCCTTGGCTTTCCTGCGGGCGGCCTAGAAGAACCGCGGGTCGGCGATGGCGCCGCTGGCCACCAGCCGGATGTAGAGGTCGGTGAAGAGCACCCAGAACAGTGATACCCAGGCGTACTGCATGTGCCTGGCGTTCAGCCTGGAGACCTGGGTCCACATCCAGTACCGGACCGGGTGCTTGGAGAAGTGCTTCAGCCTGCCGCCGGTGATGTGCCGGCACGCGTGGCAGGACAGCGAGTACACCCACAGCAGCACTGCGTTGACGACCAGGACCAGGGTGCCGAGGCCCATGTGCCCCCACTGGCCCTGGTGGTTGCGGAACGCGATGACCGCGTCGGCGGACAGGATCACGTTGAACGCCAGCGCGATGAAGAAGAAGTAGCGGTGCACGTTCTGCAGGATCAGCGGGAGCCTGGTCTCGCCGGTGTATTTCGCGTGCGGTTCGCGCACACCGCAGGCGGCCGGCGCCCGCCAGAAGGCCCGGTAGTAGGCCTTGCGGTAGTAGTAGCAGGTCAGCCGGAAGCCCATCGGCCCGCCGATGATGATGATCGCCGGGGAGAGCCAGGTCAGCCACGGGATCCAGTTGTAGCCCGCGCCGTTGGTGCAGGTCGTCGCCAGGCAGGGCGAGTACAGCGGGGAGATGTACGGCTTCCAGAAGTAGTCCGCGTTCACCAGGGATGCCCAGGTGAGGTAGATCACCACCACCCCGAGAGCGGTGGCGTTGATCGCCGGCTGGCGCCACCACGGGTCCTTGCGCAGCGTGCGTTCGGGGATCTGCGCCCTGGTCTTGGCTGGCGCCGTTGTTGCCTGCGTCATCGGCTGCGTCTCCGCCCTCGAACTCGGTGGGGTCCACTCACGGCGGCACCGCTTCGGACGCGCTCGGCCGCGATGCGGTGAACCCTATTCCACTGCATATCACCGCGCAGGCCCGGGAGCCGATTGTGAGCATGTGACTCTGACAACACCGGGGGGCCTGCACCACCGTTCACCCGCCCGGCTGGCCCGCCAGCCCCAGGGATCGGCGCAGGAATTCCACCTGGAGGAGGAGCAGGTTCTCGGCCACTTCCTCCTGCGGCGTCATGTGGGTGACGCCGGACAGGGGCAGCACCGCGTGTGGCCGGCCCGCCGCCAGCAGCGCCGACGACAGCCGCAGGGTGTGCGCGGCCACCACATTGTCGTCGGCGAGCCCGTGGATGAGCAGCAGCGGGCGGCTGAGCCTGGCCGCCTCACCCAGCAGGGAACTCCGGTCGTAGGTGTCGCCGTCTTCGGTGCCGGGCTCACCGGGCTGGCCCAGGTAGCGCTCGGTGTAGTGGGTGTCGTACAGCCGCCATTCGGTGACCGGCGCGCCCGCGATCGCGGCGTGGAACACGCCGGGCCGGCGCAGCACCGCGAGCGCGGCCAGGAACCCGCCGAACGACCAGCCCCTGATCGCGACCCGGGACGTGTCCAGGTCGGCGTGACGTTCGGCGGCGGCGTGCAGGGCCCCGGTCTGGTCGTCGAGTACGGGGCCTGCCAGGTCGTGCCACAGTTCCCGTTCCCACTCCGGCCCGCGGCCCGGTGTGCCCCGGCCGTCCGCGATCACCACCGCGAAACCCTGGTCGGCCAGCCACTGGGAGGTGAGGAACGCCCCGCGCGCCGCCAGGACGCGCTGGGCATGCGGCCCGCCGTAGGGGTCAAGCAGCACCGGCAGCTTCGCCGAGCCGGGTTCGTGCCAGGACGGCAGCAGCACCGCGGTGCGGATCCCGCGTGGTCCGGCCGCGAAGATGTCCGGCCGCGGGGCAGGCAGGCCGGGGTGCTCGGCGAGTGAGGTGACCGTGACGTCCGGACGGCCTTCGCGCAGGACCTGGACGGTGACGCCGTCGTGCGCCAGGGACCGGCGGGCCAGCACGGTGGTCCCGCCCGACCGCTGCCCGCCGTGCACGCCCGGTTCGGGCGTGAGCTTGACCAGCCCGCCGGGGCCGTAAGCCCACACACCGACCTCGGTCGGCTCGTCCGCCGAGGCGGTGAACAGCACGGTGGTGGCGTCGGTGCCCAGGATCTCCCGCACCTGGAGGGCCGCCGGGGTGACCGGCTTGGCGCTCCCCTCGGCGAGTTCTTCCGGCGTGGCCACAAGCAGCCGCCTGGCGCCGTCGGCGTCCGCGGTCCACACGATCGCGCCGTCGCTGGTCAGCGCCGGGACGCCCGGCACGATGTCCAGCCATCGCGGGTCGCTGTCCTCCCGCAGCACCGCGACGGCCCGCCTGGCCGGGTCCGCCGAGAGCAGCCGCATCCGCCGCTGGTCGCGGCTTTGCACCACGATCAGCGGGTCGTCGTGATCCCAGTTCACCGTCACCAGGTACGGGAAGCCGGCGCGGTCCCATTCCACCGGCACCCGGCTGCCGTCGAGGCCGGCCAGCAGCAGGCTCACGTCGGCGTTGGGGGTACCCGCGGCCGGGTAGGCGACCTCGGTGGCGGGGCGGCCGGGGTTCGCCGGGTCGGCGATGTGCCAGCGGTGGACCGCGGTCTCGTCCACCCTGGCCACCAGCAGGGCCGAGCCATCGGGCGCCCACCAGTAACCCCGCATCCGGCCCATCTCCTCGGCCGCGATGAACTCGGCGAGGCCGTAGGTCAGCCCCGGCTCGCCGGCTGGCCCGATGACGGCCGAGTCCGCCCCGGTCGCGAGGTCGGTGATCCGCAGGGCGCGATCGCAGACGTAGGCGAGGAGCCGGCCGGCCGGGTCGGGGCGGGGGTCGAGCGCCGGGGCCTGCGCCGGGATACGCCGGGGCCCGGCCGGGCCAGCCGGGCCGGCCGGGCTGGTCAGGTCCGCCAGATAGACCTGCCCGGCCAGCGCGAACGCGGCCACATTCAGGGCGGCGTCGGTCGCGAAGGCCACGATGCCGGCCGCCTGCTCGCGTGAGCGCTCGCGGCGGGCCCGCTCCTCCACCGGGTCATCACCGGTGGCGGCCAGCGCGGCGGGGTCGGCGGCCAGGTGCTCCTGCCCGGTGCCGACGTCCAGCACCCACAGGCAGGTGACCGGGTCGCTGCCGCCCCGGCTGCGCAGGAAGGCGACCCGGCTGCCGTCGGGGGAGATCTGAAACGAGCGCGGTACGCCGAGGCTGAACCTCCTGGTCCTGGCCTGCTGGCGCGGGAAGCTGTCCGTCATGCCACGATCTTGCCAGCCGGCGGCCGGTAGGCTCACGTCGTGGTCACGGCTGGCGATCGGCAGCGGCTGCTGCTGGTGCACGCCCATCCCGACGACGAGTCGATCGGCACCGGCGCGACCATGGCCCGCTATGCCGCCGAGGGCACCGGCGTCACCCTGGTCACCTGCACGCTGGGGGAGCTTGGCGAGGTCATTCCCGCGGACCTGGCGCATCTGGCCGCCGGGGAGGGCCAGCCGGGGCCGGACCGTCTCGGCCGGCACCGGATCGGCGAGCTCGCCAGGGCCTGCGCCGCACTCGGGGTCAGCGACCACCGGTTCCTGGGCGGGCCCGGCCGGTGGCGCGACTCCGGGATGATGGGCCTGCCGTCCAACCAGTTCCCTGGCTGCTTCTGGCAGGCGGACCCGGACGAGGCGGCGGCGGAACTCGCGGCCGTGATCCGCGACGTGATGCCGCAGGTGATCGTCACCTACGACGCCAACGGCTTCTACGGCCATCCCGATCACATCCAGGCGCACCGGGTGAGCAGGCGGGCGGTTCGTGTCGCCGCCGACCCGGCAGCCGCGCCACCCGGCGGCGGCAGGCCCTGGCAGGTGGCGAAGTTCTATGCGACGGCGATGCCGCGCTCGGTGCTGGCCGAGGCGATCAGGCTCGGCCCGGCCCGGCCCGCCGGCTTCCGGCAGGCCGGCTCGGTGGCTGAGCTGCCGTTCGGGGTGCCGGATGAGCAGGTCACGACCGAGATCGACGGCACCGGGTTCCTTGCGGCGAAGATCGCCGCGCTGCGGTCGCACGTTACCCAGATCGCGGTGGACGGCCCGTTCTTCGCCCTCTCCGACATGGTCGGCCAGCGGATCGGCGCCCGCGAGTACTTCACGCTGCTCGCCGGGCCGCTTGGTCCCCGCCGTCCCGGCACCGGGCGCCACGGGCGCGAGCAGGACCTGTTCGCCGGCCTGTGACCGCACGTCGCACTGGACCGGCCGGTACCGGGGCCGTATAGCCTGCTCTGCGTGGACAGCACGTCAGGGCCCCGCCCGCCCCGCCCGGGCCGCCCGGATGCGATCAGCGTCGGTGGCGCCTACGCGGCGCTGTTCCTGCTCGGTGTGATGGAAGGGCTGATCGGCGGCTTCCAGTTCAGCCGCGGCATCGGCGGCGTGCCGGTGGCAGCGCTGGCGTTCTGTGTGCTGATCTTCCTCACCTGCCTGCTGGCCGGTCTGGGCATGGACTCCCCGCTTGGCGGGCTCGTGCCGGCCCTCGGCTGGTTCCTCATCTCGTTCGTGCTGACCGCGCCGACCCACGGCGGCAGCGTGATCGTCACCGACACGACCGCGGGCAAGTGGTACCTGTATGGGGGCGCTGTCTGCGCGGGACTGGGCGTGGTGCTCACGCTCGTCGGCCGGGTGGGCAGGTCGCGGCGGGCCGGTGGATGGCCGCGGCGTGCGGGCGCATGGCAGCGGTGAACCCCGCCGACTTCCGGCGTGCCGCCGGCCGGTTCGCCAGCGGCATCGTCGTGGTCTCCACCAGCCTTGACGGTGTCGGTCACGCGATGACGGTGACCGCCTTCACCGCGGTATCCCTCGAGCCGCTGCTGGTGCTGTTCTGCGCGGAGAAGGTCGCCCGCTTCCACGACGCGGTGCTGGCCAGCGGCACCTGGGCGATTTCGGTGCTGAACGAGGACGGCGAGAAGACTGCCCGCTGGCTGGCCACTCGCGGGCGGCCACTGGAGGGCCAGCTCGACGCGTTCCGGTATCATCCCGGCCCGCTGACGTCCGCGCCGATCCTCGATGACGCGCTGGCCGCGATGGAGTGCCGGACCACGGCCGTCCACGACGGTGGCGACCACAGCATCGTGGTCGGCGAGGTGCTCGGCGTGAGCGAGCCCCGCCGCGAGGGCGGCCCCCTGCTCTACTACTCCGGCCGTTACCGCCGCCTGAGCTAGTTGACGGACGCCGGGGCGCCCGCCCCCGCCAGGAGTCACTTGGCACGGGTTAGGACCACGAGAATCGGGACGAAACAGACATGATCATGGTCGCAAGCCGTGCCATGTGAGTTGGACGGGCTAGGGCCTGGCCACCTCTGCCAGGCGGTCCAGTGCCCAGTCGAGGTCTTCCTCGGTGATGGTCAGCGGAGGGGCCAGCCGGATGGTGGTGCCGTGGGTGTCCTTGGCCAGTACCCCGCGGGCGGCCAGGCGTTCGCAGGCTTCCCGGCCACCGAGAGCGGCGAATTCCACCCCTGCCCACAGGCCCCGGCCGCGCACCTGGCGCACGGCTTCGGGCGGCAGCGCCGACAGCCGTCCGTGCAGGTGGGCGCCCAGCTTGGCGGAGCGCTCCTGGAACTCTCCGGTGGCCAGCATCGCGATCACCTCGCGGCCGACGGCGCAGGCGAGCGGGCTGCCGCCGAACGTGGAGCCGTGCTGGCCGGGCCGGAACACGCCGAGGACCTCCCGGGACGACACCACCGCCGAGACCGGCACGATGCCACCGCCGAGCGCCTTGCCGAGCAGGTACATATCCGGCACCACGTTCTCGTGCTCGCAGGCGAACGTGGTCCCGGTACGGCCGAGCCCGGACTGGATCTCGTCGGCGATCATCAGCGCCCCGTTGGCCGTGCACAGCTCCCGGACGGCGCTCAGGTAGCCCGGTGGCGGCACGACCACCCCGGCCTCGCCCTGGATCGGCTCGATCAGGACGCCGACCACGCGGGAGTCCATGGCCGCGGCGAGCGCGGCCGCGTCACCATAGGGCACGATACGGAAGCCGGGGGTGTAGGGGCCGTAGGAGGCACGCGCATCAGGGTCGGTGGAGAAGCTGACGATGGTGGTGGTCCGCCCGTGGAAGTTCCCCTCGAACGCCACGATGACCGCCTCGTCCGCGGGGACGCCCTTGACCTCGTAGCCCCACTTGCGGGCCGTCTTGATCGCCGTTTCCACCGCCTCCGCGCCGGTGTTCATCGGCAGCACCATCTCCATGCCCGCCATCGCGGCCAGTTCGGCGCAGAACGGGCCGAACAGGTCATGGTCGAACGCCCGGCTGACCAGCGTCACCCGCTCCAGCTGGCGCTGCGCCGCGGCGATCAGGCGGGGATGGCGGTGGCCGAAGTTGAGGGCCGAATAGGCGGCGAGCAGGTCCAGGTACCTGTGCCCCTCGACGTCGGTCACCCAGGCACCCTCGGCGTGGGAAATGACCACCGGGAGCGGGTGGTAGTTATGCGCGCTGTGCGCTTGCGACAGGGCACGCAGTTCGGCTGGGCCGGCCGAACCCGTGCCCTCGGCGCGGGCACGCGGGCTGCTGAGCATGGTCATCGCCGTCCCTCCCTCACGGCCTGAGTTCCAGTGTGCGGCACTTCGGGCCGCCTCCTGCCGTGCGGAACTCAGACATGTCCACCGGCGCCGGCCCGAAGCGGGGCCACATCAGGTAGCTCCTGGCCCGCATTCGTCCCACCTGTCGCTGGCGCCGGTGATCGGATTGCCATCCAGCTTATGAGCGCGCCTGAGCAGGTGATATGCGAGCATCCTGCGTTCAGCAGCGGATCTGTTGCAGATTCCGGCACTGGAGCGGTGATCTATTGCGCCCACCAGGCCTGGGCGGGCACTTGGCTCAGGCGAGGGCCGGCAGGCGGGCCACGGCGGCGTCGATGCGCTCGTCGGTGGCGGTGAGGGCCACCCGGATGTGCGAGCGGCCGGCCGGGCCGTAGAACTCGCCGGGCGCGACCAGGATGCCGGCCTGGGCGAGCAGTTCCACGCTGTCCCAGCAGTCGAGGCCCGCCCTGGCCACCCACAGGTACAACCCGGCCTCGGAGTGCTCGGTCACCCAGCCCGCTGCCGCCAGCGCCGCCCGCAGCCGCGCCCGCCGTGCGGCGTACCGCCCGCGCTGCTCGTCGGCGTGGCTGTCGTCGCCGAGTGCGGCGGCCATCGCGGCCTGGACGGGGCCGGGCATCATCAGCCCCGCGTGGCGGCGGATCTCCAGCAGGTCGGCGATGAGCGCCGGGTCGCCGGTGACGAACCCCGCCCGGTAGCCGGCCATGTTCGAGCGCTTGGACAGCGAGTGCACCGCGAGCACGCCGCGGGCGGACCCCCCGCACACCTGCGGGTGCAGGATCGAGACCGGTTCGGTATCCCAGCCCAGATCCAGGTAGCACTCGTCGGCGGCGATGACCGCGCCGCGTTCGCGCGCCCAGTCCACCATCTTGCGCAGATGCGCCGCCGGCAGCACCCGGCCGGTGGGGTTGGCAGGGGAGTTCACCCACACCAGGGGCACCCTTCGCGGGCCGAGTGCGGACAGCCCATCTGCCGCCGCCGGTGTGGCCCCGGCCAGCCGCGCGCCGATCTCGTAGGTCGGGTAGGCCAGCTCGGGGTGAACCACGGTGTCGCCTGGCCCGCAGCCGAGCATGGCCGGCAGGGCGGCGATGAACTCCTTGCTGCCGATCAGCGGCAGCACCGCGGCGGGGTCGGTGGACACGGCGTGGCGGCGGGCAAGCCAGCCCGCCGCCATCTCACGCAACCGATGTGTCCCCTGTGTCGTGGGATAACCGGGTGCGTCCGCCGCGTCCGTGAGCGCCGCCCGGACCACCGCCGGGACCGGATCGACGGGAGTTCCGACCGACAGGTCCACGATCCCGTCCCGGTGCGCCTTTGCCTTTTCCCGGTAGGGGGCCAGCAGGTCCCAGGGGAAGCGGGGCAGGCGTGCGGCGAGGGTCAGCGCTGTTATCCCTTACTGCTGCGGCGGGTACGACGCCGTGATCGGGTGGTCGAACGGGATCTTCCCCACCCTGGACGCACCGCCGGGGGAGCCGATATTCCCGAAGAACTCCACGTTCACCCGGTAGAAGTCCTTGAGCTGATCGGGCAGGTCATCCTCGTAGAAGATCGCCTCGACCGGGCAGACCGGCTCACAGGCACCGCAATCCACGCATTCGTCCGGGTGGATGTACATCATGCGCGCGCCCTCGTAGATGCAATCAACGGGGCACTCATCGATGCATGTCTTGTCGAGCAGGTCGATGCAGCCCTCAGTGATGATGTAGGTCACGTCCGAACTCCTCTTCCGGCACTGTTCCCCATGTGATCCGGTCCCATATCGCGCTTCTCCCGCAGTAGTATCGCGCGACGGCGGCGGCGGTTGGGGCTGTATTGGTCATTGGCCGGGATCCCAGATTATCAACTTGCCCGCACCACATCCGTGCGTGCCGGCGCGCCGCTGTCCGGCTTCCAGCCCGCGTTGCCCGCTGACGCCTGCCACTGATAACCGTCGTAGCGCAGGTCATGGACCCCGTACGAAGCCGCGTGCGTCACCAGCCAGGCAGCGACCGCCCAGCCCACTGCCCGGCTCGGGACGCGCACGAGCATGGCCGGGGCGTCGCCCGGCGTGGCCGACCGGCGGGAGCCCAGCGGGCCGAACGCGTGTGCCAGCCCCCGGCGGGCCGCCGCCAGGTCGGCCTTCGGCGGACCTGCCCCCGGGGACCAGCACCAGACCGCGTGCGCACTGTGGCCGGTGAAGTCGGCCGCGAGGTAGCCCGCCTCCGGCTGGTACTGGACGTAGGCATAGCCGTCAGCGCTGCGCTGCACGGCCTGAGCGGCCCGGTAGACGGGTTTGTGGAGATAACCCCGCACGCTGGCAAGGGCCTGGAAGAACCTGGTGCTCGCGTAGACCGGGTCCTTCAGTTTCGAGGCCGGCCCCCAGCCTTCGGAGGGACGTTGCTGGAACACCCCCACCGAGTCGCGGTCGCCGTAGCTCAGGTTCTGCAGGTGTGACTCCTGCAGCGCGGCGGCGTAGGCCACCGCGACGGCGCGTGACGGCAGCGCGCGCTGGTGGGCCACCCCGGCGATGGTTGCCGCGATCGCGGCCTGCCCCGGGGCGAGTGAAACCGCCGTCTGGCCCGTGCCCGCCTGGCATCCGCTGCCCGACAGGAACGGCCTGGCCTGCTTGGCCACGAAGTAAACGGCCACCGCCACGACGACAACGACCAGGGCGATGATGCCTGGCGTCAGGCCATGTCTGGGCGGTTTCGTCGGCACACCAAAAGACCGTACCGGCCAGCGCCGTCATCCTGGGCGCGTCCGGTGAGTCTGGTGAGTCCGGCGGATCCCGGCGAATCCGGGACTCCCACTAGCATCGGCGTCATGAATCCTTCCCAGGCCGCCGGCGCCGCCACCGGCAGTGATCTGGACCTGCCCGGCTCGCCAGGCTCGCCACGCCCGCCCGGCCCATCCAGCCCGCCCGGTCTGCCCGGCCCGCCCGGCTCAGCGGGCTCGCCGCTGCCCGCCGGCATCGACCAGTTGTGGGACCGGCGCGGTGAGCTCGGCCCGGACGACACGGACGCGCGCGCCATGGTGACCGCCGCCGTGGACGCCCTCGACGCGGGGGAGGCCAGGGTGGCCTGGCCGGACCCGGCGACGGGCGGCATCAGCGTGGACGAGCGGGCCAAGCGCGCGATCCTGCTGGCCTTCCGGCTGCTGCCCATGGAGCCGTCAGCCGCGGGTGACTTCCGCTACCACGACCGGGTGCCGCTGAAGACCCGGCTGGACGGGGTGCGGGTGGTGCCGGGCGCGATCGCCCGCTGGGGTGCCTACATTGCGCCCGGTTGTGTGCTCATGCCCTCTTTCGTCAACATCGGCGCCTACGTCAACTCGGGGACCATGGTGGACACCTGGGCCACGGTCGGGTCCTGCGCACAGATCGGGACGAACGTCCACCTGGCCGGTGGTGTCGGCATCGGCGGGGTGCTCGAGCCGCCGAACGCCGTTCCCGTGGTCATCGAGAACGACGCCTTCATCAGCTCGCGATGCATGGTCGTGGAGGGTGCCCGGGTACGCACGGGCGCCGTCCTCGGCGCGGGGACGATCCTCACCAGGAGTTCCCACGTGATCGACGTCGAGACCGGCGACGAGCTGCCGAGGGGAGAGGCGCCGCCCTGGTCGGTGTGTGTCGGCGGCACCAGGATGAGGAAGTTCGCCGGGGGCGAGTTCGGCATGCCCTGCGTGCTCGTGCTCAAGCGGCTGCCGGAGGGCAGCCGCCACGACAAGGCGGTGCTGAACGGCATCCTGCGCGACCACGGCATGAACGGCTGACCGGGATTCCCCGCGACCCCGCAGGAACGGCTGACCGGGATTCCCCGCGACCCTGGCATGAGCGCCTGACCGGGGTTCCCGGCGACCCGGGCGTGAACGCCTGACAGCGGCGTGGTTGCTGGCTGATGGCCATCTGCCGCCCGGCACGGCCGCGTCTGCCTGCCCCCCGGCCTGGGTTAACGTGGCAGGACCATGAACGCACAACCCGAGTCACACCGCCGCATCCGCCGGCAAGGACCGGCCATGCTCCGCGGCAAGGCGATTCCCATTACGACGACCGATCAGCGTCTGCTGGACCGGCGCGGCCCCAGCGACTGGGTCCACACTGATCCGTGGCGGGTGCTGCGGATCCAGGCTGAGTTCGTGGAGGGCTTCGGCCTGCTGTCGGAACTCGGCCTGGCGGTCTCCGTTTTCGGGTCATCCCGCGCTGTGCCCGGCACCAGTCAGTATCAGCTCGCGGAACGTATCTCGGCCGGGCTGGTGCAGGCCGGCTATGCGGTGATCACCGGCGGCGGCCCCGGGATCATGGAAGCGGCCAACAAGGGAGCCACCGCCGCGAACGGCGTCTCGGTGGGCCTGGGCATCGAGCTTCCGCAGGAGCAGGGCCTGAACGACCATGTCGACATCGGCATCGAGTTCCGCTACTTCTTCGTCCGCAAGACCATGTTCGTCAAGTACTCGCAGGCGTTCGTGGTGCTGCCGGGCGGGTTCGGCACCCTGGACGAGCTGTTCGAGGCGCTCACCCTGGTCCAGACCGGCAAGATCACCAAGTTCCCGATCGTGCTGGTGGGCAGCTCCTACTGGTCCGGCCTGCTGTCCTGGATCAGGAGCACGGTGGTCGGCGAGGGCAAGGTCTCGGCGGTCGACCTGGACCTGCTGAGCATCGCGGACGAGCCCGACGAGGTGGTCCGGATCATCCGGGCGGCACACAGCAACGGCGGGGTCCTTGGCCGGCCGGGGGGGACCCCGGAGAGCTCAGGCTAGCCCGCGGACGGTATGGGAAGGTGGCCGCCTGCCCGCGATGGACGCGGTCATATCGATCGCGCGGCGTACGGCCCGGGTGTGCCGGGAGCGGATGACGGGGGCGCCCAGCCAGGTGCAGACCGCGGCCGTGGCAATCACCGCGGCCGGTGGTTCCTGGCCAGCCGGGTCCTCCACCTCGCCAGCCAGGTCAGCGGCCTCGCCAGCCAGGTCAGCGGGCTCGCGAACCGGGTCCTCCGCTTCGCCGGCCAGGCGCGTCGCCCCGGCTGCCAGCCGGTCGGCGTCCACCGGATCGGCCCCGGAGTCTGCCCACAGCACGGCGCCGGGCAGGCTGGCGCGGATAGCCGCGAGCGCCCCCGGGGTGGCGGCACGAACATCGAGCAGGTCGGCACCTTCGGCTTGGGCCAGCGCCGCCTGCTGCGGGTCGGCGCCGATGCCCAGCAACAGCGTTCTGGGCGGGCTTGTGTGTTCCGTGTGCCTGGCCACACTCCGAGCATGGCACGATTCGTACTGTGCCAGTAGTTCTGTTGGTCGTGGCCGCCGCCATCCTGGGTGGCGTGGTGCTGGTCGCACTCGGGCGGGCCGGAGAAATGGCCGACTTCGCCGGTGACACCTCGCCGATCGACCTCGGCGAGGTGAGCGCCACCGACGTCGCCCTGCTGAGGCCGCCGATGTCGTTGTGGGGATACAACGTGCCGGCGACCGGGGACGCGCTCCGGGTGATCGCGCGCTCGGTGACCGCACGTGATGTGGAGATCGCGACACTGCGCCGCGAACTGTCCGAACTGCGCGGCGGGACCGGCGACGCGCGGCTCAACCGGCCCGGCGACCGGCCGGTCGCCGCGCCCAGTGGTCCGGCAGGTCACGCGGATCCGCCCGGTCCGGCAGATCCACCCGGTCCGCCCGGTGGCCCTGATGAGTGAGACCGGCGCCGGGCCGGCGCCGGGACCGGACGGCCTCCCGCGCTGCCCGTGGTCACTCGGCACCGCCGACTACCTCACCTATCACGACCAGGAATGGGGACGGCCGGTCAGGGACGACGTGGGGATCTTCGAGCGGCTCTCGCTCGAGGCATTCCAGTCCGGGCTGTCCTGGCTCACCATCTTGCGTAAGCGAGAGAACTTCCGCGCCGCCTTCTGTGGCTTCGACCTGGCCGCCGTGGCGGCTTTCGGCGCCGCGGACGAGGAGCGGCTCCTCGCGGACACCGGCATCGTGCGCAACCGCGCCAAGATCGAGGCTGTGATCCGCAACGCCAGGGCCGCGCTGGCTGTCCCCGGTGGACTGGCGGCACTTGTCTGGCGCTACGCGCCGCCACCGGCTCGCCCACCAGCCACGACAGCCGACATTCCGGCATCGACCCCGGCGTCTCGGGCCTGTGCGAAGGAGTTGCGGGGGCTCGGGTTCACCTTCACCGGCCCCGTCACGGTCTACGCTGCCCTGCAGGCTTGTGGTGTCGTGGATGACCATCTGTCCGGCTGCTTCCGCCGGGGCGCGTACTCGTGAATGTCATGGTCCGGGATTTGTGCTTGGCGGTTCGCGATTCACACGTAGCGTGCGAGACTGGGAGCGGGCGGTTGAACGGAGGCGAGATGACTGTGCCCCTGCAGCCCAAGGGGGAAGCATGCCCAGGTTCAACGGCGCGGCCCGGGCCGGGCGCGCCGTGTCCCGGAGCCCCCGCTGGTTAGCAGGTCTCTGGTGGACCACCCACCTCGCTCACGGTGATGATTCCCCGGCCCGGGGCCGGGGAGTTCGGAGGTGCCCATGAGCGGTCACGGCGATGCAATGGCCATGGACGCGGGTCCGCCGGTGCCGCCCGGCGTGGATCCGGCCGTCCCGAGCCCGCCCAACGACGACGCCCCGCCCGGTGTCTGCTACGTGGGTGAGTGGGGCGCGGAGGTGCCTGCGCTGGCCGACAGCGATGGGTCACGGGTGATGTATTGCGGCGTGGGACGCCGTCCATGAAACCGCTGGAGGTGCCGTGATGGGCAAGCCGACCGTCGAGGCTCTCGGCATCGACACCGGTGCCCTGTCCTGGCGGCGATCGGGGGAGGGGGAAGGCGCTATCGAGATCGCGTTCGCCGGCCAGCGTGGCGGCCCTGCCGGTGAGTGGGTGCTGATGCGGCTGGCCGGCGACCCGACGGAAAGGGTTCTGGTGTACGACCGTCATGAGTGGGAGTGCTTCCTCGACGGAGTCAGGAAGGGCGAGTTCGACGACGCGCTGGACTAGCGCCACGTGCGTGCCGCGTCCCCCCCGGCCACCCAGCCGGGTCACGATCATGACATTGGCCCAGCCAGCGGTCCGGCGGCCCGGGTGTTATCCAGATGGAAGGCGGATCAACGCTTCTGCCGGATTTTTCCATGTTTCACGCCGGAATGGCGATTTGTGGCATGGTCTGCATGTGACGACAGCGGCGGACGTGGTCATCGAGTGGGGGTGAGCCGCAATGACGAGGATCGCAAGATCTGTGATTCACAACTTAGGTAGTATTATATTGTCAGTGACGTCCTGTCAAGGAGGCGAACCAGAATGACCGACGATGCCTACGGCGCCACCGTAGCCAAGCGTCGGCTGTCGCGGCGCCTTCTTCAACTCCGCGTAAAGAGCGGTTATACCGCCAACCATGTCTGCGACATGCTGAACTGGGGCCGTGGCAAAGTGGGCCGGTTCGAGGCCAATCAGTGGAAACGCCCGGAAATGAGCGATATCCGCGATCTGCTCCGTGTCTACGACGTCGAGGAGGTCGAGAAGGGGCAGCTCGAAGACCTGGCTATCCAGGCGCGAGCCAGGCCATGGTGGCGTGATTACTCCGATATTTTCGAGAATGAGTTCCCGGGCTTCGAGAACGATGCCGTCCGGATCCGGGTGTTCATGCCGCTGGTCCTGCCCGGGTTGCTGCAGACGCAGGACTACCACGAGGCGTTCATGCGCATCGGGCCCCGGCCACCGGCCTGGCGCCGCAAGGTGCTGGACACCCGGCTGCGGCGGCAGGAGATCCTGAACCGCACGGACGGTACCATCCCGATGCTGACCGCGGTGATCACAGAGGCGTCGCTGCGGTACCAGTGGGGCTCGCGGGCCGACCGGCGTGACCTGATCGAGCACCTGGTGGACATCGGCCGGCGTCCCAACATCGATCTCCGCATCCAGCGGTTCAGCGATGGCCCGCCGCGGGGCCTCATGTCGGCGATCAACATCTTTGACTTCGCTGATGGCGAGCCAAGCATCGCCTTCACGGAAACCGATACCGCGATTCAGGAGGTGAACGAGCCGGATCAGGTGAGCATGTACATCCAATCGTTCGAAAAAGCGGTCAACGGGGCGCTTGAACCCTCCGACACCACGACGTACCTCAGACAACTCGCTGAACAACTGGAGTGACTCATGACCGACCTGTCTCAGGCAGTCTGGCGGAAGGCCCGCCAGAGTCAGTACAACGGTGGCTGCGTGGAAGTTGCCGCCAACCTTCCCGGCGTCATTGCCGTCCGGGACAGTAAGCACCCCGGGGGCGGTGCCCATGTCGTCGGCCGGGCCGCGTTCGCTGTTTTCCTGGTGGACGCGCGATCGGGGCGATTCGACCTTGGTGCGGCCAGCCAGGTGGGCTAACCCACTTCGTGTAGCAGTGAAGAATCCCCCGGGCCGCCACCCGGGGGATTCTTCTATGCTGCGCCTGTCTCAAGGCCCGGCGATGGGAACCGCCGCGTCTGCGACTGTACACGCACAGCGGATGAGGCGCACTGGCGCGGGCTAGAGGAAGTAATCACTGGATGTCATTGCGAAAGCGGGTCCACTACTCGTAATCCGTGTTTCACAGATCCGCGAGTCACGAAGGCTGAGAAGCATGTTACCGTCGCGTATCGTAGTTGCCTCACCACCGATGGTCATGCCTGTCGCAGCCCCGGATCCTGCGGGCCCATGGAGGGGAGGGCCCGCCGCGGCCAGGGAGCCCGGGACAGGACGGGAGGTGACGGACTGGCCGGTGGCCAGGGCCACCTCACCGGTCCCCGGCCCTGCGGCTCTCGTGGCCGGCGGCTGCTGTGCGTGGCCGCTGTCCCTGGACGCCACCTGCGCCGGCGAGGGCAGGCGGGTGTTCCGTGAGGCGGCGTCCGGTCTCGGGCTGCCGGACGAGGCGATCTATGACGGCATGACGATGACCAGCGAGCTGGCTGCCAACACGCTGCATGCCCAGGACAACATCCAGTTCGACGGCGTGGCCCGGCTGCCGGTGGCCGGTGCCCCCGAGCTGTGGCTCTACCTGCGCCGGGCCGCTGGCCGGTGGGAACTGGTCTGCATGACGTTCGACTCGCTGGCCGGCTGGAAGGGCAGATCCCCGCCTGTTCCCGGCGGAGCCCGGTCCTATGCGATGGACGGCCGTGGTCTGCAGGTGGTCGCCGGGCTGTCCGGCGGCCGCTGGGGCCATCACCTGAGCCGTTCCCGGCTCGGCGGCTGGAAGGTCCCCGGCAAGGCCGTCTGGTTTGCCCAGCCGGTGCAGGCCGGATGTGTCCCGGCCCGGCTCAAGCGCGCACGGCTGCGCCCCTGCCAGGTGTCGCGCCGGCTGGAAGCGATGCTGGCCGACCGTGGGCTCGGCGGGAGCCTCCTGCGGGCCGGCGAGGCGGGCGCTGGCATCTCCGTGCTGTCGGTCCGGCGCGGGCTGACCGTATGGTGCCGTGCCGACACGATCTCGTGGCGGACCAGGGCGGGCGTCTGCGAGCAGCCGATGCTGACCGACCTGGAGGACGCCGCTGAGCGGATCGTGAGCCTGTGCGAGGAACTGGACAGCGGTACGGCTGACGGGTACACCGCTTTCGATCGGGTGCGCTAGCGGTCCGTCTGCGGAGCCCGTCAGCGTCCCTCGAAACTCGGCCGCTCCTTGCGCAGGAACGCCGATGTGGCCGCCTGGTGATCGGCGGTCCCGCCCGGGTCCCCTGCGGCTGCGCTTCTTTTCCAGTGACGCGACGAGGTCGTGGGTGGCGGCGGAGACCAGGGCCGTCTTGATGGCCCCGAATGCCGCAGGCGCGGTGGGTCTTGCATGTCTGCCCGTACGCAACAGTCCCCGAAACGGGACGTGGCCGGCAACTGCCACGCCGGTCCGGCGTGGCAGAGGTTCGCCGCCGGCCGGGCCTGCGTCCGGTGCGCCGGGTCGCGGCGCGGGGCCGCGGGGCGGCTTGTCCGGGTAACGGCGCCGACCTCCTGCGCTTTTGCACTGTTCCTGATCATTACCATCCGGGGCCCGAACCCTGGATAATAGATCTACTGATCAACACGGCTGCGGATCGGCCGTGCCCGCCGCAGTCACCGGTGAGCCGGTGGCGGGCCTCGCCGAGGCCTCATGCGGCCCCGCGCAGGAAGGGGATGCAGGATGGCGGCGATGAAGCCGCGGACGGGTGATGGCCCGCTCGAGGTCACGAAGGAAGGCCGCGGCATCGTTATGCGTGTACCGCTCGAGGGCGGCGGCAGGCTTGTGGTCGAATTGTCGGCTGACGAAGCGGCTCAGCTCTCTGAAGCGCTCAAGTCCGCCACCGGCTGACAGCCTTGCCGATAGACACCCAGCTGACCGCGGTCGTCACGGTCGGCCCGCGGCCGCTGCCCGAATACCTGGCCCGGCCGGGCGGTGACGTCCAGGGGGCGCCCGGCGCACCCGGCGCGCCCGGACCGGCCGGTGCGCCCGGCCCGATCGTGGTGCCGGTCCAGGGCGCCGAGGAAGCCGGGATCGACTCCTACCTCGGCGCACCCGCAGCGGAGGTGATCGCCCGTTGCGAGGCGACCGGCAACGCGGGTGATCTCACCAGCGTGGTGATCGGCCCGCACGGCGGCCCGGGCCCGTTCCTCTTCCTCGGGCTCGGCGACGAGTCCCCGGCCGCGTGGCGCAAGGCCGGCGCGGCCGTGGGCCGCCGGGTGGCTCCCGGCCGGACCCTGGTCACCTCCGCCGTGTTCGGGAAGCCCGCCGAGGCGATGCACGCGTTCATCGTGGGCCTGCTCCTCGGCTCGTACCGGTTCTCGCAAACCCGCAGCAGCGCGGCCGCGGCCGACACAGCCCCCGGCGAGGTGCGCCTGCTGGTGGCCGGGCCGGACGGGCCTGGCGGGCATGCGGACGTGTTCGCGGCGGCCAGGGCCGTGGCAGGCGCGGTGGCACTCGCCCGTGACCTCACCAACATGCCATCCGGGCGCAAGACCCCGGCCTGGCTCGCGGATGAGGCGGTGGCGATGGCCGCTGGCTGTGGGCTCACGGCCCGGGTGCGGGCGGAAGACGAGCTCGCCGCGGACGGGTTCGGCGGCCTGGTCGCGGTTGGGTCGGGGTCGGTCCGCCCGCCGCGCCTGATCGAACTCCGTTACCAGCCGGAACAGTGGCACGAGCATGTGGTGCTGGTTGGCAAGGGCATCACGTTCGACAGCGGCGGGCTATCGCTCAAGCCGACGGACGGCATGAAGCTGATGAAGACCGACATGGCCGGCGGGGCGGTCGTGATCGCGGTCATGTCCGCTCTGGCCCGGCTCGGGGTCCGGTCGCGGGTGACCGGGCTGGTGGCCGCGGCCGAGAACATGCCGTCCGGGTCAGCGCTGCGGCCGGGGGACGTCATCACGCACTTCGGTGGCCACACGGTCGAGGTGCTGAACACCGACGCGGAAGGGCGCCTGGTCCTTGCCGATGCGCTCGCCTACGCCGACGCGGTGCTCCAGCCGGACGTCATGGTGGACATCGCCACCCTGACCGGGGCGGCGCGGGTGGCGCTCGGGACCCGGATGGGTGCGCTGTATGCCAGCGACGACCGGGTGGCGCGTGAACTGCTCGCCGCGGCCGGCGCCAGCGGGGATGCCCTGTGGCGGATGCCGCTGGTAGACGACTACCGGGACGCGCTGGATTCGCCGGTCGCCGATATGGCCAACGTGTCACGGGGGAGCGGTGCACGGGCCGGGTCCATCGACGCGGCGCTGTTCCTGCGCGAGTTCACCGGCGGGCGGCCCTGGGCCCACCTGGACATCGCCGGGGCGGCCCGGTCGGCGTCCGACGATGGGGAAAACGCCAAGGGCGGAACCGGCTACGGCACCCGGCTGCTGCTGGCCTGGCTGGCCGCGGCCGGCCAGGACACGCCCACTAGCCTCGTTTGACCGCCACCAGCAGGCCATCCCCGACCGGCAGCAGCAGCGGAACCAGGCGCTCGTCCTGCCGCGCCTGTTCGGCTACTTCCCTGATCGCCGTCGTTTCCGGGTCCGTCCGGCTGGGATCGGCAATCTTGCCACCCCAGAGCGCGTTGTCGAACGCCACCACCCCGCCGGGCCGCAGCAGGCGCAGCGCGGCGGCCAGGTAGTCCGGGTATTCCTGCTTGTCCGCGTCGCAGAACACCAGGTCATAGCCGCCGTCGGTGAGGCGGGGAAGCACGTCGGAGGCCTTGCCAGTGATGAGCCGGAAGCGGTTGCTGGTGAAACCGGCGTCCGTGAACGCCCGGCGCGCCAGCCGCTGATGCTCGGGTTCGACGTCCACGCTGGTGAGCACGGCGTCGCCGCGCATGCCGCGGAGCAGCCAGATCCCGGACGTGCCGCAGCCGGTGCCGATCTCCACGACCGCTTTGGCGCTGACCGCAGCCGCGATGAAGCGAAGGGTGGCGCCCACCGCCGGGCTCACCGGGGGAGCGCCGCCGGCCTGCGCGGCGCTGCGGCGGGCCGCGAGCAGCGGCTCGTCCTCGGGCAGGAACTCCTCGACATAGGCTGCGGTGGTCTCAGCGCTCACGATGCCTGCCTCCGGTTGGTCGGGACCTTCCCAGTGCGGAAGCTTATCGTCACGCGTCGTGACACGGGAACCAGCCGGGCCGGCTCGTGCGTTCAACCTGGCACGGGGGCAACGGCCGCGGCCCGGCGACGGCGGCATGCCTGCCGCCGTCGGCCCCCTGCCCGGCGCGCCCGGGCACGGCAGGGGTGATGATGGTAGGGCGCAGGCGACAGTGCAGGAGGAGCACAGCGTGGGCGAACCCGGAGCGGCCAAGACGGCGACACCGGCCGGCGCCATGACACCGGGCCAGACGGTGGCTCCAGGCGAGACCGCGGCTCCAGGCCAGACGGTGGCACCGGGCGAGACGGTGGCTCCAGGCCAGACGGTGGCACCAGGCGAGGCAGTGGCTCCGGGCGAGACGGTGACTCCGGAATGGAGGCCTCCGAGCTGGGACGCATTAGTACGCCAGCACTCGGCGCGCGTCTACCGGCTCGCCTACCGGCTCACCGGCAACACACATGATGCCGAGGACCTCACCCAGGAGGTCTTCGTGCGGGTCTTCCGCTCGCTCTCCAGCTACACCCCGGGCACCTTCGAGGGCTGGCTGCACCGGATCACCACCAACCTGTTCCTCGACATGGCCAGGCGCAGGCAGCGGATCCGGTTCGAGGGGCTGGGCGATCACGCGGCGGGACTGCTGCGCGACGAGGAACCCACACCTGCCCAGGCGTTCGACGCCCGCCATCTCGATGCCGATGTCCAGGCGGCGCTGGAGGCGCTGGCACCCGAATACCGGGCGGCGGTCGTGCTGTGCGACATCGAGGGTCTGTCCTATGAGGAGATCGCCGCCACCCTCGGGGTCAAGCTGGGGACCGTGCGCAGCCGCATCCACCGGGGACGGGCCCAGCTCCGGACGGCGCTCGACCACCGCCGCCCCCGCCAGCCGGGAGGCCATCCCGGGCACTCCGCCGCGACACTGGGCGCGCGGCCATGAGCCGGCATCTCGGTGAGCGGCTGTCCGCGCTTATCGACGGTGAACTCAGTCATGCGCAACGGGAGCGGGTGCTGGCCCACCTGGCAGGGTGCGACGGCTGCCGCCGGGAAGCGACCGCGCTGCGCCTGCTCAAGCGGCGGATGCACACCCTGGGATCCGAGGCCGCCGACGACGCGCTGACCTGGCGCCTGCTCGCGCTGGCATCGGCTGACGGGCACGGGCCGCCAGCCCGCCGGGCCTGGTGGGCTCACCGGGCCGGCCGGGCACCCCGTCCGGTGCGGGGCGGGCGCCGTCATGCCCGTTCGCTGGCCGCGGCGGCGGTGGCCACCGTGGGGGTGGGCCTGTCCGCGGCGGCCTTCCTGGCCGGCGGCGACCGGCCACCGCCCGGCCCGAGGGTCGTCCCGGCGGTGGATGTCTTCATGGTCCAGCACGCGATCACCACCGGTGAGGTACCGGTACCGCCATCCGGTGTTCCCTCGCCCAGCCTCAGCCCGGCCGTCCCGTGAGCCGGTGATGGACTCGCGACCCTGGCCGGCCGGCGGCATGTCTCCCGGCACCGACCCGGCGGCCCTGCGGTTCATCACCACGGCGGTGGTTGCCAGCCTGGTGCTGTCCGGTGTGGCGCTGGTGCTGTTGCGGGGGCCGGTGACCGATGGGGCCGCGGGACAGCAGACGGCGGCGTCCCGGCCCGCGCTGCCCGGCTCGTCCGGATCGGCCCAGGCGGCGGGCGTCAAGCTGCTCAAGCAGGCCGCCCAGGCCTGCCGCCTGGTTTCCTACCAGGGGGTCGAGGTGGCCTGGTGGGGCGCGGGGAGCGGAGATACGTCCATGATCGACGTCTGGCACCAGCCGGGCGGCCAGGCGCTCACCCAGGTCCCGGGGACGGCGATGGAGTGGCCGAACCAGCCCCACCATTCGCTCCCGCCCGCCGGTGTCAGCAGCCCGAACCTGGACGAAGCCGGGGTGCTGGGCATGAGTCCACGGCTGGTGGCGCTGCTGGGCGCGAACTACGTGGTGGCGGTCACCGGCCGGGGCTGGGTGGCTGGCCGGCCCGCCCGCATCGTCACCGTGCGGCGTCCCGGCGGCAGCCTGGCCGCCTGGTTCTGGCTGGACAGTTCCACGAGCCTTCCGTTGCGAAAGGAAATGTTCGACGCCCGGGCGCACCTGATCAGCAGCGTCACGTTTGCGGAGGTACGGATCGGGCGCGGTGCGGTGAGCGGCGAGCCCGCCCCAGCGGCGCGAGCATGGACCACCACGCTCGCGCCGGCCAAGCTGGCGGGCCTGCGGGCGCGCGGCTGGCCGCTGCCGGGACCGCTGCCCGGCAACCTCACGCTGATCGGTGCCAAGGAGAATCCCGTGCCGGCCGGCCTGGTCGTGGACCTCGACTACTCCGACGGGCTGTCGGTGGTCTCGATCTTCGTCCAGCGCGGGTACCTCCCGGCCGGGCTCAGCGGATGGTCGCAGGTGGCGGTGGAAGGCCACAAGGTCTACGCGAACGATCCCGACGATCTGTGCTTCGCCTGGTCCGCGCGGGGCTTCGTGTACACCCTCATCGCCGCCGCTCCCCGCCAGACGGTTGGCCAGGTGGTTGCCGCCCTGCCGCACGACGACGACCTGGGCCTGCTCGGCCGGATGAAACACGGCCTGCACCGGCTGCTGTCCTGGGTCAGCCCGTGATTCACGCCCTGACGGCCCCACGGGGGCGCTGAGCACCTGCCGGTCACGGTCTACAGTGGAGGCAACCACGTACCATGGTGGCCGGACCGCCCTCAGGAGAACCGCCCTTGTTCGACCTGTCCATCACCAAGCTCGCCGTGCTCGCCGTGCTCGCCGTGGTGATCTTCGGCCCGGAGCAGCTGCCGAGGATCGCCGCACAGGCGGGCCGCGCGCTGCGTGAGCTCCGCCGCCTGGCGGAGGGGGCCACCAGTGACCTCCGGGAAGGCCTGGGGCCGGAGTTCGCCGATTTCGATGTCACCGACCTTCACCCGAAAAACTTCGTGCGCAAGCATCTGCTGGAAGGCTTCGATGATTCCGGGGACCCGGCCGGGGTGCCCGTGGCCGATGCCGAGACAGCGCTGGCCGGGCCGGGCAGCCTCCCGCCGGGGGAGAGCCCGCCTTACGACCCCGAGGCCACCTGAGAAGTCACGCCGCCGGCGGGGTCACGCCGGCGCCGCGGGTTAGGCCGGCGATCAGGGGTCATACCGGCGATCGGGGTTATACCGGCGACAGGCCGAGCTGGCGGCCCGCCAGGCCCCGGCTGCGGTTCACCAGCGTGCCCGCGATCTCGGTGAGCTGCTGCGCCGCGGCGGACCCTGGATCGCTGAGCACGAGGGGCGTGCCGATGTCCCCTCCCTCGCGCAGCCGGACGTCGATCGGCACCTTGCCGAGCAGCGGCACGTTAGCGCCGGTCACCCGGGTCAGCGCCGCCGCGACCGCCTCGCCGCCGCCTGAGCCGAACACGTCCACCGTCTCGCCGCAGTGCGGGCAGGCCAGCCCGGACATGTTCTCGATCACCCCGGTGATGCGCTGATGGGTCTGCACGGCGAGCGCGCCGGCCCGCTCGGCCACCTCGGAGGAGGCGATCTGCGGGGTGGTGACCACGATCAGCTCGGCGCTCGGCAGCAACTGGGCCACCGAGATCGCGATGTCGCCGGTGCCCGGCGGAAGGTCCATGAGCAGCACGTCGAGGTCGCCCCAGTACACGTCGGCGAGGAACTGCTGTACCGCGCGGTGGAGCATCGGCCCGCGCCACACCACGGGCGCGTTGCCGGTGGTGAACATCCCGATCGAGATGACCTTCACGTCATGGGCGGAGGGCGGCATGATCATCTGCTCGACCTGCGTGGGCAGGCCGGTCACGCCCAGCATGCGGGGCACCGAGTGGCCGTAGATGTCGGCGTCGAGCACGCCGACCTTCTGGCCCGAGGCGGCCAGGGCGGCGGCCAGGTTGACCGTCACCGACGACTTGCCGACCCCGCCCTTGCCGCTGGCGACCGCGAACACCCGGGTGAGCGAAGACGGCTGGGCGAACGGGATCTCGCGTTCCTGGCGGCCGCCGCGCAGCCGGCTTTGCAGTTCGCGGCGTTGCTCGTCACTCATCACGTCCAGGTCCACCGTGACCGCGGACACGCCGGGGACCGCGGTGACGGCGGCGGTGACCTCGCGGGTGATGGTGTCGCGCAGCGGGCAGCCGGACACTGTGAGATATACCTCAACCCGGACTTTGCCGTCGGCCGCGATGTCGACGCTCTTGACCATCCCCAGCTCGGTGATCGGCCGCCGGATCTCCGGGTCGTTGACCCGGGCCAGCGCCGCGGTCACCTGCTCGGTGCTGGGCGGTGGGGTGGGTGCAAACGAATTCATGACTTCATGGTATGACGGCCCGGGTCCTCATCGTGTGGTCACCGGACGGGTTCGCCGGTAGACGGGGGCGAGTCATGCGGCGGTGGGGGCGAGCCGGAAGACGGCGCCCGAGCGTGCCCACCGCTGGGCGGGCGAGGTCTCCCCATCCCGCAGCACCGCGTTGAGCCGCCCGGCGACGAGTGGGCCGATCACCTCGTCCCACTCACCGGAGCCGGGTTCCACCCGGCTGACCGCGGCGGTCCAGGTCACCATGGCGCCGCCGGTCTGCCTGCTCACGACGGTGACGGTGACCCGGCCGGAGGCAGCGAGTCCCGGCAGCGGCTGCTCGCCGGGGCCGGTCACCACGTAGGCGGCGCCCGGTGGCTCCGGCCCGGCCGCCCCGGCCCGGGCGGCTGTGACGGTCCGCCAGATGTGCCAGGCGGGGCGGGGACGGTCCTGCCCGCCGATGGCGATCCAGATGAGGCCGGCCCGCTTGGTGGCCTCCGCGATAAGGGCGGGTGGCGGCTGCGGGCCGGGCCGGGTCTCGCTCACGTAGTTCAGGGTGCCATGGCAAGCGGGTGGCGCAGCGGAGCACGACCTCAGCCGAGCACGCCCCACGCGGCGAGGGTATCGGCCAGCCCGCTGGTCAGACTGAGGCGGTCAAGGTCATGGGGAGGCACCCACCGGGCGTCGGCGGCGTCGTCGCCGGCGGCGAGCAGCCCGCCGCTGACGGTGGCCGCGTAATCGTGGATGTCGAAGACGGTCCCGCCCGGCCCGGGCCGCTCGACCGTGCCGACCAGCCGGCCAGGCTCCACCGCCAGCCCGGTTTCCTCGCGCACCTCCCGCATCACCGCCTGCGGGTCGCTCTCGCCGGGCTTGACCCGGCCGCCCGGCAGCGACCAGCGGCCCGCTTCCGGCGCGTGCCCCCGCTTGACGAGCAGCAGCCGCCCCGTGTCATCGACGATGATGGCACCCACGCACCTGATCTTCGGGACACCCATCCAGCAAGTATCGCGCCGCACCCCCCGGGGGTACTTGACGTGAGCCCCCGCAGCAATCAACGTCGATGTCCATGAAGGCGGCTCCCATCTGCCCGCGCTGCGGCGGGCCCGTCAGCGGGCCGAGCGCATGGTCCAGCGGCTGGCGATGCCAGTGGCACGGTGTGGTGTACCCGCTGCGGCCGGCCTACCGCCCGGCGCCGGAAGGGCTGAAGGGGCTGCTGCGCGACGCCATGGTGCCGGTGTGGCTGCCGTGGCCGCTGCCGGACGGCTGGCTGGTGACCGGTTTCGCTGGCGCGGGAGACGACCGGGACGGCACCCGCGCGTGCGTGGTCGCGCTGTCGGGGCCCAACCCGATGGGCGGGCTGGGTGAGATGCTGCTGATCTGCGAGGACATGGGCGTGGGCCTCGGCGCCTGGCTGGCGGGCCTGCCCGGGCCGGACCCCGGTGAGGGTTTCGCGACCGGGACGCCACATGCCTTCGTCCGTTACGGCCATCATGAGTTCCCGCTCTGGCACGTGGACGCCCCGGACCGGGCCGCCTTCGCCGGGGAGGTGCTGGGGAACTGGCTGTGGGTGGTGATGTGGCCCGACACCGCCGGGGTGCTGCTCGTGGAGGCGCTGTCCCTGCGTGATCTGCGTGATCCCGGCCAGGACCTGGACCTTCCGTTCGGCGCCACCTCACCCCGCCTGCCCGGCTAGCGCCTGCCCGGCTGGCGCGTGCCCTGACCCGGCCCGGGCCGTTGCCCTACGATGAGCGCTCGTACGCATCGATCTGCATTCGCACAGCACTGCCTCGGATGGCACCGATCCGCCCGCCGAGGTGATGCGCCGTGCCCGTGCCGCGGGCCTGGACGTGATCGCGCTCACCGACCACGACACGCTGGCCGGCCATGACGAGGCGCGCCGGGCCCTCCCGCCCGGCCTGGCCCTCGTGCCCGGCATGGAACTGTCCTGCCGCCTCGACGGCCACAGCGTGCACCTGCTCGCCTACCACGTCGAGCCCGGGAACGCCGCGCTCGCCGAGCAGCGTCATGCGATCACGACGGACCGCCTGCGCCGCGCCAGGGACATGGTGACCAGGCTGCGCGAACTGGGCGTGGACATCACCTGGGAGCAGGTGGCCGCGATCGCCGGTGACGGCGTGGTGGGCCGGCCCCACATCGCCCGCGCGATGGTGGCGGCGGGCGCCATCGCCGACCCGGAGCAGGCGTTCACCCCGGAGTGGATCGGCCCGGGTGGCCGTGCCTACGTGAGCAGGTACGCCCTCGACCCGGAGCGGGCGGTCCGGCTGGTCCGGTCGGCGGGCGGGGTGAGCGTGCTCGCCCACCCCGGTGCGGCCACGCGCGGGTGGATGATCGGCGATCAGGACGTCGAGCGGCTGGCGAAGGCGGGCCTGGGTGGCCTGGAGATCGCCCACCCGGATCACGATGATGCGCAACGCCTGCGTCTCGCCGGGCTTGCCGCCAGCCTCGGGCTGGTTTCCTCCGGGGGAAGCGACGATCACGGCAGCCTGACCGGTCACCGGCTCGGATGCGAGACCATCGCGCCGGGGGAGTACGAGCGGCTGATGTCGCTGGCGGGGGGTGCCGTCCCGGCGGGGGGGCCATGAGCGGCACCCTCGACATGACGTTCTTCCGGGCGGGCTCAGAACCGGGAGGAGCCGGCCGCGATCCGTGCTTTCATCAGACAGGAGCGACCGGGAAGGGAAGGTATACCTATGGACGCGCGGATCGACCGGGTGCTGCCGGATGGCCGTCACGACTGCAACACCTGGCTGGTCGGGAACGGCGAAGAGGTCATCGTGGTGGACCCGGGCAGCGACGCGAAAACGGTGCTCACCGCCGCCGCCGGGCGCGAGATCCTCGCCGTGATCTGCACCCATGGCCACCCGGATCATGTAGCGGCCGCCCTCGAAGTCGCGGCCGCCGACGAAGCCCCGGTGGCGCTGCACCGCAAGGACGTGCTGGCATGGCGTGAGGCACACCGCGAGAATGAGCCGGACATCGAGATGGAGGAAGGCGGCCTGTTCGAGGTCGCCGGCGTCGTGCTCGAAGTGCTCCACACTCCCGGTCACAGCCCGGGCTCCGTCTGCCTGTACTGCGAGGAACTCGGGGTGGTCTTCTCGGGGGACGCGCTGCTCGCCGAGGGGCCGGCCCCGCACGACGGGGAGTACCCCGACTTCGCGGGCCAGCTCAGCGCGATCGGGGAGGAGTTGCTGACGTTGCCGGAGGAGACCAGGGTGCTGCCTGGCCACGGCGAGGAGATCACGGTGCGGACGGCCGGGAAGCGGTTCGACTTCTGGGTGACCGACGGCCCGCGGTTCGGCGATCTGCCGGGATGAGCGGAGGAAAGCGATGGAGCAGCCCACCCTGGCAGGTATGCCGCAACGGCTGTACGCGTGCACGCCCACCCGGCTGAGCAGCTGGCTGGACTGCCCGCGCCGGTACCGGATGACCTACCTCGACCGCCCACCGCCGCCCAAGGGGCCGCCGTGGGCACACAACAGCCTGGGCGCCAGCGTGCACAACGCGCTGGCCGGGTGGTGGCGGCTGCCATCCGTCGAGCGCACCCCACGCGCCGCGGGTGACCTGCTCGAGGGTGGCTGGATCGACCAGGGCTATGCCAGCGACGCGCAGTCGGCACAGTGCCGGGGCAGCGCCCGGCACATGGTGGAGGCGTACACGGCGACGCTCGATCCGGCCACCGAGCCGCTGGGCGTCGAGCGAACGGTGGCGGCCCGCACCGAGCAGATCGTCCTGTCGGGCAGGATCGACCGGCTGGACGAGCGCCGCGAGGCCGGAGGGGGCCGGGCGCTCGCCGTGGTCGACTACAAGACGGGCCGGCGGCCGCTGACCGATGACGACGCCAGGACCTCGATGCCGCTGGCGCTGTATGCGCTGGCGGCATCGCGGATGTTCCACGCGGTGTGCCGCCGGGTGGAGCTGCACCACCTGCCGACCGCCACCGTGGCAGCCTGGGAGCATTCCGAGGAGGGCATCGGCCGGCAGCTGCGGCGTGCGGAGAGCATCGCCGCCGAGTGCGCGGACGGCGACGAGCGCTTCCGGGCCGGGCTGCCGGCGGCGGAGGTGGATGCCGTCTTCCCGCCCCGGACCGGCCCGGCCTGTGGCTGGTGCGACTACCGGGGGCAATGTCCGGAAGGAGCCGCGGCCGCTGCCGCGCACCGGCCCTGGGACGGGCTGGCGGAACAGTGATTTACCGCCATGGCCCGGCTAACCGCCGGCCGCGGCTGGTCTCCACCGAGTTCCAGAACCGGGTGAGGATGCTGGCGACCGTCTCCGGGGCCTCCATGGCGGGCGAGTGGGCGGCCATGGGGATGCACACCCGCTCGGCGCCCAGCCGCTGCGCCATGTCGTTCTGGATCGAGGGTGCCCAGGCGTCGTCGTTCTCGCCGTAGACCACCAGCAGCGGCGCGCCCGACGCGGCCAGGGCCGGCGTGCGGTCCGGGCAGGCGAGCAGCCCCCGGGCCATCGACCACAGCCCGGTGGGGCAGCTGCGCAGCATCCGTGTGCGCAGGAAGTCAACGATCTCGGTGGGAACCCCGTCGGCGACCGCGGCGGGCTCCATCTGGGTGTCCCACAGCCGTTTCACCTCGGCCCGCAGGCCGCTCGGCACGGAGGGTTCGAGCTCGGCGAGGATGGCACGCAGCACAGCGGCCCGCGGTCCGGTCAGCGCGCCAGGCCCGGAGCTCATCAGGGCGAGCGAGCCGATCCTGGCTGTCTGGGCGAGCAGGAGTTCCTGCGCGACAAGCCCGCCGAACGAATGCCCGAGCAGATGGACGTGGTGCCCGCCGTAGCGCAGGGAGCTGTCTGGGCGGGAGCTGTCTGGGCGGGGACCGGCTGTGTCGCGGGAGGCGGCTGGGTCGCCGGAGCCGCCGATCATATCCGCGATCAGGGCCGCATCGGCGGCGAGTGCGGCGAGGTCGTATCCGTCGGCGTCGGCGGCGGGCGGGCTCTCATACTGCCCGCGCATGTCAATGGCGATCACCCGGCGGCCCGCTCCGGCGAGCGGCCCGAGCACCGGGAGGAAGTCCTCCTTGCTGCCGGTGTATCCGGGGATCAGCAAGGCGGGCTGGCGTTCGGCCACACCGGCCGCGGGCAGCGCTTCGAGCGCGGCGAAGGGCCCTCGGGCTGTCTCGACCGTCACCCGGCGCACCCCGTCGGGCAGCCTCAGTGTCCTCGGTGTGCTCACAGGCGGCCAGCCTACCTAGCGAAAATGTGAAAAAACCGATAGCCCAAAGACCCCCGTGACGGGAGGCCGGGTTGGCGTGTCCCGCCGGCGGATTCCGCGCCTGACAGCTTCGGGGTTGCCGTCGCCGCTCAGACAGCTTCGGGGTTGCCGTCGCCGCTCAGACAGCTTCGGGGTTGGCCGTCGCCGCTCAGACAGCTTCGGGCCTGGCGTCAGGTGCGGCGCTCTTCCGTCCGCGGCCTGCCCGCCGTCGGCGTCGTGGCGCTCCCTGGCGAGGTTCCTGGCCAGCCGGTGCCGCCGGTGAGCCGCCGCCGGCGGAGTGGGTGCCGCCAGTGGGGTCGCCGTCCTGGGCCACAGCGGCACCCTCCGCGGGCACCGCCTGTCCCGCTCTGGTCCGGCGCCGGATCCTGGTGCCGCGCCGTCCCGGGGCGCGTTCCCCGTCAGCGCGTGAGTCGTCACCATGCGAGCCCGGTTCCCGCGCCGCGCTGCCGCGCCGGGCGGTGCCGCGTCCGCCGCCACGAGTCCCTGGCCGGGCCGGGCGGCGGCCCGGGACGGACCGGGAGCGCCCGGTCTCCCCCAGATCCTCGATCTCCTCGGCCTCCAGGCCCGCCCGGTCGCGCTGCGCCCGGGGCAGCCTGCTGCCGGCTTCCGCCGGGATGTCCAGGGCCGTGAACAGGTGCTCGGAGGTGGAATAGGTCTCTGGCGGGTCGGCCAGGCCCAGGCCCAGCGTCTCGTTGATCAGCTTCCAGCGCTGGAGGTCGCTCCAGTCGACGAAGGTGACCGCCAACCCGGCCCGCCCTGCCCGGCCGGTCCGGCCGATCCGGTGCAGGTACGCCTTGGCGTCCTCGGGGCACTCGTAGTTCACCACGTGGGTGACGTCCTCGACGTCCAGCCCCCGGGCGGCCACGTCGGTGGCCACCAGCACGTCCACCTTGCCATTGCGGAAAGCCCGTAGCGCGCGTTCCCGCTGGGCCTGGCCGAGATCGCCGTGCACGGCGGCGGCGGCGAACCCACGGGTGGTCAGCGCCTCGGCCACCTGGTCAGCGGTTCGCTTCGTCCGGCAGAACACCATGGTCAGCCCGCGCCCCTGCGCCTGCAGGACCCGGGCCAGCATCTCGATCTTGTCCATCTGGTGGGCCCGGAAGACGTGCTGCTGGGTGAGCGGCACATGCTCGGGCTCGTCATGCTGCTCGGCCCTGACGTGCATGGGCTGCTGAAGATGGCGGCGGGCGAGTGTGACGACCTCGCCCGGCATGGTGGCGGAGAACAGCATGGTCTGCCGGCCGGCCGGGGTGAGCTGCAAGATGCGCTCGACATCGGGGAGGAAACCCAGGTCGAGCATCTTGTCGGCTTCGTCGAGGACGAGCGTTGCCACGTCCGACAGGTCGAGGTGCCGCTGGCGCACGAGGTCGAGGAGCCGGCCAGGGGTGCCGACCACGACGTCTACGGCCGCCCGCAGCGCCTCGATCTGCGGCTCGTAGGCGCGGCCGCCGTAGACGGTGAGTACCCGCGCCCCGCTGGGGCGTCCCGCCGTCCGCAGATCCTCCGCGACCTGGATGGCCAGCTCTCTGGTCGGTACCACGACCAGGGCGCCGGGCGCGAGCGGCCGGCGGTCGGCGGGCTGGCCGAGGCGTTGCAGCAACGGGATGCCGAATGCCAGCGTTTTGCCTGTTCCGGTTCTTGCCTGGCCGATGATGTCATGGCCGGCGAGCGCAATCGGGAGGGCCAGCGCCTGGATGGGAAACGGGGCGGTGATTCCTTCGGCCGCCAGCGCTTCGCAAACCTGCTCGTTCACGCCAAGCTCGCGGAACGTGGGGCTGACCGTGGTGCTCGGGACGCCATCGCCTTCGTCGGCGTCCCTGGTGGTCTGTGTCTGTGTTGTCAGGGCTTTCAGCTTCCGTCAGTGGGCCACTGGGTGGCGCTCGCATCGCGCACGCCATCACCTTCCCGGGCCCGGGGATTTCAAGTTCGCCGGGCGGGCGGCGTACGACAGCTAGTCGTCGCAGCGTGCAGCGCACCCGGCACCACACCCGGTCATCTGGTGAAACACGGCAAGGTGCTGCTCGCATTCCCTCCGGCTGCGGGACAAGTCTAGCAACGTGCGCCACGTGTGGCCGTTGCGACATTCCAGTAACCGGATCCTGTTGCCCGCCGGCCATCTTGTTAGGCTCCCGGGTGTGGCAAGCACGGACGGCGTCCTCGATCTGCTCGGCTTGCTTGCCTACGCCGAGCTGGTCGCCTTCTTCCGGCTGTCCGACGACGCCGCGCTGGCGCCGTCGCTCTCGGACAAGGCCGCGCTGGGCGAGATGGCTGTCGCGGAATTCGGCCATTTCCAGTTGCTGCGCGACCAGATCACACGGATGGGCGCCATCCCGGAGCAGGCGATGCTGCCGTTCGTCGGGGCACTCGACGCCTTCCACGCCAGGACCGCTCCCTCCAACTGGCTGGAGGGGCTGGTGAAGGCCTACGTGGGCGACGGCTTCGCGGCGGACTTCTACCGGGCGGTCGCCGAGCTGCTGGATCCGCAGACCCGCCAGCTCGTGCTGGACGTGCTCGCCGACACCGGGCACGCGGACTTCGTCACCTCACGGGTGCGTGCGGCCATCGATGCCGATCCCGCGGTCGCCGGCAGGCTGGCGCTCTGGGCACGGCGCCTGGTGGGCGAGGGACTGGCGCAGGCGCACCGGGTGGCGGCCGAACGCGCGCCGCTCGCCAGGCTGCTGGTCGGCGCCGTCGCAGGCAGCGAACAGGGCGAGATCGGCCGGATGTTCGCGCGGCTCACCGACGCGCACGACGAGCGGATGGCCGCGCTTGGCCTGGCCGACTGGGAGTGGGAGCCCGGTGAGTGATCCGGGGAGTCACAGGCTGCCGAAACCGACCCGGCGCTGCTCGTAGCCGCTGAACTCCACATAGCCGATCTTGTCCGCCGGCACCAGGATCTTCCCGTCCTTGTCGTCCGGGAGGATGAACATTCCGCCGTCAGCCAGGGCCGCGGCCAGGGAACGTTCGACCTCCTCCGGGGACGTATTCGTCTCGATCACGAGTTCCCGGGAAATCGACTGGATCCCGATCTTGACTTCCACGGCGCTCCTCTCCATGCTCGGCCCTGCTCGCCCGCCGTGCTCAGGCTGTCCGCCCGCTCAGGCTGTCCGCCCGTGCTCAGCCCGGTTCGCCGGCCCGCGGCCAGCCACTGATCCCACGCCACGCCAGCCGGGCTATGAGCTGCTCGGCCGCGTCCTTGGGGATGATCTGGCCCCTGCTGAGCCAGAAGGTGGCGCTGACCTGGGCCATGCCCACCAGGCCCATGCCGAGCAGGTGCGCCTCGTCGGCGCCCACACCTGCGTCCTCCCTGATGATTTCGCTGATCACCTCGGCGCAGTCACGCATGGACGCTTCCAGCCGCTCGCGGACGGCGGGCTCGTTGCGGAGATCGGATTCGAAGACCAGCCGGAAGGCCCGGCCGGTGCTCCCGACGAAATCGAAGAAGGCGATGAAGGTGGCGGTCACACGCTGCTTGTTGTCGGTGGTGGAGGCCAGCGCGTTTCGGACGGTCGCGGTGAGCGCGTCGACGCTCTCATCGAGCAGGGCAAGATAGAGCTCGAGCTTGCCAGGGAAGTGCTGATACAGGACCGGTTTGCTGACTCCGGCCCGTTCCGCGATCTCATCCATCGCGGCAGCGTGATACCCCTGGGCGACGAAGACTTCCCGCGCGGCGCCCAGGAGCTGCCGGCGCCGGGCGGGTTTCGGCAGCCGTGTGCCGACCGTCCGGGTCTGAGGGGTGGCGGTCACTCCGGTCTCCGATCCGCTTGCTGGGGACTGGCGGTCAGCTCCGTCGTCAACGGTAGTCATCCTCGTCGAGCTTCACTTCCCGCTGCTGTTCGGCGGCGTCGGCCTCGTTGACGTCGAGCGGAAGCTCGGCCGGTTCCTTCTCCGACGCCGCATCGGCATCCTCGGCCCCTGCCAGCCGCTCGTCCTCGGAGTCGGGCAAAGGCCTCTCCAGATCGCTCTCACTCATGGGCGGTCTCCCTCGGGTATGCCGACGGCCAGGTCGCGCAGCGAACGCTCGATGGCCTCACCGTAGGTCGGGAATGCGTGAACCACGTCCGCCAGCATCCTCAGCGGGAGCCCTGCCCGGATAGCGAGGGTCAACTCCCCCATCCATTCTTCCGCGTAAAGGCCCACAGCCGCGGCACCCACGAGCATGTCACCCCGGGTCGTGTCCGCATACAGCTCGATCCGCCCCCGATCGTCGTCCTCCGCAGCGGCGCGCGCCGTCTCAGCCAGATCATGGGCAACCGTGCGCAGCTGGATCCCGGCTGCGGCGGCCCGGCGGGGTGTGAGCCCGACGCAGTACACAGTCGGCGTAGTGTAAACGCACCGTGGGATCGCGCGGTAATCGGCGGCACGGTTCCCGCCAAGGATGTTGTCGACGACCACTCTCGCCTGGTAACCGGCGGTATGGGTATATGGGGCAATCCCGGTCACATCACCGGCGGCCCACACCCGGCCGGTAGCTGCGGTCGGCGCGGCGACCCCGGCCGCCTGAACGGTGACCGGCTGTGCTGTATCGAGTGCCTCAGCCTTGACGACGGGGGAGCCGAGATGCAGGTCTGCGCCGGTCCGCCGCAGCGCGTCGGCCAGGATCTCGCCGGTGAACGGCGCCTCGTCGGGCAGCACCTGCGGTTCCGCCTCGACCAGCGTGACCTGGGAGCCGAAGGCGGAGTAGATCTGCCCCAGCTCGCAGCCGACCGGCTCCGCGCCCATCACGATGAGATGGCGCGGAAGGTCCGGACAGCTCAGCGCCTCCGCGCTTGTCCACGCGGGCACGTCGGTGAGCCCTTCGACCGGCGGGGCGATCGGCTCGCTGCCGGTGGCGATGACCAGGTCGCGGTAACCGAGGACAGCCGTCTCCATCTGCCCTGTCGGTCCCGCGCGGTCCGCGCGCCGCGCGCGGTCCGTCCGGTTTGCCCGGGGTGCCCGGTCCCGGCTGGGTGGCCCACTATCGGGTAGTCCACTATCGGGCTGTCCGCCGCCGTGCCCTCCGCCGCTGCGCCGTCCGCCGCCGGGCTGTCCGCCGCCGGGCTGTCCCCCGCCTGTCGCCGTGACCTCCACCGCGCCCGGCTTGATAACCCGGCCGGTGCCGCGTACCAGGCTCACCCCGGTATCGGCGAGCCGTGCCGCGCTCGGGCTGTCGTCGAGATGGCCGGTGACCTCGTCACGCCGGGCAATCGCGTGTTCCCAGGTCTCACCCCGGCGCGCGGAGGCCAGCATCGACTTGGACGGCAGGCATGCCAGGTATGGCGATTCGCCCCCAACCAGTCCCGCTTCGACCAGGGCGACAGAGCGGCCGGCCTGCGCCAGGCCGGTTGCGACAAGCACGCCGGCCGTCCCCCCGCCGAGTACCACGACATCGAATTCCGGCACCTGGTCTTCCTTCCCAGTGGCGGCAGCGCTTCATTCATCATGACAGCCGGCCGATGCCGGGGATGCCGGGGTGAGGCCCTGACGAGCACCGTCACTACCCCCGTGGCCTGGTTCGTGGTGCACTAGAGATCTGTGAGACGGCCCTGGCAGCGCACGGAAAGCCGGGGCGCTGAGAAGCCTGCTCACGGCGCCTACGGCGGGTGAACCCAGCTTGCCGAAGGTCAATGAACACAAACAGAACGGGTATCGACACATTATGCGCAGCATGTGGAAGGGTGCGATCTCGTTCGGCCTGGTCATGATCCCCGTCAGGCTGTACGCGGCCACCGAGCAGCGTGACGTGACTTTCCGCCAGGTTCACCGGGCCGACGGTGGGCGGATCAAATTCCGCCGGTTCTGCTCGGTAGACGGCGAGGAGGTCGCGTTCGCCGATGTCGCCAAAGGCTATGAGCTTCCCGATGGCGAAATAGTGGTGATCACAGACGACGACCTTGCCGAGCTACCGCTGCCTACAGCGCACAGCATCGAAGTGGTCAACTTCACACCGGCCGAGCAGCTGGACACCATCTTGTGTGCGCGGGCCTACTACACCGAGCCGGAGGCGGCCGGATTGCGCGCATACGCACTGCTCCGGGACGCCCTGGAGCGGTCGGGCAAGGTTGCCATCGCCCGGGTGGCGCTCCGCCAGCGTGAGTCGCTGGCAGCGCTGCGCAACCGGGAAGGCGTGATGGTGCTGGAGACCCTGCTCTGGCCGGATGAGATCCGCACACCCGACTTCGACTTCCTCGATCAGGACATAGAGGTGCGGTCGCAGGAATTGAAGATGGCGTCGTCGCTGATCGAATCGATGACGGTGGACTTCGACCCGTCGCAATACCGGGACGGTTACCGGGAGGCGCTGGAAGAGCTCGTGGCGGCGAAGGTACAGGGCCACGAGGTGGTCCGCCCGCTGCCGCGGGCGCAGGAAGGTGCCGGCAGCCTGGCGGACGCGCTGCGGGCGAGCCTGGCGGCGGCGAAGGACGCGGGCGGGGCGGACGGTGATGAGGATCGGTCGGCCACATCCGCCGACGGAAGCCGCAAGCGTCAGCCCCGGGGCAAGGCCAGCGCCTGACCACGGCCGCCCGCTTCCCGAACCCGCCGCCCCCACCCGAACCTGCTGCCAGGGGTAGGGTGCGCCCGGGAGCTGAGTGACGAGAGGCGGACACCGATGAGGCAGCGCACACTCGGCCGGGACCTGACCGTCCCCGAACTAGGCCTCGGCTGCATGGGCATGAGCCAGTCCTACGGAACTCCCGATGACGAGGAGTCCATCGCCACCATCCACCGGGCCCTCGATCTGGGGGTGAAACTGCTCGATACCGCGGACTCCTACGGTCCGCACACCAACGAGAGTCTCGTCGGAGAGGCGATCAAGAACCGCCGTGACGACGTGGTGCTCGCGACCAAGTTCGGCCAGGAATTCCGGCCGGACGGCACCCGCGGCGTCAACGGGCGGCCCGACTTCGTGCGCCGCGCCTGCGGCGACTCGCTGCAGCGTCTCGGCGTCAACCACATCGACCTCTACTACCAGCATCGCGTCAACCCGGACGTGCCGATCGAGGAGACCTGGGGCACGTTGAGCGAGCTGGTCAGCGAGGGGAAGGTGCGCTTCCTCGGTATCTCCGAGGCGTCACCGGCCACAGTCCGCCGGGCACACGCCGTCCATCCCATCGCGGCCGGGCAGTACGAGTATTCGCTGTTCAGCCGCGACCCGGAGATGGAAGTGCTGCCGCTGCTGCGCGAACTCGGCGCTGGGATGGTGTGTTACAGCCCGCTCGGCCGCGGCCTGCTCACCGGGGCCCTGTCAGCGGCAGGGGGGTTCGGCGAGCGCGATTTCCGCCGCCGCGCCCCTCGCTTCCAGGGGGAGAACCTGGAGCGCAACCTCGCTGTCGCGGACCGGATCGCCGCCCTTGCCGCTGCCAAGGGCGTGACCCCGGCCCAGCTGGCGCTGGCCTGGGTGCTCGCCCAGGGCGACGACCTGGTCGCCATCCCGGGCACGAAGCGCCGCGCCTACCTGGAGCAGAACCTGGCAGCCACCGAGATCACGCTCACCCCCGACGAACTGCGTCATCTCGATGAGCTGGCCCCGGCCGGGGTCGCGGCGGGCGACCGCTACCCGCCCGAGATGATGACACGGCTCGGTCAGTGACCTCCCGGGACGATGGCGCGGCGGGGCGGTGAATTGCTGATCACCGCGCCCCGGGTCGTTCCGGGGACGGGAGAGCCCGCCATCCTCGAACCCGGCTACGTGCTGGTCACCGACGGCCTCGTGGCCGAGGCCGCCGGGGGGGTGCCGCCCCACCGCCCTGATCTCGTACTCGGCAGCGGGTATCTCGTGCCCGGTCTTGTCGATCTCCAGGTCAACGGTTTTTTCGGGGTGAACCTGGCCGAGGTGGACCCGGCCGGCTGGTCGAGCACGGTGCAGCGCTTGCCGGAGACGGGAACCACCGCGTTCCTCCCCACCTTCGTGACCGCTCCGGTTGATGAGCTGGCCGCCGCGTTGCGCCGCGCAGCCGGGTTCGCCGGGGATTCGCCGTTCGGCGCGCGCGTGCTTGGTGTGCACCTGGAGGGACCGTTCCTTGCGCCCAGCCGGGCCGGGGCGCACCGCCGGGAGTGGATGGTGCCGCCCTCGCCAGCGATGGTCGCGGACCTGCTCGCGGCCGGGGCAGGGGTGTTGCGGGTGGTGACGCTGGCCCCGGAGCTGGACGGCGGTCTGGCAGCGGTCGCGGCGCTGGCGTCAGCGGGGGTGGTGGTCAGCGTCGGTCACAGCGATGCCACCGCGCGGCAGGTGGCGGCGGCTGCGGATGCGGGCGCCCGGATGGTCACCCACCTTTTCAATGCGCAACGGCCGCTGCATCACCGCGAGCCAGGCGTGGTCGGTCAGGCGCTTGCCGATCCCCGGCTGACCAGCGGTCTCATCGCCGATCCGAGCCATGTCGGGGCGGTCGCGTGCGCGATCGCCTTCGCCGCGGCCCCGGGCCGGATCTGCCTGGTCACCGACGCGACCGCGGCCGTCGGCATGCCCCCTGGGCGGTATCGGCTCGGCGGGGATGAGGTCGAGGTGCGGCCGGGGGATGACGGGGCGCCCCGCCGGGCGGACGGGACACTGGCCGGATCGGTGCTGCGGATGGACCGGGCGGTGGCTAACACGGTGGCGGCCGGCGTGGGGCTGGCGGAAGCGGTCGCGGCGGCCACCCGGATCCCAGCGGACCTGATCGGCCGTCCCGACCTGGGGCGGTTGGCGCCCGGCACCGCGGCCGACCTCGCCTGGCTCGGCGACGACCTGCGGGCGCGGGCCGTCTGGGTGGCCGGTGAGCAGGTGTATCCCGTGGGTTCCGTGCCCGGCCGGTAGTCCAGCTGACAAGCCCGCACCGGCGTTCCCGGGCCGACTAGTTGATACCGACTAGTCGATTTCAAATATTTGTCTGCTAGTATGAGCGCATGCCGCCCCGCAAACTCCGCAGCCCGCTCGCCCTGGTCGTGCTCGGGCTGCTCGCCGAGGAGCCGCTGCATCCGTACGCGATGCGTCAGCGCATCAGCGAACGGGCGCACGACCGGTTGCCAGGCGTCCGCCCCGCGTCCCTGTACGACGTGGTGCAGCGGCTGGCCGACGCCGGCCTGGTGAGCGCCGGCGAACCCAGCCGGGAGGGAAACCGGCCCGAGCGGGTCAGCTATGTGATCACCGGCGCCGGGCGCGATGCGCTCACGGGCTGGGTGGCAGAGTCGCTGAGAGATCCGGCACGCGCCGACGAGTTCCCGGCGGCCCTGTCGTTCATGTACGCCCTCGGCCCGGACCGGGTGACGGAGATCCTGCGGGCACGGTCACAGGCGCTCGGCGAATCGATCGCCGCCGCCGAAGCAGCCCTGGCCGGGGCCGAAGGGGACGGCGTTCCGCCGATCTTCCTGTCCGAGCACCGCTACCAGCTCGCGCTCCACCGCGCGGAGCGCGACTGGATCGCCGCGTTCACCGAGGCAGTGCGAACCGGCACCCTCAGCTGGCCAACCTCCCGGGAAGGGACGTGAACCGACATGGCGCAGACCCCCACGACTGAACCTGGCGAGCGCGCCCGCGCCGCGCAGGCGCGGCTGGCCCGCACCGTGAACTTCGGGCCGGATCTCGGTGCCGCCATGGAGCGGGGCTGGACGATCGACATCGAGCGCTCTCACCTCGAAGCCTGCGCCCAGGCCGGTTTCACCGCCGTCCGGCTGCTGATCTGCCTGGCGGCCCATCGCACGCCCGGCGGGCTGGACCCGGCCGTGCTCCACCGCGTCGAGGCGATCGTCGATGACGCAACGGAGCTCGGACTCGCCGTCGCCGTCTCGAACCACCTCCCCGAGCCGACGGCGGACCCGGAAGCTGATCTCGCCGCCACGCTGGCCGATGCCGGGCAGTTGGTCGCCGCGCTCGCCGGCCGCGGTCCGGATGTGGTACTGGAACCGCTCACCGAGCCGGGGCAGGCGCTCGACATGATCTGGAACAAGGCCGCCGCCGAGCTGATCGGTGCCGTCCGGGAACGGGATCAGTGGCGGACGATCCTGCTCGGCCCCCGCACCATGAACAACGCCCGCTTTCTCGGTGAGCTGTCGCTGCCCGACGCCGAGCGCAACCTGATCGTCGGCATTCACCACTACTGGCCGATCACGTTCACCATGCAGGGGGAGATGTGGCTCGGTGAGGACCACGTGTTCGGCAACCCACGCGGCTGGCTCGGTTCCACCTGGGATCAGACACCAGACCAGGAGGCCGAGCTCCGCACCGGGTTCGCCCAGGTCGCCGCCTGGGGCCGGGCGGCCGGCCGCTGTTCCTCGGTGAGTTCGGCACCACGAACAACGCCGACATGGCCAGCCGCGCACGGTGGACCCGGTTCAACCGCCGGCTTGCCGAACAACACGGCATGTCCTGGGGCATCTGGTCGTTCGCGCCGATCTTCGCCGTCTACGACCAGGCATCTCGTGCCTTCTACCCGGACCTCTTGACGGCACTGATGGACTGACCCGCCCGCCGGGTGCGGCAGGCTGGTCGGCTCAGCAGGGACACGGCCTGGTCACTGCTCGCGGTACACCTTGTGCTGGGCGGCCTGGGCCCGTGGGCGGAGCACCAGCAGATCCACATTGACGTGGGAGGGCCGGGTGACAGCCCAGCTGACGGTGTCCGCGACGTCATCGGCGGTGAGGGGCTCACGCACGCCCGCGTAGACGGCGGCGGCCCGGTCGGAGTCACCCCGGTACCGGTTGAGCGCGAACTCGTCGGTGCGTACCATGCCGGGCGCGATCTCGATCACCCGCACCGGCTGGCCAGACAGTTCCAGCCGCAGCGTCGCCGCGATCGCGTGTTCGCCATGCTTGGCTGCGACGTACCCGCCGCCGCCCTCGTAGGCAACGAAGCCCGCCGTGGACCCCATCACGACGATGGTGCCATCGCCGCTGGCTATCAGCCGGGGGAGCAGCGCCTGGGTCACGTTCAGCGTGCCGAGCACGTTGACCTCGTACATGGCCCGCCAGTCAGCGGGATCAGCCTCGGCGACGGTTTCGGCGCCGAACGCACCACCGGCATTGTTGACCAGCACGTCGCAGCGGTCTAGTGCGTCGGCGAAGGAATCGACGGCGGCGCGGTCGGTGACATCGAAGGCACAGGTTTGCGCGGAGCCGCCCTCTGCACGTATCCGCTCGGCCACGGCATCGATCCGGTCGGCACGCCGTGCGGCGAGGATCACGTGGTAGCCGGCCCCGCCCCGGCAAGCCTGATCGCGGTGGCGGCGCCGATCCCGCTGCTGGCTCCGGTGACGACGGCGACTGGCTGCATCTGTCTGCCCCTCTCCGCCCAGCGGGCCGTTGGAGGAATTCTGCCAGCCCGGTCTGCCCGGGGCAGAATTTACCCCGGTCGATGATGGGTGTTTGTCCGGACATGCCGGCCAGCCAACATCGTGATCTGGCTGGTCGCTGTCATCGCCTGGACGGTCACCTTCGCGCTCGGCGGATCGCACATAGCCAGCGGTGACTGGCTACCCGCGAGCTGAACGCCATCCGCGAGGCGGTCGCACCGGGAGTCGCCGACCCCGTGAAGGGCACTGACACTGACGGCGCCGCGCAGGAGCACTAGCTGATGGCCGTGGCGTGCGCTACGTCGGCTCAGCCAGCCAATGGCAGTTCGCGATCTAGCGGACGAGACCACTAAGCCACCGCAGCCGCCGGGCTACTTGATTCTTACCTCACGGCCAGCATTTCCCGGCAAGCCCAGGCCTCCTACCTGATGACGGGGGGAGACCCCGCCGGACGGGTGTCAGCAAGCTGACCGCAACCGCGTCAGCCAGCTGACTGACACCCAGTTCATGGATAGGCAGGCTGGCGGCAGTAGGTCATTACCATGGGGGTAGCAGATGTCAGACGTATCGGTCGTTTATCGACCCGGACCCGCGGGCCAGCCATCTGAGCCGCCTGGCCACACGCTGCCGTTGCCCACAGCGCACAAGCGATCAAGGCGGAAGGAGATCATCGCTCCGCTCGCTCTGGCCATCCTGGGCTTGGCGCTTCTCATTGGGGCCTTCAGGCTGTATCCCACAATCACCGAACGGCCTACCCCCGCTTTTACTCACCTGTATATAAGCTCAACCTCCCGCTTGGAGGGTATAATCTATAAAATCGATCCGGTCGGCCACGGAAAAGCTATGATGACGATCGAGCTCAGGCTGGCTGGCAACCTCCCGCCTGGCGGGGCATTCGCGGGGGTGGCGGTGTCTTCACCGCCTGGCATGACTTTTGTGGATTGCTCTGGCCCATCCTGTAAGGAACACAGCCGGAACATAGGGCTAACCTTCAAACGCAACGGCGGTGCGATTACAGCGCTGGCTGCCTTTCCGCTGAAAACTCACAACGTCGGCGTGAATTACAACAGCGTCACCGCGTCAGCTGCGATCCCAGAAATAGTCTACCAAGCCCGCGGGAAACCAACTCTGTATGTGGGCTACCACATCCCGTCGGCCAGTACCTATGACTGGGCCTCCTATCCCCCCTTTTCGACTGACGGATACAACACCGTCTGGGACGAGGCCGTGGCCCCCGGCGATACGATAGCGCGCGCGGCGGTTGGCATCGACCATGCCGCCCAGGCAAAAGATGACAACAAGATCTTCCTTGCCGGGGCCCTGTTCGCCCTCGCCGGCGGAGCGATACTGGCGGCCGTCCCCGAAGCCCTGCATGCCCGCGACTGGGCTGCGCTCCGGCACCTGGGTGACGCAGCTCGATGGTCCCAGCGTGGATCTGTCCCCAAGGGGTGACCATCGCGGGGACGCGCGGCTTGTCCCTTAGGCTCGGGATGTGCGCGACCTTCGTGGCCTGATCACCGACTGGGGCGGCGTGATGACCAGCCCGATCCTGGACACGGTGCAGGCCTGGCTGGACTCCGAAGGCATCGATCACGACACCTACGCCGCCGTCATGCGGCCTTGGGTGCTCGCGGCCTATGATCCGGCCGGGGACGGCAACCCGATCCACGCTCTTGAGCGGGGCGAGTGCACCAGCAGCGAGTTCGAGCGCCTGCTCGCCTCCAGGCTGGCCACCCGCGACGGCGTACAGATCCCGGCCGAGGGGCTGCTCACGAGGATGTTCGCCGCCTCCATCCCCTGCGAGCCGATGTACGCCGCCGTGCACTCTGCGCGCGCGGCCGGCCTGCGCACCTGCCTGCTGTCGAACTCGTGGGGGAGTGACGCATACCCGCGTGACGTGTTCGATGACATGTACAACGCGGTTGTCATCTCGGCCGAGGTCGGCATGCGCAAGCCCGAGGAGCGCATCTTCCTGCACGCCGCCGACCTGCTCGGGCTCGCGCCCAGTGAGTGTGTGTTCATCGACGACATGGAGGCCAACATCCGGGTCGCCGAGGCCACCGGGATGGTTGGCGTCCTGCATACCCAGCCCGAGGTGACCGTCGCCACGCTCGCGGAACTGTTCGGCCTGCCACTCGGCTGAGCGGGCCCGCCCGGCTGGGCGGACCTGCCGCATGGGCCAGCAGAAGTGCCCTAGCCTTGGGCTCCGTGGGTGACTACCCAGCCCCGTCCAGCGCGGGCCGCTCCGCCAACATGCGCGCCATCCGGCGTACCAACACCAAGCCCGAGATCGCGTTGCGCAGTGCGCTGCACCGCCAGGGATACCGGTTCCGCAAAGACTTCCGCCTTGACCTTGACGAGGGTGCCAGAGTGCGCCCGGACATCGCGTTCACCGCCCGGCGGGTGGCTGTCTTCGTGGACGGCTGCTTCTGGCACGCCTGCCCGGAGCACGGGCGGGACCCTGCGGTCAACGAGTGGTACTGGGCGCCGAAACTGCGCCGGAACGTGGAGCGGGACCGGGCGGCGGACGCCGCGCTGACAGCGGCCGGGTGGCGGGTCGTCCGGATCTGGGAGCACATTGCTGTCACCGACGCGGTGGCGGCCGTCGCCGCGGCGCTGGCCGGCGGCAACCGCGGTCCAGCCTGACCCGCGGCCCCAGGGAGAGGTTCCGCCCCCGGGGAGTGTTCCGCCCCCGGGGAGGGTTCTGCCCCGGGAGGGGTTCTGCCCCGGGAGGGGTTCCGCCGTCGGCCTGGTGCCCGTTCGGCTGCCGACGACGGTTATCGGTGGCACACTCGATCACTGGAGACGCGGCTTCACCGTCTGTTGTGTGCGGCGCCTCTCACCGTATCTGGGGAGTTCATGCGCGTGTACCTGCCGGCGACGCTGCTGGCGTTGACCAGCCTGCTGCGCACCGGCGCGATCGGTCCCGCGCCCGTGCGCGGGTTCGCGGTGACCCCGGCGTTGCGCGAGTGGTACGCCAGCGGCGATCTGGAGGAGCTCGAGTACGTCGCGATGATGCACGCGGCCCGGGCATCGCTGCGGCTGCTCGCCGACGACCCGCTGGCACCCCGGCGGCGGGTGGTGCTCGCTGCTGACGTGCCCGACGAGCAGATCGGGCGGGTCGGCGACTTCGGCGAGCCGACCCTGGTCGAGATCCGCGACCCGGTCCCGGTGGACCGGGTCGTGTCCGGCCACGTCGACGATCTGCTCGCGATGGCGGACATCGCCGAGGCGGTGGCCGCGCTCCCGGCTGCCGAGAAAGGCGACGACGACGCCCAGTTCGTCGTGGACGGGGCCGAGGGGCATGAACTGCTCTGGTACGCCTCCCAGGAGCTGCCCTACCTGGCCGGGTAGGGCCAGGCACCCTTCGCCGGTCACCACGGCGGGCATGTCCACTGGCATGCGACGCTCGGCTGCCTCGGCGGCTCATGCTGTCGCCTGGTCGATTCATCGGTGGTCGGCATCGCGGTGCTGGCCTCGCTGCCGGCCGGAGCCCACTGGCGACCGCCGCCTGGCGGTGAGCGGGTACCTCGACTTCGGCATGGCCGGATGCGCCACGAGCGTCACGCCGTGGCTGGCCTGCATTCAGGCACCCTGGCGGGTGAGTAGTGGCGACCGCGCTGGCCGGTTCACCGATCGGCTGTCCGCCGGCCATGCGGCTCGCCTTCCCGGCGTGCGCGTGCTGTCGTGACCGATTCATCGGGGCCGGCACGCGGCGCCGGACGTCGTCGCTGGCCATGGTACTCCTCCTGGGCAGGGTCAGCGGGAACGGGGGAGAGTCCGGGGTACGGACCATGCCGGTCAGCGCCGGCCTGCTGCTCGCCACCGGGCTGGGCCTGGTCACCTATGGCACAAGCCAGGGACCTGACCGGGGATGGCTCTCGGTGGCGGCCGCGCGGTCTTCCTCACCGACATCCAGCACCGGTCGGCAACGGTCACCGGCCTGGTGCTGCTGCCCCAGGGGGTTGCCATGGGCCTGGTCGCCTGGCTGGGCAATTCCGTTGTCGAGCACGGGAAGTCCCGGCCGGCGGTGATCGCCTACAGCGTTTCGGCGGGCCTGGCACTGCTCGCGGTCAGCACCGCGGGACTGGTCCTGATCGGTGCCCGGACCCCCGCCTGGCTGACCGCCACGCTGCTCTGCGGGCGCGGGATCGCGCTCGGGCTCACCGTGCAGCCGCTCGTCCTGGCCCTGCTCGGCGACCTCGACGACACCCGGATGCCCGATGCGAACACGCTGTTCAACATCGCCGAGCGACTGTCAGGGTCGTTCGGCATCGCGCTGCTTGCCACCTTCTACGCCGCCCGGGCATGCATGACCGGCTCGCCGGTCATCGCCCTGCATGACTGCGCGCTGCTGCTGACCGCCATCTCCGCGGGTGGTGCGCTGGCCGCGCTTATGCTCCGTGGCGGCACGTGCGACGATGGACCCGGCCGCCATTGACACCGGGTTAGTTCAGGGGGTCTCGCCATGGACGCCGTCACCAACGTCCCGCCTCCGCGCGGCGAGGCCATCCGGCAGTACCCTCCGGGCAACCCCGACCGGGCCGCGCTGGAAAGCAGGATCAAGGAACTGGCCGGGGAGCATGCCGAGCTGACCATGACCATCGGCGGACGGCAGCGGGCCGGTGCCGGGGAACCAATCGACGTGGTCGCGCCGCACAACCACCGGCACGTGCTCGGCACCATGCGCAACGCGGCGGGGGAGGACGTGGTGGCGGCGATCGACGCGGCCGCGGCGGCCGCGCCCGGCTGGCGGGCGCTCACCTTCGACGACCGTGCGGCGATCATGCTCAAGGCCGCCGATCTGCTGGCCGGCCCGTGGCGAGCGACGATCAACGCCGCCACTATCCTCGGCCAGTCCAAGTCGGTGTACCAGGCCGAGATCGACGCCGCCTGCGAGCTGATCGACTTCTGGCGCTACAACGTGCACTACGCGCGGCGGCTGCTGGCCGAGCAGCCAGAGTCCGGCCCGGGGGCCTGGAACCGGATGGAGTACCGGCCGCTGGAAGGCTTCGTGCTGGCCATCACCCCCTTCAACTTCACCTCGATCGCGGCGAACCTGCCGACCGCGCCGGCGCTGCTCGGCAACGTCGTCGTGTGGAAGCCGTCCCCGACCCAGCAGCTCGCCGCCCACTTCACGATGCGGCTGCTCGAGGCCGCCGGGCTGCCGCCCGGGGTGATCAACCTGGTGACCGGGGACGGGCAGGCGGTGTCGGAGGTGGCACTGCCGCACCCGGACCTGGCGGGCATCCACTTCACCGGGTCCACCGCCACGTTCCAGCACCTGTGGCGGACGGTGGGGGAGAACATCGCCGGCTACCGCGGCTACCCCCGGCTGGTCGGGGAGACCGGCGGCAAGGACTTCGTCATCGCCCACCCCTCCGCCCAGCCGGCGGTCCTGGCCACGGCGCTGATCCGGGGCGCCTATGAGTACCAGGGGCAGAAGTGTTCCGCCGCGTCGCGCGCGTACGTGCCGCACACGCTGTGGCAGGGCATGCGCGACGAATTCCTGGCGCAGGTGGAGTCGCTCACCATGGGTGACGTCGCGGCCGACCTCTCGCTGTTCATGGGGGCGGTCATCGACGGGCGGGCGTTCGCCAAGCACTCCCGGGCTCTTGCGGCCGCCAGGGCCAGGCCGTCGGTGCGGGTGCTGACCGGCGGGCAGGCCGACGACTCCGAGGGGTATTTCGTCCAGCCCACCGTGCTGGAGTGTTCCGACCCGGCCGACGAGGTGTTCACCACCGAGTACTTCGGGCCGATCCTCGCCGTGCACGTCTACGACGACGCCCGTTACGACGAGATGGTGGCCCAGGCGGCCGACGCCGCGCCCTACGCGCTCACCGGCTCGATCATCGCCCAGGACCGGGCCGCGATCGCGGCGGCCACGGCTTCGCTGCGCTTCTCGGCGGGCAACTTCTACATCAACGACAAGCCGACCGGCGCGGTCGTCGGCCAGCAGCCGTTCGGCGGGGCACGGGCCAGCGGCACCGACGACAAGGCCGGGTCGATCTTCAACCTGATCCGGTGGGTGAACGCCCGCGCCATCAAGGAGCTTTTCGTCCCGCCGGTGGACTACCGCTACCCCCACATGGGCTAGGGCTACCAGACGCCGGCTAAGGGCCCGGCGCGCGGGCTTCTGGCATAGGCTGGCCTCGCCGCCAGATGGGGTGACACCGGCCGTTGGCCCGGCGGGGGGGCGACCACGTGTGGCCCCGGGCATCCGACCGCGAGCCCCGGAGGTCCCCATTCACCGTCTGGTCCTGTGGAACGTCGATCTGACCCTGCTGGACGTGGGACGGGTGACCAGGGCGGCATACGTGGACGCGTTCCGTAAAGTGACGGGCCGGCCTCTGGTGCGGCTGCCACAAACGGCCGGGCGGACGGAGTCGGAGACCTTCTTCGACGCGCTCGCGCTGAACGTGACCGACTCCCGCACCTCCCACCCGGCGGGCGAGGAGCTGCTCGGCAGGTTCGCTGGTGAACTCGCGTCCGCGTTCCGCACCCGGCGGGCCCAGCTCACGCAGCAGGGCCACCTCCTGCCGGGCGCGCGGGCCGCCGTGGCCGAGGTGGGCGGCCTGCCCGGCGTGGTGCAGACCCTGCTCACCGGCGCCATCAAGGCGAACGCCATCGAGAAGCTGCAAGCGTTCGGCCTGGAACCGTTCTTCGACACCGACGTCGGGGGGTACGGCTCGGAGGTCTTCCCCAAGGGCGCCTTGCTGCTGAACGCGCGCAGGCGGGCGGCCGAGAAATACGGGGTGGAATTCACCGAGGAGGCGACAGTGTACATCGCCGACTCCACCCGCGACGTGGCGGCGGCCCGGATGGGGGGCGCGCGCTCGGTGGCCGTGGCCAGTGGGCGCTCGTCAGCCGCCGAACTGCGGGACGCGGGCGCCGACGTCGTCCTGGCCGACCTCGCCGACACGGCGAACGTCGTCCGCGCCGTCAACTGGCTGACCACGTGGCCAACGGCCGGTTGACCCACCGGGTGTCACCGATAGGTTGACGCTCGTGGCGCAGGAGTCGCAGCGGGTGTCACTGGCCGTCATTGCCCGCGAATGGGGGCGGATCGGGTGCATCGGGTTCGGCGGGCCGCCGGCCCACATCGCGCTATTGCGCACCCTGTGTGTCCAGGACCGCGGCTGGCTGGCCGGGAGTGAGTTCGAAGACGGCGTTGCCGTGGTCAACCTGCTGCCCGGCCCCGCGTCGACCCAGCTCGCGATCTACTGCGCGTGGCGGCTGCGCGGGCCGGCCGGTGCCCTGGTGGGCGGCTTCTGCTTCATCTTCCCGGGTCTCGTGGTGATCCTCGCCCTGGCAGGCGTCTTCCTCGCCGCCCGCCCGCCGGGCTGGGTCTCCGGGGCGGCACTCGGGGCAGGGGCGGCCGTTCCCGCCGTCGCGCTGGCCGCTGCCGTGGCGCTGGTGCCGGCCAGCTGGCGGCGGGCCGGGCAGCCGCCAGCCGGCCCGCGCGAAACGGACGCGGGCCCGCCAAGTCCGCCCGAGCTGCCAGGCCAGCCGGGGCTGCCAGGCAAGCCGGGGCTGCCAGGCAAGCCGGGGCTGCCAGGCAAGCCGGGGCTGCCAGCGCCGCCGGTGGCTCCCGGCTCCCCAGACCCCGGGGCCGCCCGGTCTGCCTGGCTGGCGCATGCGCGCTGGAGCGGCTACCTGCTGGCGGGGGCCGCGGCCGGCGCCATCCTCGGGCCCTGGCTGGTGCTCGTCCTGGTCGCGTGTGGGCTGATCGAGGTCGCCGTCCGGTCGCGCCCGCGGACACGGCCGCGGCCACCCGCGCGGCCGGCCCCCGGCGCGCTGCTGCTCACCGCCGTCGGCGGCACGGTCGCGGCCGGGGGACTGGCCGCGGTGGCCTGGGTGGCGTTCAAGGTCGGCGCCCTTTCTTATGGCGGCGGATTCGTGATCATCCCGCTGATGCAGCACGACGCCGTGCATACCTATCACTGGATGACCGCGAGCCAGTTCCTCACAGCGGTCGCGCTCGGCCAGGTCACGCCGGGACCCGTGGTGCAGACTGTGGCCGTGGTGGGTTATGCCGCCGCCGGGGTCGGAGGCGGGCTGCTGGCCTCGTCGGTCGCCTTCGCTCCCTCGTTCGCTTTCGTGCTCGCCGGCGCGCGCCATTTCGATCGGCTCCGGGGCAACGCCGGCGTGCAGGCCTTCCTGACCGGCGCGGGCCCGGCATCCATCGGGGCCATCGCCGGGGCGGCCGTCCCGCTCGGGCTGTCGCTGGCCTACCCGTGGCAGGCCGGGGTGCTCGCGGCGGCAGCCGTGTGGCTGGTGGTCCTGCGGCGCGGGGTGGTGTCCGCCATCGTGGGAGCGGCCGCCATTGGGGTGATCACGTTCCTGGTGGGAGGACCGGTGACATGACGGCACACACGGCGATCACCATCTACGGCGTGGTCGCTGTCACCTTCATGATGACGATGTACGCGCTCGAACGCCGGAACCGGCTCTTCATCCTGGCCTTCGCGGTCGGCTGCCTCGCCTCGGCCGGTTACGGCTTCCTGGCCGGCGCCTGGCCGTTCGGCGTGGTCGAGGCGATCTGGTCGCTCATCGCCGTGCGCCGCTATCTTGCCGGGGCCTCTTAGCACGACTTGCGCCCATGATCACGTCCGGTTTGTAGCGGTATGCGTGGCACTAACCCGTGCTATGTCACGTTGCGGCAGCGCGATGGAGGCTCGATGCTGGGGGCTATGCCAACGGGCGACGAGGTCAGGGCGGGCACAGGGCTGCCGGGAAATGATTACGGCGAGGTGCTGTGGGAGCCGTCGCCTGACCTGATCGAGCGGGCACGGATCACCGACTTCCGGCGGTGGCTCTCGGCGCGAGGGCGCGTGGACCTGGGCGGGGGGCCCTCGGGCGGGGAGGGCGCCGCGGCGGCGGCAGCGGCTCGCGATTACCACCGGCTCTGGCAGTGGTCGGTCGGGCATCCGGCCGCCTTCTGGGGTTCGCTGTGGGACTACTTCGGGGTGCTCGGTGAGCGCGGGGACGGGCCGGTACTGGCTGGCCCGGGCCCGATGCCCGAGGTGACCTGGTTCCCCGGCGCCACGCTCAACTATGCGCGCAACGCCCTGCGGACGGCGCACCACGATCCCACGAGGATCGCGGTCATAGCCCGCGACGAGGAAGGCCGCCAGGTCACGCTGACCTACTCCGGGCTCGCCGCCGAGGTCGCCCGGGTGCGGGCCGGGCTGGCCGCACTCGGGGTGACCAGGGGCGACCGGGTCGCCGCGTTCCTGCCCAATGTCCCGGCCGCGCTCATAGGCCTATTGGCGACCGCGAGCCTGGGCGCGATCTGGTCCTCGTGCTCGCCCGACTTCGGGCCACACAGTGTGATCGACCGCTTCGCGCAGATCACGCCGAAGGTGCTGCTGGCCACCGGCAGCTACCGATACGGCGGCCGGGAGTACGACCGGCGGCGGTCGGTCGAGGCCATCGCCGCTGCCCTGCCGGGCCTGTCCGCCGTGATCATGGTGGGCCCCGGCGAAGGGACCATCGGTGTCAAGCCGGGGGTGGCCACCCTGGCCTTCGGGGACCTGCCCGGCGCCCAGACCGCAGCGGCGGCGCCGGAGTTCGAGGACGTCCCGTTCGGCCATCCGCTGTGGGTGCTGTACTCGTCCGGGACCACGGGCCTGCCCAAGGCCATCGTCCACAGCCACGGCGGGATCGTGCTCGAGCACCTGAAGGCGCTGTGCCTGCACCAGGACCTCGGCGCCGGAGACGTGTTCTTCTGGTACACCACCACCGGCTGGATGATGTGGAACTACCTGGCCGGCGGGCTGCTCGCGGGGACGACCGTGGTCGCCTACGACGGAAGCGCCACCTACCCGGGCACCGACGCGCTGTGGCGGCTGGCCGCCGCCACCGGGGTCAGCTATTTCGGCACCGGCGCGCCGTATCTGATGGCCTGCGCCAAGGCCGGCCTGTCCCCGGGCCGGGAACTGAACCTGGCGGGGCTGCGCGGCATCGGCTCGACCGGCTCCCCGCTGCCGCCGGAAGGGTTCCGGTGGGTCTACCAGCAGGTGGGCGACCGCCTGCAGCTGGGCTCGTTCTCCGGTGGCACCGACGTGTGCACCGGCTTCGTGGGTCCCTCACCCCTGCTGCCGGTACGGGCAGGCGTCATCGCCGGCCGCTGCCTGGGCGCCCGGGTGGAGGCGTACGGCGCCGACGGCCGGCCGGTCACCGGCGAGGTCGGTGAGCTGGTCATCACCGGGCCGATGCCGTCGATGCCGACCGGGTTCTGGAATGACCCGGACGGTGACCGGTACCGGGCCAGCTATTTCGGCGCCTATCCCGGCGTGTGGCGGCACGGCGACTGGATCACGATGCTCCCCGACGGCGGCTGCGTCATCTTCGGCCGGTCGGACGCCACCTTGAACCGGGGCGGGGTGCGGATGGGTACCAGCGAGTTCTACCGGGTGGTGGAGCGGCTGCCGGAGATCACCGACAGCCTCGTGGTGGACACCGGGCAGCTCGGGGCGGACGGACGGCTGATCCTGTACGTGGTGCTCGAACCCGGCTGCGAGCTCGACGACGAACTGATCACCCGGCTGAAGGCGGAGCTGCGGGCACAGCTCTCGCCCCGGCATGTGCCGGACGAGATCCATCAGGTGCCGGGTGTGCCGCGGACGCTGTCGGGCAAGAAACTCGAGGTTCCCGTCCGGCGGATCCTGCTCGGGACCCCGGTGGCGGAGGCGGCCGACCCGGACGCGCTCGCCAACCCCGAGGTCCTCCCGCTGTTCGCCCCGCCGTCGCCGCCCGCGTAAAGTCGAGTCCGAGCAGCAGAACGATCAACGGCGATCGAGGGAACGGCGTGACATCACGAGGGCGGCGTGATGCTGCCACCAGCCCGGACGGCCCGGCGTCGGCGCCTGCCGCCGCACCCGCCGGTGGGCGGAGATTCGGCGAAGAGGGCGGCCTGCTCACCTATGGCGGCTACCTGCGCCTGGATGAACTGCTGTCCCAGCAGGTACCGCAGGCCGATCCGCCGGCCCACGACGAGCTGCTTTTCATCACCGTCCACCAGGTCTACGAGCTGTGGTTCCGGCAGGCGCTGTACGAGCTCGAGGCCGCCCGCGACGCGATGATGACCGACGAGACCTGGCGGGCACGTCATCTGCTGCGCCGGGTGCACGTGATCGAGCGGCTGCTCATCGCCCAGGTGGACATCCTGGAGACGATGACCCCGCAGGACTTCCTGGAGTTCCGTGCAGTCCTCGCGCCGGCCAGCGGGTTCCAGTCGGTGCAGTACCGGGAGCTCGAGTTCCTCTCCGGGTGCAAGGACCATGCCTTCCCGGCCAGGTTCCGCGCCATCAGCGCCGCACAGCGCGACCGGCTGGCCCGGCGCCTCACCGAGCCGTCGCTGTGGGACGCCTACCTGCGCCTGCTGGCCTCCCGCGGCTTGCCGGTAGGCGACGACCAGCAGATCCTGGAGTCATTGCGGGTGATCGCGGGCGACCGCGGCGCCCACGACGAGGAGTGGCAGCTCGCCGAGGACCTGCTCACCCACGACGAGCTGGCGGGACTATGGCGGGCGAGGCACGTGGTGATGGTGGAGCGGCAGATCGGCACCAAGTCCGGCACCGGTGGGTTAACCGGTGCGCCATATCTGCGTAAGCGGGTGCCGCTGAGGTATTTCCCACTGCTGTGGGAGCTCCGGGACCACCTGTAGACGCCGGGCCGGGGCGAGACTAGGGGGCACCGCCGCCGGGGGCTGGCAAGGGAGATAGGAACAGATGCTGGAAAGTGCGGGCGAGGTGACACACTTCTTGCTGGCCGAGGCGGCCCTCGCCGTCGCGGCATCGGGCGCGGGCGAGGCCGGCGTCGGGGACCCACTACGGTACCTCGAGGCCTACTACCAGCACGTCGCCCCCGAGGATCTGCTGCGGCCGGCCCGATGCGGGTCGGGGCGGTCGCGGCCGAGCATGTCAGGGTGGCGGCCCGGCGCCCCCAGGGCCGCGCGCTGGTGCAGGTCCGGGCCGCCGGTGAGAGTGCCGCGCTGGAGGAATCCCGCGGCGTTGTCAACATCGTGACCGACGACATGCCGTTCCTCGTCAACTCCATCACGATGGAACTGGCCCGGCACAACCTGGACAGCTACCACATCGTCCACCCGCAGTTGGTGGTCCGCCGGGACGTCACCGGGCAGCTGTGGGAGGTGGTCGGCACGCCCACCGAGGGCGACCGCCATCACGACGAGATCACCGAATCGTGGACGCACCTCGAGATCGACACCGCGGGCGCCGACCTGGCCGGGCTCGAGGACGACCTGCGGCGGGTGCTGGCCGACGTCCGGGTCGCGGTCGAGGACTACACAAAGATGCAGGAAACCGCGGTCAGGCTCGCGGACCAGCTCGCGGCGGAGGGGGCCGGGGCGCCGGCCGAGACCCAGGCGCTGCTGCGCTGGCTGGCCGACAACCATTTCACCTTCCTCGGCTACCGCGAGTACGACCTGATGGAAGGGCCGGACGGGATGGCGCTGCAGGCGGTGCCCGGCACCGGCCTTGGCATCCTGCGGCACGACAAGCGCGGATCGTCATCCTTCGCCGCCCTGCCGCCGGAGGTGCGCGCACGGGCCAAGGAGCCGCAGCGGCTCATCCTGACCAAGGCCAATTCGCGGTCCACCGTGCACCGGCGCTCCTACCTGGACTACATCGCGATCAAACGGGTCAGCAAGAGCGGCGAGATCGACGGGGAGTACCGGTTCCTCGGTCTTTACACGCACGCCGCCTACCACGAGAGCATCACCCGCATCCCGGTGCTGCGGCGCAAGCTGGTCAGCGTGCTGGACCGGGCCGGGGTGACCCCGGACAGCCACGACGCCCAGGACCTGACCGAGATCCTGGAGGGATACCCGAGGGAGGAGCTGTTCCAGATCTCGGTGGAGGAACTGACCCCCATCGCGCTGGGTGTGCTCCGGCTGCGCACCCACCGGCAGACCCGGCTGTTCCTGCGCAAGGACGTCTACGGGCGCTACATGTCCTGCATGGTGTACCTGCCCAGGGACCGGTACACCACGCGGGTGCGGCTGCGGACACAGGAGATCCTGCGCGAGGCCCTGCAGGGGGTCGCGGTCGAGTACAGCGCCACGGTCGGGGAGTCGGCGATGGCCCGGCTGCACATCGTGGTGCGGGCGCAGCCGGGCACGTCCCTGCCGGACGTGGACGCCGCCGCGCTGGAGGCGGCGCTGGCGGCGGCCGCCCGGAGCTGGGACGAGGATCTCGCCGCCGCGGCGGTCCGGACGCTGGGTGAGGAGCGCGCCCGGTCGCTGCTGGCCAACTGCTCCGCCGCGATCCCGGAAACCTACAAGACGGACGTGCCCGCGGAGAACGCCCTGACCGATCTCGTCCGGGTGGACGGCCTGCTGCGGTCAGGCGAGGACACCGCCTTCGACCTGTGGGAAGCCGAAAGCTACTCGGGTGGCAGGCCGGTCAGCGACCACGTCCGGCACGGGGTGTGGCGGCTGACCATCTACCGGATCGGCTCCCCGATCACCCTCACCGACGTGCTTCCCCGGCTCCAGCACATGGGGGTCGAGGTGGTCAACGAGCACCCCTATGAGTTCGCCGGGCCCTCGGCGGCGAAGCCGTTCTGGATCTATGACTTCGGGCTGAGCCGCGGCGGCTCCCCCACCCAGGGACCGATGCATCCCGGACAGGTCAAGAGCCTGTTCGAGGACGCACTGATGGCGCTATGGCAAGGGAAGATCGAGGACGACGGGTTCAACGCCCTCGTGCTCGACGCCCACCTGGCCTGGCCGCAGGTGGTTGTCCTGCGCACGTACGCCAAGTACCTGCGGCAGGCGGGCATCACCTTCAGCCAGCGCTACATCGAGCGCGTCCTCGCCCTGAACACCGCCATCACCAGGCTGCTCATCCGGCTGTTCGAGTCCAGGTTCGATCCCACCCGCCAGCAGGGCGAGGCCGAGCGCAGCGAGGCCATCACGGAGGAGATACGCGGCCAGCTCGACGAGGTCGCCATCCTGGACCACGACCGGATCCTCCGCAGCTACCTGGGGCTGATCCTGGCCACCCTGCGGACCTCCTTCTTCCAGACCGATCATGCGCCCGGCGAGCTGGCTCCCCGGACGAGCCGCCCTACCTCGTGGTGAAGATGGATGCCCGGCATGTGCCGGAACTGCCCGCGCCCCGGCCGCGGTTCGAGCTGTTCGTGTACTCGCCGCGGCTCGAGGCGGTGCACCTGCGGTTCGCGGCAGTGGCCCGGGGCGGCCTGCGCTGGTCCGACCGGCGGGAGGACTTCCGCACCGAGATCCTCGGCCTGGCCAAGGCCCAGGAGGTGAAGAACTCGGTCATCGTCCCCTCCGGGGCCAAGGGCGGGTTCGTCTGCAAGAACCTTCCCGATCAGGCCGACCGGGAGGCCTACCAGCGCGAGGTGCGGAGCTGCTACCAGACCTTCATCGCCGCGATGCTGGACGTGACCGACAACCTGGTGTCGGGCCAGGTCGTGCCGCCGCCCGGGGTGGTCAGGCACGACGGTGACGACCCCTACCTGGTGGTGGCGGCCGACAAGGGGACGGCCACCTTCTCGGACACGGCCAACGAGATCGCGAACGCCTACGGGTACTGGCTGGGCGACGCGTTCGCCTCCGGCGGGTCGGAGGGTTACGACCACAAGAAGATGGCGATCACCGCCCGCGGCGCCTGGGAGTCGGTCAGGTTCCATTTCGCGACGCTCGGCACGGACACCGACACCGACGACTTCACGGTGGCCGGGATCGGCGACATGTCCGGCGACGTGTTCGGCAACGGCATGCTGCTCTCGCAGCACATCAAGCTGGTGGCCGCCTTCGACCACCGGCACGTCTTCGTCGATCCCGACCCCGACCCGGCCACCAGCTTCGCGGAAAGGAAGCGGCTGTTCGCGCTGCCCCGCTCCGCCTGGGCGGACTACAGTCCCGAACTGATCTCGCCGGGCGGCGGGGTGTGGCCGCGTACGGCCAAGTCGCTGCCGGTCTCGCCCCAGGTGCGGCTCGCCCTGGGCCTGGACGACGACGTGCACACGCTCGCGCCCGATCAGCTCATCTCGGCCATCCTGGCGGCACCGGTGGACCTGCTGTGGAACGGCGGGGTCGGGACCTACGTGAAGGCGAGCACCGAGTCCCACGCCGATGCCGGCGACCGGGCCAACGACGCCGTCCGCATCGACGCCCCCCGGCTGCGCGCCCAGGTGGTCGCCGAAGGGGGCAACCTGGGCCTGACCCAGGCGGCCCGGATCGAGTACGCCCTGGCCGGGGGGCTGGTCAACACCGACTTCATCGACAACACCGCCGGGGTGGACACCTCCGACCATGAGGTCAACATCAAGATCCTGCTGCAGGAGAGCGTCACCTCCGGTGAACTGACCCCGCGGACCCGGGGCGAGCTGCTGCAGGAGATGACCGGCGAGGTCGCCACCCTGGTGCTGCGGCAGAACTACCTCCAGAACCGGGCGCTGGCCACGGCCCGCGCGCAGGCAGCCCAGATGCTCCACGTCCACGCGCGCTACCTGCGCAGGCTCGAGCGCGAGCGGCGGATCCGGCGGCGTATGGACGCGCTGCCTGGCGACAAGGAGATCGCCGAGCGCCGGGCGGCGAGCCTGGGCCTGACGGTGCCGGAATTCGCGGTGCTGCTGGCCCAGGCCAAGATCTCCGCGGTGGGGGACGTCCTCGACTCCGACCTGCCCGACGACCCGTTCCTGCGCTCGGTGCTGTCCGCCTACTTCCCGGCGCCGTTGCGGGTGGCGTACGCCACGCAGATGCACAGCCACCCGCTGCGGCGGGAGATCATCACGACCGTCGTGGTCAACGACATGGTGAACAGGTCGGGCGTCACCTTCCTGTTCCGGACGAACGAGGAAACGGGCGCCTCGGTCCCCGATATCAGCCGCGCCTGGCTGGTGGCCAGGGAGATCTTCGACATGGCAGGGTTCTGGGCGCAGGTGGAGGTGCTCGACGGCCAGGTGGACGTGGCCACCCAGATCGCCCTGCTGCTGGAGGGCCGCAAGCTGCTCGAGCGGGCGGTCCGGTGGCTGCTGCACAGCCGCCGCCCGCCGTTCGACATCCGGGCCACGATCGAGTTCCTCGGCGGCGGGGTGGCCGCTGTCACGGCCGGGCTGCCCGCGCTCCTGGCCGGCCGCGACCTGGTCGGCTTCACCGAACGGCAGGAAGCCTTCATCGCCCGGGACGTGCCCGTGGCGCTGGCCGAGCGGGTGGCCGGGATGGTCCCGGCATACTCGGCCATCGACCTGGTGGAGATCGCCGCCGGCACGGGTCGCGACATCACCGAGACCGCAGAGGTGTACTTCGACCTGGCCGACAGGCTGCTGATCACCCGGCTCCGGGATCAGATCGTGGCACTGCCCCGCGATGACAGGTGGAACACGATGGCGCGCGGAGCGCTCAGGGACGACCTGTATGCGGCGCACGCCGCACTCGCCAGGGAGGTGCTCATGGTGACCGGGCCGGGCACTCCCGAGCAGCGGCTGGCGGAATGGGTGAGCCGCAACGAGCCGACGGTGCGGCGGGCGACACAGACCCTCACCGAGATCTGGGAGACCGACCGGTTCACGGTCGCCACCCTGTCCGTGGCGGTCCGGGCAATCCGCACCCTGGTCGCGGCCAGCACCCTGCCGGTGCATCCGTAATGCGGGGACAGCCAGGGTGTGATCGTCCGGCGGGACCTCCCGCTCGCGTAGGCTTTCCGGCATGACGACGCTCGACCCGGCGGCCGAAATCTCGGAACTGTCATCGACCCTCGACTCGGTGGCTGCCGTCCTCGACCCGGATGCGATGTCGAAAGAGGCGGACCGTCTGCGCGAGCAGGCCGGTGATCCCGGCCTGTGGAGTGACCAGGGGCGGGCGCAGGCCGTCACCCGGAGGCTGTCCTACCTGGAGGGCGAGCTGGCCCGGCTGGACAAGCTGCGCCGGCGGCTCGACGACACCAAGGTCATGTTCGAACTGGCGGAAATGGAGAACGACCAGCCCACCCGGGATGAGGCGGCAGCCGAGCTCGCCGCCCTGCGTGGCGAGATCGACCAGCTGGAGATCAGGACGCTGCTGTCGGGGGAGTACGACTCCCGTGAGGCGCTGATCTCGATCAACGCCCAGGCCGGCGGCGCTGACGCGGCGGACTGGGCGCAGAACCTGCAGCGCATGTACCTGCGCTGGGCGGAGCGGCACGGCTACCCGACCGAGGTCTACTACACCTCCTACGCCGAGGAAGCCGGCCTCAAGTCCACCACCTTCGCCATCAAGGCCCCCTACGCCTACGGCACGCTGCGCGGCGAGCACGGCACGCACCGGATGGTGCGCATCTCCAAATACGACAACCAGGGCCGCCGCCAGACCTCCTTCGCGGGGGTGGACGTGATCCCCGTCACCGAGCAGGCCGACCACATCGACATTCCCGAGGACGAGATCAGGGTCGACGTCTACCGGTCGAGCGGGCCCGGCGGGCAGGGCGTGAACACCACCGACTCCGCGGTCCGGCTCACCCATCTGCCGACCGGGATCGTGGTCTCCTGCCAGAACGAGCGCAGCCAGATGCAGAACAAGGCGACCGCGATGGCGGTGCTCCAGGCCAAGCTGCTCGAGCGCAAGAGGGAGGAGCAGGAGGCCAAGCTGGCGAACCTGCGCGGGGAGACCACCAGCAGCTGGGGAACCCAGATCCGCAACTACGTGCTGCATCCCTACCAGAACGTCAAGGACGTCCGTACCGGGCTGGAAACCGGCAACACCGGCGCGGTGCTCGACGGCGAGATCGATGACTTCATCGCCGCCGAGATCCGCTGGCTGCGCACCCAGGAGAGCGCCGCCGCCGAGCACGCCAGCAAGAGCCGGTAGCGAGGGTCTGCCGCCCGGCGGTTCAGTGGGCCAGATGCAGGGCCAGGGTGAGCAGCAGCAGCGTGAGCAGTGCCGCCACGAGCAGCGGCAGGCTCAGGCCCGGCGAGCGGCGGTGGACCTGCGCACGGGCCGCCTGGCAGGCGGGGCAGCGTCCCTCGACCACCGGTGCCGCGCACTGGGCGCAGATCAGGTGTTCGCAGCTCATCTCCGTCCCCCCTGGCCGGTGGTGTTCGGCGTCACTTCACCAGTGTTGCACGTCTGGAGACAGTTTCCCCCCTAGACTGTCGTCTGGCCAAACCGGGCAAGTAACGCAGCGATCAGCCGGGAAGGCCCCGTAGCGGCGGCCGTTCGTTGCCGTGGCCGCATGCGTCCGTATTTCGCCGAGCATGTGTGATGGGCCTGTGATCCACTTCGATAACGTCACCAAGACGTACACCAACCAGAGCCGACCAGCTCTGGAGAACGTCAGTCTCGATGTCGAGAAGGGCGAGTTCGTCTTCCTGGTGGGCCCGTCCGGCTCGGGCAAGTCCACCTTTCTGAGGCTCATCCTGCGTGAGGAGCGGCCCAGCGAAGGCCGGATCTACGTCGCGGGGAAGGATCTGGCCAGGATCACTAACTGGAAGGTCCCCTATTTGCGCCGCCGGATCGGCTGTGTGTTCCAGGATTTCCGGCTGCTGCCGAACAAGAACGTCTATCACAACGTCGCGTTCGCGCTCCAGGTCATCGGGAAGCCCCGGAAGTTCATCCGCAACGTCGTTCCCGAAGTGATCGACCTGGTGGGGCTGGAAGGCAAGCACGACCGGATGCCCGACGAGCTTTCCGGCGGGGAACAGCAGCGGGTAGCGGTGGCGCGGGCGTTCGTCAACAGGCCGATGATCCTGCTGGCCGATGAGCCGACGGGGAACATCGACCCGGCCACCTCGATTGGGATCATGAAGGTTCTCGACCGCATCAACCGGACCGGCACCACTGTTGTCATGGCCACGCACGACGCGGCCATCGTGGACTCCATGCGCAAGCGGGTGATCGAGCTGGAGTACGGCAAAGTCGTCCGTGACCAGTCACGCGGGGTATACGGCCAGGCGTACTGACCTGGCCGGCCAGCGTAGCGCTGGCCGGTAGCCACCGATTGCCGAGGGATCAGCGACCATGCGTGCACAGTTCGTCCTCCAGGAGGTCTGGACCGGCCTCCGGCGTAACCTGACCATGACGATCGCACTCGTCGTGGTCGTCGCCATCAGCCTTGCGCTGCTCGGCACGGGGCTGCTCTTCGTCAAGCAGGTCGACAACACCAGGACCTACTGGCAGGGCAAGGTCCAGCTCTCCATCTACCTGTGCACCGCGACCAGCGTGAGCCCGCAATGCCATCAGAACGGTCCGGCCACCGCGGCGGAGAAGGCCCAGATCGGCAAGGACCTGCAGGCGCTCCCCCAGGTCGAGCGGGTCTACTACGAGTCGCAGGCGCAGGCATACCTGCATTTCAAGCAGGACTTCTCCCGCGACCCCTCGTTCACGAACCTGGTCAGCAAGTCCGAGATCCCCGACTCGTTCCAGGTGAAGCTCCACAATGCCGAGACCGACTTCAACATCGTGGCCGGAACGGTGCAGGGCAGGCCGGGGGTGGACCAGATCGTCAACGACTCCTCGATCTTGTCCAAGTTCTACAAGCTGCTCGACGGGGCCAGGAACGGGGTGGTCATCATCGCGATCGTCCTGGTCATCGCGGCGATCCTGCTGGTGGCGAACACGATCCGGTTGTCGGCCTTCAACCGCCGCCGGGAGACGTCCATCATGCGGCTGGTCGGTGCCTCGAACTTCTACGTTCAGCTGCCCTTCCTCGTGGAGGGGGTGATCGCGGGCCTGTTCGGATGGCTGATAGCGGCGGGCCTGCTGATCGCGGTGAAGCAACTCGGACTGGATACGCTGCAGCAGTACTTCCCCTACAACGTGCAGCTCAGCGCGACGGATCTGGTCGAGGTCATCCTGCTCGCGATGGTGATGGGTGTGGTGCTCTGCGGCGCCACGTCCTTCCTCACCCTACGGCGCTACCTCCGGGCGTGAGGCCGGCGACTGCCAGGACCGTGGCCGCCACGCAGGAACGCAGGGTTATTGCCCGCAACCGCCGGGCAAGGCACGATTATCACATCGAGGATGTCGTGGAGGCGGGCCTCGTCCTCACCGGCACCGAGGTGAAATCACTGCGCGCTGGCCGCGCGTCCCTTACGGACGGGTTTGGCCAGATCACCGACGGGGAGGTCTGGCTGCTTGGGGTCCACATCCCCGAGTACGCACATGGAACCTGGACCAACCATGAGCCGAAGCGTCCCCGTAAGCTGCTGCTACACCGGAAGGAGATCGACAGACTCGCCAGCAAGACCACCGAACGTGGGCTCACGCTTATCCCGCTCTCGCTGTACTTCTCGGGTGGGAGGGTCAAGGTCGAGCTGGCGGTGGCCCGTGGCAAGCGGACCTATGACAAACGCCAGGACTTGGCGCAGCGGGACGCTGCCAGGGAGGTTGAACGTGCCTTCCGGCGGCGAAGGTAGCGGAGGGGCAGGCAATGGCCACCTACCGTAGGCGGGGTGCGCACGCGGCCCGGCCCGCCGCAGTTCCCTTCGTCGCCGCCAAGCGCGAACCGCCCGGCGGCGCTGACGGGAGCGCACCGTTGACGGACAGCATTCGGGGGAGCGGTCGGAAGAACGTACGGGGGGTCAGGGTGAGCGGGCTTCGCACCCGCACATCGCTGCCGAAGGTGATCGCAGCGGTGCTGGTGATCGGCTTCGGGGCGGTCGGCTTCGCCGGCGGCCTCTGGTCCACGCCGTCGGCCGAGCCCACCGTGCAAGCCTTCCTGCTGGCATGGCAGCAGCAGCAGTACCAGGCAGCCGCCGCGCTGACCACGGGCAGGCCAGCGGTGGTGGCCACGGCGCTGAAGGACGCGTACCTCCAGCTCGACGCCGCGGGCTTCGGCCTGGCGATGGGCTCGATCAGCCAGCGTGGGGACACGGCCCGGGCAGCGTTCAGGGCCTCGGTGGATCTCGGCCAGGACGGTGCCCCGTGGAAGTACGACGGGGACCTCGGTCTGCGCCAGACCCCCTCGGGGTGGAAGATCGTCTGGTCCCCCAGTGTGATCAACCCCGGGCTGCGCAACGGCCTGCGGCTGGCGGTGGTGTCCAGCACCCCGCGCCGGGCGTTGCTTGAGGACGCCAGCGGTGCGCCGCTGCAGATGCCGTCGACCGCCTACGTGGCCGGGGTGAGGCTCGACCGGCTTACCCGCCCGGCAGTCACCGCGGCCAGGCTCGGCCGGATCACCAAGCTCGATCCCAGTCAGCTGCTCGGCTGGATCCTGGCCGCGCCGAAGTCCGCATTCCAGGAGCTGGTGGTGTTCCGCCCGAGCCAGTACAGCCGGCTGGCCGGCCGGCTCGCCCGGGTTCCCGGCCTGATCATCAGGCAGGAGCAGCTCCGGTTGTTCACCAGCATCGCCCCGGCCGTGGTCGGATCCGTGGGTACCGAGACCTCCACTGTCCTGCGGGACCAGGGGATCGCCTACCGTCCGGGCGCAACCGTCGGCCTGACCGGGCTGCAGCAGGCGCGGCAGCGCGACCTGGCCGGGACAACCACCATCAAGGTGGTGACGGAGACCGCGAGCGGTCATCAGGTGGCGGTCCTGGCCAGCTGGCCGGGGCAGACCTCACGGCCGGTGCGCACCACGATCGACTCCACCCTCCAGATCGCGGCCGACAACGCGCTGAACGGGCTGCCGCAGTCAGCCGCGGTGGTCGCCGTGCAGTCATCCACCGGCCGCATCCTCACCATCGCCAAGCACACCGCCCCGGGGATACCGGGAATCGACCCGCTGGCCGGCAGCTACCCACCGGGCCCGGCGTTCACGATCGTCTCCACCGAGGCACTGCTCGCGAGCGGCCTGCGGGTGAGCAGGCAGGTTCCGTGCCACCGCGTGAACGATGTCGGCGGGCGGATCTTCACGAACGTCCCGCCGGTGCTGGATTCGGGCCCGCAGCCGGCCTTCGAAACGGACTTCGCGCATGCCTGCGGGACGGCGTTCAGCGGCCTGTCATGGCGGCTGAACGGACGTGACCTGATGGCCGCGGCTTCCGGCTTCCGGCTCGGTGCGGCGTGGCAGCTGCCGCTGCCGAGCTTCTCCGGATCGATGCGGGCCCCCAGCGGCGTGGCGGCGGTCGCGGCGGGCACCATCGGCGAGGGAGGCGTCCAGGTGAGCCCGCTCGCCATGGCGCTGGTCGCCGGGCAGGTGGACAGCGGCACCGCGCACCTGCCCTCGCTGCTCGCCGGGGCGAAGGATCCGAAGCAGGACGATCCCCCGTTCGCCGCGGCGAACCTGGCCACCCTGCGGGCGCTCATGCGGGCCACCGTGCACGATGGCGCGGCCAGGCAGGCGGACCTTTCCGGGCGGCCGGTCTTCGGTCAGGTGGGGACGGTGGCGGTGCGCACCGGCAAGCACCCGGTCTGGGCCAGCTGGTTCGTGGGATACCGCGGCGACGTGGCCATCGCGGTGCTTGAGTTCAGTCACTCGTCCGCGACATCCTCGGTCCCGCTTGCGGCCCAGATCCTGGCCGCCGCCCCGGCCTGACCCAGGCCGGATTCTGGCAAATACGCCACATCGGCACGGTACGCCCCACAGACCTTGCGATTTCATGGCAAGAAACTGACCCCGATTTTTGTAACTTGGGGCAACCACGCAACTACTAATCGGCGTCTTACCTAGTGACTGAGCGCCGCTTGGGGGGTTGCGGCCCAGTCGTCGTGATGAGAACCGGGCCTCATCTCGGGGGAGGCCCGGGCGTTAAGACCGGCCCCGACCCTGCCGGTCGGCCCCGTGGGTGCGATTCGGCCACCGCCAGCACCCACGGGGGCATCTTCATGTTCCTGGCCCTGGCGCCCCGGCCCCCGTGAACCCAGAGACCGGGAATCGCTGTTGGCCGGCTGGCGTTGACACGATAACGTCAGCGTTGACGGCGGGCCGGCCCTGCGCCGGGACGTCTGGTTGACAACTGAACAGGGGGTGACAGGCTTCGACTTCGGTGGTTGATCCAGGGGAAGCGGGCCGAGGACTGCGGACATAACCTCGTTAATCCTGTGACCGCAAACCAATAAGTGCCAATGTTAAGCGCACTGCCCTCGCCCTCGCGGCCTGACCGCGAGTTAGAGGGCTGTCAGCCCGGGAGCGCCTCCGGCCCGGTGTCTGGCATCAGCGAGGAGGATCCACCGCTCAGCCCGGTCGCGGGGATGAGCGGGACACCTAACAGCGACTGAGCCCGTCGGCGGCTTGCCTGCAGGACCGCCGGGGCTGAGAAAAGCGACGCGGGCTGCGCCCGGAGAAGCCCTGGTGATGTACCGAAGGACGCGGGTTCGATTCCCGCCACCTCCACGAGGCGAACGACGCTGTGAAGGCGGCCCCGGCCGGGGCCGCCTTCACCGTTTCCGGTGTGCTGGGCTATCCACCGGGCGGGGGGTAGCCGGCCTGCCGGCACTGGGGCCTGGCGAGCAGCGATATCCGGTCGTGGCGGGCGAAGGCGCGCCGGCACATGGCCTGTGCGGCGGCACCGCATTGATGCAGGATGGCGCCGCCGGTGGTGCTCGGCACCACGACATTGACGCAGCCGTGCCGGGACCGGCCGTAACTGCCGGGGTCGGTCGCGGCCCACGCGCTGACGCCGCCGATGATGACCGCAAGCACCGCGGCCACCACGGCGAAAACCCTCTTCTGCCGTGGCGTGAGCGATTCCCCGAGCCGGTTCGGCTGGCGGCCCTCCATGGCCACCCAGCTTAGAGGCCCCGGCTTTCCGGGCGGCCGGGGAAGTACGCCGGTGTCATCCAGCCCTTGTGCCTGCCGGGAGAGAAGTAGTCGAATGAGGCATGACCGATGCTCCGGGCGAGGGTGGCGAGGAGCCCGCTGAGGAGACCTTCCCGGGTGGGAACGCCTGGCCACGGCTGGAAGGCGGGTTCGAGCGAGGGCTGAGCCTTTTCCGGGTCGTGGTCATCGTCCCGGTGGTCGTTCTCCTGCTTTCCGCCCTGGCATCCTTCGCCTACGGGACCGACGTGTTCGTCAGGTCAGTGACGAACGTCGTCGGAAGCCCCCAGCTGACCAGTCGTAATCTTGGCTTTCTCCTGCTCCTGACCGACCTGTTCCTGGTGGGCGCGACCCTCATGATCGCGGCCTTCGGCCTCTATGAGCTCTTCATCAGCAGGATCAACGCCGGCGGCCCGGGCATGCTGCTGCCCCGCTGGCTGAGGATGCACGATCTCAACGACCTCAAGGCCAGGGTGATCTCGATGATCATCCTGGTGGCGGGGGTCACATTCGTGGATGTGGCGGTGGAGTCCAAGGGCGAGCTGAACACGCTCTATCTGGGCGCTGCGGTCGCCGTGGTGATCGCGGCCCTCACGGCCTTCCTGCGCTTCGGCCGGGTGGATGGGCAGTGATCGCCGGGGAGATGACCTGGTACCCGCGGTGGCTGACGCTCACGCGGCCGGGCGGTCCGGCGCCTGCCGGCTGACCTGCCGCGCGGGAGTGGCGCCCAGCCAGCGTTCCAGCCAGCTGAACTGCTCGGCGAGCACATGCAGGACCGATTCCCTGGCCAGGTAGCCGTGACTCTCGTGCGGGAGCACCACCAGGCGGGCCGTGCCGCCGTTCCCCCGGATGGCGTCGAACAGCCGCTGCGACTGGATCGGGTAGGTGCCCGAGTTGGCATCGGCCGCGCCGTGGATGAGCAGCAGCGGCGCGCTGATCTTGTCCGCGTAGCGGAACGGTGAGACCCGGTCGTAGACGTCCGGCGCCTCCCAGAAGCTGCGCCGCTCCGTCTGGAAGCCGAACGGGGTCAGCGTGCGGTTGTAGGCCCCGCTGCGGGCGATGCCGGCCGCGAACAGATCGGCGTGCGCGAGCAGGTTGGCGGTCATGAAGCCGCCATAGCTGTGGCCCGCGACCGCGACCCGGTCCGGGTCGATGATCCCCGCCTCGTCCAGTGCCCGGATGTGGGCACGGGCGGCGGCGGTGATCTGTTCCAGGTAGGTGTCGTTCATGGTCTCCGGCTCGCCGATCACCGGCATGGTCGCGTCCGCAAGCACCGCGTACCCACGCAGCACGAAGGCGACCGGCCCGAGCGCGGTCAGCCGGGTGAACTCGTCGGTGCTGCCCCGGATCTGGCCGGCCATGTCGGCGCTGCCGAAGTCGAACGGGTAGGCCCACAGCAGCAGCGGCAGGCGCCCGTCCCGGGCGGGGTCGTGGCCGGGCGGCAGGTGAAGCATGCCGGAGAGGATCACCCCATCGCCGCGGTCGTGGGTGACCAGGTGCTTGGCGATCGGTGTCAGCTGCGGGTGCGGGTCGGGCCAGGCGGTCAGCGGCCGCGGCCGCGAGCTGCCGAGTGTGGCGGCGACCAGGTTCGGCGGCTCGGCGGGGCTTTCGTGCCAGATCACGATTTCCGGCTGGCTGGCGCCGGTGAACCCGAGCACATGCTCGACGCAGCCCGGCGGGCTTTCGTGCAGCCGGGTGGCTGTGCGGGTGGCCAGGTCAAAGCGGTCGAAGAAGGGGCGGTCGCCGTCCGGGGTGGCCCCGTCGCCGCGCAGATAGATGGCGGAGCCGTCGCCCAGCACAGTGCGGCGGCCGTCCGGGCGCAGCGCCATCAGCGGCGAGCCGGGGTCTGCGTAGGAGTCGTCCATGGACAGGTCGAAGATCACCCGGCTCTCGTCCGGCGCCGCCAGGTCGAGCAGCCAGGTGGTCAGCCAGCGCCGGTCGCGGTCGTGCTCGGTCAGCAGCAGCTGGTTCGGGGCATCCAGGTCGTACCAGCCCAGGCAGCGGTGGCGGGTATCCAGGACCCGCCGCGGCTGGCCGGTGAAGGGGGCCTCGAGCCGGAAGATCCGGTCCCGGTGCTCGGCCGGGGTGACCGGGTCGCCGCCGTCCAGTGCCTCTGCCCACACCAGGCTGGCCGGCGCCCGCTCCTCCCAGCTGACCAGCCGGCGGCCGGTCGGCACGCCCTGCCGCGGAACCTCGTCGCTTACCGGCAGGTCGGCGACGACGGTGACCGGTGTCCCGGCGGCATCCCACACCTCGACCCGCCGCGCGAACAGCACCCACGGGACACGAAACGAGAAGGGCCGCTGGAGCAGGTACACGAGCAGGTGAGTCCCGTCGGGGGAATCGTTGAGGCTCTGGTACAGCCCGGGGGGCCCGAGTTCCTGGCGCTCGCCGGTGGCCGGGTCAACCCGGCAGGGGACGCTGGTGGCCAGCGCCTCGAAGGCGTCCTCGTCGGCGGGGGTGGTCAGCAGATCCTGGAAGGTGGCCATCTGCGAGTGCTTCCCGGCCGTCTCGTCGATCTGCGGCTCGATCGGCGGCTCGGGCAGCGCCAGCGGCCCGTCCGGCGCTACCGGCGCGGCGAGTACCAGCAGCGACCGTCCGTCCCGCGACCACCGCACCGTCCCGCCGGTGGCCGAGGTGTCCCCGCCAAGCACCTCACGGACGGTCAGCCCGGGCACCGGGGCGGCCTCACCGGTGGCCGCGTCGGCGACCCACATCCCGACGCCGTCGGCGCGGTCGATGCTGAACGCGAAGCGGCGGCCGTCCGGGGCCCAGATCGGGAGGCCCACCTGGGATCCGGCTGGCAGGTTCAGCGGCCGCTCGCTCCCGTCGGCGGTGCGCACCACCGACAGGCCGGTCAGGCGGCGCATCCGGCGCCGGGCACCGAGCGTCGGGTCCACCCTGATCCCGGCCAGCGGCAGGAACGGCCTGGCCAGCATGGCGATGGGGGGATGCGACTCGTAGTGCACCAGGGCCAGGTAACGCCCGCCGGGTGCCAGGTAGGTAATCGGCGTCGGAGGGGCGTCGATGATCGGCGTGATGTCGGCTCCGGGAGTTGCATAAGGCACAGGGCGGTCCTTCCAGCCAGCGGTGGGTCAGTCCGGCGGCGTCAGCACGGGTATCGGCACGGGGTATCAGCACGGGTATCGGCACGGGGTATCAGCACGGGGGGCATCAGGGCGCGGGGAGCAGCCGGGTGACACGCGCCAGACCTGCCCCGGCTCGGCGTCCACGGTGAACTCGGCAGCGACCTGGAGAGGGCATGCCACCAGGTTACTGACCGGGCCGCCCGGCCGGGCCGGCGGCGGCCGGGCATCGTCGGCTGTCCCACCGGGGTCGGCTGGAGCGGCAGCGAACCTAGTGCACCGTGCAGCCGACCGCCGCCGCGTACCGGGCGAACGGCAGCCGGTAGTCCCTGGCCGCGCCGGGATTGCTGCTGATGATGTCGAACACCCAGCGATGGCGGACATAGAACCACGTGTCCACCAGGCTGGAACCGTCGATCCGGTAGCTCACGTGCCATGCCCCACCGGCGCTGCGGGCTGCCCCTTCGACCACGGCGGCCGAGCGGGTGGCAGGGGCGCACAGGGCGTGCCGCCGGATGTACTCGCCGCGGGAGATGAGCGCCTGGCTCCGGCCGTCCCACCGGTCGTACACGGCCCCGAACCGCCCGTTGTCGTAGTCGTTGTTGAAGACCTGAGCGATCCGCAGCAGGGCGGAGACGGTCGGCGGGTCGGATGCGCCCGCGGATGCGGCAGGCCGATGCCTGCCCGGGCTGGCGGCAGGCCCACAACCCGTGATCATGACCGCCGTTACCGCCACTGCGGCCAGGATCCGGGCCAGGTGAATCATGCCATCCTCCGGGCGCCACGGTACGCGCCGCCGGCCGGTGAATCGGGCACAGTCACCCGACCCGGACGCCGGTGACCGCGAACCGCTCGACCGCCGCGATATGGCCGCCCGTGTGCACCACGATGGTGACCACCTGGCCGGATGCCGCGTGGAATGCAAGAGTGAGCGACCAGGGGCTGGCCTGGCCGCCGGCCGGCTGGCAGCAGTAGCTGCCCACCGGTGCGCTGGAACCCAGCCGGCGGACCTCGGCCCGCAGGTTCTCGTCCACGCCAGTGATCTTTCCCCCGATCCTGACCGGCGAGGTGGCCGTCCCGCCATAGGCCGGGATATCCAGGGTGAGGGTGGTGTCGTCGGTGCCGACCACCTCCCAGGGCACGTTCGTGCCCGAGCCGTATTTCACGAGGTGGATGACGGCGGCGGCGCTGACGTGACCATCCGGGCGGATGAGGCCGACGGTCACGTGGGCGTCCCCTCCGCTCATGCGGAGCGCTGCCACCTTGCCGATGTGGCTGAACCCCAGGTACCCCTGCGTGAAAGCGAGGGCGGTGAGGCCGGGGTTCAGATGCCAGGGCTGGTGCCCGCCCGACGCGTAGCTGGCCTGCCATGCCCGGGCCTCGGCCAGGCTCCCGAACGGGAACAGCGGCTCATAGGCGAACGGCTCCCGGCCGGGAGCCGAGGTCGCCGGGGCCGGGGAGGCGGGACCGAGGCCGGGGGAGAGGCGTGGGACGCCGCCGATGGTGAGGCCGACGGGGATCCCGTCGTCCCGCCGCAGCCAGCGGTCAGCAACCCGGCGGCGGCGACCGCCGCGGCGAGTCGAAGTGTGAGGTTCATCAGGTCTCCCGCGGGGGCCGGGCGGCACCGCACGCCGCCAGGCCCAGTTTCGGACTGCCGGGCCGGCCGCGAACGGGCCGGATGTCCCGCCAGAAGCGTCGATGGTCATCTCCTGATGCGCCGCCGGTGCCGCTGAGCCGGGCCGGTAAGCTTACTGCTCCCGCCCCGCGCTGGACACCGCGCCGGGGCCCGCCTAACCTTGACTGTATGGTCAGTCAGCTGTCTCGTGCCCCCGCCCCCCTCGACCCGGCCGCGGTGGCCGCGTCCCTGGCGCCGTTCGGCCAGAGCCGGATGCTGCCCCGTGCCGCCTATGTGGATCCCGCCGTGTTCGAGTGGGAGCGGCGCAACTTCTTCGGCGGCGGCTGGATGTGCGTGGGCCGCAGCGACCAGATACCCCGGCCCGGCGACCAGCGGGCGGAGGCGGTCGGTGAGGGCGGCGTCCTGCTGGTGCGGGATGAGGAAGGCGAGCTGCACGCGTTCGCGAACACCTGCCGCCACCGGGGTCACGAACTGCTGCCGTGCGGGGTGACCGCCCAGCAGAAGGTCATCATCTGCCCCTACCACTCCTGGACCTACGCCCTGGACGGCGAACTGCGCGCGGCGGCCGGGTTCAAGCACCGGCCTGGTTTCGTGACGCAGGAGTGGGGGCTGACCGAACTCCCCGTCACCCAATGGCACGGCCTGATCTTCGTGGACGGCTCGGGCACGGCACCCCCGCTGGCCGGCGCCCTGGGCACCCTGGAGGAGATCGTCGCGCCCTACGAGCCGGAGCGGCTGGTGGTGGCCGGGCAGCACGACTACGAGACCAGCGCGAACTGGAAGATCCTGACCGAGAACTACCACGAGTGCTACCACTGCCCGGTGATCCACCCGGAACTGTGCAAGGTGAGCCCGCCCAAGAGCGGCGAGAACTACACCGCCCCGGGGACGTGGGTCGGCGGCTGGATGGACCTGCGCGACGGGATGGCGACCATGTCACTGGACGGGGCCAGCCACGGAACCTCGTTGCGCAGGCTTGATGAAAAAGGGCTGCGGACCGTCATCTACCTGAACGTCTTCCCCAACCTGCTGGTGAGCCTGCACCCCGACTATGTGATGATCCACCGGCTGGTGCCCCTCGCGGCCGACCGGACCCGGATCGAGTGCACGTGGGCGTTCGCGCCCGAATCGCTGGCGCAGCCGGGGTTCGACCCCGGTTACGCGGTCGAGTTCTGGGACATCACCAACCGGCAGGACTGGAACGCGTGCGAGTCGGTGCAGCGCGGCCTGAGCTCGCCGCATGCGGTGCCGGGGCCGCTCTCGCCCGAGGAGGACGCGGTCTACCAGTTCGTGACCATGGTCGCTCGCGGCTACCAGGGCCAGCCGGTCTGGAACCCGGGCCAGCCGACCTGGACCCCCGCCGCCGCAGCCCCGGCACGGTGACCCCGGCACGATGACCCCCGCACGGTGACCCCGGCACGGTGACCCGGCACGGTGACCCCGGCACGGATTCACCAGCCGCCAGCGGGCATGCCAGCGCCGGTGACGCTGTTGCAGGAGGCGTAGGATGTCCGCGTCGCATGAGGCGTAGGCTGCCTGTCTCCCCGTGAAGGACCCTCCGGTGACCGTGCACGACCTCCCCGTGAATACCCTGACCGGCCAGCCCGGCTCCCTCGGTGAGCTGGCCGGAACCACGCTGCTCGTGGTCAACGTCGCCTCGAGGTGTGGGCTGACCCCCCAGTACGCCGGGCTTGAACGGCTGCATGAGCGCTACGCGGAGCGCGGGTTCGCCGTCGTGGGCTTCCCGTGCAACCAGTTCGGGAAGCAGGAGCCCGGCACCGCGGCGGAGATCGGCGAGTTCTGCTCGATGACCTACGGGGTCACGTTCCCGATGTTCGAGAAGATCGAGGTGAACGGGCCCGGCCGGCACCCCATCTACGCGGAGCTGACCGCGGTGCCCGATGCCAGCGGCGAGGCCGGCGATGTGCGGTGGAACTTCGAGAAGTTCCTGGTCGGCCCCGACGGCACCATCATCGCCCGGTACCGGTCACAGGTCACCCCGGAGGACCCGGAGCTTGTCGCCGCCATCGAGGCGAACCTGCCCGGTTAGCGCCGGGTGGGGTCAGGCAGCCCGCCGAGCCGCGGGTACAGGCCTCTGCCCGGGGCTGCGGCGTTCAGGCTTGTGCCCGGGGCTGCGCGTCAGGCCAGCGCCCCGGGGCCGCGCTTGACCATCTGGCCGGCGATGATCGCGCGCTGGACCTCGCTCGTGCCCTCCCAGATCCGTTCCACCCGGAGTTCGCGGTAGAAGCGCTCGGCCACGTTCTCGCGCATATAGCCGCGTCCGCCGAAGACCTGCACCGCGCGGTCGGCTACCCGCCCCGCCATCTCCGAGCAGTAGAGCTTGGCCATCGAGCACTGGGCGTGGGCGATCTTCACGTCGCCGCCCCGGTCGATTCCGCGCGCGGTCTCGTAGGCCAGGGACCTGGCGGCGAAAAGCTCCGTGAGGCTGTCCGCGAGCATCCCGGCGACCAGGCCGAAGTCGCTGATCGGGTGGCCGCCGACGTGGCGCTGCGCCGCGAAGGCGGTCATCTCGGCGGTGAGCCGCTCCGCGGCGCCGAGGCACCGGGCCGCGACCATGAGCCGCTCGAACCGGAACCACTCGTAGGCGAAGGCCATCCCGTCGCCCTCCGCGCCGACCCGGTTGGCGGCCGGCACGCGGACGTCGGTGAAGGCGACGATCGGGTGGTAGTGGCTGATCGTGTGCGAGTACGCCGGGGTGCGGACCACACTCACACCCGGGCTCGGCAGGTCCACGAAGAACATGGCGTGCTCGCCCTCGTGCGGCCCGCCCTCCAGCTTGGCCTGGAAGAAGGCGAAACTGGCCGTGTTGAACGACGTGACGTGCCACTTGACGCCGTTGAGCAGATAGTCGTCGCCATCCCGGCGTGCGGTCGCCTCGATGGCCGCCACGTCCGAGCCCGCGTTCTCCTCGGTGATCGCGTAACACTCCTCACGCTCGCCGCTGACGGCGGGCCGGACATAGCGTTCGATCTGGTCGGGCGTGGCCACCGCAGGCAGCCAGGACGGGGGAGTCGAGGCCGCCCAGGCGAGGGCGTTGGTGACCCGTCCCACCTGTTCCTGGACGAGTACCTGCTGGAGGGTGGTGCACCCGCCGCCGCCGAGCTCTGGCGGCATGTTCGTGGCGCACAACCCCAGCTCGCGGGCCCGGGCGGCGTGGGCGGCGACCACGCCGGCGGGCAGTTCGCCGCCCGCGAGCTCGGCCGCCTCCTCGTAGGGGATCACCTCGTCCGCGAACGCGGCGGCGCGTGCCTGGATCGCCAGATCTTCGTCGGTCAGCCCGTACATCGCACTCCTCGTCGTGCCGTCGCGTGACTGAAACCATGATCGTGGTTAATCAGGCGTGCTCTTGGCCGCCCGATCCACCACGATCATGAAAAACGCCCGTGGTCGGGCGGGCTGTGGGCGCTGTGGCCGGTCGTGGCGGGTTGTGGCGGGTCGGGTGGGCTGGGGGCGGGTCGGGTGGGCTGGGGCGTCTTGACTGAATGTTCAGTTTATGCCAGCATCGGGCTCGTGCCAATGCCCTCACCAGGCCATCCGGACGTCGCGGACGCGGTTGTCGTCGGCGGCGGAACCATCGGCGGATGGTGCGCCTATTTCCTGCGCCGGGCGGGGCTGGAGCGGGTCGTGCTGCTGGAGAAGGGCATGCTCGGGCAGGGCGCGAGCAGCCGGGCCGCCGGTGTGGTCAGGCTCCAGGGCGGCACGCCCGCGGCGGTGCGCCTTGGCCAGTGGTCCCGCCGTTTCTACCTGGGCCAGCGGGACGAGCTTGGCATCGACTCCGGTTTCGTCAGCCAGGGCTACCTGCTTCCCTGCTTCACCGGGGCCGAGGTGGCCGCGGCCAGGGACCGGATGGTCATGCAGTCCTCGCTCGGCGTGCCGGTGCGCTGGCTCGATCCGGCGGAGGTGGACGCGGCCAACCCCACCCTGGCGCCGGGCCGGACGCTTGGCGGCACCTTCTGCGACGACGACGGCTACATCACCCCGCCGCGCAACGTCACCGCCTACGCGGTCGCCCTGGCCACCAGCGGCGTGCGGGTGTGTGAGCAGGTCAGATTCACCGGCCTGGTGATGGCGGGGGACCGGGCCGGCGGGGTGGAAACCAGCGCCGGCCGGATCGCCGCCCCCCTGGTCGTGCTCACGGGGGGCCCGAAACTGGCTGAGGTGGGCGCGCTGGCCGGGATCAGGATCCCGGCGGGCGGGGTGCGGCACCAGGTTGCCGTCACCGAGCCACATCCGGACCTGCACCCGTCGCGGGTGCCCATGGTCTTCGACCTGCCGGCCGGCCTGTACTGGCGCCCCGAGGAGGGCGGGCTGCTTTTCGGCATGAGCAACCCGGAGGAGCAGCCGGGCGAGGCCGGCCCGGTCGATGAGGCGTACCTCGCCCGCATGCGGGAGCGGCTCGCCGGGCTGGTGCCTGTCACCGCCGGGCTCGGGCTGCGCAAGACCTGGGCGGCGACCATCGACTACACCCCCGATCATCTGCCGATCATCGGCCCGGCGCTCGGCCCGCGCGGGCCGGGCCAGCCGCTGGCCGGGGTCACCGTGGCCAGCGCCGGTGGCGCGGGCATGATGTGGGGGCCCGCGGTCGCCCGGGCGGCCGCCGACCTGGCGCTCACCGGTACCTCCGACGTCGTGGACACGGCCCCGCTCGGCCTGGACCGGTTCGATGACACCGGGCGCAGCCGGCTGGCCGCGGACCCGATCGCCCTGCCGTTCCCGGAGATGGCACCGGAACAGGCGCCGGGCAAGCTGACCATTTCCTGAGAGGATGGTGCACCAGCCATGACCGACACCACTGCGGCCACCCCGTTCCTTGCCGCCGCGGCGATGGCCGCCGACCTGGAGGACTGGGGCCCGCTGGCCGAGGCCACCGGGGAGCCGATGCAGACCACGGGCAGCACCCTGTGGGCCGACGGCGATCAGGAGGTCGGGGTGTGGGAGTGCACGCCGGGGCCGTCCTACTGGACCCTGGAGACCAACGAGGCCGTGTACATCCTGTCCGGGCGGATGACGGTCACCCCGGACGGCGGTCAGCCGCAGGACATCGGCCCCGGTGACACCGCCGTCTTCCCCCGTGGCTGGCAGGGCAACTGGCAGATCCACGAGACGATCCGCAAGCTGTACGTCCTGTTCTGAGCGCCGGAACCGGGTGCGGCGGCTGACGCCAGGCCCCGCAGCCGCTCCTGCCCCACTAGGCTCTGACATCACCGGAAAAGCTCCGGGCAGGGGAGGGGCGCGGTGAGCGACGACGCGCGGGCCGGGGGGGCACGAGGCAGGCGGGTGCGGGGAAGGCTGGCGCGGGGCGGGCCGCGGTCGTTCAACCCGCTGCAGGTGGGCAACCTGGAGGCCGCGGTGTGGGTGGCCTACTACCGCCGCGAATGGGCCCGTTTCCTGGTGCTGTCCGTGTGGCTGGTGCGCTGCGCGTTCGGCATGGACTGGATCAGGACGGTGTACGGAGCCTGGCTGGTACTGCGGGCCAACCAGCTCTGGGCGCCGCCCGAGCCCAAGGGCGACCCGGCAGGTGCCCGCCGCTGCATGCGCCGCTTCTACGCCCTGCTGCGGCTGGCACATGGGGAGCCGGTCGACCCGGCCCGCGCCGCCCAGCTCGAAGTCGAATGGTGGGGGGTGCACCGCGTCCATCAGCGCGGGCAGGAGGGGAACGCGCAGCCGCTCGTGGACGCGCTGTCCCGGCTCAACGCCTTCCTCTACGGCGTCGACGAGGTGGCCATGTGGCCCGCCGCCGAGCACCGGGCGCGGGCGATGGACATCTCCGACCAGTGGGTGACGGAGGGCTGCCTGATGGACAGCCCTCTGCTCCCGGCCGAGCGCGCCGCTCTGGTCCGCTCCTACGCCGCGCTGCTGGCCGCCGTGCACCGCTGACCGGGGCTCAGCAGCACCGGCGTACCGCCAGCGCGTCCACGGCGATCGCGCCGGCCGGGCCGCAGATCAGCGGGTTGATGTCGAGCGCTTCCAGGTGGTCCCCGAGTTCACGGGCGATCATCGACACCGCGACGACCGCTTCGGCGACGGCACCGGTGTCCGCCGGTGGCTGCCCGCGCACCCCGGCCAGCAGCCCGGCCACCCGCAGACGGTCCAGCATGCGCAACGCCTGTGTGTGGTCGGTCGGCGGCAACGCGACCACCCGGTCGGCCAGGAACTCGACCAGCAGGCCGCCTGCCCCGACCACCACCAGCGGCCCGAGGTCAGGGTCGCGGGTGATGCCGAGGGCGAGTTCGGTGCCCGGGTCGGCGGTCTCGCAGACGAGCACCCGCGGCCCGAGCCGGCCGGCCAGGTCCTGGTAGGCGGCGGCCAGCCCGGCCGGATCGCGGATGCCGAGCACGACCCCGCCCGCGTCGGACTTGTGCGCGATGCCGGGCGCACCGGTCTTGAGCACCACCGGGTAGCCGATCTGCCCGGCCGCCGCGAGCGCGCCGTCGGCTGTGCGGGCCGGCCGGGCCCGGGCCACCCTGATGCCGTAGGCCTGGAGCAGGCCGAGCAGGGCGGCGCCGTCCGGGTCCCCCTGCGCCAGCACCCGCGCCCAGTGATCCCGCCGGGCGGCGTCGACGGGCGGGACAGCGGGGCGCGGCTCGTCCGCCCGGGCCGCGCGGGCCGCGTGGTCGAGCAGGTGGCGCAGGGCGAGCAGCCCGCTGCGGGCGCCTTCGAGCACCGGGATCCCCGCCCGGCGCAGCCCCGTCGCCGCTGCCGGGTCGACGGCGGCAGCGATGTTGGCGAGCACCACGAGCGGCTTGGCGGTCCGCCGCGCGGCGGCGCTCACCGCCGCCGGGTAGGTGCGGTCGCCGTCGAACTCGGTGACCAGGTCCACCGCGAGCGCCACCGCCGCGACCGCCGGGTCGTCGGCCAGCGCGGCCAGCGACTCGGTCAGCTGCTGCTGCGCGTCACGGCTGCTTCCCCACATGTCGAGCGGGTTGGCCGCTTCGAGACCCGGATCGAGCACACCCGCGAGCCGCTCCCTGGTGGCGTCGCTGATCGCCGCGAACGGCACCGTCAGCTCGGCCGCGAGGTCGGCGGTGTGGGCCCGCTCCAGCCCGGAGTCGTGCACGGTGGCGATCCCGGCCCGGCTGACCCCGTCCGCCCGGCGCACCGGGCGCACCCGGCGCCCGATGGCGAACAGCTCCAGCGTGTCCGCCATCTCGGCGAAGTCGCCGACCCGGTGGACGCCGTAGGCGTCTGCCAGCGCCTGCCAGCTGCCGTCCTGGCCGGCCAGCGCGCCGGAATGGGCGCTCACCATGGCCCGCCCGGTTTCGGAGGATCCGGCGGCCAGCAGCACCACCGGAATATCCGCGGCGCATGCTGCGGTGAGAACCTCCTGCAGCAGGCACGGCTCCCGGATGGCCTCCAGGACCAGGCCGAGCACCCGGGTCTGCGGAAGGCTCAGCGCGTAGCGCGCGTAAGCGGCGGCCGGGGTGACGAGCTCCTGGCCGGACGACACGGCCAGGGTGAAGCCGAGCGCGCGGCGGGTGCGGAGCAGGGCCGAGAACACCGAGCCGGAGTGGGTGATCAGGGCAACCGGCCCGGCGGGCAGCGGGTCCGGCTCGACGTAGCCGACGGCACGCAGCCCGTAGGCGACATTGACGAATCCCATGCAGCCGGCCCCGCAGACAGCCATTCCCGCCGCCTGCGCGGTGTCGGCGAGCCGCGCCCGCAGCCCCGCCGTGCCCGGTGCGACCTCGGGGATCTCATAGGCGCCGCCGAAGATCACCGCTGACCGGTCACCCCGGCGTGCCGCCAGGGCGAGCTGCTCCGCCAGCGCCGAGTCGGGGACGCCGAGCATGACGAGGTCGACGGTTTCGGGCAGATCGGCGAGGGACGGGTGGCAGGGCCGCCCGTCTATCCGCTGGTACCGCGGGTTCACGAGGTGGATCCGCGGCGAGGCCGGGCTGCGGCTGACCTCGGCCACCATCCGCTCGCCGAGACTGCCCGTGCGTGAGCTGGCACCGACCAGCGCCACGCTGCGTGCCTCCAGCATCGCGAGCAGCGCCGGCCGGTAGGTGCCGCCCGGGTCGTCCGGCCTGGTGGAAACCCCGATCACAATCGGGCACGCCGGCGGCGGCTGGCCTTCTTGTCGGCGATGGCCGCCCTGGCCGCCTGCATCCCGGGGATGCCGCAGACCCCGCCGCCCCCGTGGGTGGCGGAGCTGGCGTAGTACAGGGCGGGAACGGGGGTGCGGTAGTCCGCGTACCCGGGGGCCGGGCGCATGTGGAAGAGCTGCTCGAGCGACAGTTCCCCGTGGAAGATGTTGCCGCCGATCAGCCCGTAGTCGTGCTCCATCTCGTAGGGGCCGACGATGTCGGTGTGCAGGATCGAGCTCTTGAAGTTCGGCGCCACCTCGTTGTAGCAGTCGATCATGCGGTCGGCGTAGGCCTGGAGCTCCGCCTGGTGCGGCTCGGTGTTCCAGTCGGCGGGAACCCACTGGGTGAACAGCGACATGATGTGGGTTCCCTCGGGGCACAGGGTCTTGTCGAACGCGGTGGGGATGACCCCGTCGCTGAACGGCCGGGCGGCGGCCCGGCCCTCGCGGGCGTCCTGGAACGCCCGCTCGATGTACTCCATGCTCGGCGCCATCTCCACCGACCCGGTGTGGTGCTCGGCCAGGTTGGTGCCGGGGTCGGCGGTGAAGTCCGGCAGCTCGGCCAGGGCAAGGTTGATCTTCACCACGCCGCTGCGGGTCTTCCAGCGCTCGATGTCGCTGACGAAGTCGGCGGGCAGGTTCTCGCGGCCGACGTGGGCGAGGAAGGCGGTCTGCGGGTGCAGCGACGTGACGACCACGCCGGCCCGGATCTCCTCGCCACTGTCCAGCACCACGCCCGCCGCGCGGCCGCCTTCGAGCAGCAGTCGGGCCACCCGGGCCCCGGTGCGGATGGTCGCGCCCTGCTCGCGGGCGGCACCGCCGATCGCGTCCGCGACCGCGCCCATCCCGCCTTCCTGGAAGCCCCAGTTGCCGAGATGGCCGTCACCGATGTCGCCGATGGAGTGGTGAGCCATCACATAGGCGGTGCCCGGCTCATAGGGGCCGGCCCAGGTGCCGATCACGCCGTTGACCGCGAGCGCGCCCTTCACCTGAGGCGACTCGAACCAGTCGTCGAGCAGGTCGGCGATGCTCATGGTCATCAGCCGGGTCACGTCGGCGATCGTCCGGACGTTCAGGCCCCGGTTCCGCCAGGCCAGCCGCAGTGTGTCGGCGAGGTCGCCGGGCCGCCGGGAGCCGATCCGCGGCGGCACGGCGAGCAGCAGCGGGCCGAGCACGTCGGCGAGCCCCGCCAGCCATGCGTCCCAGCGGGGCATGGCGTCGGCGTCCTTGCGCGACCACTTGGACACCTCCTGGTGGTTGCGCTTGGCGTCGTCGGCGTAGAGCTTGAGCGAGCCGCCTTCCGGGAAGGCCTGGTAGTACGGGCCCATCGGGAAGACCTTGTAGCCGTGCCGGGGCAGGTCCAGGTCGCTGATGATGCTCGGCGGCATCACGCCCATGACGTAGGACAGCCGGGTGACCCGGAACTCCGGCGCGTCCGGCCAGGGCGCCTCGGTGGTGGCGGCGCCGCCGGTGGTGTCCCGGGCCTCGAGCACCAGCGTGCGCGCACCCGAGCGGGCCAGGTAAGCGGCCGCGACAAGCCCGTTGTGACCTCCGCCGATGACGACGACGTCGAATGCTGAAGCCATGAGCCCGACCTCCCGGGTCGTCCGTCCGCAAGATTGACTGAATGTTCAGTCTAGAAACCTGATAGCGTTGGGACAAGGGTGTGCGCCAGATCCGAAGAGGTAGGTGCCCGCAGGGTTCTTGTCGGCGAGGATGTCTCCATGAGGCGGAAGGCTGATGGTTCCGGCACGGCCGACCAGCGCCGCGAGCAGATGCTCCGGGCGGCGCTGGAGGTCATTGCCGAGCGCGGATATCCGGAGAGCCGGATCGCGGATGTAGCCGAGCGGGCCGGCACCAGCCCCGCCCTGGTCATCTATTACTTCAAGACCAAGGACCAGCTTCTGACCGAGGCGATCCGGTTCTCCGAAGATACCTGGTACGAAGCCGGCACCAGCCGGATGGCGGCGATCGGCACCGCCGCCGGGCGGCTGGAGGAGCTGGTCGCCATGTCCTGCCTGCCCGAGTCGGACATCGAGCCCCACGACTCGTGGCTGGTCTGGCTGGACCTGTGGGCGCAGGCGGGCAGGCATCCCGAGGTGGCCAGTGTCCGGCAGAAGTTCGACGAGCGCTGGCGGGAGACGATCTCCTCGCTGGTGCTCGAGGGGCAGGAGGCGGGCGAGTTCGGCCCGGTCGCCCCGGCCGACTTCGCGGTGATGCTGTCGGCGCTGCTGGACGGGTTCGCTGTCCAGATCGCCCTGGCGGACCCCTCGGTGGACGCGGGCCGGTCGTTCGAGCTGGCCATGCGTTTCGCGGCCAGGGAACTGGGCTTCACGTGGGCTCCGGGCCGCCGGGATCGCGGGCAGGGTGCGGCTGCCAAGCGCCTGGCCGGTGAACGCGCGGCCCGCCCGCCAGGCGGAGACGGATCGTCAGCAGAGAGGTAGGCGCGATGGCCGGAGGGCGGATAGAACTGGTCGCGCTCACGAAGCGCTTCACCGACATCGCGGTGGACCGGATCGACCTGACCGTGGACAGCGGCGAGTTCTTCTCCCTGCTTGGCCCCTCGGGCTGCGGCAAGACAACAACCCTGCGGCTGATAGCCGGGTTCGAGCAGCCGACCGAGGGCACCATCCTGCTCGACGGCGCGGAGATGACGAACATCCCGCCCCACCGGCGCAACGTCAACACGGTGTTCCAGAGCTACGCGCTGTTCCCGTTCCTGTCGGTGTTCGACAACGTCGCCTTCGGCTTGCGCAGCCGCCACCTCAGCAAGCGGGAGATCAGCGGCCTGGTAGGTGACGCGCTCGAGCTGGTGCAGCTGACCGGGTACGAGAAACGGCGCCCGGGGATGCTTTCCGGCGGCCAGCAGCAGCGAGTGGCGCTGGCCCGTGCGCTGGTGCTCAACCCCTCGGTGCTGCTCCTGGACGAACCGCTCGGCGCGCTCGACGCCAAGCTCCGCCGGTCGCTGAAGGTCGAGCTCAAAGCGCTGCAGGAACGGGTCGGCATCACCTTCCTGTACGTCACGCACGACCAGGAGGAGGCGCTCACCATGTCCGACCGGCTGGCGGTGATGAACGCCGGCCGGATCGTGCAGATCGGCGTGCCCCGCGAGGTCTACGAGGAACCCGCCGACACCTACGTGGCCGACTTCCTGGGGGTGTCGAACCTGGTGGAGGTCGAGGTGGTAGAGCGGGGGCCGGGTTCGCAGTGCCGCATCAGGCTGGGGGAATCGGCGCTGGCCGTGGAACAGGGCAAGGTGGACGCGGTGGGGCCCGCCCACGCTTTCATCCGGCCCGAGCGGGTGCGGATCGAGCCCTACGGCGAGCCCGGCCAGGTGGGGCCGAACCGGGTGCCGGCCATGATCGAGCGGCTGGTTTTTCTCGGGGCCGCCACGCAGGTGATGCTGCGACTTGCCCCGGGCGCGCTGGTGCAGGCGCTGGTGTACAACGACGGCACCGAAGCCACGCTCTCCCAGGGCACGCCGGTGCAAGCGTTCCTTGCCCCGGACGCGTTGCGGGTACTGAGCGGCCAGGGGCGTGAGGTCCCACTCGCCGATCAGGAAGAGGACCCGCTCGTCACGCGCTGACCGGCACCTAGCCCTTGCGGCCCATGCCGCCCCACAGGGCCGCCGGGCTCTTGGCCTCGATCTCGGTGTCGGGCCGCCACTCCTGGACGCGCACCAGCCCCGGCTCCACCATTTCCAGGCCTTCGAAGAAACGCGCCACCTGCGCCCGGGTGCGGAAGGTGACCTTCTCCGCCATGAGCTTGTTCAGGCGCTCGGCCATCTGCGCCATGGCCTGGGTCTCGATGTCCGCGGCCGGGTGCGACATGACCAGGTAGCTGCCGGGCGGCACGGCGCCGAGAAGCGTGGTCACGATCGCCGCCGGATCCTCGCTGTCGTCGATGTGCTGCAGGATGGCCATCAGCATGATCGCTACCGGCTGGGAGAAGTCGAGCGTCAGGGCCGCGTCGGCCAGGATCCGCTCCGTGTCTCGCAGGTCGGCGTCGATGTAGTTGGTGAGCCCTTGCCCGCCGCTGACGAGCAGCGCGCGGGCGTGCGCCAGGACCACGGGGTCGTTGTCCACGTAGACCACGTGGCAACCGGGTACCACCGACTGCGCGACCTCGTGGGTGTTGTTCGCGGTCGGGATGCCGGTGCCGATGTCGAGGTACTGGCGGATTCCGGCCTCTCTTGCCAGATAGCGCACCGTGCGGGCCAGGAAGGCGCGGTTGGCACGGACCGAGAAGACGATGTCCGGATAGGCCTGAATCGCCTGCTCGCCGGCCAGCCGGTCGGCGGCGAAGTTGTCCTTGCCGCCAAGCCAGTAGTCATACACGCGGGCGACATGCGCGACGCTGGTGTCGAAGGACGGGGCCGAACCGTGACCGGACGGCTCGGTGCCGTCGTGCTCTCCTGTTGCTGGAGTGCCGTCACTGGTCATTGATCTCGCCTTCCTCCGCCCCCATGACAAGCCTTTATCGGGTGCCTTCTGGTACCCCGGCGACTGCCATTGTGCTGGCCACTCTAGATCTCCCGCATGATCTCCCGGAGAAAGCGGGTGGTCGCGACCGGAGTGTGAGCCTCCGCGCTGAGGCGGTTCATGACCTCCATGTAGTGGTCCACGTCCTTGCGGTCATCCAGGTACAGGGCACTGGTGAGCTGCTCGAGGTAGACGACGTCGGGAAGGTCGGGGGCGGCGAAACGCAGGATGGTGAAGGACCCTCCCGCCGCGGCGTGTCCGCCGCGGCGGAACGGCACGACCTGAACGGTGATGTGGGGAAAGGCGGCCACCTCCAGCAGGTGTTTGAGCTGCGCCCGCATCACCTGGCGTCCCCCGATCGGCCGCCGCAGCGCCGCTTCGTCGATGACGAACCACACCCGCGGCGGATCCGCGCCGGAGAGCACCTCCTGGCGCCGCATGCGCAGGCTGACCCGCCGCTCGGTCTCGTCGGAGGACGTGGGGCTGTAACCGAGCGTCGCCACGGCGCGCGCATAGTCCTCGGTCTGGAACAGGCCGTGCACCCACTGGAGCTCGAAAATGCGGATGAGCGAGGCTGCCGTCTCCAGGCCCAGGTATGGCTCGAACCAGTCGGGGAGGATGTCGGTGTACTTCGCCCACCAGCCAGGGGTGTTGGCCTGGCGGGCCAGCGCAAGCATGCTGGCGCGCACCTGCTCGTCGGTCACGCCGTAAAGGGTGAGCAGGTCCCTGACGTCCCGCTCCTTGAACCCCACCCGCCCGTGCTCGATGCGGCTGATCTTCGACCGGGAGCCGCGGATTTCGTAGCCTGCCTGGTCGGGCGTGATACCGCTCACCTCGCGCAGGCGGCGGAGCTGGTTTCCCAGCATGATACGAAGAACTGTCGGGCCGCCGCGTGGCTCGTCCGCGGCTGGCTCGCCGGGCAATTCATCGCTCGGCTGAACCGCACTCATCCTGGCTCCGGGGACCGTTCGATGTGCGCTCAGTGCCCTCTCCAGATGGACGGCTAATGGCACGCCAGGTACCGAGCGGGGAAACCGGAAGGGCTGGAGGCCCGTCCGGCGGTCGGGCGCACACAGCACGATATCACCGCGGTGGCCTCATGTCGTGATGCGTTCGCGTTCGGGTGGATTGGCCCGCCGGACCGGCCCTCATAAGCTGATCAGTGCGTCAAACTCCCCATTTTTCATCCCCCGCAGGAAGGCGGCCACCGCGGCGCGCGGGTAGATCAGCGCCGGGCCCCGCTTGTCCCGGGAGTTGCGGACCGCGATCGCGTCGCCGGGCAGTTCGGCGAGCTCCACGCAGCTCCCGTTCGGGTTGCTGACGCGGCTCTTGCGCCAGCGTGCCGCCGGCAGCTGGCCGGCGGGCATGCCGCTGTTGATCAGCATATTCTCTCCGGGGTGAGGGAGAGGGGCGGGACGACGCTGAACACGCGCAATACACCCCTGCAAGGACCAGCCTAACATGCCGATGCATGTGCATATGCTTTTGCATCCTCGTGTGCATAATGGAGAGAGGCGGGGCGCTCACCGTAGTGCTGTGGCGGTGGGTACGGGAGGGGCCGGTGCTGAGCGGCCCCGGCGCCAGCGCTGCCGGGGCCGCTCAGTCAGATCCGGCGATGCTGGTAAGAGCCTCGACTCCGCTTCCCCGTTCACCCCGGGTCATCCAGCGGTAGCCGATGTAGCCGATGATGACGATGACGAACGTCATGACCAGCATGATGGTGCCGAGCGCGTTGAGCGCCGGGCCGCCGTTGCCGCCATGTTGCTGGGAGTAGATGTAGACGGACATCGGCGTGTTCGCGGCGTTGGAGTTCAGCAGGTCCACGATCACGAAGTCGTCGATGACGCCGGAGAAGACGAGTACCGCGCTGGCGAAGATGGCCGGGGTCAGCAGCGGCAGCATCACCCGGCGCATGGTCTGCCACTGGGTCGCGCCGAGGTCGGCGGCCGCCTCCTCGTACTGCTTCCCGATGGTGACCAGCCGGGCCTGGACGATGATGGCCGGCCAGCTGATATTCCAGGTCACCAGGCCGAAGACCTCAGCCCAGGTGCCCAGACCCACGAACGTGAACAGCTGCGTGAAGACGAAGAACAGCGCCACACCGAAGATCAGCTCCGGGATGACGAAGGAGAGGATCATCGCGAAGTTGGCCGACGCGGATACGGCGCCGCGCCACCGGTTGATGCCGAGGGCGAAGGCCACGCCGAGCGGCACGCAGATCAGGGTCGTGTAGACCGAGAGCCGGACGGTCTGGATCACGGCGGCGTGCAGGTTGGGGTCATGCAGGACGGAGTTCACGGGATCGGCGAAGTACCACCGCCAGGAGAAGCCCTGCCAGACGGCCTGGGACTTCCCGTTGTTGAACGAGAACAGGACGGCGAGCGCGATCGGTACCAGCGACCAGAGCAGGTACAGCCAGGTGAAGCCCTCCAGGAACCACGGGTGACGCCAGGGGTTGCGGCGCGGCAGCAGGCGGCCGGTCCGGGCGCGGGCCCCGGTGTCGGCGGGGCGGGCTCCCGCGGCGGTGCTGGCCGTGCTCGCCGCGCTCACGACGCCGACCTCGACGAGCGGTTGGTGGCGACCACGTAGTAGGCCATGGGGATCGTCAGGACGAGCAGCAGCATCAGTGAGAGCACCGCTCCCTCCGCCTGGAACGCCGGTGTCTGCAGCTGCCCGTCGATGACGTTGCCGATCATCGTCGTGCCAGTGGTGCCGGACAGGAGCTGATTGGTGAAGTAGTCGCCGAGCATGGGCAGCACCGTGATCAGCATTCCGGTCAGGATCGCCTGTCTGGACAGGGGCAGGGTGACCCGCATGAAGGTGCGTGCCCGCCCCAGGCCGAGATCCCGCCCGGCCTCGATCAGTGAGGGATCGATCCGGTCCAGCCCGGCGTACAGCACCAGGATCAGGTACGGGATGTAGCCGTACACGAGCCCGAGTATCACCGTCGCCGGCAGCCCGCCAAGCCAGTTGACCGGGCTCAGGTTCACCAGGGCCAGGATCTTGTTCACATAGCCGTTGATCTGGAGCAGGTTGACCCAGGCGAGCATGCGCATCATGTAGCTGATCCAGAACGGCGCGATCAGCAGTACCAGGAACAGGGCCTTGCGCCGGCCTCCGTACCGGGCCACGAAGTAGGCGGTCGGGTAGGCAATGACCAGGGAGAGCACTGATGCGACAGCCACGTAGACGAGGGTCCGGACGAGGATGGGACCGACGGAGGCGCCGGCCCCCACGATGTCGCCCCAGGCCTTGGTCAGATTGGCCGGACTCCACTGGAGCGGGTTCCAGACCGCGACCGGCTGCTCGAAGATCAGGTTCAGCTTGCCGCCGGCGATGGCAAGCACCGCGTAGAACGGCACGACGAACAGCAGCGCCAGCCACAGGATGCCGGGCGCGGCGAGCGCGATCCAGAAGAGGCGGTGAGGCTGCCGCTCCCGCCGCCGTGCCCGGTACCCACTCGCTGTCATGCCATGGCCGCCCGGGACATGCCTAGGCTCCGTGGCTGACCGACTGCCACGCCTGCTGCCATTGCAGGTCCGTGGGTACGGGCAGCTGAAGCTCGCTCACCCCGCGCCGGAAGTAGGACGGGAGCACTGTCGTGGACATCAGCGTCTTGGGCAGGAGCTGTTCGGCCACCAGCCGCTGCGGCGTGACCCCGGTGATCGGCTGCATGTAACCGGTGTAGCTGTAGTTCGTCAGCGCGTTCTGCAGATCGATCATGTAGTTCATGAAGAGGTGAGCCAGCACCGGGTTCTGTGCGCCCTTGAGGACGGTGATCAGGTCGTTCCCGACCGGGCCCTTCCCGTCGGTGGGGAACCAGTAGCCGACCACGTCCACCGGCACGCCCTTGGGCATGTAGCTGGCAGCCGTCGCCATGTCGCCGGACCAGGCGTGGTGGATCCAGATCTGGCCGCTGGGGACCTCGGTGTAGTCGTTGTTGTCGATGTGGACGTTGGTCATGCTGGACAGCTGCTGCAAAGACTTGCCGGCCGCGGAGATCTGGGCCGCGCTGGTGGTGTTGAGGTTGAAGATCCCGGCCTTCATCAGGGCGAGGCTGATGCTCTCCCGGTAGTCGTCGAGGATGGCCACCTTGTTCTTGTACTTGGCCTGCCAGGGCATGGCCCACGGGTTCGCCATCGTGTAGGGGTTCTCCGGGACGTGGTCCTTACGCCACGCGATGCCCGTCGTGTAGATCGTGTACGGGACCGTGTACTGCCACTTGCCGTCGTAGAAGGGGTTGCTGAAGTCGGACCAGGCCTGGGTGATGTTCGGGATGTAGCTGTGGTTGATGGGCTGGATGAGCTTGCCCTCCACCAGCTGGCCCATCAGGTCGATGGTCGGGAAGAAGACGTCGAAGCTCACCTGCCCGGAGCGCAGCTTGGCCATGGCCTCGCTCGTGTTGTTGAACGTGGTCACCTCGACCTTGCAGTTGTACTTCTTGCCGAAGTCCTTCAGGCACTGCTGGTTGATGTAGGCGACCCAGTTGTAGAGCTTCAGCGTGGCGCCCTGCTCCGGCTGAAGGCCGCTCTTGATCGCCGGACTGTCCTTGAAGATCGGCCAGGTCACCGGGTTGTTAGGCCGCGGGAGCGGGATCGCGCTCCCGCCGGAGACGCCGGCCGTGGTCGCACCGGAACTGCAGGCGTCCAGCAGTGCTCCGAGCCCGCCGGCGAGCAGTCCGGCACTTGCGCCCTGCCTGAGGAAGCTCCGCCTGGATAGCCCTGGTCGCGGGGGGCCATCCTCCGACCAGCCTTCTCTCGGATGCATGGTCAGGTCACCTCTCCTCGGGCGGCCGTTCAGGGCGGTTAACCTCGGATGGCTACATCCTGACTGAACGGTCCGTCAATAAGTCGTACTCCTACTCCTGCACGGGTGTAGGCGCAAGACCTTCTGAGTAAAACCTCCGGTCATGCACTGAATCTGGTGGTCAGCTGAAGGTCAGCTGATGGTCTGGGCGAAGTGGGCGAAGTTGGCGGTGAAACGATCGATGTCCGTCTCGTCGTGCTGGACGGAAATCAGCCATTGCTCGATCTTCCCCCATGGTGGCAGGAAGACCCCCCCGTTGTGCTGAAAGAGCCAGTGGGCATGGCTGCACCGGTCGTCGATGTCGAGGAATCCCCGGTAGTCGCGGACAGGCTGGGGCGAGAAGACCACGCACCCCTTGGCCCCCGCCGACACGACGTGCGCGGCCAGGCCGCAGCGGGCGATCTGGAGTTCCAGTCCGGCAACGGCGCGGGTGCGGAGCGTGTCGATGCGCTGGTATGCCTCGGGGGTGGCGACCTCGCAGAGCATGGCTCGGGCGGCGGCCATGGCCAGCGGATTGCCGTTGAAGGTGCCCACCATCTCGTAGTCGCCGTTGGCGACGTGCTCCATCACCTCGGCTGACCCGCCGATGGCGGCCACCGCGATCCCGCCGCCGATCGCCTTGGCCAGGCAGGTGATATCGGGCACCACCCCGGTCAGCCCGGTGGCCCCGTTCGGCCCCGCGGTCAGGCCGGTCTTGACCTCATCGAAGGTGAGGAGCGCGCCGTGGGCGTGCAGCAGGTCCCTGAGCGCTGCCAGGTAGCCGGGCTCGGGGTGGATGATCCCCGCGTTCATCATGATCGGCTCGATGATCATCCCGGCTATGCCGCCGGGGTGCTCGTCCAGCAGCCTGGCCACGCTGTCGAGGTCGTTGAACGTGGCGACGAGGGTCAGCCGGATGATCGCATCCGGGATGCCGGTGCTGGACGGGGTCTGTGCGGGCTTTCCCGGCGGGCCGGCCTCGTCGGGCTCGGGGGCGACCGAGACCTGCACCGAGTCGTGGTGGCCGTGATAGCAGCCCTCCACCTTGATGATCAGATCCCGCCCGGTGATCGCCCGCATCAGGTGGATGGCGTCCATCGTCGCCTCGGTGCCGGAGTTGGCGAAGCGCCACAGCGGCAGGCCGAACCGCCGGGCGAGCTCGTCCGCCACCACCAGGGCATCCTCGGTGGGCTGGGCGAAATGGGTGCCCCGGGCGACCTGACCGCAGACTGCCCCGACGATCGCCGGGTGCGCGTGCCCGGCCAGCGCCGCCCCGTACCCGCCGTGCAGGTCCACATACTCGTTGCCGTCCACGTCGTAGATCTTGGAGCCGCGGCCATGGCTCAGCCAGACCGGCTGCGGGGCGGTGATCTGCCAGCTTGAGGTGGCACCCCCCGCCAGCAGGTGACGCGCACGGCCGGCCATGCGGGCCGAACCCGGCTGGCGTTCGACGAAGATCCGCTCTTGCTCCGCGATGACACGCCCCAGGTCCGCGGGCGGCCTCACCGGGCTGTGCTGCTCGCTGCGCACCGGGCTGTCCTGCTCGCTGGCCACGACATTCCCCTCGTGCTGACTGAACGTTCAGTCTAAGGCGGGGAGGCCGGACAGGGCAAGAGAGGCCTGGCAGGGCAAGAAGGGATCTGGCTCCGGGGCGGACGGCGTACGCGGCCGGGCGGCGTGGCGGGCGTACGCGGCCGGGAGTGCACCCGGGCCGGGGTCAGCAGCCGGGCACCGGCTCGCTGAACCCCGTTCCGCTCGGGGTGGCGACATAGTTGTCGGAGACCCAGTGCCGGTAGGAGATCTTGTCCCAGACCCGGGTCCTGCCCACCCAGGTCCCCGCCTGCTGGCACACCACCCAGGCCAGTGATCCGCCAGGCAGGTGACCGGTGGCGGCCTGCGGGCCGCCGGGGCCGCTCCGCTGATTCGCCCCGCTGCTGGGGGTCACCTGATAGGGGTACAGGCACCGGGTGACCGGCGCGCTGTAGCCGGCGTTTGATGGTGTGTCGACACGGAAGTCGGTGACGTAGGTGCCGTCGCCGAGCTTGTCCCACACCTTGGTCGTACCGAAGGCGGAACCTGCTGCCTGGCACATCACCGCGACGGCTGACCCGGCCGGGTACACCTTCACCACCGGGTAGGACCCGCCGGGCCCGCTGCGCGCGGAAACCTGGCCGCCGCCGGTCACGTGGTATCCGAAGGCGGTGGTGGCGACCGGGGCGTCCAGGTTGTCGGCGTCGATGCTCAAGGTGACGCCGCCGTACGCCTCGCTGAAGTCGGCGCGGAACTGTTTGGCCCGCTGGTGGACGGCCCACAGGCTGTCAGCGATGCCAGTCCACCCGGTGAGGGCCTGGTTCAGGTCGTAGCGGGCGATCCAGAGCGCGTCCGGCCTGGCATAGCTGGCCGAGCCGTAAACGCCCGCGAGGTCCGCCGCACCCAGGTTGAGGTTCTCGTAGACACCTGAGAGGTACCCGAGGCGGTGGAGTTCCGAGGTCCAGGCGGACAGGAAAGCGAGGACCGCGTTCCGGCATGCCGTATCGCCCGCGGTGTAGGCCTCCATGTCGTAGTAGATCGCGCTGCCTTTGACCATGCCCAGCGTCCCGGCCTGCTCCGAGGCGTTACCAGCCGCCCAGGTGCCCTCGGACGACGCCGCCGCCGGGACGATCTTGAGGTCGGTGGCCTTGCCACCGCAGGGCGGCTGCCGGCCCTTGAAGATGGGGATCAGCCGCCAGCCGAGCGCCGACACGGCGCCGGCCCAGCTGCTGGTGAGTTCCGGCTGGGCGCAGGTGCGGTTCTGGCCGCCCACGTACACCCCGATGGCGCGGTAGGGGGATGTGCCCCACGCCTGCATGTCGGCGAGCGACGGTGCGCTGCAGGTGTCGAACGCGAGCCCGGTGTAGCGGGACGCGCTCGCCCACGCCGGGTAGCTGACCGTGGTCGCGGGCTCGGCCATGGCCGGCAGCGCGACGGCGGCAGCCACGACCATGGCGGCCGCGCCGGCCATGGCGGGGGGCCACAGACGGCTCCAGCGGAACATGACGACCTCCAGCCCGGCCGGCCACATCACGGGACATCACAACGATGAGGCGGTATGAACCGCGCAGGAAGGGTCAATGGTCCCGTCCGGATGAGCCATCTCGCCCGGTCGCGGCCGTTCTTTCCCGTCATCCCCCGCCGCTGTTCCGGCCCGCCAGGCGCGACCGGACGGCCGGGACCCGGGCCGCTGCCGCCCGCCAGCCGAGCAGGAAGAGGCCGAGGAACGCGGCCGAGACCAGGACGAAGGCGAACTCGGTGCCCTGCCCGGAGACCACCCGCAGCACCTGGCCGATCGCGACCGCCGCCAGCCACACCCCGACGCCGGTGGGCACCAGCGCGACCGGCCGGCGCCAGGCCCGGGTGGCGATCTCGCCGATGGCAAGGCCAGCCAGGAACGGCCACGCGGTGCTGGCCACCCCGGCCAGGTTTTCCCCGGCGTGATGGTTGCCGCGGCCGATCACGACGAAGGCAAGCACGAAGCACACATCGGCGAGGACAGCGAGCACCAGACGCACCGGTCCAGGCTAGCTGCCGGGCCGGTGCCTGGCTGACACAGGTGCTGACGATGCCTCGCGATCGGCCAGCCTGGCCTCGACCGTCAGGACGGCCTCATAGCAGCGGCGGACGTCGGCCCGGTCAGCTTCCTCGGGCACCGAGCGCTCGCTCGCCCGCTCGATCATGGCGGCCTGTTCGAGCAGCACCCGGCGCTGCCCCTTTTCGGTGGTGTCCACCATGATCCTGGACACCGTGTCAAGCTGGCGGATCATCACGGCAGGCATCCCCGCGCTCGCCTGACGGATCTTCTCGAAGGCCCGCTGCACCAGCCGCTCATAGGTCGGGTGGGCGGCGATCACCCGGACGAGCCCCTGGTCATCGCGGTAGACCCGGGTGGGATGCCACTGGTTGACGATCTTGCAGAGATTGTCGCCCAGCCAGTTGAACGCAGGTGAGCGCGGTGAAGGTGTCGTTGACAGCCGGGGACAGGGCGCGGATGGCGATCTCGACCAGCTGGTCGATGCCGAACGAGACATCCTGGGTGAGCGTCCGGTACGGCCCGGTGATGTGCGCGCGCCCCAGTATCTCGCTGACCCCGGCCGCGGCCTCCGCCGGCCACACGGTGGCGATCGGGTGCCCCTGGACGATGAAGTGGCCGGGCCGATGGCTGAGGCTGATCACCGCGTTGGCCTCCTGCGCGAACCTGACGAGGCTCCGGAGCCGGATGTACTGCACGTAACCGCTTGCGGCGGCCCTCACCACGCCACCGCCGGCCTCCATCCGCGCCAGGAGTTCCGCGCTGGACGGGCCGCTGCTGGGCTGGCCGGCTGGCCCGCCGGGCAGGTCGGCTTCACCTTGCACCGTGATCGCCTCGGACAGGTCCTGGGCGATGCCCGCGATCACCTGGGGCAGCTGGATGGCGGTGGCGATGTGGTGGATGAAATAGATCAGCACCGCCAGGTCGGCCACCATCAGCGCCAGCGTGACGGTGACACCGATGTGCGGCACGAAGTCGCCGTGCGGCCCCGGGCCGATCGAGACGAGCACGAGCACGGCGTAGACGAACGTCGCCACGAAGGTGCCGAGGGTCAGTTGCGTTCCCCGGTCGCGGATGAAGTTCCGCAGCATGCGCGGCCCGAACTGGGTCGAGGCCAGGGTCAGGGTCACCAGGATGATCGAGAAGACGACGCCCACGACCGTGATGACGGCAGCCGCGATCGCGGTCAGGATCTGGCGGGCCGCGTCCGCGGTGCCGCTGATCACCCACGACGGGAGCGCGAGCTGGCCGTTGTAGGCAGCCCGGTCGAGGATCAGGGTGACGATGAACAGCACGATGGCGCCGGCAACCTGCAAGCTCGGGACGACCCACAGGTTCGTCCGGAGCACCTCGCGCCGCCAGTGCGAGCCGCGCACAGATGACCAGTTACCGCGATGCATGCTGACGATCACTCCACGGTCGGGGTGTCTGCCCAGGCTAGCGGCCCGGCGTACACTGCGGGAGTGCCTGATCGCGGCGCCATCGGCCGGCGCGTGCCGCCCTGATGGCCACCTTGCTGATCGTCCATCACACCTCGTCGCCCGCGCTGCAGGCGATGTTCGAGGCAGTCGTCGCGGGGGCATCCACGGACGAGATCGAGGGTGTCGAGGTGGACGTGCGGCCCGCGCTGACCGCGTCCGCGGTGGACGTGCTGGCCGCGGACGGTTATCTGCTCGGCACCCCCGCCAATATCGGCTACATGTCGGGGGCGCTCAAGCACTTCTTCGACGGCATCTACTACCCCTGCCTGGAGGCGACCCAGCGCAGGCCCTACGCGCTGTACGTGCACGGCAACTCCGACACCACGGGCGCCGTGCGCGCGGTGGAGTCGATCACCTCCGGCCTGTCCTGGCGGCGGGTCCGGCCGCCCGTGTCCGTCCTGGGTCCTCCGTCGGCCGCGGACCTGCGGGAGTGCTGGGAGCTTGGCGCCGTGGTGGCGGCAGAACTCGCCGGGTGATCACCGGCGCGGGCGCTCGGTGCGGCGCTTGCCGCCCGGCCTGCGGGCCAGCCCCGCACCGGCGCCCACCATCACCACCACCAGCGGAATGACCGTCAGCCGCGGATCGGGAGACGGCGAGTCGGCGGTGGCCAGCAGCGAGCCAAGGAAGACCAGGTACGCGCCGATGATCAGGGCGCCGGTCACCCGGCGCACGCCGCCGTCGCGGTAGGCGAACCCGAGCGCGGCCAGCGTCATCACCAGGTACCAGACCGCGATGAGATCCGAGTGGGGTGAGGGCGCCCCGAGCCCGGTGATGGTGGCGGGCAGGAGCAGCCCGGCAGTGACGTTCAGCGCGTTGCTGTTCAGCGTGGTGCTGAGCATGGCCGCCCCGCGTCCTCTGGCTGCCAGGTAGACGGCGGCGACCGCGTTCGGCAGGCTGGTCACCGCGGCCAGGACGACGCCGCCGATGACGATCTCGGGGATCGCGAAATGCCTGCCGAGCAGCGATGCCGACCGCTCCATGGTCACGCTGGCCGCCACCACCACCACCAGGGCAGCCGCCCCGACGGCCACGTCCCGGCTGCTGCCGTGCCGCGGGTGGATGACTTCCTCCAGCTCCTGCTCTTCCTCGGCGACCGCGACGGCGAGCCAGGCTTCCCACCGCCGCGTCAGGGCCAGCCGCCGCAGGCGGGCGCGGCCCGCCCCGAGCACGAAGAGGTAGGGCAGCAGGACGGCGAGCACGGCAATGAGCGCGGCCACGGGGGAGAGCCAGCCCACCACGGTGACCAGGCAGGCAACCGCTATCCAGATGCCGACCACGCCGCCGAGCAGGACGACCCTGCGGTGCAGGGCGATGCTCCCGGCGACCACGGCCCCCAGGCCGAGCAGCGCGGCCAGGTTGAACACGTTGGAGCCGATGACAACGCCGGCGCCGACCTTGGTCTGGTGGAGTGCGAGGGCGGTGACGGCAGAGGTGATCTCGGGTGCGTCCGCCGCCAGCGCGGCGACCACGCCAAGCAGCGCCTCCGACAGGCCGAGCCGTTCCCCAACCCGCTCGATTCGGATGACGAGGATGTAACTGGTGCCGAGGCTGACGGCAGTACCCGCCAGGAAGAGCGCAACGGCGAGGACGACTGGCATCGAGGCGTCCTCCCTGGTGCCCTGCCATGCGGGCAAGGCGCTGACCAGTCTTCCCGGTTCTCCAGCCCTCACCATACTGACCGCGCTGGCCGTCGGCCGGGAGCCCGCTTCCCCGCCTGCCGGTCCCGGCGCAGGCCGTCCTTGTCAACATTGATTGGATTCCGGCCGAAGAGTCCGCGGCGTAGCCTGAGGTGGCGGGACCACGCCCAGGGAGGTGGGTCATGGGATCGCTCGGCTTCTGGCGGCGCGCCCTGGCTGATCCGCGATGGATCGCGGTGGTCGAGCCGGACGGCACGCCCCACGCCGCCGGCGATGTGCTGGCGCGGGTCAACCAGCTCACCCACGGCCTGCGTGCCCGAGGCCTGCGGACCGGTGACGGTGTGGCCGTCCTGGCGCCCAACGGGATCGCGCCGCTGGAGGTCTACCTGGCCGCCCTCCAGGCCGGCTGGTATGTCACCCCCATCAACTGGCACTTCACCGTCCCGGAGATTGCCTACATCGTGCGTGACAGTGAGGCGAAGGCCTTCTTCGTGCACGAGCGGTTCGGCGTGGCCGGGGCCAGGGCCGCCGACGAGGCGGGAGTGCCGGCCGGCGGGCGGATCAGCTACGGGGAGGTGCCGGGGTTCCGCCCGGTGGAATGCGTCCGCGAGGGCCAGCCCACCGGCCTGCCGGAGCACCGGACCGCCGGCGCCGCCATGCACTACACCTCTGGCACCACCGGGCGGCCGAAGGGGGTGCGCCGGGCGCTGTCCGGTCTTGACCCGGACATGGCCGCCGAGCTGCTTTCCGCGCTGCCCCAGTTCTTCGGCATCACCACCGGGGCGCCGAACGTGCATCTGGTCACATCGCCGCACTACCACACGGCGGTGACGGTGTTCGGGTGCGGCGCCGCCCAGATGGGGCACTGCCTGGTCTACATGGACTCCTGGGACTCCGAGCAGGCACTGGCGCTGGTGGAGCGGTACCGGGTGACCAACACCCACATGGTGCCGACCCAGTTCAAGCGGATGCTCGCGCTGCCGGACGAGGTACGGCAGCGCTACGACCTTTCCTCGATGCGCTGGCTGCTGCACGCGGCCGCGCCGTGCCCGGTGGGGATCAAGCACGCGATGCTGGACTGGTGGGGGCCGCGTGTGTACGAGTACTACGCGGCCACCGAAGGTGGCGGCACGATCGCGACCCCGGAGGACTGGCAGGCCCGGCCGGGGACGGTCGGCAAGCCGTGGCCGGTCAGCGAGATCATGATCGCCGACGACGATGGGAAACAGTGCCCTCCCGGGGTGGCCGGCATCGTGTACATGCGGATGACGCTGCCCGATTTCGTGTACAAAGGCGACCCGGCCAAGACCGAGGCGAACCGGTTGCGTGGGTTCTTCACCGTCGGCGACGTCGGCTACCTCGACGCGGATGGCTACCTGTTCCTGTGCGACCGGAAGTGCGACATGATCATCTCTGGTGGGGCGAACATCTACCCGGCCGAGGTCGAGGCCGCGATCATCATGCACCCGATGGTGGCCGATGTGGCGGTGTTCGGTATCCCCGACGACGACTGGGGTGAGTCGGTCAAGGCCGTGGTCGAACCGGTGGACGGGGCCTTCGCCGGGCCGGACCTGGCAGCGGACATCCTCGCCTCGCTGGAAGGCCGGCTGTCCCGGATGAAATGGCCGAGATCGGTCGATTTCATCGACGAGATGCCGCGCGACCCCAGCGGCAAGCTGCTCAAGCGCCGTCTGCGCGAGCCGTACTGGAAGGGCGTAAGCAGCCCCATCTGAAGCCCGGTGCCGGTGACCCCCCGGATGTGTTCGCGGTCAGCGCGGGCCCGCGACGGTGGCGGTAGCCGTGGCGGCGAGGGTGTCGAGCAGGTGATCCACGGCGAGCGGGTCGGGCGGCTGGCCGTAGGTGACCGCGAGCACCTGACGGCGCGCGCCCGGCAGGGGCTGCGCACGGATGCCGGGATGGCGGGCCGCGTGGATCGCCAGGCCGGGCAGGATGGTGACGCCCAGCCCCGCCGCGACCATCGCCTGCGCGGCGACGTGGTCATCGGTGGTGATGGCGATCTTCGGGCTGAACCCGGCATTCTCGCAGAGCCAGATCAGATGACCGCGGCAGTGCTCGCAGCCGGCGATCCAGGGATTGTGCGCGTGAGCGGCCAGGTCGGGCTGGCCGCTCACGCGGGCGGCGGGTGCCGTCCGCCGGGGGGCGGGACACCAGCGGCGGGCGGGGCACCAGTGGCTGGCGGGGCACCAGTGGCTGGCAGGACACCAGTGGCTGGCAGGACACCAGTGGCTGGCACGGCGCGGGGCCTGGGGGCGCCGGGCTGGGGCCTGGTCACCAGGTGAACCTGCTCGTCGAGGATCAGCCGGATCCTGGCTCCGTCCGCGTCTTCGGGCGGTCCGACCGGGATTCCGTCCTGCATGTGCCTGACAACCAGTGCGATGTCCACCTGGCCGGCCCGCAGCATCCGCATTGCCTCTGGCGGCTCGGCCTCCACCAGCAGCAGGTCGATCCCCGGATGCACGGCTGCCAGGTGGGACAGCGCGGCTGGCACGATGGTCGCCAGCGCCGAGGCGAATCCCGCCAGCCGGATCCGTTCCTGCTGCTGCTCGACGTGGTCGGCCAGTTCCCGCTCGGCGGCGTCCATCCTGCCCAGGATCTCCTCCGCCCGCCCGGCGAGGAGGCGGCCCGCGTCGGTCAGCCGGATGCCCCGCCCCGATCGCTGGGTGAGCGTGGCCCCGGTCTCGGCTTCCAGCCGTGCCAGATGATGGCTGACCGATGGCTGGGCGTAGTTCAGCGCCCGGGCCGCGGCTGTCACCGATCCATGCTGGGCCACCGCGACCAGGACACGTAGCCGGGTCACGTCCAGCATGCAGCAATGATAGATCGTCTCGATCAGACGAGGCAGACCTAGTGATCTGGCAGTTTTCCCCGGTTCACCGGCCACGGGGGGCACATCCTGGGGCATATGGCGCGACTGCGGGGGCCACGGCTCTCATCCGCCGGGCGGCGGGTGTGCGTAGAGCCGCAGCGTGAAGCCTGGGCCGGTATGCCCGAGGTACTCCGCTACGTCGCCGGTCATGGCCCGATGACGGGCACATCGCCGATCTGACCACCGCACCCTGCTGACCAACATCGCTCACCGTGTCCCCGTGGGCTGGGAGGAACACGATGAGCCGAAGTAAACGGCTGGCCGTCTCGGCTGCGCTCGTGGCAGCACTGTCGCAGTCCGCGGGACCAGGGGTACCGGGCCTCGTGCAGACCGGGGCCCAGGCCGCCACTCCGACCGCCCGCCACGTCCCGGTCTCGCTGGTGTCCGCCCACCGCTGGCTGAAGGAGTACGCGCGGTCCCTGATGGAGCGGCGTTACGGCTGGGGTAGCTACAACCAGTTCGTCTGCCTGGTGGACTTGTGGGAGCGGGAGAGCGGGTGGGACAAGTACGCCTTCAACCCCGGCTCCGGCGCGTACGGCATTCCGCAGTCGCTCCCGGGCTCGAAGATGGCCAGTGCGGGGGCGAACTGGCGCACGAGCGGGATGACGCAGATCAGCTGGGGCCTGGATTATGTCCGCGGCCGGTACGGCTGGCCCTGCGCGGCCTGGCGGCACGAGGAATCGGACGGCTGGTACGCGTACCCGGTGTAGACACCGCCAGGCCGGCCAGGTTCGGCGGGCCCCGAAATCGTGGTGGCGGCGGGTCCATCACGGCGTGGGCCGGCCCTCCAGCAGCGGAGCGCCGGGCTGGCGCACCGGCTTCCCGGCCTGGCGCCTGCGCCGCCAGGCGATCCCCGACAGTGCCTCGAGCACCACCCGGCCCGCCAGGAAAGCGGTGATCTCGGCGTGGTCGTAGGGAGGTGAGACCTCGACCACATCCATTCCCGCGAGCGGCACCTCCATCGCGATCCGCCGCACCGCGTCGAGCAGTTGCCGGCCGGTCAGGCCGCCCGGCTCGGGCGTGCCGGTGCCCGGTGCCATGCCCGGGTCGACCACGTCCACGTCCACCGACAGGAACACCGCGTCGCACTCATCGGTGGCGATGGCGAACGCCTCGGTCAGGCAGGTGTCCAGGCCCCGCGCCACCACCTCGGCCATCTCATAGCTGCGCATCCGCTGGCCGGCCATCCAGTCGAGCGTCTCCGGCTCGGGCCAGTAGCCGCGCAGCCCGATCTGCAGGAACCGGTCACCCCGGACGGCACCGGACTCGATGAGCCGCCGCATCGGCGTGCCATGCCCGTACAGCGAGCCGAACTGGGTGTCGCCGGTGTCGGCGTGCGCGTCGAAGTGGATGAGCGACACCCGTCCCCAGCCCACATGCCTGGCCACCCCCGTCGCGTCGGGAAAGGTGACGGTGTGGTCGCCGCCGAGGATGACCGGCAGCGCGCCGCCCTGGCAGGCCTGCAGGACGGCTTCCGCCAGCCTGCGGAGCGAGAGTTCGGTGTCACCCGATGGCATCTCCACGTCACCGGCGTCGGCCACCCGCAGGTCCACCAGCGGGTCCACCCCCAGTGCGAGATGGGGGCGGGAGGCGTCGTGCGGCAGGTAGTCGGTGCAGCGGATCGCCTGCGGGCCGAACCTGGCGCCCGGCCGGTGGGAGGTGCCGCCGTCGAACGGGGCGCCGATGATGAGGGCATCGGCCCCCGCCCAGGTGCCGGGTTCGGCGAGGTCGGCTTTGGGCACGCCGAGGAAGGTGGCGTCCGGCCCGTACATCCCGCCCATCCGCGCCATGACCCCTCCCGAGATCGCCAGTGGAGTCAGTATGCTCTCAGCGCCCAGCGAGATGCCCGGCGCCACCGGGTGCAGCGGCGCCGGGCACTCCTCCCGCAGCGGGTCTCGGCCTACTCCTCGGCGCCGACCAGGACGCGTTGCGCAGCCGGGGGCTCGTCCTCACTGAGGGAGGTCCTGGGCAGGATGCGGGCAAGCGGGGCGGGCAGCCACCAGTTGGCCCTGCCCAGCAGTTCCATCACGGCCGGCACCAGCACCATCCGCACCACCGTGGCGTCGATGAGAACCGCGACCGCCAGGCCGAGGCCGATCTGCTTGACCGCCACGTTCGCGCCGAGCACGAAGGACAGGAACACCACCACCATGATGGCCGCCGCGGCGGTGATCACCCGCGCGGTGCGGGCCAGCCCGTGAGCGACGGCGGCGGCGTTGTCGCCGGTGGCGTCGTAGTCCTCGCGGATCCGCGAGAGCAGGAACACCTCGTAGTCCATGGACAGGCCGAACAGGATGACGAACAGGAACATCGGCACCCAGGTGGTCACCGGCATCGTCTCCGGGAACCCGAACATCTGCCGCAGCCAGCCGAACTGCAGCACCGCGACGAGCACGCCGTAGGCGGCGCAGATGGACAGCAGGTTCATCACCGCCGCCTTGACCGCGACCACGACCGACCGGAACACCACTGTCAGCAGCAGCATGGACAGCGCGACCACCACCCCGATCAGCCAGGGAAGCCGCTGGCCGACGAGGTTGGCGAAGGCGACGCCGCCGGCGTTCGGCCCGGTGAGGTAGGCGCGGATGCCGGTACCGGCGGTGGCGCGCGGCAGCACGCTGGCCTGGATCCGGTTCACCAGCGCGTTCGTGGCGGTGTCCTGCTCACCCGTGGCGGGGTAGGCGACCATCATGGCCGCCACCCCGTCCCGGCTCACGACGACCGGCGTGACCGCGGCCACCCCGGGCGTGGCGCGGATCGCGGTAGCCAGCCCGGCCGTGCTCGCGGTGGGTGACGGGAGCCTGGCCGCGACGATCAGCGGCGCGTCGAAGCCGGGCCCGAACCCCTTGCTCATCGTGGCGTAGCTCGCGTAACCCATGGTGCCCCGGGCCTGGCTGGACTCGTCGGGCATGTTCAGCTTCATGCTGAGGGCGGGCGCGGCCAGCGCCGCGATGACGCCCGTGGCCAGGATCGCCGCGATCACCGGGCGGCGCTGGATCATGCCTGCCCACCGCTCGGCGACAGGAGCGGCCGAACGGTTGCCACCGCGCCGGCGCAGTCGCCCCGGCAGCCGCACCGTGCCGGGCCTGGCGAGCCGGCTGCCCGTGAAGCCGAGCAGCGCCGGCAGCAGGGTCAGCGAGGCGAGCAGGACCATGGCCACGGTGGCGGCGGCCGCGACCGCGACCCCGTTCAGCAGCGGCTGGCGCAGCACCAGCAGGCCGAGCATGCCGATCACGACGGTGGTGCCAGCGATCAGCACGGTGCGCCCGGCGGTGCGCATCGCCAGCACTGCCGCGTCTTCCGAGGGCGCCCCGCCCCGCAGCGTTTCCCTGAAACGCGTCACGATGAACAGGGCGTAGTCGACCCCGACGCCCAGCCCGATCATGGCGGCGACGATCGGGGAGAACGACGGCGCGGGGACGATGTGCCCGAGCAGCGCGATCACCGACAGGCCGCCGCCGATGCCGAGCAGGGCGGTAGCGATCGGCAGGCCCATGGCCAGGAACGAGCCGAACGCGATGAGCAGGACGATCGCCGCGGCCAGCGTGCCGATGCCCTCGGTGGGGCCGCCGTAGGGGGTCTCGGCCAGGTCGACCACGTCACCGCCGAGGCTGAACCTCACCCCGTGCCCCGAGGCCGCGCGGGCGTCGCTCATGAGCGCCAGCGCCTCGCTGTTGCTGATCTTCGCCGAGGGCACCCCGAACTGGACGGTGGCGAACGCGATGTGCCCGTCGGCGGAGATCTGGCCCGGCGCCCGGTATGGGCTCGAAACCGAGGTGACATGCGGTGCCCGCGCGAACGGGGCCAGGGCCGCGTCGACCCGGGCCCGGACGGCCGGGGAGGTGATCGGCGCGGCCGATGCTATCGCCAGCGTCAGCGTGTCCCCGGACTGCCGGTGGAAATGCTGGTTGAGCAGGGTCTGCCCGGGATCGCTGCCGGTGAAGCTGTCGTTGGCCGGTGCGCCGTACCAGGTCCACAGCGTGATCAGGCAGGCCACCCCGGCGAGCCAGGTGAGCAGGGTCAGCCAGCGGTGCCGGTAGCAGGCGCGGCCGATCCGGCCGATGGGCCCCTGGCTCCCGCTGGTGACGGGTGCGCCGGGTTGGCGGGTGACGGGTGAGTACGACATCGGTTCCCCTGCGAGCTAGGAGTGGCTGCCGCTCTCGATGCTCGTCGGAGGGGACGGCCGTGGCGTCGTACACAGGGAGGCACTTGCGCGGCCGGGTACCCCGCCGGAGTACTCCGGGCGGAGTACTCCGGCGGCCCGGCGCCGGGTCACGGTGTTCCCGGTGCCGCCAGTGCCGAGGTGACGATGGCGTGGCCGGCCTCGCAGGCGCCGGCGCCGCTGGCGCCGTCGTTGGCCCAGGTGGTCTGCATGGCGAAGGTGCCAGTGGGCAGCGTGAGGTCGAACGAGCCGCCGCTCGTGCCTGGCGTGATCCAGGCGCACTTGTCGGCCGTCTCCTCGCCGGACGAGTCGGTCCAGCCGCCGGCCGGGTTCTGGTCGGTGATGGTCTCGGCGTACTCGTGCCCATTCACGATGGAGAAGCCGTCGTCGAGGCCGGCGCTGCCGGCGTTGACGAAATTCTCCCCGCATGAGGCGCCCAGGTCGGTGACGTAGGGCATGTTGGTGAAGGCGATGTCCCCGTAGGGGGAGGTCACCCCCACGAAGGGATCACCGTTCCAGTCGTGCCAGGCGCAGAACCCCCCGCTCGGGGTGTTGAACCCATCCGGGTGGGCGCCCGCCGGGGAGATGACGACGTACTGGGCGTCCCGGTTGGCCGCGGCGGTGGTGTTGCCGAAGTGTGCGGCCGCGCTGACCGCTTCGCTGCCCAGCTGGGCGGGGGTCGCCTGGGCCGGTGAGGCGGCGCTCTCGTCCACCCACACGCCGGCCAGGGCGCCGCCGGTGGGGTAGGCGACATGATCGTTGTTGCTGGCCGGGCAGGACTGGGCGCCGATCGCGACACCGTCGCAATACTGGGTCATCACGCCGGACCACAGCTCACCGCCTGTGCCCAGGCCCTTGAACAGTTCCTGCAGGTAGGGGGCGGCGCCGGCGGGGTCACCGGAGAGGGTGACGTCGCCGGCGGCGTTGGTGGACTCGGTACCCCACTGAGAGCCATAGAAGACGAGGTACACCTTCTCCGTGCCGGTGGTGACGCTGATGCCGTCGATGCCGCCGCCGTAGCTGAGATCGTTGGGCGACGCCACACCGGGGTGGCTGCGGGCCCAGGCGCGCATCTTCGTCAGCCGCGGGCGGGTGGGGATCACGCCCCCCCGGTACGGGTGCCGGTAGGCCGGTGAATACGGATTGCGCACGACCGGGTGCCCGGCCGCGGAGGCCTGGGCGCCGGCGACGGCGACCTGCATGGCGGCGGCTAACGCCATGGCCGCGAACACGGCGGTGCAGCCGCGGGCAGCCCAGCTGCGGACAAGGTGACGGGGTCTCATCCGGTGCTCCCTCCGGGGCACAAACAAGATAGCGAGCCCTTTTCCGGAGGTCAATGGACTCTTGCTAAGGTTACGGTAAAAGAAGTGAATGAGGTGGATTAGACAGACATCCACGCGGCCCAAATAACTGGTAATAGGGGTTTCGGTTCCTTTTCACCCATAATTCGGGGCGATTTACCTGGCCGCGTCGATCGCGCCCGGGAACGGAATCGCATCACGAGGCGTCTAAGCGTCACGGGCAGATCCGGAGGGCCGCCGCCGGCGCCCGCGTGGCTGGGAGGTGCGCATGCGCAGCGTCTCGTTTCTGGCCGCCGTCGCGGTCATCGGGATGTCGGCCCTGACCGCCGCCTGCGGTCAGCACCGGGCTGGTCCGGCGGCAGCCGGATCGTCCGGCAGCCCGGCTCATTCCGCAGGGTCCCCGGCGGCCGCCGCCTGTGGCGCAGCCACGCCGACATCGCCGCCGGACCGCACCCTCATGCTCAGCGCCGGTGACAGCGGCAGGTCGTTCTGCGTCACGCCGGGTACCGGGGTGCTCATCTATCTCCGGGGCACAGCGGCGGTCAAGTGGACCGCGCTGAAGTCCAGTTCGGCCGCCATGGTGTCCCAAGCGAACGGACATCTCATGCTCGCGCTCGGGGTGACCGGCGGGTACTTCGTCGCGGCCCGGCCAGGCGCGGCGGCCATCACATCGTCGCGGAGCCCGTGCGGGCCCCAGGCCACGCCCACCCCGCCCACGGGGCCGACCACGTCGAACCAGAACAAGAACGCGTCCTGCGGGGTGATCCAGACCTTCCGGGTGACGGTGCGGGTGGCCGCTGACGCGTAGCGGTCCCGGCGCCCTCCGGCCGGCCCGGCTCCGGCCCGGCTCCCGGCTGACCAGCCGGCCCGGCTCCGGCCGGGCTCACCGGCCAGCCCCGCTCCCGGCAGATCAGCCGGCCCGGCTCCGGCCCGGCCCGGCGAGACCGTGCTCGTACGCGATCACCACCAGCTGGGCCCGGTCGCGCGCGGCGAGCTTGACCATGGCCCGGCTGACATGGGTCTTCGCGGTGAGCGGGCTCACCACCAGTCGGGTGGCGATCTCATCGTTGGACAGCCCGGCGGCGACCAGTTCGACCACCTCGCGTTCACGGTCGGTGAGCGAAGCCAGCCCGACCTGTCGCGCCACGGCGCGTGGGTCATCACAAGAGCCGCCAGGCCCCGGGCCGGCCGTCTCGCCCGCCCGCCCGGCAGGCCCCGCCGCTGGCTGGCGGGCGCCGGCCCGCCCGGCCCGGCCGGCCCGGCCGGACGCGAACGCGGCGATGAGCGAGCGGGTGACGCTCGGCGCCAGCAGCGCGTCACCGCGGGCGACCACCCGCACCGCCTGGAGCAGTTCCTCCGGCTCGATGTCCTTGACCAGGAAGCCGCTGGCGCCGGCCCGCAGGGCCGCGAAGATGTGCTTATCGTCATCGAAGGTGGTGAGGACCACCACCTTGACGGAGGCGAGACCGGGGTCGGCCGTGATACGGCCGGTCGCGGTGAGCCCGTCCACCTCGGGCATGTTCAGGTCCATCAGCACCACGTCGGGCATGAACTCCCGGACGAGAGCCACCGCGGCACCGCCGTTTGGCGCCTCCGCGACGATGGTGATGTCGTCGGCCGATTCCAGCAGTGCCCGGAATCCGGCGCGCACGAGCGCCTGGTCGTCGGCGAGCAGGACCCGGATCATGGGGTCGCCCCGCCGGCCGCGAACGGGAGCCGTGCCGCGACCTCGAAGCCGCCTTCCGCGCGAGGGCCGGCGGTGACCTCCCCGCCGACCGCGGCTGCCCGCTCGGCCATCCCCGTCAGCCCGTGTCCCTCCCCGGCGGGCTGGGACTCCGCGCCGGCGGGCTGGGATCCCTCCCCGGCGGGCTGGGACTCCGCGCCGGCGGGCTGGGATCCCTCCCCGGCGGGCTGGGACTCCGCGCCGGCGGGCTGGGATCCCTCCCCGGCGGGCTGGGACTCCGCGCCGGCGGGCTGGGACCCCCCGCCAGCCTGACTGGCCTGGCTGGCCTGCGCGGCCCCGCCCCGGTCGTGCCTGTCCATGCGCGGGCTGATCGCCGCCGTCCCGTCCCGGCCGCCGTCGTCGCTGACCCGGATCGTCAGCGCGGCGGGTTCGTAGCGCAACGACACGGTGGCCCGGGCGGCCTGCCCGGCGTGCCGGAGCACGTTGGTCAGGGACTCCTGCAGGATCCGGTAGGCGGCCTGATCCACGGCCGGTGGCAACCGCCGCTGCTCGCCCTCGATCTCGACGGTCACCGGGGCGCCGGCCGCGGTCACCGCGTCCTGCAGTACGGGCAGCCGGTCAAGGCCGCCGGTCTTCGTCGGGCCGTCCCCGTCCGGCGCGCCCGGGCGCAACTGGCCGAGGGAGGCCCGCATGTCACCGAGCGCCTCCTTGCTGGTCTGCCTGATCGCCGTGAGCGCGCCGCGCAGGTTCTCGTCTCCGCCGCCGAGCAGGTGCAACGCGGAACCGGCCTGCACGGTGATGGTGGCCATGCTGTGCGCGACGGTGTCGTGCAGGTCCCGCGCGATCCGCAGCCGCTCCTCGGCCACCCGCCGCGCCGCCTCGGCCTCGCGCTCTTCGTTCGCCACCCGGAGGCGCTCGGCCGTCTCGGCCGCCAGCGCGTGCCTGCCCCGGACGACCTCGCCGAGCGTGATCGCCAGGAACAGCACCACGATCGAGGGCAGGAAGGAGGCGATCAGCGAGATCACACCCTGGCGGGTGGACCTGCCCACCACGAAGAAGCCGACCGCCATGTAGGCGGCGGGGATGACGATGGCGAGCCGCAGGTACCCGGCGACCGCCGCGTCGTACAGCGGCAGGGCCAGCAGCGGGGCGGGGGAGATGTTCCGGCGGTGGCCGGTGGAGTAGTACACGAGCAGCAGCACCGAGCAAGCGATCAGCTCGAACCGGGGCCAGCGGTGCCGTACCAGCACCGGGAGCACCAAGATCCCGCCGAGAACATAGGCGAGCGGGTTGAGCGGGGCCGCGCCGGCGCCGCCGCCCGTCGCCACGCTGAGCTCGACCGCGATGAGCACCACCACGGCCAGGCCGACGTCGATGAGCCGGATGCCGAGCGGGCCACGCGCTCCCTTCACGCGGCCACCGTACGCGACGCGGGCAGCGGCGGGAAATGGCTCACCTCCGCGGCGGGCCGGCGCCGAATCGCGGAGCTGCGCGTGCCCGGTCATGATTCGGTAAACCCCAGCGGCGGGACGGCCGGCCGGGAGCTTGTGGTGACACGATCGGCGGATGGGACAACGCCCGATCCGGCCCGCCTTCGCGGCGATCCTGCCCGCGACCCCGGGGCCGGCTCCGCTGCTGACGATTGCCGTGCTGGCGATTGCCCTGCTCGCCGCCGGCTGCAGTGCGGCCGGGCGCGGCGGCGCCGCCGGATCCACCCAGTCAGGGGGCGCGGGCCGGGCCTCCGGGAGCCCCGCGGCCGCGGCGCTCCCCTTCCCGGCCGCCGAGAACAGCGCAGCCGGGACCAGCGGCTGGTACATCACCCATCTGGGCGCGCAGGACGCGATCGAGGGTTTCGCGGACCGGGTCAGCGTGCTCCCCGGCCAGTCGTTCCGCCTGTACGTGTCCACCACGGCGGCGGGATTTCGCGTGCAGGCGTTCCGGATGGGCTGGTATCACGGCACGCGGGCGCGGCAGGTGTGGGCATCGGGCCGGGTGGCCGGGCAGGTACAGCCCGCGCCGCGGATCAGCCCGGCGACCCGGATGGTGACCGCCCCGTGGCGGCCGAGCCTGACCGTCTCCACCGCGGGCTGGCCGCCGGGCGCGTACCTGCTGCGGCTGGACGCCGCCAGCGGCCAGCGGTACGTGCCGATAACCGTGCGCTCGCCATCGACCGTCGGCAAGGTCGTGCTGGTGCTCGGGGTGACCACCTGGCAGGCATACAACCTGTGGGGCGGATACGACCTCTATGACGGCCCGCAGGGCTTCAACGACCGTGCCTACCAGGTCACCTTCGACCGGCCCTACGCCGGAAACGGCGCGATGACGTTTCTCGCCTTCGACCAGGCGCCCATCGCGCTCGCGGAGCGGACCGCGGGGCTGCCGCTCGCCTACGAGACCGATACCGACATCGCCGCCGACCCCGGGCTCCTGAAGGGGGCACGGGCGGTGATCTCGCTGGGTCACGACGAGTACTACTCGGCGTCCATGCGCCGGGCGCTGCTCGATGCCCGCGACGCCGGGACCAACCTGGCCTTCCTCGGGGCGAACGCGATGTACCGGCACATCAGGCTCGCCTCATCGCCGCTCGGCCCCGACCGGACGGTGATCTGCTACAAGATCGCCTCGCTGGACCCGATGTCCGGCAAGGACAACGCCGCCACCACGCAGAACTGGCGGGACCCGCCCGACCCGCGGCCGGAAAGCGTGATCACCGGGGTCTTCTACGAGTGCAATCCGGTGAGCGCGCCCTATGTGGTGTTCGACCCGGAGAACTGGATCTTCGCCGGGACCGGGGTGCACCGGGGGACCTCGTTCCCCGGCCTGGTCGGGCCGGAGTACGACCGGGTCAACCCGGCCGTCCCCTTCCCGCGCCCGCTGGAGGTGCTCGCGCACTCCCCGCTGGTCTGTGACGGCGTGCACAGCTACTCCGACTCCGCCTATTACACGGTGGCCAGCGGCGCCGGGGTGTTCGCGGCCGGCACGATGCGCTGGGTGTGTGCGATGCGGGTGCCGCACTGCGGCCACGGGGTCAGCCGCGCCGCGCGGGCCTTTGTGGACCGGGCAACCCAGAACCTGCTGCGGGCTTTCGCCGCCGGGCCCGCCGGGCGGGCCCACCCCGCGCGGAGCAACCTGGCCGCCGCCCGGCCGGCCCGCGGCTCGCCGTTCGAGGGAACCTAGCGGCCGCGGGCAGGGCGGCCTCTCTTACCGCCACCGGACATGTGCGGGAGGCGTGCTGCTGGCAGGATCGCGGTGTGGCCTTCGACGAACTGGACCAGCGGATCGTGGGTGCCCTGGTCGAGAACGCCCGCGCCACCTACTCGCGGATCGGCGAGCGGGTGGGGCTGTCGGCGCCCGCTGTCAAGCGCCGGGTCGACCGGCTGCGCGCCACCGGCGCGATCACCGGGTTCTCGGCCAGGGTGGATCCCGCCGCACTCGGCTGGACGACCGAGGCCTACGTCGAGCTGTTCTGCAGCGGGCGAACGTCACCCGCGGACATCGGCGCCGCCGTGAGCAGGTACCCGGAGGTGACGGGGGCGGCCACGATCACCGGGGAGGCGGATGCGCTGCTGCACATCCGGGCCGCCGACGTCCGCCACTTCGAGCGGGTGGTCGAGCGGATCGGCGCCGAGCCCTTCGTTGTCCGGACCCGGAGCGTGATCGTGCTCTCCCGGCTGGTGAGCCGGGCCGGCTTCCTGGCTCCCGGGCCGGGCGGGCCAGGAGCGGGCGGGCCAGGAGCGGGCGGGCCAGGAGCGGGCGGGCCAGGAGCGGGCGGGCCAGGAGCGGGCGGGCACGGTACATGAGCGTCCCCGGCTGGTATGGGACCTCATCGGCGATTCGCGGTAATTTCGGAAAACTCGGCTGCTGACCTGCATGACCGGCTAGAGTCGCACGCATGCGCGACCAGGATGAGGCTGACACCTCCGGCAGCACGGCCCAGTTCCGTGCCTTTGTCAACCGGTCCAAGGGCGCGGACGGAACCCAGCCCTGGACCATGAACGCCCCCCGCAACCAGGTGGCCAAGCTCGCCGCCGTCGCGGTCGGGGTGGCGATCCTGCTCGCCATCGTCGCGTTCCTGTTCATCGGCTAGCGCCCGGCTTCATCGGCTAGCGCCGCGTCTCGTTGCTGCGTATCGTCATCCGGCTGATAGCGGTAGCCCATGCCGGGCTCGGTGCGCAGCCAGCGCGGCCTGGCCGGGTCCGGCTCCAGCTTCCTGCGCAGCTGGGTCATGTAGAGACGCAGGTTGCCGGTCGCGTCGGCGTAGCCGGGCCCCCACACCTCGGCCAGCAGCTGGCGCTGGCTCAGCAGCTTGCCCGGGTGACGGAGCAGGACCTCCAGCAGATGCCATTCGGTCGGGGTGAGCCGGATGTCTGTCCCGTCCGGCCGGACCACCCGTTTGGCCGCGAGGTCGACGACCAGGTCGCCGAGCGTAAGCTGCGGCGTCTCCTCGGCGGGGGTGGCCCGTCTGGCGGCGGCCCGCATCCGGGCGAGCAGCTCGTCCATGCCGAACGGTTTGGTGACGTAGTCGTCCGCGCCCGCGTCCAGCGCCTCCACCTTGTCGGTGCTGTCGGCCCGGCCCGACAGGACGATGATGGGGACGCTGGTCCAGCCGCGCAGCCCGCCGATGACCTCCACCCCATCCAGGTCCGGCAGGCCGAGGTCGAGGATGACCAGGTCCGGCGGGTGCCGGGCGGCCGTCTGCAGTGCCTGCCCGCCGGTGGCGGCCGTGTCTACCTCGTATCCGCGCACCCGCAGGTTGATCCTCAGCGCGCGCAGGATCTGTGGCTCATCATCGACGACCAGAACGCGGGTCACGTGGCCAGCCTGCCACCCTCAGCGGTGGCCGGGGGCGCTACCGGCGCTACCGGCGCGTCCGGCGGGGAAGGGGCGTCGCCGCGTTCACGTCGCCCCGGGTCGCCCTGGACTGGGTGCTCCGGCACCGGGGCCGCGGGCAGGGACAGCGCCATGGTCAGCCCGCCGCCCGGGGTCTCCTCGGGCTCGAGCGTGCCGCCCATGGCCTCGGTGAGACCACGGGACAACGCCAGGCCGAGCCCGACGCCGGTGGTGTTGTCGGTGTCGCCGAGCCGCTGGAAGGGGACGAACACACGGCCGCGATCCGGCTCGGGGATGCCGGGTCCCCGGTCCGCCACCCGCAGTTCCACCCGGTCGCCGAGCGCGCTCGCGGTCAGCAGCGGTGGCTGGCCGGCGGGGGAGTAGCGGAGTGCGTTGGTGGTCAGGTTGACGATGACCCGCTCCAGGATCGCGGGGTCGACCTGGACCTCGGGCAGCGAGTCGGCGATCTCCACCACGATCTGCCGGCTGGCCGGGCCCAGGTCGTCGAGCGCCCGCGCCACGATCTCCTCCAGGCCGGCCGGGCGGGGGAAGATCGACAGCGCCCCGGCCTGGAGCCTGCTCATGTCGAGGAGGTTGTCCACGAGGTGGGCGAGGCGGTCCAGCGACTCGTCCGCCGTCGCGAGCAGTTCGTCGCGGTCCTCATCGGCCCACAGGATGTCCGGTGAGCGCAGGCTGGTGACGGCCGCCTTCGCCGAGGCCAGAGGGGTGCGCAGGTCATGGCTGACCGCCGCGAGCAGCGCCGTGCGCATCCGGTCGGCTTCGGCGATGGGGCGGGCCGCCTCGGCCTGGGCGGCGAGGCGCTGCTGGTCCAGGGCGACCCCCGCGTAGGCGGCGAAGGCGCCGAGCACCCGGCGGTCGGTGGCAGAGACCGTCGGGCCGCGCAGGGCCAGCGCCAGCGTCTCGGTGATTGGTACCTCGACATCGGCCTCTTCGGGCGTTGCGAGAGGCGGCCCGCCTGAGTGCGCGACGGCCTTCCACTCACTCACCGGTGCCGGGGGGGTCCTGCCGTCCGGTCCCGCGTGGCATTCCAGCAGCGTGACCGAGTCCATGCCGAACGCCTCGCGGACCCGGTCGAGCACGGCCGTCACGGCGTGCTCGCCGCGCAGCACGCTGCCCGCGGTGGTCGCGAGCAGCTGCGACTCGGCGCTGGCTCGCGCCGCCTGGCGGGTGCGCTTGGCGGCCAGGTCCACCACCGAGCTGACCAGGAGCGCCACCACGACGAAGACGCCAAGCGCGAGGACGTTGTTGGCCTCGGCAATGGTGAACTTGTGGATCGGCGGGGTGAAATAGTAGTTGAGGAGCAGCGACCCCGCGACCGCTGCCAGCAGCGCGGGCAGGAAGCCGCCGACCAGCGCCACCACGATGACGGCCACCAGGAAGATCAGCACGTCACTGGTCAGGTTGAGCTGGCCGCGCAGGGCCACGAGCGCGAGCGTGAGCAGCGGTGCGAGCGCGACGGCCAGCAGGTACCCCATCAGCCGCCGCCGCAGCGGGAGGCCGCCCCGGCTGCTCGGCAGCCCGCGGCCGCGCCCCATGTGCGCGTGGGTGACGATGTGCACGTCGATGTCCCCGGAGCCGCGGAGGGTGCGGACGCCGATCCCCGGCCCGGTGAGCATGGCCGACAGCCAGGAGCGCCGGCTTGCTCCGAGCACCAGCTGGGTGGCGTTCTCGGCCCGGGCGAAGGTGAGCAGCGCCTCCGGGATGTTGTCGCCGACCACCTGGTGGTAGCTACCGCCGAGCGACTCGGCCAGCCGCCGCTGGCCGGCCAGGGCCGCCGGGTCGGCGCCGGTGAGCCCGTCGGAGCGGGTGACGTGCACGGCGAGCAGGTCGCCGCCCGAGGACCGGGCGGCGATCCTGGCGGCGCGGCGGATCAGCGTATCGCCCTCGGGGCCGCCGGTGAGCGCGACCACCACCCGCTCCCTGGCCTCCCACGTGTCCTGGATGTGATGTTCCGTACGGTAGCGCTGCAGGCCCTCGTCCACCTTGTCGGCCAGCCACAGCAGGGCCAGCTCGCGCAGGGCGGTCAGGTTCCCGGTCCGGAAGTAGTTGGTCAGCGCCGCGTCGATCTTCTCCGGCGGGTAGATGTTCCCGTGGGCCATCCGGCGCCGCAGCGCCTCCGGCGTCATGTCGACGAGCTCGACCTGGTCGGCTGCCCGGACGATGGCGTCGGGAAGGGTCTCGCGCTGCGGCACGCCGGTGATCTTCTCGACGACGTCGTTGAGCGATTCCAGGTGCTGGATGTTGACGGTGGAGATGACGTCGATGCCGGCGTCCAGCAGATCCTCCACGTCCTGCCAGCGCTTGCTGTTGCGGGAGCCGGGCACGTTGGTGTGGGCCAGTTCGTCGACGAGCGCGACCTGCGGCTTGCGGGCCAGCGCGGCGGCGAGATCCATCTCCTCGAAGGTGGCGCCGCGGTAGGCGATCCGGGTCCGCGGCACGACCTCCAGCCCGCCGATCAGGTCGGCGGTGTGCTTGCGCCCGTGGGTCTCCACGAAGCCCACGACCACGTCGGTGCCGCGTTCGGCGCGCCGGTGGCCCTCGCCAAGCATGGCGAAGGTCTTGCCCACGCCCGCGGCGTTGCCGAGATAGATCCGGAGCTTTCCCCGGTCGTCCTGGCTCATCGTCTCCCTGCCGCCCGCGAGATTGTGCCTGCTCATACCAGTGTGCCCGGTCCGGCGATGGCGAGCGGACCACGGGCGGCCGGCCGGCCAAACCCTAACGCGATCCATGCGCCCAGCCCGTGCAACCTGCCCATAGGACCTGCCTGTGCGACCTGCCCATGTGGCGGCCCCGTGCCCTAGGCTGGCGGCCGTGGCGAAGACGCCGGACGAGATGCTGGGCGCGGTCAGCGAGTCACTGGCGCAGCGGACCGGGCGGCCACTGGCGGAATGGGTGGCGCTCGTGCAGGCGTCGGGGATCGACCCGCTCGACCAGAACGCGGTGCGCGGCTGGCTGCGCTCCGCGCATGGCCTCCCGCAGAACAGCCAGTGGGCGGTCGCCGACGCCGCGGCGCGCGCGGCGGGCTGGGTGCGGCCGAGCGTCGCCGAGTACATCGACAGCCAGTACGCGGGCCCGAAGGCGGCGCTGCGCCCGATCTACGACGCCCTCGCGGCCGCGGCCGCAGAGTTCGGCGACGACGTGAGTATCGAGGGCCGCGGCAGCTACACGCCGTTCGTCCGGGGTCGGCAGTTCGCCGCCGTCGCCGCGGCGACCCGGGACCGGGTGGATCTCGGGCTGCGCTTCACGGAGCCGCCGCCGGACGGCCGCCTGCAGCGGGCCAGCGGGCCCGGCCAGGCCACCCACAAGATCGCCCTGCGGAGCGTGGCCGAGGTGGACGGCCAGGTGCTGCACCTGCTCCGGCTGGCTCACGAGCAGAACCCCTGACCGGGAGCCCGGCGAGGCGGGCCGGTGACGCGTACGGGGGGTTTGCGTCACCGGCCCGCCGGTCCGGGCTGCGTTCCGCACCCTAAGGCTGGTAGCGGTAGCCCATTCCGGGCTCGGTCAGCAGGTGGCGGGGCCGGGACGGGTCGGCCTCCAGCTTGCGGCGTAGCCCGGCCATGTGGAAGCGAAGGTAGTGGGTGTAGCGCTCGTATCCGGGTCCCCAGATCTCGGTGAGCAGCCGCTGGGTGCCCACCAGCTGCCCGGGATGGCGCAGCAAGATCTCCAGCAGGCGCCACTGGGTCGGCGTGAGCCGCACGGCCGTTGTGCCTTCGAGTGCGGTGTGCGCGACAAGATCGATCTCGTACTTGCCGATGGCCACCCTGACCGGCAGCGGTGCCGTGTCATCGCGGCGGAGCGCGGCCCGCAGCCGGGCGAGCAGTTCCTCCATCGAGAACGGCTTGGTGACGTAGTCGTCGGCGCCCGCGTCCAGGGCGGCGATCTTGTCCCCCGGCCCGGTGCGGCCGGACAGCACGATGACCGGCGCACGGGACCAGCCGCGCAGCCGGCTGATCACCTCGATCCCGTCCACGTCCGGCAGCCCGAGGTCGAGGATGACGGCGTCCGGTGGCCGCAGGCAGGCCTCGGCGAGCGCCTCCCGGCCGGTCGCGGCGGTGGTCACGTCGTACCGGCGCACCCGCAGGTTGATGCGCAGGGCGCGGAGCATCGCCGGCTCGTCCTCCACGACGAGCACCCGGGCCCGGGCCGGGGGCCGGGCAGCGGAGGTCCCAGGGTCACGTCCCGGAGCCTCCGCTGCCATCGTCATGCCCGGCTCAGTGCCCGGCCGGGAACTGCTGGTCAAGGGCGATGTTGAGGGTGAGCACGTTGACCCGTGGCTCGCCGAGGAACCCGAGCGTGCGTCCCTGGGTATTCTGCTGGACCAGCGCCCTGACCGCCGCCGGGCTGACGTGCCTGGCGGCCGCTACCCGGTTCACCTGGATGGCGGCGTTCTGCGGCGAGATGTAGGGGTCAAGGCCCGAGGCCGACGCGGTCACCGCGTCCGGCGGGATTTGCGAGATCTTGACGTGGTCGAACGCGGCGATCTGCTTCTGCCGGGTCTTGATCAGGTTCACCAGGACCGGGTTGGTCGGGCCCAGGTTGGAGGCCGCCGAGTAGAGCGGGTCGCAGCCGTAGTCGTTCTTGGCGCCGCTTGTCGCGTTGGACGGGCGGGGCTGGAAGTACTGCGGCAGCGGGTTGCCCTTGGCGTCCACGAACTCCTGGCAGAGCAGGCTGGAGCCGACCACCCGCCCGTGATAGCTGATCGGCGAGCCGTTGGCCTGCTTGTGGAAGGCCGCCTGGGCGATGCCGAACATGACCACCGGGTAGATGATCCCGCAGATCACGGTGAAGATAAGCAGGCCGCGCAGCGCTGCGATGAGCTGCCGGACGGTGCTGGGAAGACGGTTCATGTCAGATCAACCACCGAATCCTGGGATGTATTGGACGACGAGGTCGATGGCCCAGATGCCGATGAACGGGATGATGAGCCCGCCGATGCCGTAGACCAGCAGGTTCCGGCGGAGCATCGACGATGCCGAGGCCGGCCGGTACCGCACGCCGCGCAGCGCCAGCGGGATCAGCGCGACGATGATCAGGGCGTTGAAGATGATCGCCGAGGTGATCGCCGACTCCGGGGTGGCCAGGTGCAAGATGTTGAGCTTGGCCAGGCCGGGGAACACGGCCGAGAACATCGCGGGGATGATGGCGAAGTACTTGGCCACGTCGTTGGTGATGGAGAAGGTGGTCAGCGCGCCGCGGGTGATCAGCAGCTGCTTGCCGATCTCGACGATCTCGATGAGCTTGGTCGGGTTGGAGTCCAGGTCCACCATGTTCCCGGCCTCCTTGGCGGCCGAGGTGCCGGTGTTCATGGCCACGCCGACGTCGGCCTGGGCGAGCGCCGGGGCGTCGTTGGTGCCGTCCCCGGTCATCGCGACCAGCTTGCCGCCTTCCTGCTCCTTGCGGATCAGGGCCATCTTGTCTTCCGGTGTCGCCTCGGCGAGGAAGTCGTCCACGCCGGACTCGTCCGCGATCGCCTTGGCGGTCAGCGGGTTGTCACCGGTGATCATGACGGTGCGGATGCCCATCTTGCGCATCTCGTCGAACCGCTCGGAGATGCCCTCCTTGACGATGTCCTTGAGGTGGATCACGCCGAGGGCGCGGGCCGTGCCGTTGGACCGTTCGGCGACGACCAGCGGGGTGCCGCCGGCCGAGGAGATGCCGTCCACGAGCTGGCCTAGCTCCCCGGCAGGAGTGCCGCCGGATTCTCTGATCCACTCGCGGACCGAGCTGGAGGCGCCCTTGCGCACCTGGCGGCCGTCGGCGAGGTCGATGCCGCTCATCCGGGTCTGCGCGGTGAACTCGACGTAGTCCGCGCCCTGCAGTTCACCTTCGTGGCGTTCGCGCAGCCCGTACCGCTCCTTGGCGAGCACCACGACCGAGCGGCCCTCTGGGGTGTAGTCGGCCATGGACGATAGCTGCGCCGCGTCGGCAAGTTCCGCGGCGGTGACGCCGCCGACCGGCAGGAACTCGCTGGCCTGCCGGTTGCCGATGGTGATGGTGCCGGTCTTGTCCAGCAGCAGCGTGTTGACGTCGCCGGCCGCTTCCACGGCGCGGCCGGACATGGCCAGCACGTTGCGCTGCACCAGCCGGTCCATGCCCGCGATGCCGATCGCCGACAGCAGCGCGCCGATCGTGGTCGGGATCAGCGCTACCAGCAGGGCGACGAGGATGACCAGGCTCTGCGGCGCCTTGGAGTAGAACGCCATCGGCTGCAGGGTGACCACCGCGAGCATGAAGATGATCGTGAGCGCGGCGAGCAGGATGTTCAGCGCGAGCTCGTTCGGCGTCTTCTGCCGCTGCGCGCCCTCGACCAGGGCGATCATCCGGTCGATGAAGGTCTCGCCGGGCTTGGAGGTGATCTGCACCACGATCCGGTCGGACAGCACCTTGGTGCCGCCGGTGACCGCGGACCGGTCGCCGCCTGACTCGCGGATCACGGGCGCGGACTCGCCGGTGATCGCCGACTCATCCACCGAGGCGACTCCCTCGACGACGTCTCCGTCGCCGGGGATGATCTGGCCGGCCTCGACCACGACGTGGTCACCGAGCGTGAGCTGGGTGCCCGGAACCTCCTCCTCACGCAGATCCGCGTCCGTTTGCCCGGGCCGCCAGTCGGCGAGCCGGCGGGCCACGGTCTCCCGCTTGGTCCGGCGCAGCGTCTCGGCCTGGGCCTTGCCGCGCCCCTCGGCCACGGCTTCGGCCAGGTTGGCGAAGACCACGGTCAGCCACAGCCAGACCACGATCGTCCAGTTGAAGACCGACGGCTTGGTGATGGCGGTGTAGGTGGTCAGTGCGGCGCCGACCTCGACGACGAACATGACCGGGTTCTTGAGCTGGACCCGTGGGTCCAGCTTCTTGAACGCGTCCGGAGTTGCCTTCCAGAGCGTCCTGGCGTCGAGCAGGCCGCCGCCGACCCGGCTCGGCTGGCCGCCGCCCACGGTCTTGCCCGCACCGGCCGGGACCTCTGGTGTGGTGGTGACAGACATCAGTGCAGTCCTTCTGCGAACGGGCCCAGCGCGAGCGCGGGGAAGTAGGTCAGGCCGACCAGGATGAGGATGACGCCGACGAGCATGCCGACGAACAGCGGTGTCCGGGTGTCCAGCGTGCCCGCGCTCGCGGGCACCGGTTGCTGCCGGGCCAGCGAGCCGGCCAGGCCGAGCGCGAAGATCTCCGGTACGAATCTGCCGAGCAGCATCACGATGCCGCCGAGCGTGTTGTACCAGGGGGTATTCGTCGTCAGGCCGGCGAACGCGGAGCCGTTGTTGTTCGCCTCGGACGCGAACGCGTACATGATCTCGGTCAGGCCATGCGGTCCTGGGTTGAGTATCGATGCCTGCGGAACCTTCAGCCCGATGGACAGTCCCGCCGCGACCAGGGTGACGGTGGGAAGTGTCAGGAAGTACAGCGCCGCGTACTTCATCTCGGTGGGCCGGATCTTCTTGCCGATGTATTCCGGCGTCCGGCCGACCATCAGCCCGGCAACGAACACCGTGACCATCGCCAGCACCAGAATGCCGTACAACCCGGCGCCGACACCGCCAGGGGCGATCTCGCCGAGGGCGATGTCGAACAGGGCGATGCCGCCGCCGAACGGGGTGAACGAGTCATGGAACGAGTTCACCGAACCGGTCGAGGTGACCGTGGTCGAGGCCGCGAACAGCGAGGACCCGGGCGTGCCGAAGGCGACGTTCTTGCCTTCCATCGCGCCGTGCGCGAGTTGCGGGGCGACGCCGGCCCCCTGTGCCTCGAAGAAGCTGATCCCGCCGACCGCGGCCAGCCAGATGATCACCATGACCGCGAGCAGCGCGTAGCCCTGCCGGTTGTCCTTGACCATCTTGCCGAACGTGCGCGGCAGCGCGAACGCCGTCAGCAGCAGGAGGAAGATCTCAAACAAGTTCGTGAACGGGTTCGGGCTCTCGAACGGGTGCGAGGAGTTGGCGTTGAAGAAGCCGCCCCCGTTGTTCCCCGCGTCCTTGATGACCTCCTGCGAGGCGACCGGGCCGCCAACGATCGTCTGGTGCGCGCCGGACAGGGTGGTCACCGTGTGGTAGGAGGAGAAGTTGTCGATGACGCCGCTCGCGGCGAGGATCAGCCCGCCGACGATGGCCAGCGGGATCAGGTACCGGATCGTGATCCTGGTCACGTCCACCCAGAAGTTGCCGAGCTTGTCGGTCCTGGACCGGATGAACCCGCGCACCATTGCGATCGCGACCACGATGCCGACCGCGGCGGACAGGAAGTTCTGCACCGCCAGGCCGCCCATCTGGGTCAGGTAGCCCATCGTGGACTCGCCGGAGTAGTTCTGCCAGTTGGTGTTGGTCACGAACGAGGCAGCGGTGTTCCAGGCCAGCGCGGGCGGCACATTCGCCATGCCCAGCGACAGCAGCAGGTAGTGCTGCAGCCGCTCAAGGCCATACAGGAACAGCACGCTGACCGCGGAGAACGCCAGCATGGAGCGCAGATACGAGCTCCATTTCTGGTCGGCGGACGGGTCGATGCCGATCAGCTTGTAGAGGCCGCGCTCGACCCGCCAGTGCTTGTCGGTGGTGAAGACGTGGGCCATGTAGTTGCCGACCGGTATGTAGCACGCGGCCAGCGCGGCCACCAGCAAGGCGAGCTGCAGCCAGCCCGCAGCAGCACTACTCATCAGAACCTCTCAGGCAGCACGAGGGCCACGAACAGGTAGATAGTCAGCAGGACGCCGCCGATCAGGCCGATCCAGTTCTCAGCGCTCAAACCGCTCGACCCCCCTTATCAGGAGCCACAGCGCCGCGAAGACGACGATCGTCAGGCCGATGTAGAGAAGGTCGAGCACAGGTCCTCCTAGCGTTCGGGGGGCGTGAGCGCACCCCGATGGCACTCGATGACCTCAGTGAACCTCCTGGAACCGGCCATAAGCCGCATCCATGCGGCACCCATGCACCGCGGTGAGAGTTCCTAACAAGTCCCATGCGGCACGCGCGGTCCCTGGGCATGTCCTGTGATCGCGCTGCTGATGCCAGCTCTCCGGAGCGACCCAGCCGCCGTAAGGTGTAAGGCCGACGGGCGCTGTGGGGAGGCCGGTAACGGTGCGCACAGGCAGCAGACAGGGGCCAGGCCCGGGTGATGCGGCCGGGGACCGGTCCCGGCTGACCGCACTGCAGGGCCTCGCCGCCCTGTCGCTCGACGCGCTGTCGTCGGTCGCCTACGGCCCCGAGGCGATCGTTATCGTGCTGGTCGCCGCGGGGTCGGCCGGTCTTGAGTACACGGTCCCGGTGACGGGGGCCATCGCGGCGCTGCTGGCGGTGCTGGTGATCTCCTACCGGCAGGTGATCGCGGCCTTCCCCACCGGCGGTGGCGCCTATGCCGTGGCGCGCACCCATCTGGGGCGCCAGCCCAGCCTGGTCGCCGCCGCATCCTTGATCATCGACTATGTGCTGAACGCGGCTGTCGGGGTCTCCGCCGGGATCGCGGCGCTGACATCGGCGTTCCCGGTGCTCTACGGGGCGCGGGTCTGGCTGTGCCTGGCGGCGCTCGCGCTCATCACGGCGATCAACCTGCGCGGGGTCGCCGAATCCGCGCGGGCGTTCATGGTGCCGACGATCCTGTTCATCGCCGCGATCGGCACGGTGATCGTGGCCGGTCTGGTGCGCAGCCACCCGGCCGTGCCACCCAGCCACGCCCCTTATCAGGCGACCGAGGCGGTGGGCGTGCTCCTGCTCCTGAAGGCGTTCGCGTCCGGCTGCTCCGCGCTGACCGGCGTGGAGGCGATCGCCAACGCGGTGCCCGCCTTCCGCACGCCGCGGGCACGCCGGGCCCAGCACACCGAGGTCATGCTCGGCGTGCTGCTCGGCGTGATGCTCATCGGCCTGGCCGTCCTGATCCGCAAGTTCCATATCGGCCCGGTGGCGGGGACGACCGTGCTTGCCGAGCTGACCAACGCGTCTGTGGGCCACAACGTCATCTTCTTCGCGGTGCAGATGATCACGCTCGTGCTGCTCACGCTGGCCGCGAACACCTCGTTCGGCGGCCTGCCGGTGCTGCTGAGCCTGCTGGCCAGGGACAACTTCCTGCCCCACCTTTTCTTCCTGCGGGCCGACCGGCAGGTGCACCGCTACGGCGTCGGTGTGCTCGCGGCGCTGGCGGCTGTCCTGCTCGTCGCCGCGCGGGGCAACACCCAGGCGCTGGTGCCGGTCTTCGCGATCGGCGTGTTCGTCGGCTTCACCCTCGCCCAGGTCGGCATGGTCCGGCACTGGCACGTCCATCGCGACCCCGGGTGGCGCTGGCGGGCGGGAATCAACGGCGGCGGCGCCGTGGCCTCCGCGGCCGCCGCCGTCATCGAGCTGATCAGCAAGTTCGCCCTGGGCGGCTGGCTGGTGTGCGTCACCATCCCGGCGCTGGTGCTGATGTTCGCCCGCATCCACCGCAGCTACGACCGCATCGGCACCCTGCTGGAACTGGGCAAGCGGCCGGCGCCGCCGCACCGGGAGCACTCACTGGTGATAGTCCCGGTGGGCGCGGTGTCCCGGCTGACCTCCGAAGCGATCTCAGCCGCCCTTTCCCTCGGCGACGAGGTCATCGCCGTCACCGTCTCCTATGGCGACCCGGAAGACGCCGAGCCCGACGAGGAGTTCCCTCAGATGTGGAACAGCTGGCACCCCAACGTCCCGCTGACCACACTGCACACCCGGCACCGGTCCCTGGCGCCGCCGATCGTGGACTACCTGCGCGATATCGAGGCGCAGGACCAGCGCCGGCGCCTGGTCGTCCTCATCCCCGAAGTGCGGTCGGCCCGGCCCTGGCAGCAGATCCTGCACAACCAGCGCGGAGTCGTGCTGGACCGGGCGATCAGGCGGGGCACGCAGAACGTGGTCATCTGCCGGCTCAGGTTCAGCCTGAGCACCTGGGACGCCCCGCCACGGGAACCCTCGCAGTGAGGGAGGCACCGGGTCAGCCCGGCGGGATCAGGTTCCGCACGCCCAGTTCGTCGGCGCGGGCGAGCAGGTCGGCGGGGTCGGCGTAGACACGGTAGGCGCCGGCGCGTTCCAGTTCCTCCCGGCCGTAGCCGCCGGACATGACGCCGATCCCCAGCGCCCCGGCCCGCCGGGCGGCCAGCAGGTCCCAGACGCTGTCGCCGACCACGTAGGCGTACCTGGGCTCCACCCCCAGCAGGGCCGCCGCGGCGAGGAACAGGTCCGGGTCGGGTTTGGCATGGGCCACCATGTCCCTGGTCACCATCGGCGCGTCATCGGGCAGCCCGAGCATGGCCAGTGCGCGGTGGGCGGTGGCCCGGTAGCCGCTGGTCGCGATCGCCCAGCCCACCTTGCGCTCAGTGAGCGCGGCGAGCAGGTCCGCCGCCCCGGGCAGTGGCCGCACGGTATCGGCCTGGGCCAGGTACTCGTCCTTGTGCGCCTCCTGCAGCATGGCGATGTCCGCCTCGGACAGCGTGCGGCCGGTCTCGCGGAGCAGGGCGGACACGAACAGGCCGCCGCTCATGCCGATCCGGCGGTGGATCCGCCACACCGACAGATCGATGTCAAGCCGGGACAGGGCCGCCCGCCAGGCGATGACGTGCTGGTACACGCTGTCGATGAGGGTCCCGTCCAGGTCGAACAGGAACGCGGGCGCGGGTGGTTCTTGGTAGCTGGCCGGAGCGGTCATGCCACCAAGTCTGCCCTGGCGTCAGGCCCCGCTGACCGCCACCACGCCGCTCATCGTGCCGATCAGCACCAGCGGCCCGGACAGCGACGGCGAGACGAAGTGCGGCAGCGGCGAGCCCAGCGAGATCTGCTGGCGGACCCGGCCGTTGGCCGGGTCGAGCTGGTAGAGGGTGCCGCCGTCCCAGTCGGCGACCCAGACCGCGCCGCCGCCGAGCACCGGCGACCCCGCGGCCGCGCCGGGGCCGCGCCACAGCACCCGGATCCGCCCGCCTGAGGTGTCCACGGCGGCCAGCCCGCCGCCCTCGCAGGGGACGTAGGCCGCCGCGCCGCGCACCGCCGCGCCGCCGAACGCCGTGCACACCGGCGCCGAAGCAAGCTGCCCCCCGACGCCCCCGAGGTGGGCGGCGTTCAGCAGGTAGCCGGTACCGCTCTTGCCGACGGCCAGGATCCTCCCGCCCGCCAGCAGCGCCGGTGACATGGAGCCGAGGTCGAGGTCGGAGGCGTTGTCGGCGGCCCAGGTGACCGGGGCGAAGATCCCGATCCGGTGCAGCCCGGGCGTCAGCGCCGTGACCGAGTCGCTGCCGTCGAAACTCCCGCTGGTGGCCGCGCCGTTGCCGGCCCCGACATAGATCGTGCCGCCGGGCCCGATGACCGGGCCGCCGGCGCCCCAGATGGCGCCCTCCCGCGCGGTCGGCACGACGTACGACACCAGCGGGCCGTTCCCGGTGGCCGGGACCCTCACCACCGAGCCCCGGTACGGGCCGCAGTCCCCGTACAGCCCGCCGAACGCGACATACACCCGCCCGCCTTCCAGCGCCAGCGCGGCCCGCTGCTGGTCGAAGCGGGGCTGGCCGTCGGGGGTGGGGATGAGCCGCCGCACCCGCACCGCCCCGTTCGCCGCGGACACGCCGACCAGCATGTGCCGGTACCCGGCCGTCTCGGCGACCGCGTAGACCAGCCCGGTGGCGGCGTCGTAGACCGGGGTGCCGGTGATGCCGAGCGGGTCGATGTCGCCGCACGGCAGGCTGGCCAGCGGCACCGGCGTGCCGACATGGGTGCGCCAGCGGACCCGGCCGGTCGCCCGGTCCAGCCCGTACACCGAATCCCCTTCGGTCGCCGCGACGACCAGGTTGCCGATGACGAGCGGCTGCCCGTACACGGCCCCGTCCAGCCGCCGGGTCCAGGCGACCGCCAGCGGCCCGGCTGGCGGGCTCGCGGCGGCGAATCCGGTGTGGGCCGGGTCGTTGTGGTAGTTCGGCCAGTTCCAGGCGCCGGGCGCGGGCGGGGACTGGGTCGCCGCCGGTGCCGTCGCGGCACCGGGCGTGGCGCTGGGGGAGTGCGCCGGGGCCGGCCCGCCCGCGCTCGCGCAGCCGGACAGCAAGAGAAGAAGCGACAGCACGGTGGGCCGGGTGAGTCGCATGACGCCTAGTCTGCCGGACGGGACGGTCGGCCCGCTGGCTGCCCGGGCCCGGCTCGCTGGCCGGCCGGCCCGGCTCGCGGCCCGGCCCGCGGTCTGGCTGCCCGGCCCGGCCCCTGCGGCTGGCGCTTTCGCGGGGGTCGCCCGGACATGCCGTGCGAATCGGCCGTAACATCCATTTACGCAGGTCACGACCCGTGCGCGTGCCTGACGACTGGTGTGGAAAGACGCAACTCAGGGGACTAAGAAGAACGTGAGAGGAAATGGAGGCAGGCGAGGTGGGTATGCAGATCGGCTCCTTTGTCGCCGTGGGGGACAGTTTCACCGAAGGGCTGGATGACCCCCGCGCCGACTATGCGGGCTATCTGGGCTGGGCGGACCGTTTCGCCGAGATGCTGGCCATCCAGTGGCCCGGGCTCCGGTACGCCAACCTCGCGGTGCGGGGCAAGGTACTGGCCGAAATAGCGGAGGAACAGGTTCCGCTGGCCATTGCGATGGCGCCCGACCTGGTGAGCCTGGCGGCGGGCGGGAATGACATGCTCCGGCCGCGCGCTGACCCCGATGCCCTCGCGGAGCACTTCGACGAGGTCGTCCGCACCCTGCTGCTGGCCGGCTGCCCGGTGCTCATGTTCACCGGCTTCGATCCCCGGTTCCCGGTGCTGCGGCTGATCCGGGGCAAGGTGGCCGCCTACAACATGCACCTGCGCGCGATCGCCGACCGCCACCAGTGCCACGTGGTTGACCTGTGGTCGATGAACGTGCTCCGCGACCCCCGCGCCTGGAGCGCCGACCGGCTGCACCTGTCGCCGGCCGGGCACCGGCGGGTGACGTTGCGCGCGTGCGAGGTGCTCGGCGTGCCGGTCGCCGCGGACTGGCGGGAACCGTGGCCGTCGGCCGAGGGGATCGCCGCCTCCCAGGCGCGGGCGTGGCTGGCGGCCCGGCGGACGGACATGCGGTGGGCGCGGGTCCACGCGGCGCCATGGGTGGCCCGGCGGGTGCGCGGGGTGTCGTCGGGCGACGGCGTCGACCCCAAGCGGCCCGAACTCCTGCCGTTCTGAGGCGCCGTCACGCTCCGGCGCCGGCCAGCCCCGGTGCCATGGCTACGGCGCGAGATCGGCCAGGATGTCCTCAAGCCGGCGCAGTGAGGCGGCGATCCAGGGAAGGCTGACCGGGTCGGCGGAGGCGAGTGCCTGCTCGCGCTGACCCTCGGTGTCCCCGTAGAGCAGGCTGGTCGCGACCCGCATCCGCAGCGCGGGCTCCTCCTCGCCGAAGGCGCTGGCGGGCAGCACCGCCATCCCGTACCGGTCCAGCAGCCGGGCGGCGAGACCGCTGCCGGTGGTGACCCCATGCCGGGCGGCCAGGTGCCCACGCCACGCGGTGAAGTCCGGGTACTGGTAGAACGCCGCCTGTGGCGCGGGGACGCTCACCCCGGCGGCGGTGAACCTGCCCGCCACGGCGCGGCTGACGGCCTCGTGCAGCGAGCGGCTGCGAGCTATCCGTTCGGCCAGTTCGGCGGGCTCGCGGAAGGCGAGCGCGGCTGCTTCCTGGACCGGGTCGGCCGCGGCGGACCAGATCTCGCTGCCGATGCCGAGCAGCCGGGCGTGCAGGTCGCGGCCGAGCGGGCCGTCCGGGAGCCGGGCCACGCCGACCCGCCAGCCGCCGAGCGCGAGGTTCTTGCTGAGACCGGTGGTGACCACGGTGCGCTCCGGGGCGAAGTCCACCGGGCTCGCCAGCGCGGGCGTGGAGTCGAACACGAGGTCACGGTAGATCTCGTCGGAGATGATCACCAGGTCGTGTTCGGCCGCCACCTCGGCCAGCGCCCGCACGGTGGCCGGCCGGGCGAGCCGGCCGGTGGGGTTGTCGGGCAGGGTCACGATCACCGACCCGATCCGGCGGCCCGCGGCCCTGGCGTCCACCACCGCGCGGGCGAGCGGGGCCGGGTCGCACACGCCGCCCTCGCCGGCCGGGGTGGGCACGAAATGCGGCCGGGCGCCGACGATGGCGGCCTGGGCCGGGTAGCTCACCCAGCTCGGCTGCGGCACGGCGACGTCCGACCCGATGGCCAGCAGCAGGCCGAACAGCAGTGACTTGGTGCCGGGCCCGGAGATCATCGCCGCCGCGCTTGTCGGCACGCCACGCCGGGTCCAGTAGCCTGCCGCCGCCTCACGCAGGGCGGGCAGGCCGGCCACCGGACCGTAGGCGTTGGCGCCGGCCGCGTCCGCCAGCGCCGCCCGCAGGAGGGGGTGAACGGGCAGGCCTGCCTCGCCAAAGGCCAGCGGAAGGATCGGTTCGCCGGCTTCCCGCCTGCGGGCCATGAGCTCGTTCGCGGCCAGGGTGGCCGACACCGGGATGGTGCCCGGCGCGGTGAGAAGACCTGGTTCGGAAGCCATGACTGGCTCGATCGTACCGGGGCGCACCCGGCGGCCCCCGCGCTGTCAGTGCCCGGTGCTTGAGTGGCGCCCATGACGTTATGGAGGCACGATGAGTGTTGTGAGCATCGCCGAGACGTGGCCGGTGGCTGGCCGGCCCTTCACCGTCGCGGACCTGGCACGGATGCCCGACGACGGGCGCCGTTACGAGCTCATTGACGGGGTTCTCATCGTGAGCCCGGCACCGTCGAATCCGCACCAGCTGGTCGTCTCGGAACTCCTGTTCGCGCTGCGGCTGGCATGCCCGCCCGGCCTGCGCGTGATGGTTGGCCCCGGGGTGATGATGTCGCCGGACACCGAACTGATCCCCGACCTGGTGGTGGCCAGGTTCGAGCAGGTAGGCGGCGTCAGGCTGACGCAGCCACCGTTGCTCGCGGCGGAGGTACGGTCTCCGAGCACCGCACTCGTGGACAGCAACACCAAGAAGGCGGTCTACGAGCGATTCGCGATTCCTTCGTACTGGATCGTCGTGCCCGACCCAGATGCTCCCGAACTGATCGTGTTCGAGCTGTCCGGCGGGCGTTATGGGCAGGTGGCCCACGTTCGCGGGGACACAGCCTTCCGCGCCGAGCGGCCGTTCCCGGTCGAGGTGATCCCCTCCCGGCTGGTTGCTGGGCTGTTCCCCGACTGACCGGCCGGCCTGCGCCGCCGGCGGCGGACCGCGGTCAGGCTTCGCGTTCGAGGGGGCAGCTCATGCAGCGCGGGCCGCCCCTGCCGCGGCCGAGTTCGCTGCCCGGCACCGTGATCACCTCGATGCCGTTCTCCCGCAGGTACGTATTGGTCGTCACGTTCCGCTCGTAGGCGATGACCACCCCCGGCTCGACGGCGAGCACGTTGCAGCCGTCATCCCACTGCTCCCGCTGCGCGGAGTGGACGTCCTGGACCGCGGTCAGCACGGTGATCGCGGGCACGCCGAGCGCGGCGGCCAGCGCGCGGTGCATGTCCTCCGGCGGATGATCGGTGACCTTGAGCTCGCGCGCGGTCGCCCCGGGCTCCACCGTGTAGGAGGGCAGCATGCCCATCCCCGCGTACTTGCTGAACACCCCGTGGTCCGCCATCGTCAGCAGCGTGTCCAGGTGCATGAACGCCCGCGTCTTCGGCATGTCGATCGCGACCAGGCAGCGGGCCGCCCCGGCGGCGAACAGCCGGTGCGCGAGCACTTCCACCGCCTGCGGCGTGGTCCGCTCGCTCATCCCCACCAGGACGGCCTCGTTGCCGAGCACCAGGACGTCGCCGCCCTCGATGGTGGCCGGGGCGGCGTCCGCGCCGTGGTACCAGATCTCGAAACCCGCGTCGGCGAACATCGGGTGCCAGCGGTAGATCGCCTCGTCGGTGACCGTCTCCCGGATCCGGGCCTGGCGCATCGCGTTGATCGTCACCCCGCCATAGATCCAGCACGAGGTGTCGCGCTGGTACAGGAGGTTCGGCAGCGGGGCGAGCACGAAGCCGTCGGGGTCGAGCGAGTGGAAGGCGATGCTCTTGGGCTCCGGCCCCAGTTCGGCGATCTCCCGTTTGGTGATCCCGCCGGCCAGGAACCCCGCCAGTGCCGCCGAGTCGAGCCCGTCCATCGCGGCGCGCAGGGTGGCGGCGGCGAGCGGCCCGTGCCAGCGCGGGTCGAACACCCGGTCCAGGATGTAGTCGCGCGCGCCGGCGATCTCCAGGGTCTGGGCGAGCAGATCGCCGTAATAGTGGACGACGACCCCGCGCGAGCGCAGCACGTCGGCGAAGGCGTCATGCTCGGCCTGGGCCCTGCTCACCCAGAGCACGTCGTCGAACAGCAGGTCGGCGGCGTTGTCCGGGGTCAGGCGCTTGAGTTCCAGGCCGGGGCGGTGTAGCACAACCTGACGCAGGCGGCCGACTTCGGATTCCACGCCGAACATGGGACCCCCGTTCTGTATCGATGTTGCCCGTCAGTTATCTCATGACCCGCGGCTAGGCTGCCGACGTGGAACTGGATCTTTCGCGCGATGCCGCGACCCTGACCGCGGCCCTGGTCAACGTCCCGTCGGTCAGTGGCGACGAGCGGGAACTGGCCGACGCGATCGCGGCCGCGCTGGCCGGACTGCCTCACCTGACGGTACGCCGGGACGGGAATGCCGTCGTCGCGCGGACCGGCCTCGGGCGGCCGCAGCGGGTGATCCTGGCCGGGCACATCGACACCGTACCGCTGGCCGGCAACCTTCCTTCCCGCGCCGAGGACGGTGTGCTGTACGGCTGCGGCAGCTGTGACATGAAGTCCGGCGTCGCGATCCAGTTGCGGCTGGCGTCCCGGCTGGCTGAGCCCTCCCGTGACGTGACCTATGTCTTCTACGACTGCGAAGAAGTCGAGGCGCAACGAAATGGCCTGCTGCGGCTCAGCCGCAACGTGCCGGAGTTGCTGGGGGGGACCTGGCGGTCCTGCTCGAGCCGACCGGTGGCGTGATCGAGGGTGGCTGCCAGGGGACCATCCGGGCGGAGGTCACGGCGCGGGGGGTGCGGGCGCACAGTGCGCGCTCCTGGCGGGGACGTAACGCCATCCACGGCGCCGGTGCGATCATCGACGCGCTGCGGTCCTACCATCCGCGCGAACCCGAGGTGGACGGGCTCATCTACCACGAGGGGCTGAACGCGGTCGGGATCGTCGGCGGGGTCGCGGGCAATGTGATCCCGGACGAGTGCGTGGTCTCGGTGAATTACCGGTTCGCCCCGGACCGCACCATCGAGCAGGCAGCCGAGCACATGCGCGCGGTGTTCAGCGGATTCGACGTGGAGATCACCGACGCCGCGCCGGGGGCACGGCCGGGGCTGACCGACCCGGCCGCGGCGGGCCTGCTCTCCGCGGTCGGCGGGATGCCGCGTGCCAAGCTGGGCTGGACGGATGTCGCCAGGTTCGCGCTGCTCGGCCTGCCCGCGGTCAACTACGGCCCGGGCGACCCGGAAGTGGCTCACACCGCCGGCGAGCACGTGCCGCTCGCGCAGATCGCCGAGTGCGAGGCCAAGCTGGCCGCCTGGCTGGCCGGCTGACCCCGGGCCCCCTACTTCACGGGGCCTTTGATCAGCGTCAGGGAGCTGGTGTGCTGGCCGCCGTTGAGGTCCGTCCAGGTGACGGAGATGGTCTGTCCGGGGTGGTAGTGGGCGAGGAAGTTGGTCAGCGAATCCGGCCCGGTGATGCTGTGGCCGTCCACGCCGGTGATCACGTCACCACCGGTGAGCCCGGCCGCCCGCGCGGGCGTGCCGCAGAGCACCCCGGCGATGAGGGTGCCGGAACTGGCGGGCGCGGCCTGGCGCGGGAGCGGGTTCACGGTGTTGTTGGGCAGGCAGGTGCCGGTGCTGTTGACCGCGCCGAACTGGACGGCCACCCGGCGCAGCTGCCGGAACTGCTGCTGTGGGCTGGCGGCCGCGCTGGCGGTCCGGCCGACCTCCACGCCCATGAACGGGGGCTGGCCGATGCGGATCGTGGCGCTGCCGTGCCCCGCGGCCATCTGGCGGGCGATCCCCAGCGCGCGGTTGATCGGGATGGCGAAACCCTGGCTGGTGCCCGCGCCGCCGAGGTTCTGGGTGTTCGCCGCCGTGTCCATGGCGATGACCTGGCCGGCGGCGTTCGACAGTGGCCCGCCGGAGTCGCCTTCCGCGATCGGCGCGTTGGTCTGGAGCATGTTGTGCAGGGTCTCACTGGTGCCGGATCCGGAATCGCTCGCGGTGATCGTCCGGCGGAGCGCGGTGATCGATCCGCTGGTCACGGTCGGGGCGCCGCCGGCGCCGCCCGCGTTGCCCAGCGCCACCACCGGCGTTCCGAGGCTGACCCTGCCGGAGTCGCCCGGCTGGATCGTCTTCAGCCCCGACGCCCCGACCAGCTTGAGCAGGGCGATGTCGTCGTTAGGGTCGGTGCCGACGATATGGGCGGCGTACTTGCGGCCCGAGAGGACGAGGGTCGCGGTCAGCCCCGTCGAGCCGTCCACCACGTGGTTGTTGGTCAGGACCAGCCCGGAGGAAGTCAGGACCATCCCGGTGCCCTCGAAGACCTGGCGCGTGTAGCGCAGGGTGGAGGTGATGTCGACCACGCCCGGCTCTACCTTGGCGGCCACGGCTTGCGGGTTGAGGGCTGAGGTGTTGGTGTTGCCGTTGTCCTGGTTGCCCGGGGTCGGGATCTGCCCCGGCGCGGCGTTGCTCGAAGGCTGTGACCGTCCCTGCAGGGCGAACACTGCGCCGGCGCCGAGTGCGGCCGCCAGGACCGCTACCAGCAGGTAGACGAGCGGGCGGTTGCCGCGCCGTGGTTGCTGCGGGCCGCCGGGCTGGCCGTAGTCCGCGCCGATGTAGCCGCCGCCGGCCTGGCCGTAGCCGCCACCCCCGGGCTGGCCGGGGCCACCCGGCTGGCCGTAGCCACCGGTCGGCGGGGGGCCCCAGCCGCCGTGACTGCCGCCGGGCGGTGGCTCCCACGTCCCCTGGCCGCCGGCGGACATCGACCACGTCCCGAGTTCGGTGGTCGGAGTGCTGCCGGGCTGGCCGGGCTGGCCGGGCTGGCCGTACCCGTGCTGGCGGTACCCGGGCTGGCCGGTGGGCGCTGGAGTGGTCCCGGGCGGGGGAGCCCAGGAGCCGCCTGGCGACGTGTCGTCATCGGCCCCGGGCTCAGCCCCACCGTTGTGACCTTCCTGCATCTCCATCACCTCTGCCCCGGAACTGGCCTCGGTTCCGTCTCAGGTTGCTGGCTGCCGCGCCCGGCAATGCTGACGTCGTCACCAGTAAGCAGCATCTTCCTGGATGGAAGCTGAACGCTTCCTCTGGATTCGGGCCCCACTGCCCCTGATACGACATTACGCGAGCTGGGGCCGGCGCCTGCCCGCGGATGGGCTACCCAGGCCGGGATCCCTATCCGCCAGCCGATCTGGAGGATCACGCGGCGGCGGTGACCCGGTCCCCTCAGAGGCCGTGATCGGCCAGGGGGCCGACCTGGAGGGCGCGCCGGCCGCATTCGTCGAGCAGCCGGGGGAGGGCGCCGAGGGCGGCGCTGGCGGCGCCCGGAGGGGACGTGCAGTCGGAGTCGTGCAGCAAGATGGTGGCGCCCCCGCTGAGATCGGCCATCACCGCGGCGAACACCGAGTCCGGGGTGGCGCCGGGGGCCCATTCCCTTCCCCAGCTGCTCCACAGGACCGGGGTCAGCTCCAGCTTGCGGGCGGCCACGACCGCGCCCGAGCTGAGGACTCCGTAGGGCGGCCGGAAGAATCTGGGCGGCTGGCCGGTGGCCCCGGTCACCGCATCGCGGGCGCGGGCCAGATCGCCGAGCACATCCCCGGGACTGCGCAGGATCGTGTACCGGTGGTCCCACCCGTGAACGGCGATCTCGTGCCCGGCCGCGGCGATCTCGGCCGCCAGCTGCGGCGCCCTGGCGACCATGGAGCCGAGCAGGAAGAAAGTGGCATGCAGGTTCCGCGCCGCCAGCAGGTCGATGAAGGCGGGGGTGCTGGCTGGGTCCGGACCGTCGTCGAAGGTGAGAGCCACATGATCGGGCCTGCCCAGCCCGGCCAGCCGGGGGAACAGCCGCCGCCGCAGGGGGCCGAAGGCGGTCAGCCCGGGCCCCGCATGCACCACGGCCAGCCCGGCCGCCGCGAGCCCCGCGAGCGCCAGCCCGCGGGCGACCGGGTGTCCGGCCGCCCGCTCCCCGGTCACCGGTCCCGCCGGGTATCCGGTCCGGTTTTCCCCATATGGATGCAAATGTTCGCCATCGCCCGTCACGATTGAGCCCTCCAGCGGTTCGGGGGATTACACAATGTCACAGTGACTCCCGACACCTGCGGGCACCGGCGTGCCCTTGCCTGCCATACCTGGAATCATGGCAAAGTCGGGATGCCACGTGCGTAGGTCCGGTTGATGCCGGTAGCGGGGCCAGGTCTGACCGAAGGGGATCCGTTGGGAGTGCCATCAGCGCGTGTAGTGTTCCCGGCCAGCGACAGGGCGGAGATCGCTGCCGCGGTCACCGAGATGCTCGCCAGTGGCGCGCTCACGCTGGGACCTCATACACGCAGGTTCGAGACAGCGTTCGCGGCGGCCCACACGGGGCACGACGCGGTACCCGGCCCCGGCGCCGGCACCCCGGCCCCGGACGGGCCGCACGCCGTGGCCGTCGCCAGCGGCACCGCCGCGCTCACCATCGCCCTGCGCGCCATCGGGGTGGACGGGCGTGAGGTGGTCGTGCCCGCCAACACCTTCTACGCGACCGCCGCCTCGATCCTGCAGGCGGGGGGCAGGCCGGTCTTCGCCGACGTGGACGCCGCCACCTTCGCGCTGAACGCCGCCACCGTGGCGGCGGCACTGACCCCACGGACCGCTGCCGTCGTGGTCGTCCACATCGGCGGGCTGATATCGCCCCAGGTCGACGAGTTGCGGGCGCTGTGCGACGAGCGGGGCGTCGCCCTGGTGGAGGACGCCGCGCACGCCCACGGATCGACCTTCGACGGCCGTTTCGCCGGTTCGTTCGGCGCGGCGGCGGCGTTCTCGTTCTACCCCACCAAGGTCGTCACCAGCGGGGAGGGCGGGATGGTGCTCACCTCGTCCGAGGAAATCGCCCAGGAGGCGCGGATCTACCGTGATCAGGGCAAGGGGGCCTTCACCGCCAACCACCACGTACGGCTCGGCTCGGCCTGGCGGATGAGCGAACTGCACGCGGCCACCGGCCTGGTGCACCTGCGCCGGATGGAGGAGTTCATCGCCCGGCGCCGGGCCGTGGCGGCCCACTACGACAAGGCACTGGCCGGCCCGGACGGACTGCAGCCGCTGGCTGAGCCACCGGGATGCCGGAGCAACATCTACAAGTACATCGCGCTGCTGCCGCCCGGCCTCGACCGGGGACGGTTCAAGTCGGAGCTTGTACGGCGTTTCCATGTGCACCTGTCCGGAGAGGTCTATGATCTTCCGCTGCACCGGCAGCCGGTGCTGGCGGACTACGCCGGCCCGCCGCTTCCGGTGGCTGAGGAGCTGGCAGCCAGGCACGTCTGCCTGCCGGTGCATTCGGACATGACCGACGGCGAGGTGGATGAGGTGCTCACAGCCGTGGTCGCCGTCCACGGCGCGCTCACCGGGCAATGAGCCTGGGCGTGCGCCTGGACGCCTGGCGTCCTTGCCTCAGCGGTCCACGCTGAAACGGAGTGGGGAGCGTATGCGGGTCGCGGTTACCGGGGGCGGTGGGTTCATCGGCTCCCACGTTGTGGATCACCTGGTGCGGGCGGGTCACCAGGTCGGTGTGATCGATCCCGCGCCGCTCTGGCGCAACCCCGCCGCGCGGTACCACGAGCTGGACCTGTTCGATTCCGGCGGGCTGGCGGACGCCCTGGCCGGGTGCGCCGCCGTGTTCCATCTGGCCGGCGCGTCCGACGTCAACGACGTGGCGGCTGACCCGGTGGGTGCGGTCAGGCTCAACGTGGAGGGCACCGCGCGGGTGCTGGAGGCCGCCCGCCAGCAACGCTGCGACCGGGTGCTGTTCGCGAGCACCGTCTGGGTGTACGGCGCGACCGTGGGCGGCGGTGAGCGCACCGAAGACGCCCCGGTCGCCCTCAGCCAGGCCGGGCATGTGTACGTCTCGACCAAGCTGGCCGCCGAACTGCTCGTGCACAGCTACCGCGAGATGTACGGGCAGCGCTTCACGATCTTGCGCTACGGCATCCCGTACGGGCCGCGGATGCGGGACGTGCTGGTCGTCGCCCGGTTCGTCCGTTCCGCGCTGGCGGGAACGCCGATCACCATCGCGGGGACGGGGGAGCAGCAGCGCAACTACGTCTACGTGGGGGACATCGCGGACGCGCACGTCCGCGCGCTGTCCCCGGCGGCGGCCGACCAGGTGCTCGCGCTGGAAGGGGGGGCCCCGGTGTCGGTCCGTGAGATCGCCGACACCGTCACCGAGCTCATCCGGCCGGTGCCGGTGACGCACATTCCCGCCCGCCCCGCCGACTACCAGGGGGTGGGTGTGTCCAACCGGCGGGCCAAGGAGGTGCTTGACTGGTCGCCGGAGACCTCGTTCGCGGTCGGCGTCCGCCGCTACCTGGACTGGCTGACCACCGAAGGCGCGGGGGACGCCCAGACCACGGGAAACAACGGGAGGACGGGGAGCACCGCATGAAACAAGCGCTGCTGCTCTCCGGCTCGCTCGGGGCCGGGCATGACGTCTGTGCCAGGGCGTGCGCGGCCTCGCTCGCCGGGCAGGGCTGGTCCACGGACCTCCTGGACGCGATGCGGCTGCTCGGCCCGCGCGGCGGGTCCGCCGGCGAGGCCGTGTTCCGCGGCATGCTCGCCGTGCCCGGCCTGTACGACGCGTTCCATTTCGCCGCGCTGCGCCCCGGGAGCGGGATCGCCCAGCTCGCTGACGCGGCGGCCCGCAGGCAGCTCGTGCCCCGGCTTCGCGACTACCTCGACGCCCATCCGGCCGATCTCGCCATCTCGGTGTTCGCGACCGCCTCCTCCGCGGTGAGCGTGCTGGCCGACCGTTACCCGGGCATGAGCCACGTCGTCCTGTGCAGCGACGTCACGCCGCACCGGCTCTGGGTCCACCCGAACGTCAACCTGTACCTGGTCACCTCGCCGGCCGCCGAAGCGGCGGTGCGCAGGTACGCGCCGCGGGCCCGGGTGCAGGTCGTCCCGTCGCCGGTCCGGCCCGGTTTCCTCGACCCACCGGCGCAGGACCGGGCCCGGGTGGCACTGGGGCTGGAGGTGGCTGACCGCACGGTGCTCCTCATGTCCGGGGCCTGGGGGCTGGGGCCGCTGGCGCAGGCCGCCGCGGCACTCGCGGACGCCGGGGTGCAGGTGCTGGCGGTCGCCGGGCGCAACGCCGGGCTGGAGAGCAGGCTCAGGGCCACCGCGCGGGGCAGGCCGCGGCTGCACGTCTTCGGCTACACGGACCAGATCCCGCTGCTGATGGCGGCCGCCGACCTGGTGATCACGAGCTCCGGGGACACCTGCGCCGAGGCCCGGACCGTGGGCAGGCCACTCCTCCTGCTCGACGTTGTCCAGGGCCACGGCCGGGACAACCTTCAGCACGAACTCGAGCTGGGGGATGCCGCCGTGACCTCGGCGCGGCCGGCCGACGTGCTGCGCACGGCGCTCGCCGCGCTGGACCGGGTCAAGCCGCCATCGCCGGGCTCGGGCCGCTGGGCCCGGCGGCCGACGTGGGAGGACGCTTTCGCCACGGCGCTGGAGACCATCGGGCTGAACCTGGCCTGACGGGTGCCCGCCGGGCCCGGCCGGGGTCAGCCGGGCAGGGCCGGCGGCTTGCCGGTGGCGGAGGTCGCGGTCACCGCGTTCATCATGATCTTGTCCACGTAGGTGCGCTGCGCGTCGAGTGCCCGCAGATCACGCTGAAGCCTGGACGTGGCGGCCGCCCGGCCCGCGCCGTGGGCCCTGAGCACGCCGGCCACGTCGTCCTGCACCCGCTGTGCGTCCGGGAAAGCCCAGGTGACCAGGCCGTTCACCGCGCTGGGGAGATTGAAGCTGGCGAGTGACTCGCTGACCTGGTACTGGGTGAGGTCGTCGAGCAGCTCGTTGTTGGCCGGTGAGCAGTTGGCCGCCCCGAAGGTGGCGATACCGGTGGCGGTCGCGGTGTCGTGGCTGGTCCCGGACTCGATCGCGTGCAGGGCGACGAGCGAGTCCCGGACCCCGCCCGCGCACGACTGGATGTCGGTGGTCATGTCGTGCAGGAAGCCGTTCATGTCGGCTGCACGCTGTGGCCGGCTGGGGTGATGTGCGAGCCCGACCAGGACCGCCCCGGCGAGCACGAGGGCGCCGGCCGCGAGCAGCCACCAGGGCGCCCGCTGGACCGGCCAGCCGCCGTGCCGGAGCGGGACATGCGGAGGATCGGTCCGGGTGGGGGTGTGCATCGCCTGCGCCTCTCACTTTGCCCGGTCGTTGATGAGGGCGGATCCCGAGGTCAGTTCCGCCTGGGTGACCGCTCCGTAGACCCGCTTCACGATGCGGTGCCGGGCATCCAGGAAGAACGTCGCGGGCAACCCCGGCAGATCGTAGGCGATCACGGTGGAGTTCGAGGCCGGTTCGGTGGCGACCGGGTAGGTGACGCCGCTGGTGCGGACGAACGCCAGCGCGGCGGATGTCTGGTCGTTGACGTCGATGCCGATGATCTTCACGTTCGCGTGCCTGGCGCGGAAGAACCGGGCGAGCAGGGGAGTCTCCTTCCGGCACGGCGTGCACCAGGAGGCGAAGAAATTCACGATGACGGGCCGGCCGGACAGCGAACTCAGCGAGATCTGCTGCCCCGGATGGCCGAGCGCGCCGAGGCTGAAGTTCTTCGCCGGGGCTGGCGGTGCGGGATGCGGGCCACCGGCGGCGCCGGTGAGGCCGAGGGTCACGATCACGGCGATCCCCGCCAGGACGGCTGTGATGGCGGCCAGCCGGGCGCGGCCGAGGGCGCCGAGCCGCTGCGCCACGCGCCCTGTCACCGTGTCCTGCCGCGCCATTGCTCCTCCAGCGCCGTCTTCCCCGGGCCGGGCTGGCGGTGCGGGGGCGGCGCGCCTGCTGGCACAGTACCGTCGGCGGGGGCCGGCTCGCCCGCCCTGCCCGGAGTACCCGGCTCGCCCGGCCCGCCCGGAGTACCGGCAGCGCCCGGCCCACCCAGCCCGCCCGGCCCGGCGGTCAGGGCGGCCGCCGGCGCCGTGACCGGCAGCACGAACTCGAACTCGCTGCCCCGGCCCGGGACGCTGCGCACCAGGACCTCACCGCCGTGTGCCCGCGCGACCGCCCGCACCAGTGCCAGGCCGAGCCCGGTGCGGCGGCCGTCGCCTGTTTCCGGCCCGGACCGGAACCGCTCGAAGACGTGATCACGCTCGGAAGCGGGGATCCCGGCGCCGGTGTCCGAGATGATCATGCGGGCGGCGGAGCCGCCGCCCGCGGACTCGACCGACAGCTGGATCACGTCGCCGTCGCGGGTGTGCCGGACCGCGTTCTCCAGCACCGCGTCCACGGCCAGCCCGAGCCTTTCCCGGTCGGCGTCCACCATGACCGCGTCGAGCCGCCCGAGCCGCCAGCCGCGGTCGGCGGTGGGCATCCACTTGCGGAGCACCTCCATGGTGAAGCGATCCAGGGCCACCGGCTCGGGGCGCAGGAAGTCGGGGTCCTCCGCGGCGGCGATCAAGAGCAGCCGTTCGCCGAGCCGCCGCAGGCGGACAAGCTCGCCGACGACCACCCCGATGTCGCGCTCCTGCGGGCTGCCGCTGCCGGCCAGTTCACCGGCCAGCAGCTCGGCGTGCCCGAGCGCGATGGTGATCGGGGTGCGCAGCTGGTGGGAGGCATCTTGCAGGAACCGGCGCTGGGTGGCGAGCAGGCGCGCGTTCTCGCCGCTGATCCGGGTGCGCTCGGAGTCCGCGGCCAGCCGGCGCTGGGCATGCCAGACCATCAGCCAGAACATGGCCGCCATGAGCGGCACCTCGTTCAGCTCGTCCACGCTCTGCGCGCCGTGGAGAACATCCCAGCCGATGGCGGCGAAGGTGGTGATCATGACCAGTGCGAGCACCCACAGAGTCGGCCTGATCGACCAGACGCGGAACCCGTACAGCAGCGTGAGGCTGATCCAGATGAAGTGGAACGGGACCGTCTCCCAGTGCGAGAAGACGGTGATCGCCACGAGGTTGGCCAGCGAGAAGACCACCCACGCGACGTCGACCCAGGCGAAGGGCCATCGGGTCGTGAGCCTGCCGCGCGGCCAGTGCAGGCCCGGTGGCCGATGCGGCCAGTGCAGGCCGGCCGGGTGGGGGGCACCGGGGCCGTCGGGGCCCCGCCCGGCCCGGAGCACGGCCCGGAGCGTGGCACCGAGCCGGGGCAGCCGCCGGGCGGCCTCGACCTCAGGAGGCGAGCCGGTAGCCTTCACCACGCACCGTCTTGATCCGGTCGAAGCCCAGCTTGGAGCGCAGCCGCCGGACGCAGACGTCCACCACGTTCGAGCCCGGGTCGAAGTCGTATCCCCAGACCGAGGCGAGCAGCTGGCCTTTGCCCACCGACTGCCCGGCGTGCTCCATCAGCTCCCGCAGAAGCAGGAACTCCAGCCGGGTCAGGGCAACCGGGCCGGTGCCGATGTTGGCCTCCAGGCGGCCCACATCCAGCACGAGGTCGCCGGCCTTGAGCACCTCGTTGAGCGGGTGCGCGTCGCCGCGCAGCCGTACCCGCACCCGGGCGAGCAGCTCGGCCAGGGAGAAGGGCTTGGTCAGGTAATCCTGCGCGCCAAGTTCGAGGCAGTCGACCTTGGTGGTCACATCCGCGAGGCAGGACAGCACGAGCACTCCCTGCTCGTGCCGTTCGCGCAGCAGCTGGGTCAGGAACTGCCTGCCGTCCATGTCCGGCATGATCAGGTCGAGGATGATCAGGTCATAGCTGCCCGCCATGGCCTGGCGCAGCCCTTCGGTCCCGCTGCATGCGGCGTCAACCGTGTATCCGGCCGTGTCCAGCGCCCGGCTGATGAAGTCACGGATCCGCGGCTCGTCGTCAACCAGCAGGATGCGGGGGCCTGCCGCGCCCTCAGCCTGCTCGGGTGCCGTCATCGTCAGTCGTGTCATCTCGCCTATCGCCACCGAGCTCACGATGAGGTGGGTCTTCCTTCTGATGAGGGTCCACCGCACCAGGGGGGCCGGTCAACCAGCCTGAAGCAATCCATTGCAGAAGCTCCATCGCAGTGGTGCGCTTGGGCCGGCTGGGGCGCCACGCGCGCCCAAGGTAGCATTCTGTAGCTGACTACCTACATGTTGTTTACAAAGGGTGACCAGCCAGAGAGACGCTACCGGCTGAAGCCCCTGGATCATGACAATTTCGTCATTGAGTGTCCGGACTGTTGCCGATTGCAGCGCGTTGCCCAGAAGATCAGGTCCGTAACAGGCCTCCGGCCGGGGTCCAGGGGACACCAGCGGCCGGCCCGAACCGTGTGCGCGGAGCGCGCCACGAAGAAGCGAGGTGGTGACTGGTGTCTGTGCCAGTCCGTGTCGTGACCCTGCTGGTGGCCTTCGCCGTAGTGGTCGTCGGCGCGGTGTTCATTGTCGCGCATTACGTGGTGGGCAACACGCCCACGGTCGACTACTCGCACGCGGCGTCCGGCGGCGTGGTCAACGTCGTCCTCCAGGAAGACCCGCAGAACAACTCGTCGAGCAGGCCCGACTGGGTCAGCTACTTCGTGATGAAGCCGGGCGCCAACCCGCTGTCCCAGTCTTCGTGGGTGCACACCACCCTCTTCTCGGTCCCCGCGAACACCAGGGTGAACATGACGATCCGGGGCTACGACGGCTGCACGCCGCTCCGGAACAACTTCTGGTCCCAGGTCCAGGGGACCTTTGGTGGCGTCATCGCGGTCCAGCAGTTCAAGGACACCAACAAGCCCATGGGCCCGGTGCACATCACCCCGACGCTCAACTCGTGGGCGCACTGCGCGGTGGGGCACACGTTCGCGATCCCCAGCCTGCACCTGTTCGTCCCGGTGGGCTCGCCCGACGCGTCGGCGAGCCTGTGCTCCAGCTCGCCGTGTGTGTCCGGTCCCTTCACGCTGGAGAAGTTCAGTTTCCGGACGCCCGCCCACGGTGGCGAGTTCCGCTGGCAGTGCTACGTCCCGTGTGGGGGCGGATTCGTCGACGGTAACGGTGGTCCCATGCAAACGATCGGGTATATGACCGGCCAGATGACGGTGGTGAGTGGATGAGCGAGTCCACCGCGGCCCCCACGGCCGCCGAGCCACGTCATGGACTGCGTATCTTCCTTATCTGGCTCCCCCTGGCGATCATCCTCGACTTGGTCATCTGGTTCGTGTGGTACCCGCACTTCCCGCCCGGGCGCATGTCGGACCAGGCCCAGGGCCAGCAGTTCGACATCGCGGTCATGGCGGTGCTGGCCGCGCCGGTCCTGCTGTTCGTCTGGACCTACGCTGCCTACGCCCTCATCGTCTGGCGCCGCCGGGAGGGCGACGACGAGGACGGGGTGCCCATCCACGGCAACACCAGGATCCAGGCGACCTGGATCACCGCCACCGCGGTGATCGTCCTCGGCCTGTTCGTCTTCGGCACGGTCCAGCTGATCGTGCCGGCCGGGGCGGGCGCGGGCGAAGGCCCGTCGCCGATCTGGAAGCCCAACACGCGCAACCTCCTCCAGGTGCAGGTCATCGGGCAGCAGTGGGCCTTCACCTACCGGTTCCCGCAGTTCGGTGGCATGGAGTCAACGCAGCTGCTGCTGCCGGTGGGCCAGCAGGTCCAGTTCAACGTGACCTCGCTGGACGTCATCCACAGCTTCTGGCCTTACCAGCTCGGGGTGAAGGCGGACGCCAACCCTGGCGTGAACAACGTCGCGTTCGCCAAGCCCCAGCACACCGGGACCTTCACGGTGCGCTGCAACGAGCTGTGCGGGATCTGGCACGGGGCCATGTTCGACACCGGCCACGTGGTGACCCCGGCAGCCTTCCAGGTATGGGCGAGGGGCTTGCAGGCCAGGGAGCAGAGGCTCGGGATCCTCGCCGACCTGCCTCCCTTCGCGTTGACCTATGACCCGACGGTCATCCCCCAGCTCGGCAAGGACATCGTGAAGGTGGCCGGCATCACCGGCGCCAACGGTTACTACTACCCGTCCCAGCTCCAGTCGGGTGACCCCGGCGATCCGGTGTCGCCATGAGGCGCCCCGGGCCGCTGACGGCGGCGCGCGCACTGACCACTCATTCCATGAAGAGGTGACCGGATGGCTATCGAGACAACACCGGGCGCCGACCGGATCCAGCCGGTAGGCGGCGAGCCTGGTGGCCCGGCCAGGGTCCGGCCCTGGTGGATGAAGCCAGCCGCGCACACCGGCCTGATCGGCGCGGTGATCGGCTACCTGATCGGCAACTGGCTCGGCTGGCTCGTCCAGTCCACCAGCGGCGGCTTCGCCCAGGGGCTCGGCGACACCCGGGACTGGCCGGTCGTCCTGGGCTACCTCTTCGGGACAGTGGGGTGGCTCGCCGGGCTGGGGATCTTCAACGACCTCGGCCGCCTGATGATCGGCAAGCCGCTGGCGGACATCGAGCACGCGCCCGAGGGTGGCCTGGCGAAGTACTTCAGGTACACGCTCGACCACAAGGTCGTCGGCATCCAGTACCTGTTCGGGATGATCACCTACTTCCTGACCGGCGGGCTGTTCGCCATGGCGATCAGGACCGAGCTGCTCTCGCCGACGTATCACATCATGAGCGCGAACTCCTACCTGATGGTGGTGGGCGAGCACTCCACGATGATGATGATGATGATGTCGTCGGTCGTGCTCGGGCCGTTCGGCCAGTACTTCGCCCCGCTCATGATCGGGTCGAAGCGGATGGCGTTCCCGCGGATCGAGGCGCTGGGATTCTGGCTCACGCCACCGGCGTACGTGATCCTGCTGTCCGGGATCCTGTGGGGCGGTTTCCCCACCGGCTGGACCGGTTACGCGCCGCTGAGCATCCAGACCAACCCCGGCATGGACAGCTATGCGGTGGCCTTCGGCCTGATGGGGATCTCGATGATCCTGGCCGGCTTCAACATCATCGTGACCTACATCAACTACCGGGCGCCCGGCATGCGGTGGAGCCGCCTGCCGATGTTCGTGTGGTCGATGTTCACGGTCTCGTTCCTTCAGGTGCTCGCCGTGCCGGTGCTCATCGCCGGCTTCTACATCATGATCACCGACCGGACCGCCCAGACCGCGTTCTACGTGAACCAGCTCGGCGGCAGCAGCTACCTGTACCAGAATCTGTTCTGGTTCTTCGGGCACCCCGAGGTGTACATCCTGGCCCTGCCCGGGTTCGGGGTGGTGTCGGAGATCCTCCCGGTGTTCGCCCGCAAGCCGCTGTTCGCCTACAAGGTGGGCGCGGCCGGCATGTTCGGGGTGGCGCTGCTGAGCTTCTTCGTCTGGCAGCACCACCTGTTCGACAGCGGCATCAACCCGGACATGCGGCCGCTGTTCATGCTCACCACCGAGCTGATCTCGATCCCGACCGGGTTCATCTACCTGGTGGCGCTCGGCACGCTCTGGAAGGCGAAGATCAGGTTCTCCGTCCCGATGCTGTTCGCCCTGGGGATGTATTTCAACTTCCTGCTCGGCGGAATCTCGGGGGTGTTCCTGTCCGATGTCCCGGCGGACACCACCGAGCACGGCAGCTTCTTCGTGATGGCCCACTTCCACTACACGATCATGGGCGGCCTGATCTTCGCGTTCTTCGGCGGCGTGTACTACTGGCTGCCCAAGATGCTGGGGATCCAGCTGAACAAGAAACTCGGCTATCTCCACTTCTGGACGATGTTCATCTTCTTCAACTCGACCTTCCTGCCGCTGTTCATCCTGGGCATGGCAGGCATGCCGCGGCGGGTGTTCGAGTACGCGCTGAACCTGCAGCCGCTCAACGTCTGGGCCTCGGTCTCGTCCTTCCTGCTCGGGGCGTCGATGCTCATCTTCCTCATCAACTTCATCTGGTCGACGCTGTTCGCCCGGGTGAAGGCGCCCGCCAACCCGTGGAACGCGCGTGGTCTGGAATGGCAGGTGTCCTCGCCGCCACCGCCGCAGAACTTCGCGCATATTCCCGTGGTGCTTTCCGGGCCGTATGAGTACGGCGTGAAGGACGCGCCGCCCGTCGCTGACCTCAACCCGCCCGTGGGCGTGGTCAGCGCCGCCTACGCGGGCGCAGGAGTGGAGGCATAGCCATGGCCGAGACAACTGCTACCCCCGCGGGCGGGCTCGACCGGACGGCCGAGGAGGCCGGGTTCTACCACGAGGCGGCGCTCGGCGCGACCTGGACAGGTTCCCGGCTTGCCATGGGCGGGCTCTCGTTCCTGTTCGGCTCGTTCGTGTTCGCCTACTTCTACCTGCGCTCGCTGAACTCCCACGGCAGGTGGCATGGCGCCGGTTTCATCCAGCCGAACGTGGCGATGGGCACCATCATCATCGCGCTCATCGTGGTCAGCGCCATCATCCAGACAGTGGTGCTCCAGCGGATCAAGGCCGGCAACAAGTCGGCCTGGCAGGCGGGGGCCGCGGTGGCGCTGGTGCTGGGCCTGGCGGCGGTGGCACTGATGATCATCCAGCTGCTGTTCCTGCCCTTCTGGCCGGGCAGCTCCGGGTACTCCAGCGTCTTCGTCGGCACCTACCCGGTCTACCTGACGGTCGTGCTGGCCGTGATGATCTGGCTGGAAACCATGCTCATGAGGTCCCGGTCGATCCCGGCCATCTCCTTCGTGGAGCAGCCACCGACCTTCACGGAGGCGTTCACGGTCCAGCGGTTCCAGGCGGGGCTGAGCGCCTTCACCGCCATGTGGAACTACATGGCGGTCGTCGGGATAGTGTTCTGGGTGCTGTTCTACCTGCTCTGAGGGAAAGGGGCGGGTCGCCCGGAGGGCGCTGTCAGCCGGCCGGAGACCGCAACCGTCATGGACATCTCATACTGGTCGGCCAACGTGGCCGTCCTGGCCGCCTACCTGGTGGCCGCCGCGGCTCATCTGCGCGGGATGCGCGGCGCGGCCACCGGTGGGGGACCGGGGCGGTCCCGCCCGGCTGGCCGGGCGGCCCGGGCCGTTGCCTACCAGGCGGGGCTGCTGCTGGCGCTGCTGGCGGTCGTGTCCCCGATGGGGTACTGGTCGTACCGGTTCATCTGGATCCGCAACCTGCAGGACGTGGTGCTCGCGATCGTGGCGCCCGCGCTCATCGTGCTCGGCGCCCCGTGGCTCCCGCTGAGCCGGGGTCTGGGGCTCTCCGGGCGGCTGCGCCGCCTGGAGCGGTCCGGGCAGGCTGAGGACGAGGCCGGCCAGGTGGTCCAGCCGGGCTGGCAGGCGGTGCCGATCCTGGTCACCGTGGCGTTCTGCGCCCTCTGGTGGGTGTGGCACCTGCCGGGGCCGTTCGACGCGGCCGTGACCAGTTCCGTCGTCTATGCCGCCGAGGTGGTCACGTACCTGGCGGTGGGCATCCTGTTCTGGCTCCAGCTCGTGGAGTCGCCGCCGCTGCGGCCCCGGCTGGCGCCGCTGAACCGGGTCGCCCTCGTGGTCGGTGCGGCCGCGTCCTGCACGGTGCTCGGGCTGATCCGCGTGTACGGCCCGGGGCTGGCCTATCCGGCGTACCTCGGCCTGGGCCATGGTCTCGCCAGCGTTGTCGCCTACCAGCAGGTGGGCGGGGCGATCCTGTGGGTGATCCCGCTGATCCCGTTCAGCATCGTCGCGGTGGCGCTGGTCGTCAGATGGCTGAAGGATGAGGAAGCCGAGGCTACCGATGCCGATTTCGATCGGCTGCTCAAGCACAAGTCTGCCTGGCCATCCCGGCCCGGCCTGAGATGACCGTGAGTTTGATTCACAGGAGGCTGGAGTGCACGGAATGATCCTCGCGGAGTTGCCCAGCGGTGATTGGACCCTGGCGGGCGCCATCATGACCTTCGCGATTCCGGTGGGACTGTTCGTGATAGTGGCCACGGCCCTGTACTTCCTCTACACCAGGCCGCACGTCGTCCCGGGGCACCGCGACCTGGTGCCCGCCGGCAGGCACGCGGCTGGCGCCGCCCCGGCCGCCGCCGCGCCGCCGGCCGCGGCCCCGCCGCCGGCCGCCCCGCCTTCGCTGGAGGCCCAGCCACCCGGTGATGGCACACTGGGCACGGGCAGGCATGAGGCGCCCGGAGGCACGGAGGGCACGGAGTGACACCTGCGACGACGAACGCGCTCCCCGCCCTGGCGGGGCGCCGTTCCGCCCGGGTCGTCGCCAGCTCGCTGTTCGCGCTGACCAAGCCGCGGATCATCGAGCTTCTGCTGGTCACGACGATTCCCACGATGCTGCTCGCCGCCCGCGGGCTGCCGTCGGTCCGCCTGCTCGTCGTGACGCTGGTCGGAGGTGCGTTCGCGGCCGGGAGCGCGAACACCATCAACTGCTACATCGACCGCGACATCGACGCGGTGATGCGGCGCACCTCCCGCCGCCCGCTGGCCAAGCCCACCCCGCTGGCGGTCATCAAGCCGGCTGAGGCGCTCGCCTTCGGCATCCTGCTCGGCGCAGCCTCCACGGTGCTGCTTGGCACGCTGGTGAACTGGCTCTCCGCCGTGCTGGCCGTCGCCGCCATCTTGTTCTACGTCTTCATCTACACGATCGGGCTCAAGCGCCGGACCCCGTCCAACATCGTGATCGGAGGCGCGGCCGGCTGCTTCCCCGTCCTGGTTGGCTGGTCGGCGGTGACCGGGACGGTCGGCCTGCCCGCGGTGGTGCTGTTCGCCGTCATCTTCTTCTGGACCCCCCCGCACTTCTGGGCGCTGGCCATGAAGTTCCGCGACGACTACGCGGCGGCGAGCGTGCCGATGCTGCCGGTCGTGGCGCCGCCCACGGTGGTGGCCCGCAAGATCCTGATCTACTCCTACGTCATGGTCGCGACGACCCTCGTGCTCGCCCCGTATGCGGGGTGGCTGTACACGGCGAGCGCCGTCGGCCTCGGCGCCTGGTTCCTTCTCGAAGCGCACCGGCTGCAGCTGCGGATCGCCCGGATCGGCGACGGCGCCCCGCCGGCCGCGGTCGCAGTGACGGCGGGGGCTGCCCCGGTGGGGACTGCGGCGGGCGCTGCCCCGGCGGCAGCTGCCACGGCGGGAGGCGGCGCCGGATCCAGGGCCGTGGCCCAGGCACCGGACGGCGGCAAGGTGGCCGAAGGCTCCTGCGCCGGCGTGGTGCGGCCAAGTGCCAACCCCGCGCCCATGCGCTTGTTCCATCTGTCGATCGCCTACCTGACCTTGCTGTTCGCTGTCATAGCGGTCACCTCGCTGCTCCCCTGGGGGAGCTGGTAGGAACTGCCCGGGCCCGTCGGCCGTTCTCCTGGATGTCATACCTGCGGGTGATGCGGGACTGTCCCCGCGGGGGACGCGGGGTCGGCGCGGCTGACATAGCCTGAGGGCAGCAGTCGCGTTCGGGGCGGGGTCATTACCCGGGCCAGAGGTGCCCGGCCCGGGCCGAGCTACTGTGAGGTGGCCACATGAGGCTCTTCCCCATGAGCTCGCGCCGGGCACGGTGGGCGGTGCCCGCCGGCGCCGTCGGCTTGGTGGCGGCGGTGACAGCCGCATCGATGGTGACCGCGGCGGCGGCCTCGCCGGCCCTGCCTGCCCGCACTCCCGCCCAGTTGCTCGCCGCGCTGGCCAGTCACGCGGGTGCGCCGCCGGCGATGAGCGGCACGGTGGTGGAGTCGGCCGCGCTCGGCATACCCCAGCTGCCCGGGGAGCAGGACCCGTCGTCGGTGCTGTCGATGCTGACCGGGTCGCACACGATCCATCTCTGGTACGCCGACCCGGCCCACGTCCGGCTCGCCCTGCCGACGCCCATGCGCGAGACCGATGTGATCCGCAACGGCCGCACCGCGTGGGTCTGGCAGAGCAGTTCGGACTCGGTGACGCGGATCACGCTGCCGCCGCACCCGGCCAGGCACGGCGGCGTGTCCGGCGGCCTGCCCGCCGGCGCCCCGTCGCAGGCACCGCTCACCCCGCAGCAGGCAGCGCAGAAGCTGCTCACGGCCGTCGGCCCCAGCACCAGCGTCCGGTCCGGTCCCACCACGACGGTGGCGGGACAGGCCGCCTACCAGCTGGTGATCGCACCCAGGGACAGCCGTTCCCTGGTCGGCAGGGTGGTCATCGAGCTGGACGCGCAACACCCCGGTGTCCCGCTCGGAGTCCAGGTTTTCGCCAAGGGCGTCGGCAGCCCCGTGTTCCAGACCGGCTTCACCTCCATCACGTTCGGCGCGCCACCGGCCTCCACCTTCGCGTTCACCCCGCCGAAGGGCGCGACTGTGCATGCGGTGACGCCTTCGGCCCACCCGGCCGGGCAGGCCTCATCGCAGCGGCCGGGCGTGTCCGGGGCCAAGGTGATCGGCAAGAACTGGCTGTCGGTCGCCGTGCTGCCCGCCTCCGCCCTGAACGAGCTCACCCGAGGCGGTAACGCAGCGGGTGCCCTGGGCCAGGCGGCCCAGTCGGCGGCCGCCGGTCCCGGGTCCAACGCGGGCGGGGGCGTGAACGCCGCCGGCGTCATGGCGGCGCTGCTCGGGTCGGCCACACCGGTGCATGGCGCCTGGGGCAGCGGCAGGCTCGTGAAGACCAGCCTGGTCTCCATGCTGATCACCAGCAACGGCCACGTCCTGATCGGTGCGGTGGCCCCGTCGGTGCTGTACAGCGCGGCGGCGCGGGTCAGGTGAGCGCCGCGCGCCCGGCCTCCGCACAGACACAGGCCACCGGCCCCGTTGCCAGCCAGGAAGGCGGGCTCCCCGGCACTGGGACCCAGGCCGGGCCCGGCGCCGCCCAGGCCGAGGCCGGCGCCGCCCAGGCTGAGGCCGGCCCCGGCGCTGGCAGCGGGACCGAAGCTGATACCGCCGGACCGGCGATCACCACCAGCGGGCTGACCAAGCGTTTCCGGGGCGGTCAGCTCGCGGTGGATGATCTCGCCCTGGCCGTCCCGCGCGGGTCGGTCTACGGCTTCCTCGGGCCGAACGGATCGGGGAAGACCACCACCATCCGGATGCTGCTCGGCCTGGTCTACCCGACCCGGGGCAGCGTGTCCCTGCTCGGCGAACCGGTCCCCGGTGCGGCGGCCCGGGTCCTGCCGCGGGTGGGCTCGCTGGTCGAAGGCCCAGCCTTCTACCCCTACCTGTCCGGCCGGGCCAACCTGGCCCGGATCGACGCCGCCGACCGGACCGCCGATCCGCGCACGGCGGCGGCCAGGATCGACGCGGCGCTTGACCGGGTGGGCCTGCTCAGCGCGGCCAGGAAACGCTACCGGGCGTACTCGCTGGGCATGAAGCAGCGCCTGGCGATCGCCACCGGCCTGCTCCAGCCCCGGGAACTGATCATCCTGGACGAGCCCACCAACGGCCTGGACCCGCAGGGCACCCGTGAGGTCCGCGGCCTGATCCGGGAGATCGCCACCGACGGCGTGACCGTCCTCGTCTCCTCCCACCTGCTCGCCGAAGTGGAGCAGATCTGCTCCCATGTGGGGGTGATGCGGACCGGGCGGCTGGTGTTCCAGGGCACGCTGGACGAGCTACGGGACCAGGGCAGCCGCCGGATCGTCATCCGCACCGCGCAGCCCGGCGAGGCAGCCAAGACCCTCGCCGCCCTCGGGCTGGCCGACATCCGCAGCGCCGACGGCGAGGTGAGCGCCCAGCTCTCGGACCAGGTCCCGGAACACATCTGCCGGGAACTGGTCATGGCCGGGGTCGGCGTCGCCGGGCTGGACACCCCGCAGCCCAACCTGGAAGACCTGTTCGTCGGCCTGACCGGGGAGGGATTCGATGTCGACGGCTGACACGGCCGCTGCCCCGGCCGCCGGCGCGGCCCGCCCGGCACCCCAGGCACCCCAGGTCGGCCAGGCTGGCCGGGCCGCTCAGGTGGGCGGGATGCCGGGCGCGGTGCCCGCCTGGTTCCGTCTGCTCCGCTCGGAACTGCGCCTGGTCTTCCGGCGGCTGCGCAACCTGGCGCTGCTCGCGGCCCTCGCCGCGCTGCCGGTCCTGCTGGGGATCGCGCTGCGGCTCGCGGCCCCGCGCGGCGGCGGCGGCGGAGGAGGAGGAGGGGCCGGGGCGTTCATCGACCAGCTCGCCGGCAACGGGGTGTTCCTGGCGTTCATCGCGCTCACCGTCATGATCGCGCTGGTGCTGCCGCTGGCGGTCGCGGTGGTCTCGGGCGATGCGATGGCCGGGGAGGCCGGCCTGGGGACACTGCGTTACCTGCTCACCGTGCCCGCCGGGCGGACCAGGCTGCTCGGTGTCAAGTACGTCGCGATCGTCGTGTACGGGCTGTCAGCCTGCTTCGTCGTGGTGGTCGCCGCGCTGGCGACCGGGGCCGCGCTGTTCCCGATCGGGCCGGTGACGCTGCTGTCGGGGAACACCGTCCCGCTCGGGGAGGGACTGCTGCGGGTGCTCTTCGTCACGCTGTACGTGGCCGCGGCCATGGCGGCACTCGGCGCCATCGGGCTGGCCGTCTCGACGTTCACCGAGCACCCGATCGGCGCGATCGCGACGGTCCTGGTGCTCGCGGTTGTCAGCGAGGTTGCCGACAACATCCCGCAGTTCGCGGTGGTGCAGCCGTACCTGCCCACCCACTGGTGGCTGTCGTTCGACTCCCTGCTCCGCACCCCGATCGACACCTACAGCCTGCTGCACGGGCTGCTGTCGTTCGGCGTGTATGCGGTCGTCTTCTGCCTGATTGCCTGGGCACGTTTCACCAGCACCGACGTCACGGCCTGACCGCGACTGGCTGCCGGGCGAGCCGGAACCGCGTCAACTCATGATCGTGGTGCGCTCTATGCGTCATCCGCATACAGTCCACCACGATCATGACAGGTCACCCGCTGGCGCCGGGGCTCAGCCCAGGCCGAACTCCCCGTCCCTGGCACCGGCCAGGAAGGCACGCCACCCGGCCGCGGTAATGATCAGCTTCGGCCCGTCCGGGTCCTTCGAGTCACGCACCGCGACCACGCCCGGCAGGTTGCGCGCGACCTCGACACATGACTGGCCACCGTTGCTCGAATGGCTGCTCTTGCGCCATTCCGCGTCGGTCAGCTCCATGCCGTCATCACTTCCTCGATCAGCTCCGCCGACGCCGGGCAGGGCAACGCCGCTCCTCTCAGTGTGTCGAACAGGAAAGCCACCGCGCAAACGTCTTCGCGGCGTTCCACCAGCTGGCCGGCCAGCGCCGTGTCCAGGAAGGCCACGTCCGGCGCGTCTTCGAAACTGGCAAGGATGAGTGGACCGGCAAGGCCGGAATGGGATCGCGCCGATGCAGGTATCACCTGCAACGAGATGCCAGGCCACGCGGCCAGGTCCAGCAGGCGGGCGAGCTGGGCCTTCATGATCTCCGGCCCGCCGATCTCCCGGCGGGGCACACCCTCGTCGATCGCCACGAACAGCGCCGGCGGGCCGTCACCGGCCAGGACCTGCTGCCGTTCCATCCGGGCGTCCACCTGCTGCTCGGTCTTCTCCTGCGTGGTTCCCGGCTGCGCGCGCAGCGCGCGCGCCGGGACGGGGAAGCCGCCGGGGCGGGCTTGTCTTCCGAGCGTAGTCCCGCCGCGACAGCCTGTAGAGAGCAAACAAGCCACACCACCCCCGGCAGGACCGCGAGAAGACGGAATCGATCATGACTGAATGGCAGGGTTCCCAGGCGCTGCGCGACCTGCTGGCGAGCTACGCGGGCCGGTGGCAGATCGACGACGACAGCGACACGCATGTCTGGCTGGCCGTGCGGCGCCCGTCGTCCACCTCGATCGAGCAGCATTGCGCGCGCACCCCGCCGGAACTGGGCGACAAGCTCGCCAAGGCCGAGGCCAGCGAGCCGTGATTTCCATGATCGTGGTGACTTCTATGCGTGTGGCGCACATGACCCACCACGATCATGGCGAGCGGGGAGACTCAGGCCTTGAGGTCGGGGAAGTCCTCCTCCCAGAACTCGGTGACGCCCCGCACGCCAGCCGGGGCGGGAGGGGCGGCCGGGCCGAGGCGACCGGTTTCCTGGTCCCTCAGCTCCACCCGGCGGATCTTGCCGGAGATGGTCTTCGGCAGCTCGCCGAACTCCAGCCGCCGCACCCGCTTGTAGGGGGCCAGCCGCCCGCGCGCGTAAGCAAAGATCGACAGCGCCGTATCCGCCGAAGGCTCGGCGCCCGCCACCAGCGTCACGTAGGCCTTGGGCACGGCCAGCCGCAGCGGGTCCGGTGACGGGACCACGGCCGCCTCCGCGACCGCCTCGTGCTCGATGAGCACGCTCTCAAGCTCGAACGGCGAGATCCGGTAGTCCGAGGCCTTGAACACGTCGTCGGTGCGGCCGACGTAGGTGAGGTAACCGTCGTCGTCGCAGGTGGCGACGTCGCCGGTGTGGTAGTAGCCGCCGCGCATCGCCTCGGCGTTCATCCCGGGATCTCCCCGGTAGCCGGTCATCAGCCCCAGCGGGCGGTCCGACAGATCCAGGCAGATCTCGCCCTCGGCGGCCGGCTCGCCGGTGAACAGATCGACCAGGGCCACGGTGTAGCCGGGGAGAGGGCGGCCCATCGAGCCCGGCTTGACCTGCTGACCGGGGGAGTTGCCGATCTGGGCGGTCGTCTCGGTCTGGCCGTAGCCGTCCCGGACGGTGATGTGCCAGGCGCGGCGGACCTGCTCGATCACCTCTGGGTTCAGTGGCTCACCGGCCGCGACGCACTCGCGCAGCGCGGAGATGTCGGCCGCGGCGAGGTCGGACTGGATGAGCAGCCGCCAGACGGTGGGCGGCGCGCAGAACGTGGTCACCCCGCACCCGCCGATCGCGCCGAGCAGCGCGTCCGCCGAGAACCGCTCGTAGCCGAGGATCAGCGCGGTGGCCGCGGCGTTCCACGGGGCGAACACATTGCTCCACGCGTGCTTGGCCCAGCCGGAGGAGGAGATGTTCAGGTGCACGTCCCCGGGCTGCAGGCCAAGCCAGTACATCGTGGACAGGTGGCCGGCCGGGTAGGACTCGTGGGTGTGCTCGACCAGCTTCGGCTGGGCCGTCGTGCCGGAGGTGAAGTAGAGCAGCAGCGGGTCGGTGGCCCTGGTGACGCCGCTGGCGGTGAACGTCTCGGGGGCGTCGGCCGCGTCCGCGTACGGGAGCCAGCCGTCCGGGGTCGCGCCGTTGTCCGGGCCCGGGCCCACCGCGATCGCGGTCCAGCGGCCGCCCAGGCCGTCGAACTTGGCGGCATGGTCGGCCTCGGTCACCACGTGCCGGACGTCACCGCGGGCGATGCGGTCGGCGATGTCCGCCGGGCCGAGCAGGGTGGTGGCCGGGATGACGACCACGCCGAGCTTCATCGCCGCCAGGATGATCTCCCATAGGGGGGCGATGTTGCCCAGCATCATCAGGAGATGGTCGCCCCGGCGGGCCCCCAGCTCGCTCAGCCAGTTGGCGACCTGGTTGGACCGGGTGGCCAGCTCGCCGTAGCTGAGCTGGGCGGCGGCGTCGCCGTCGGCGACGATCCGCAGCGCAGTCCGGTCGGGGTGCTCGGCCGCGATCACGTCGAACCAGTCCAGCGCCCAGTTGAACTCGCCGAGTACCGGCCAGGAGAACTCGCGCCGGGCTGCGGCGTAGTCGTCACGGTGACGCAGCAGCAGATCACGGGCGGCACGGAAGGCTGCCGTTGACGGTTGTGGCTCGGTCATGGACCCATGGTTGCAGTTCCGGCCCGGCTGCGGGAGACCCTGACGCGTGCCGGGCCGGGCCGGGCGGGCTCCTCGCCGGAGGTGCCGCCGTATCCGGCTGCCGAGACGGTCGCGTCACCGGGTGGGGCGGCCGGCCGTGTGCGCTCCCGCGAGCGTCACCCCGGCGCGGTAGCGTTCCAGACGTGCCTATCGGCGACACCCGCAGGCCGTCGCGAGACGCCCCGTCCCGCGATGCCTTGCCCCATGATGGCGGTCGGCCGCTGCCGCCGGTGGCCGACCTGCTGGCCGCGGCGGTGGCCGGCATCGGGGGGACCGCGCGGTCCGGGCAGGATGCGATGGCCGAGGCGGTGGCGCAGGCGATCGGGACCGAAAAGCATCTCGCCGTGCAGGCGGGGACCGGGACCGGCAAGTCGCTTGCCTACCTCGTCCCGGCGGTCGCGCACGCCGTCAGTCGCGGTTCATCGGTGGTCGTGGCGACGGCCACGATCGCCCTTCAGCGCCAGTTGATCGACCGCGACCTGCCACGCCTGACACCGGCGCTGGCCTCGCTCCTTGGCCGCGAGCCGACCTTCGCGATACTCAAGGGCCGCCGCAACTACCTGTGCCTGCACCGGCTGCGGACCGGGCCGCCGGAAGAGCCGGGCGAGGCGCTGTTCGATCCTGCCGCCCTCTCGGCCGTCGGCCGGCAGGTGCGGCGGCTCGGTGAGTGGGCGGCGGATACCGTCACCGGCGACCGCGACGACCTCGTGCCCGGGGTGGAGGACCGGGCCTGGCGCCAGGTCTCGGTGAGCGCCCGGGAATGCCTCGGCGCCCAGCGATGCCCGTTCGGCTCCTCGTGTTTCGCCGAACGGGCCCGCGACGCGGCCGGACGGGTGGACATCGTCGTCACCAACCACGCCCTGCTCGCGATCGACGCGCTGGAGGATTTCGGGGTCCTGCCCGAGCACGATGTGGTGATCATCGATGAGGCACATGACCTGGTGAACCGGGTCACCTCGGCGGCTGCCGCGGAGCTGTCAGCCGCGGCGGTGGAAACGGCGGCCCGCCGGTGCGGCCGGGTGCTCACGGCCGAGGCGGCCGGCCCCCTGCGGGAAGCGGCGGAGGCGGCCGACCGGGTGCTGGCGGCCATCCCGGCCGGGCGGATCGACGACCTGCCCGGGCCGCTGGCCAGCTCGCTCGCGACGATCCGCGACGCGTCCGGCGCAGCTGGCACGCAGGTGCGGGCCAGTGCCGGCGAAACCGCAGCCGATGCCGAACGCCTGTCGGCGTGGCGCGCCGCCCTGGCCGCCCTGGACGAGGTGAGCGGGACGGCCGAGCGGATCCTCGGCGCGTTCGGCCCCGACATCGCGGCCCGGCCCGATGTGGTGTGGATGGACCGGCCGCTGGACAGCGATCCCCGGCGGCCGCCGACCCTGCGGGTCGCCCCGCTGGACGTGGGCAGGCTGCTCGCCGAACGCCTCTTCGGCCGCCAGACGGTCGTCCTGACATCGGCCACGCTGGCACTGGGCGGGTCCTTCGAGCCGCTGGCACGTCAGTGGGGCCTGCCGCCCCCCGAGGCGGCGGGCGGCGAAGCGCCTGCCGCCGGCGCCCTCCCAGCCGGCGAGATACCCGCCGCGGGTGCCCCCTCCGCGCCAGCGGGCCTTGCCTGGTCCGGGCTGGACGTCGGCTCCCCGTTCAACCACCCGCGCAGCGGGATCCTTTATGTTGCCCGCCATCTGCCGCCACCGGGCCGCGATGGCCTGCCCGAGTCCTACCTGGCTGAGCTGCGTGAGCTCATCGAGGCGGCCGGCGGCCGCACGCTCGGGCTGTTCTCGTCCATGCGGGCAGCCAAGCAGGCAGCCGAAGAGCTGCGCGGCGAGATCAGCCAGCCGCTGCTGTGCCAGGGGGATGACGCGACCGCCGAACTGGTCAGGCAGTTCACCGAGGACGAGACGAGCTGCCTGTTCGGCACGCTGTCCCTCTGGCAGGGCGTGGACGTGCCGGGCCGCTCGCTGCAGCTGGTGGTGATCGACCGCATCCCGTTCCCCCGGCCGGACGATCCGCTCGCCTCCGCGCGGCAGCGGGCCGTGGCGGCGCGGGGCGGGAACGGCTTCATGGCGGTGGCTGCCGCACAGGCGGCGCTCCTGCTCGCCCAGGGCTCGGGCAGGCTGCTGCGCACGATGGACGACAGGGGCATGGTGGCGATCCTGGACCCGCGCCTGGTCACCGCCCGGTACGGCGGCTTCCTGCGGGCGTCGCTGCCGCCGTTCTGGGCGACGACGGACCCAGGCATCGCCCGCTCCGCCCTCCGCCGCCTAGCCGCCCAGCCCAGTCCATGATCGCCCAGCCCAGATTTCCATGATCATGGTTACTTGGACGGGCAAATGCCCGCTCGATTAACCATGATCATGGAATTGCTGGGTGCGGGCGGTGGGGGTGGGGTGGGGCGGGGTTATGGGAGGTTGTGGCCGGGGTGGGGGTCGTCGGGTATGGCGCGGGGCTGGGCTGGGATGGTTCCGAGGCGGCCGGCCTGGTAGTCCTCGAATGCCGTGACGAGCTCGTCCCTGGTGTTCATCACGAAGGGGCCGTAGGCGGCGATGGGCTCCCGGATGGGCTGGCCACCGAGCAGGAGCACGTCGAACTGCTGGCTGGGTCCGTCCTGGCGCTGGCTGGCCGCGAAGGTGAGCACGTCGCCCGGGCCGAACACGGTCAGCTGGCCGGTGTGCACCGGGCGGCGCTCCGTGCCCACGGTGCCCGAGCCCGCCAGCACGTATGCGAGCGCGTTGAAGTCACGCCGCCAGGGCAGCCGGACCTGGGCGCCCGGGGCGACGGTGGCGTGCAGCAGCGTGATCGGGGTGTGCGTGATGCCCGGGCCGCCGTGGTCCGCCAGGTCCCCGGCGATCAGCCGGAGCAGCGCGCCCCCGTCCGCGGAGGACAGCAGCGCGACCTGGCCGGCCCGGATGTCCTGATAGCGCGGGTTGGTCATCTTCATGCTGCGGGGCAGGTTCACCCACAGCTGGAAGCCATGGAACAGACCGCCGCTGGCGACCAGTTCCTCCGGGGGCTCCTCGATGTGCAGGATGCCGCCGCCAGCGGTCATCCACTGCGTGTCCCCGTTGGTGATCCGCCCGCCGCCGCCGTTGGAGTCCTGGTGACGGAAGATCCCGTCGATGATGTAGGTGACGGTCTCGAAACCACGGTGCGGGTGCCAGGCGGTGCCCCTGGGCTCACCTGGTGCGTAGTCAACCTCGCCCATCTGGTCCATGTGGATGAACGGGTCCAGCCGGGCCAGGTCCACCCCCGCGAAGGCCCGGCGGACCGGGAAGCCCTCACCCTCGAACCCGGACGGCGCCGTGGTGACCGACGCCACCGGCCGGTCGACCGCAGCCGCGGGGTCCGGTTCGGCGATGCGCGGCAGTACCAGGATGTCTTCGACGGTTACCGCGGGCATGACCACTCCTCTGCTTCTGTCCGGCCGGGCGTTCCGCCGGAACCAGCGGCACCGGAAACGGGCGGCACCGGCCGGGCATGCTCTCCCTGCGAAACGATAGTTGACCGCGCAACATTCCTTGGATGACCCGGACGGGGCGGGCGGACTCCGCCGTTCCCCGGCGCACCGCGCGCCAGCCGTGACGATTCAGGAGGGGCGCCTAGCGAGCAAGGATCGCCAGCTAGGGCAGCTTCCAGTCGATGGGCGCGCTCCCCTGGCCCTCCAGGAGGTTGTTGGCACGGCTGAACGGCCGGGAGCCGAAGAAGCCGCGGTCGGCGGAGTACGGGCTGGGGTGGGCGGACTCGATCCTCGGCACGTGCTCAAGCAGGGGCGCCAGGCTGCCCGCGTCCCGGCCCCACAGGATCGCGACCAGTGGGCTCTCCCGGGCGGCGAGCGCCCGGATGGCCTGGTCGGTCACCTGCTCCCAGCCCTTCCCCCGATGGGAGCCCGGCTTTCCGGGCTGGACGGTGAGGACGCGGTTGAGCAGCAGCACCCCACGTTCGGTCCACGGGACCAGATCGCCGCTGGCCGGTGGCGGGTAGCCCAGGTCGTCGGTGTACTCGCGGAAGATGTTGACCAGGCTCGGCGGCGGGCGCACCCCGGCGGGAACCGAGAAGCTCAGCCCCACTGCGTGCCCGGGCGTGGGATACGGGTCCTGGCCCATGATCAGCACACGCACGTCGCTGAAAGGCTGGCTGAACGCCCGCAGGACGTTCTCGCCCGCTGGCAGGTACCGGCGCCCGGCCGCGATCTCCGCCCGCAGGAAGTCCCCCACGGCGGCGATGCGCTCCGCTACCGGTGCCAGCGCCGCCGCCCAGCCCGCCTCGACGACCTGATTCAGGTCCCGTGCCGCCACGGGGAGCAACTCTAGCGCCGCGCGGGCATCCGGGCCCCGGGTCTGCCCGGTCTGTCAGGTCATATCGGTGACGACCAGGTCGGCCCGGAACTTCTCCGCGGTCCGCCGGGTGCGATCCCAGCAGGCACCGCACATCGCATAAGTCCGGCCCCAGCACTCCCGCCACAGGAAGTCCTGGCCGGGATTGCCGAGTTCGCCGAAGGTGATGAGGAATTCGGCGGCCCGGCCCTGGTTCCGGTGAGCGCGATCGCTGCACGCCTGCCCTTGATGTGCGGCGGACACGAGGATTTCGTCCGGGCCGGGATGCCCGCTGGGCTGTGGCGGCTCATCCATCCGGGCGCCTCTGGTTGCCACCCGCCGGGCCGCGGGCGCGGGGCGGGGGGTTGGCGGCTAACGCCAGCACCGATAGAAGCCAAACTGCGACGGGACGGTCACTATCAGTCACGTTAACGACACTAACCCGGTTCCATGGCGTCGGCTAGTGGCCAATTTCCGGAACCAGGTCCCGGGGCTGACCGGAACCAGGTCCCGGGGCTGGCCGGCGCCGGGCTGGTGCCGGAGGATGGTGGGCACACGCGAGCGGGAGGGCGAGATGGCAGCTCAAGAACGTCCCGGCGATCCGGCAGCCACACCTGGCGGCGGGCCGGTCACCGCACGACTGGTCCTTGCGGTCCTGCTCGCCGTCGCGGTTGCCGTGGCGCTGGTGATCGTCGGCCGGGTGCACAAGCCGGACTACTCCGCCACCATCTTCGGCCAGGCCGCCCTGGCGGCGCTGGAGCTCAAGTCGTGGCTTGCCAGCGTCGCGCTCGGCCTGGCCGCCGTGCAACTGCTGCTCGCACTCTGGCTGTACCGCAAGCTTCCCCGGGTGCGCGTCCCGCCCCGGTGGGTAGGGCCGGCCCACCGGTTGACCGGGGTCGTCCTCATCGCCGTCACCATCCCCGTGGCGGTGCACTGCCTGAACGCCTACGGGGTCCAGCTGACCAGCTTCAGGGTGGCGGTGCACTCGCTGGCCGGCTGTTTCCTCTATGGGGCGTTCGCGGCCAAGGTCCTGCTGGTCCGCAGCAGGCGGCTGCCCGGATGGGTGCTGCCGGTGGCGGGCGGGACGCTGGTCACGGTCGTGGTCGTCCTGTGGTACACCGCCGCCCTGTGGTACTTCCACGGTTTCCAGCTGCCCCACCCGTAACGCCGCCGCGCGTCAGCCTCTCCGGGTGCCGCACGTTGTCCCCAGGCTGGAAGCTGGCGGGTGCCGGGCGGTCTCTGGACCCGCGCCCCCGTGTCGCCGCGGCGATCAGGTGCTGCGAGGGTGCAGGACAGAGAGCATGCGGCGCACCGTGACGGCTGTAAGCCTGGGCGCGGGACGCCCGGGCTGCTGCCTGAGCGCGTGGCGGGCTGCGAGGACGGCGCGGGCCTGCGTGTCGCGCTGGGCCTGCTGGTACTTGTCGGCGACCCGGGCCTTGCCTATCTCGTGGTGGATGGTGGAGTACATCGCGGCCTCCCCGGTCATGTAGCTTGGCCTCTTGCCGTCAGCTTGCCCAACCGCGAGGTTACTGTCAGTCACCCGGCGGACACCGCCGCTGTCAGCTTGCCGACTCCTTCCCGCCTCTGCGCCCCGGGAGGTGAGCATCAACGGCGGCGTCGCCCGCAAGCGGTGAGCACCCGAACGTTGTGCTAATGCGGCCAGGCCCAGTCCCGGATCTCCGGTGCGTCCTCGCCATGGCTGCGGGTGTAGGCCCGGCACCGGATCCGCTCGTCGGTCATCAGCTGCCGGACGTGCCCGGCCGAGGGCGCCAGCCCCGGCACCCGGTCGATCACGTCGATGACCAGGTGGAACCGGTCAAGATCGTTGAGCATGACCATGTCGAAGGGTGTGGTGGTGGTGCCTTCCTCGATGTACCCGCGCACGTGCAGGTTGTCGTGGCCGTGGCGGCTGTAGGTGAGGCGGTGGATGAGCCACGGGTAGCCGTGGTAGGCGAAGATCACCGGCGCCTCGGTGGTGAACAGCGAGTCGTACTCGGCGTGGGACATGCCGTGCGGGTGCTCGCTCTCGGGCTGCAGCCGCATCAGGTCCACCACGTTGACCACCCGCACCTTGAGCTCCGGCAGGTGCTGGCGGAGCAGGTCGGCGGCGGCCAGGGTCTCCAGGGTGGGGATGTCGCCGCAGCAGGCCAGGACGACGTCCGGCTCGCCCGGCGAGTCGTTGCTGGCCCATTCCCAGATGCCCGCTCCCCGGGTGCAGTGGATGATCGCGTCGTCCATGGCCAGCCAGTCGGGCTGCGGCTGCTTGCCGGCCACGATCACGTTGACGTAGTGCCGGCTGCGCAGGCAGTGGTCGGCCACCGACAGCAGGCAGTTCGCGTCCGGGGGCAGGTAGACCCGGATGATCTCGGCCTTCTTGTTCATCACGTGGTCGATGAACCCGGGGTCCTGGTGCGAGAAGCCGTTGTGGTCCTGCCGCCAGACCAGGCTGGACAGCAGGTAGTTGAGCGAGGCGATGGGCCGCCGCCAGGCAATTCCCTTGGACACCTTCAGCCACTTCGCGTGCTGGTTGAACATGGAGTCCACGATGTGGATGAAGGCCTCGTAGCAGTTGAACAGCCCATGGCGGCCGGTCAGCAGGTAGCCCTCCAGCCAGCCCTCGCACAGGTGCTCCGACAGCACCTCCATCACCCGGCCGTCCGGGGCCAGGTGGTCGTCGCCGTCGATGATCTTGCCCTCGAAGGCACGGTTGGTCACCTCGAACACCGCCTGCAGCCGGTTGGACGCCGTCTCGTCCGGGCCGAACAGCCGGAACGTGGACGGGTTGCGGGCGATCACGTCCCGCAGCCAGCGCCCGAGCACGGCGGTGGCCTGCGTCGCCCCGGTCCCGGGCTGGCTGACCGGCACCGCGTAGTCACGGAAATCGGGCAGGTTGAGGTCGCGCAGCAGCAGGCCGCCGTTGGCGTGCGGGTTGTCGCTCATCCGGCGGTGGCGATGCGGAGGAAGGGTCGCCAGTTCGTCCACCAGCGCGCCGTCGGCGCCGAACAGCTCCTCCGGCCGGTAGCTGCGCAGCCACTCCTCCAGCTCGGCCAGATGCCCGGGGTTGCCGCGGGCGTCGGAGATCGGCACCTGATGCGCGCGCCACGTCCCCTCCACCGGCAGGCCGTCCACGGTCTTCGGGCCGGTCCACCCCTTCGGCGTGGCCAGCACGATCGCCGGCCAGCGGGGCCGGGTGAGGTCGCCGTCCACCCTCGCCCGGCGCTGGATGGCCTGGATCTCCCGCACCACCTCGTCGAGGGTGGCGGCCAGCTGCCGGTGCACCGGTTCCGGCTCGTGGCCGGCCACCACGTGCACGTGGTACCCGTACCCCTCGAGCAGGGCGGTGAGCTCGGCGTCGGGAATCCGGGCGAGCACCGTGGGGTTCGCGATCTTGTAGCCGTTGAGGTGCAGGATCGGCAGCACCGCGCCGTCCCGTGCGGGGTCGAGGAACTTGTTCGAGTGCCAGCTGGTGGCCAGCGGCCCGGTCTCGGCCTCGCCGTCGCCGACCACGCAGGCGGCGATGAGGTCCGGGTTGTCGAACACCGCCCCGTAGGCGTGGGTCAGCGAGTAGCCGAGCTCGCCGCCCTCGTGGATGGACCCGGGGACCTCCGGTGTGGCGTGGCTCCCGATGCCGCCGGGAAAGGAGAACTGCCGCATCAGCGCGGCCAGGCCGGCGGCGTCGCGGGTGATGTTCGGGTAGCGCTCGGTGTAGGTGCCCTCCAGGTAGGCGTTGGCCACCAGGCCCGGCCCGCCGTGGCCCGGGCCCGCAATGAAGATCATGTCCAGGTCCCCGTTGCGGATCACCCGGTTGAGGTGGGCGTAGAGGAGGTTGAGGCCCGGGGTCGTCCCCCAGTGGCCGAGCAGCCGCGGCTTGATGTCCTCCGGCCGCAGCGGCTCTCTCAGCAGCGGGTTGGCCATCAGGTAGATCTGCCCGGCGGACAGGTAGTTGGCCGCGCGCCAGTAGGCGTCCAGCGTGCGCAGTTCCGCCTCGGTCAGTCCTGGCCTGGTGGTGGTCACGGAAGCGCACCCTCCCCGTCTGGCGACGCGTCTGCCGATGTGGCCGTGGGCGGCAGCCGGAGCTGGCGCAGGAACGGATCGGCCGCCCCGTGGCTCGTGACCCTCACCCGTGCATCCACCGCGAACACGCCGTCCGGGCGGGCGATGACCGGGTTGAGGTCGAGCTCGGCCACCTGTGGCAGGTCGCTGGCGAGCCGGGAGATGCGCATCAGTGCGTCGCGGAGTGCCGCGATATCGGCGGCCGGCTGGTCCCCCTGGCCGAGCAGCAGGGGAGCGGCGCGTCTCTCGTGGATGAGGTCGTCGGCATCGCTGTCGGTCAGCGGCGCAAGTCGGGCGGCATGGTCGCCGAGAAACTCGGTGGCGACCCCGCCCAGGCCGAACACCACCAGCGGCCCGAACACCGGTTCCTGGACAACCCCGATGATGAGCTCGGTGCCACCGGTGATCATGGGCTGGACGAGAACGCCGGCGAGGCGGTCGCCGAACCTGCGTTCCAGCCGCCGCAGCGCCCGGCGCACCTCGGCGGGCCCGCGCACACCGAGTTCGACCGCTCCGGCGCCGCTCTTATGCACCAGCCCGGCGACGTCGGCCTTGAGCGCCACGGCGCCACCCAGTTCCCCGGCTGCTTCGAGCACCGCCGTGGTGCCGACGGCGTACCGGCTGTCCACCACCGGCAGCCCGTAACAGCGAAGCAGTTCGTAGGCCTCGGCCGGGGACAGCCAGCCGCCGCCGGGTATCCGCTCGAGGAAGGCGCCGACCAGCGCCCGGGCGTGATCCGGCTGGAGGCCGGCGATCTCGGGGACCGTGCCGGCCGGACGGGACCGCCACGCGCCGTACCGGGCTGCCCGGCCAAGAGCCCCCGCGGCCCCTTCCGGGTAGGCATAGGCAGGAACGGCGGGGCCACCGTTCGAGGCGGGCAGGATCCGGACGGCTTCCGGCTGGCCGAGGACAACCGCCGCCAGCGGTACCGGCAGTCGTGCCTCCCGCAGGGCGGGCATGAGGTCGCTGGCCGCCGTCGGGACGATCAGCGCGATCACCGCGTCCGGCGGGTCCTGCCCCTCACCGGCCGGCTCTTTCGCCACCATGAGCAGGCAGTCACGGAACCGCTCGGCGCTGACCGCGGCCGTGGTGTCCACCGGGCCGCCCACCGCGGCCCCGTTGGGCAGCAGCCGCCGGAGCCGATTCTGTACCCGCCTGCTGATCTGGGTGACGGTCAGGCCCGCCTCCACGCAGGCGTCGGCGGCGAGCACCCCGCCGCCGCCGGCGTTGGTCACGATGGCGACCCTCCGGCCGGCCGGCACCGGCTGGTTGGCGAGCAGGGCGGCCGTGTCGAGAAGTGCGCCCAGACTGGTGGTGGCGATGATGCCGGCCTGTTCGAACAGGGCCTGCCGGGTGATCATTGGGGCGGCCACGGCGGCGGTGTGCGAGGCCGCGGCACGCTGACCGGGCGCGGACCGGCCCGCGTGCACGGTGAGCACGGGGATGGCCGCGCTGACCCGGCGGGCGGTCCGGGCGAACTTGCGGGGATTGCCGAACGATTCCAGGTACATGACCGCGAGCTTGGTGACGGCGTCCTGCTCCCACCACATCAGCAGGTCGTTCCCGGACACGTCCATCTTGTCGCCCACCGAGGCGAACGAGGAGATTCCGATGCCGAGCCGGGTGAAGTGCTCCAGCATGGCGATGCCCACCCCGCCTGACTGCACGACCAGCCCCACGATGCCGGCGGCCGGGTGGCGGGTGGCGAAGGTGGCGTCCAGGCCCAGGCGCGGGACCGCGACGCCGAAGCAGTTGGGGCCCACCAGGCGCATTCCGTACCGGCGGCAGGCTTCCAGCAGCCGGGCTTCCGCCGGGGCGCCGAGGCCGGAGGTGATCACTATCAGGGACCCCACCCCCAGCTTCCCGCATTCCCTGGCCACCCTGAGCACCGACGCCGACGGCACGGCCACCACCGCCAGGTCGGGCACTGTGGGCAGGTCGGAGACGGACGGCAGGGACGGCACGCCCTCGATCTCCTTCGCGTGCGGGTTCACCGCGAACAGCGCGCCTTCGAAACCCGCGTCGCGGATGTTGAGCAGGATCGTCCGCCCGATGGATCCCATGCGGCGGCTGACCCCCACCACCGCGATCGACCGCGGGGCCAGCAGGGGGGCGAGGCTGGCCACGTCTGCCCGCTGCTCCCGGCCCGCCACCGCGTCCAGGTAGGCGCTGTCCTCGTTCAGCGCCGCGCCGCGGGGGATCGGCATGGTCAGCTCGATCACGTCGTCGACCAGGCGCCGGCTGACGGCCAGGCCGGCGTCGCCGAACACCCGCAGCATGGGGGTGTTCTCCGGCAGCGTCGTCGCCGTGAAGATCTGCAGCTGCCGGGCCCGGCCGAGCGATACCAGGTGCTCGAGCAGCAAGGTGGCTATCCCCCGCCCGTGCATGTCGTCGGCGACAGCGAAGGCGATCTCGGCCACGCCGGGCGTGGCGGTGGGCTCGTAGCTGGCCAGGCCGACCACCTGCTTCCCGAGCAGCGCGAGCAGGGCGGCGTGGCCGGTGTCTGCCGGGCGGCAGACCCGCCGTGCCTCCTGCACGCCCGCCCGCTTGCTCATGCTGAAGAAGCGCAGGTAGAGATTGTCCGGGGACATGTCCTCGTGGAAGCGTGTCACCGCTTCGGTGTCGTCAGGACTCGCCTGCCGGATCTCGACGGTCGTCCCATCGGCGAGCAGCGCATACGAATGCCCGGCCGCCGCCAGTGCGGTCATGATCGCCCCCTGCTTGCCTCACTGTCGTCGGTGTGCCTTCCCGCGAGAATGCGGCACAAGCCCCGTATCCTCATCTTCCAGGATGCCGGACAAGCCTGGTATACGGCCCGGGAAACAGCAGCGCAATATGACCGTCGCTGAGCCAGCGGACCACATAGGGCGGGGAGCCATCCTCGTGGTTCAAGCGGATGATCTCACAGACGCGTTGGCTGTCGGCGCCATCCGCGACCAGTCGATCACCCACCTGAGCCCTCATGATGGCGCCTCCCTCGTCGGGCGATACCCGCACCTCGCAGGCCGCTTGTGGCTCTTCTGCCATCCTCGCCGCTGGTGCCGCCGGGGTCACCGGGCTGAGGTCCCCGGCTGGCAGGTCATAGGGCCTGCCGCTGCCGGGGCCGGATCGGGGTGGCAACCTTCGCGGACCTGGCCCGATCGGGGTGGCGGGCGCCCTCGCTGAGCTGGCCGGACGGGGTGGCGGCGCCCCCGCTGAGCTGGCCGGACGGAGAGACGGCGCCCTCGCTGAGCTGGCCGGACGGAGAGACGGCGCCCCCGCTGACCTGGCCGGACCGCGGTGATAGGCTCCCCTCACCGGCTGGGGCGACCCGGCCGGTTGACCATGCTCGCGCTCGTGGGGGTGGCGTGCGAGAGATGACGCCCGGCGCGCGATGATCCCCGGTGGCCCTCGGCTGGCCCGGTCATGAGGCCGGTGGATCCGCGCTTGCTGCGGCACGCCGGGGCCGCCCGCGGCTACCTCGCCGTCGTCGTGGTGCTCGGCCTGATGCTGGCCGCGCTCGTGCTCGCACAGGCGGGACTGCTCGCCCGCGCGCTCGCGGGCGCCGCTCCCGGTACCGGCCCCGCGGCGCTCTGGCCGGTCCTGGCGTTCCTGCTGGTGGTGATGCTGGCCCGGGCGGCAACCACCTACGGCGGTGAGGCGGCGGCGCTGCGTACGTCGGCCAAGGTCAAGAGCCAGTTGCGCCGCCGCCTCGCGGCCCAGGTGCTCCGCCTGGGCCCGGCCTGGCTCGGCGGCCAGCGAGCCGGTGAGATCACTACCCTGGCGACCCGCGGCCTGGACGCGCTTGATCCCTATTTCGCGCGCTATCTGCCGCAGCTCGTGCTCGCCTGCCTGGTGCCGATCGCGGTGGTGGTGCGGGTGGCGCTGGCGGACTGGATCTCGGCCCTGGTCATCGTGGTGACACTGCCACTCATCCCGGTGTTCACGGTCCTGGTGGGCCTGCCCGCGCGGGCCCGCGCCCAGCGGCAGTGGCAGCTGCTGGCCCGGCTGGGCGGTCACTTCCTCGACGTGGTGGAGGGCCTGACCACCCTCAAGGTGTTCGGCCGCGCCCGGCCGCAGGCCGAGGTGATCGGGCAGGTGACCGACCAGCACCGCGCGGCCACCATGTCCGTGCTGCGGGTCGCCTTCCTGTCCTCCCTGGTGCTCGAGCTCACGGCCGCGCTGGCCACCGCCCTGGTCGCGGTCGAGGTGGGCCTGCGCCTGCTCGGCGGGCACATCGGCTACCAGGCGGCACTGCTCGTCCTGCTGCTGACGCCGGAGGCGTTCCTGCCGCTGCGCGCGGTGGCCACCCACTTCCATGCCAGCATGGAAGGCGTGGCCGCGGCCGGCCGCGTCTGCGACCTGCTGGAGGTCCGGCCTCCCCAGGCCCGGGCCGCGTCAGGGTCCGGCGCATCCGCTGAGATCGACCTCCGTCATGAGGCGATCGTGCTGAACACGGTGTGCCTGGCTTATCCCGGCCGCGACCGCCCCGCGCTGGACGGGGTATCGATGACCATCGCGCCAGGGGAGCGGATCGCCGTCACCGGCCCGAGCGGGGCCGGCAAGAGCTCGCTGCTGGCGCTGCTGCTGCGGTTCGTCGAGCCCAGCAGTGGCCGGATCGAGGCTGGTGGCGTCCCGCTCGGCTCCATCGCGATGCCGGCCTGGCGGCGGCAGGTCGCCTGGGTTCCGCAGCATCCGGTGCTGATGTCGGGCACGGTGGCGGCGAACATCGCGCTGGGGCAGCCAACTGCCAGCCGGGACGCGATCGCCGCCGCGGCGGGACTGGCCGGCGCGGACAGGTTCATCGAGGCACTGCCGCGCGGCTATGACACCCCGCTGGGGGAGCGGGGCCTGCGGTTGTCGGCGGGGCAGCGGCAGCGGATCGCGCTCGCCCGGGCGTTCCTGCGGGACGCGCCGCTGCTGCTGCTCGACGAGCCGGCCGCCCACCTGGATCCGGTCGCCGCCGGGCAGATCCTGGGCGCGGTGGAGACGCTCATGGCCGGGCGGACCGCGATTCTCGTGAGCCACGGCATGCGCTGGCAGGGCGGTGCCGACCGGGGGCTGACCCTGGACGGGGGCAGGGTGGTGCTCGCGGCTGGCTGCCTGCCCACAGCCACGCCACCGGCACAGGTGAGGGTGCCCGGATGAGCGGCGCTGGAACGGGCGGCTCCGGACCGGGTGGCGCGCGCGGTGCGCATCCGCTGTGGCGGCTGCTGCCGCTGGCGCGGCCGGCCCGGGGCCGCCTGGCGCTGGCGGTGCTGGCGGGCGCCGCGGCCACCGGCTGCGGAGTCGCCCTGCTGGGTGTCTCCGGGTTCCTGCTGGCCCGGGCATCGCAGCATCCGCCGATCGTGGCGATCTCCGCCGCCGTGGTCGCGGTGCGCGCCCTCAGCGTGGGGCGCGGAGTCTTCCGCTATGCGGAACGGCTTGCCTCCCACGACGTCGCATTCCGCGTCCTGGCCGGCCTGCGGGTGCGGGTGTACCGGCGGCTGGAACGGCTCGCCCCGGCGGGGCTGCGCGCATTCCGATCCGGGGATCTGCTCGCCCGGCTGGTCAGTGATGTGGATGCCACCCAGGAGCTGTTCCTGCGCGGGGTGGGCCCGCCGCTCGCCGCCGCGCTGGTCGGCGCCGGCGCCGTGGTCGCCGTCTGGCTGCTGCTGGGCGCACCTGCCGGGGCCGTGCTCGCGGCCGGGATGGTGGCCGGGGGACTGCTGGTGCCCTGGCTTGCCTCCGCCCGTGCCCGCCGGGCCGGGCAGCGCACAGCCGCCGCCCGCGGCGGGTTCAGCGCCAGCCTGACCGACCTGCTGGCAGGGGCGGCCGATCTGCACGCGTTCGGCGCCTGCGACGAAGCTCTGGCAAGCCTGTCGGACGTCGACCGCGAGATGACCGCGCTGGCCCGCAGGTCCGGCTCGGGGGAGGGCCTGGGTGCCGGCCTGGGGTCCGCCGTGGCGGGCATCACCGTCTGGATCGTGCTGCTGGCCGGGGTGGCCGCCGTGGCGGCCGGGCCGCTCAGCCGCGTGCCGCTCGCCGCCGCGGTGCTGACCGCGCTGGCCGCATTCGAGGCGGTCGCCCCGCTGCCCGGTGCCGCCATTTCGCTCGGCCAGGCCGGGGCGGCCGCCGGGCGGGTGGTGGCGGTCCTCGACACACCCGAACCTGTGACCGATCCGCCGGACCCGCTGCCGCCGCCCACCGGCCCGCTGACGGCGGTACTGCGGAACGTGCGGGTGCGCTACCACCCTGCCGAACCCTTCGCTCTTGACGGGGTCGACCTCGACCTGCGGACGGGTCGTCGGGTGGCCCTGGTCGGACCCAGCGGTGCCGGCAAGTCCACCGTGGCCGGGCTGCTGCTGCGGTTCTGTGAGCTTTCCGCCGGCAGCGCCACGCTGTGCGGTGCCGACCTCGCCCGCTACCGCGCCGACGACGTCCGCACCGTGATCGGCGGCTGCCCGCAGGACCCGCACATCTTCGACGCCACCATCCGGGAGAACATTCAGCTGGCCCGGCCGGGGGCGAGCGAGCCGGAGCTGGCGGCAGCGGCCACCGCGGCGAGGCTGCTGCCCTGGATCCAGACACTCCCGGAGGGCTGGGATACACCGGTTGGTGCTCACGGGGCGGCCGTGTCCGGCGGCGAGCGGCAGCGGATCGCGCTGGCCCGGGCGCTGCTCGCCGATCCGGCGCTGCTGATACTCGACGAGCCGACGGCGCATCTGGAACCGGCGACGTCACGGGCGCTGACCGCGGACCTGCTTGCGGTCACCCGGGGCCGGGCCACCTTGCTCATCACCCATGACCTGGACGGACTGGAAGAGGTGGACGAGATCGTGGTGCTCGACGCGGGCCGGGTGAGCCAGCGCGGCACGCACCGCCAGTTGCTGGCGACCGACGGGCTCTACCGCCAGATGTGGCTTGCCAGCCACCGGACGGCAGCCTGACCCGGCGGCGCAGCGCCGTGTTTGTGAGTCGGCGGCTGGACGCTGGCCGGCCGCATTGCCGGGCCTGTCAGCCGTCCGCCTTGGCCAGCCGGAAGCCGTCCACGATATCGGCCTCGATGGCGATGATCTCGTCGGGTAGCCCGCTCGCCCACGGCCGCAGGACCTGCCGGTAGCGGGCGTTCTCGCCGTTGTCGGGCAGGCGCCGGGCCCGGCCGACCACGATCACGCTCCAGCCAATATGATCATCCGGGTCGATCACGTCAGCCTCGTAGGCGACGACAGTCGCGCCGTTCGGGCCGTCGATCGCGGCGATAGCCGCGCCGAGATGGGCGCGGATGACGATCTGACCCTCCTCGACCAGATGGCAGACCGGCCGGATGGCGGGCAGCGCGAGGTGGGTGAAGACAACCCTGCCGATGGGGATACTGCCCAGCAGCCGCAGGGATTCATCCCTGGACAGTGGCTCCATGCTGCGACCCTCTGCCATTCGCGCTCCTCCTGGCCGCAGGTGATCGCAGCCCGCTTTTCCCAAGTGATCAACCCTGGTCGCGTGCGTCACGGAAAGGCTAGGGACGAAAGTCCCGCACCGCCCAGGCGCCGGGCACCGAAAAGCATCGGCCGTCCCGCTGTGGCCCCTGTCCCGGCGCGGCGGGCTGACGATGATGACGGAGGCAGCTGCCCGGGCATACAGACGCCGCCGGGGGCCGCGGAGCACCATGGAGCGGAGCACCATGGAGTCGGGCATCACCCGTGCCTCCGAGGACTGATGGAAAGGAGCGGTGGGTTCGATGGAAGCCGGCACCCGCCCCGGCGGCACCGATCTGGGCCGGCGGATACGAGAGCACCGGCAGCACGCCGGGCTGACCCCGGAGGAGGTGGCGGCGCGCGCTGGCATGGCTGTCAGCTACCTCTCCTATCTCGAAACCAATCCCGACGCCTCACCAACCCCGGCCACCATGACCCGGCTGGCGGCGGCGCTCGGGACGAGCACCCGCGATCTCGCCGGCGCCGGGCTCGACCTTCCCCCCGGTCAGGCGGAGCCAGCGACCCGGCCGGCGCTGGAGGTGCTGAGCGCCGAGGAATGCCGCGCCTACCTCGGCACGCGGGGGATCGGGCGTTTCGTGTTCATGGACGTGAGGGGACCGGTGGCGGTTCCGGTGAACTACAAGATGCTCGGCGATGACGTGGTATTCCGAACGCACGCCTGGACTTCCCTTGCCGCCCGCGCAGCTCAACGACGGGTGTCCATCGAGGTGGATCACATCGACGAAGCCCTGGGTGAAGGGTGGAGTGTACTGGTCAGCGGCCGGGCGCACCGGGTGACCGAGGCCAGGGAGCTGGAGCAGGTCGAGGCGCTCGGTATCCGCCCGTGGGCGGCCGGCGAGCGGGAGACCTACATCCGTATCGTCCCCACCACCATCACCGGCCGTCGGCTTCGCGCGGCCGGTGTTGAGGGCCCGGCCTCGCCTGGCCGGTGAGGGCCCCGGCACCGCCTGGCCGGTGTCCAGGGCCCCGGCCCTGCCTGGCCGGTGTTGAGGGCCCGGCCCCGCCTGGCCGGTGTTTGAGGTCCCCGGCGCCGCGGCCGCGTCCCATCTTCCAGACCGGGGATGGACCAAGGTCCCAGCCGGAGATGGCCTCTGCCTTTAGCCGCCCGGGTCGGCCCCCGGCACACTGGACAGGGGCAACCTGAACGTCAGCCGTCGTTACCTGGGAGGTGGCGACATGACCGAAGTCGCGGCGCCGGCGCTGGCCGGCCATCAGCTCCTGCGTGGCATGCACCCTCAGCACCTGGCCCGCCTGGCGGAAGTGACCTCTCTGGTCACCGTCCCCGCCGGGCACCGGCTGTGTGAAGCCGGCGGCGTGGCACGGTCCTTCTGGCTGATCCGGGCGGGCCAGGTCGCGCTCGACCTGCGGGCGCCGGGTGAGGGCCGGGTGGTCGTCGAAACCATCGGGCGCGGCGAGATGGTCGGCGTGTCCTGGTTCTTCCCTCCGTTCCAATGGCAGTTCGGGGCCGTCGCCGTCCAGCCGGCCGAGCTTTTCGAACTCGACGCCGCGGCCGTGCGCCTGCGCTGCGAAACCGATCCCGACTTCGGTTACGAGTTCACCCGACGGATGATCGTGGTCGTGGCCAGGCGCCTGCAGGCGACGAGGATTCGCTTGCTGGATGAGCTCAACGGCCGCGATCCGCGGGGCCGGTGATCAGAGATTCACCGACGGGATCAGAGATTCACCGACGGGGCAGCGAGCTTGTCCACCACCGCCAGCACCCCGTCCACCCCGGACGCCAGCTGGATGGCGACCGCGGACAGGCCGGGCCGCTCGATCTGGCCGGTCAGGGTCACCCGTCCCTCGTGAGCCGTGACCTTCACGGCGGACGGATCGATGAACAGCACATCGGCGAGCACGTCGCCGACCTCGGCGGCGATGTCCTCGTCCGGGCGCAGATAGACCTTGAGCAGGTCACGGCGGCTGATGACGCCGATCAGCTCGTCGGCGGCGTCGACCACCGGCAGCAGGGTGAGGTGCTGGTCGATCATCCGCCGCGCCGCCGCACCCAGCGGCGCGTCCGGGTGGATCGTGATGGCCGGCGATGTCATCATGTCCCCGGCGGTCCAGATTTTGGGCACGGCACCCCGGCCACGGCGCAGCCCGGCGCGCGCGCGACCTCCCGCGCGCCGCTGGCGCTTGAGCAGGTCGGCCTCGGATACCACGCCCGCCACCTTCCGCCCGCCGGTCAGCACCGGCACCGCGTTGATGTGGTGATCGCTCATCAGCCGCGCGATGGTCGTTCCCGTGGTCCGCCTGTCCGCGTGGATGACGTCGGAGGTCATCACGTCCCTGACCCGCCACCGCCCGGTACCGGGAACGTGGCCGCGCCGCCGCGCCAGGCCCCGCTCGCCCACGGCGCCCTGGCGGCGCGCCGATTCCTGCTCGACTGAGTCCAGCGCGGTCGCCACATCCGACGGCGTGGCCTCACCCTTCAGTGTCTGGTAATAGGCGGCGCCCAGATGCCTGAGCATGGCATCGAAATGATCTTCCCGGCGGCTCATCGTCGCTCCTCGCTCATGCATCGCAGGGGCTCAGCGGCACCCTGCCTCACTTCGATGACATCAGCTGGAGGTCATCTCGGGCCAGGGCCGGAGGTGGCCCCTCACCGGGACTTTTGTCCCGCCCCAGACCAGCCGCCTGCGGCATGCTCACCGCAGGTATCACGCGCAGCACCTGGGCCACAGGACGGCGGCCCGAAGCTGGCCACTGCCGTCCGAATCCGAGCCGCAGGATCATGGCCGGATGTTCGCCGTCCAGGGATGGTTCCCCGTGCGTGGGCGCGTCCGGAAGCTCCAGCGCCGGGCTCAGCGGGGCAGCCTGCAGGCCACGGTGGGCGGCGAGCAACAGCACCCGCTGCGTTGCCTGGCCCGCCCGCAGCCAGCTTGCCCGGTCGTCGACGCCGGTCGAAATGACCGCCAGCCGGGGACCGGCCCCGAACACCGGCTGCGGCAGCTGCCGGTTGTCCGGCCGGGGGGAGAAGTCCCGCACCGTCAGGACCCCGCCAGTGATGTGGCCGGGGACAGGGATAGGGCTCTTGGCGTGGCCCCGGCCCTGCTGACCGTTCCGCAGACCGCCGGTCCAGGCTGCGAGTTCGGCCAGGTAGCCCGGATCTGTGCGCAGGTCCGGGTCGGCCGCGGCGCTCCGGCGGAGGATCCGCAGCGCATCCATCTGGTCGAGCAACCGCAACGAGGCGCCCTCCAGCGCCGCCGCTTCCGCCATGGCCGCCAGCAGGCCGCGTGGCAGCGGCTGCCGGGCGAGCGGCCCGCGGTCGGCGTGGCGGCGGATCGCGGCGTAGAGGTCGCGTTCGGCTGGCCGCGGCCGGTAGGGCCCGGCGAGCCGAACCGAGGCGAGCAGCAGCGGGTTGCGTGCGCTGGGCAGCAGGCGTGCCACCGGCTCGCAGCCGGCCTGGGCGATGGCAAGACGGAGGTTGAACAGTGCCGAGCCGCAGGCGATATGCACTGCCCTGCCCCGGGGATCGCCACGGCGCAGGGTCCGGGCCGGATCGGCGTAGATTTCGATGACCCGGTCGGCGAGCCGGGCGACGAACCGCCACGGCTGGCTATTGTGCATCGACGGCGCCAGGATGGCCGCCTCGATGAGTCCCTCAGCTGTCCGGCGCGTCAGCGCACCTTCCAACATCTCGACACCCTTCGCGCACCGTCCCGGGGGAGTTACCCGGGCCAGGGCACCAGCGTCGCCGAAGGGCGCTCACCCCGGCAGGGGCTTTGGTCCCTGGCCCCCATCATTGGTCCCGGATCCAGCGGTACTGGGCTTTGCGCCATCCGTCGGCTGGGGATGTGCTCGGTTCCCTGACCGGACGCTTGCGTGCCTGTTCGACCTCGATGGCGTGCTGACCGCGACCGCCCATCTGCACGCGTCGGCGTGGAAGACCATGTTCGACGGCTACCTGAGGCTACGGGCGCGGCGGACGGGCGCCCCGTTCGTGCCGTTCGACGTCCACGCGGACTATGACACGTAGGTGGACGGGAAGCCGCGGGCGGACGGCACCGCTTCCTTCCTCGCCCCACGCGGGATCACGCTCCCGGCCGGCCGCGACGACGACCCCCCGGCGTGGGAACCGTTCATGGGCTGGGCAACGAGAAGAACCAGGTGGTGCTCCAGGCGATCGCCGATACGGGGGTGCACCTCATCCCCGGCTCGCTGCGCTATCTCGAAGCGTCACGGACGCCGGTCTTGCCCGGGCGGTCGTGTCAGCCAGCGTCAACTGCCGGCCGGTGCTGGCCGCGGCGGGCATCGAGACCATGATGGACGTGGTCGTGGACGGGCTGGTGGCGGCGCGGGAGCAGCTGCCCGGCAAGCCGGCTCCCGATACCTACCTCGGGTGGCGGCCGGCCGGGCCGGTCATTTCGGCTGGGTGGTCGGGGTGGACCGGGGCGGGGAGGCTGCCGCGGTGCGGGCGGAGGGAGCCGATGTCGTGGTGACCAACCTGACGACCTGCTCGACTCGCCATGACCGGCCGGGGAGACCTCCGCGTCGAGCCGTGGAAGCCCGTGGAACCTGAGTCGAGCCGTGCAGCCTGCGTAGACCCCGTGCAGCATGAGTCGAGCCGTCCAGCCTGCGTAGAGCCGTGGAGCCCGCGGGAGGATACGTTCCGGCCGTGGCCCGACAGCGGCCGGCCCGGGCGAGGCGTCTCCGCCTGCCCGGGCCGGCCGCCGGCGTCAGCGCGTGCTGCCTGCGCCTGCCGTGCCGGGTTGGCCGGTCTCGCCGGGCGGACCGGTGCCGTCGGGATCATGGCCGTCGTGGCTGGGGCCGTCTTGACTAGGGCCGGCTGTGCTGCCCGGGCCGGCGGTGCTGCCCGGGCCGGCGGTCCCGTCGCCGGGGCCTGCGCCCGCGCCCGCCGTGGCCGGTTCCCAGTTGCGCCAGATGAGGCGGTGCACCGGGATCCAGCGCGGGATGTCGCGCAGGCCGGGGATGAAGGGCAGGGCCAGGAGGAGGATGGTCGCCAGCCCGGTCATGTAGACCGCGATCATGTCCACGTTGGCGGAGGCGGAGAAGCCGGGCACGTAGTACCACAGCGTGTAGAGCCACAGCCAGGGCTGGCCGGGGTAGCTGCCCGTCTCATTCATGACACCCCACTGGTCGCCCGACAGATGCATGGCGGTGGCCTTGTTCTCGAAGTAGGCGCCATCGCCCATGAACAGCAGCGGCCTGGTGAAGTTGGTGCCGTAGAAGTCCCGCTGCGACAGCAGGTCGGCGTCGAGCGCGCCGCTGCGGGCCATCGTGAGCTCGTTGGCGAGCATGACGGGCACCGGCCCGTCGGCGGCGGCCGGGACGACTGGCGTCCCGTTGACGAACTTCACGTGGGTGACGGCCTTGAGGTAGGCGTTGGCCCACGCCAGTCGCTGCGCCGGCGAGGCAGCGTTGTAGGTGGCCAGGGCCGCCGCGAGCTGCGGACTGGTGGGTGCCAGCTTGCCGAGCGGGCCCACGACGAAGTCCTGTGCCGTGTTGATCGGCTGGGTGACGCCGGTTATCTTCGCGGGCGCGAACAGCAGACTCTGGGTGCTGCCGGTGGCGTTGTTGTAGGGCGGCCCATAGGTGGCGGTGCCACTGGTGCCGTTGAGCTCGGTCGCCGCGGTGGCCAGGAAATCGGCCGGGGTGGACTTGGCCCAGCTCTGCACCGTGGCCGACGGCACGTCGGGGGAGGACAGCAGCCAGGACAGCAGCAGCGCCAGCACCAGCACCACCAGCGAGGCGATGGTGCCCTCCTTGATGATGTCGTAGCGCCTGGTCCGGCCGCGCCACGGGGCGGCGTCGGCGGCCTTCTGGGCCTTCCTGCGCTCCCGGGCCGAACCGGGTCCCCCCAGGTGTGCCGGCATCGGGTGGGCGACGCCACGGACCCGGACCAGCAGGATGTGTGCTCCCACGATGGCGACCAGGACGATGGGCACCAGCACCACGTGCCAGAGCAGCATCTGGCCGAAATCCATCGCCCGCCAGAAGGCGCCGATCCCGACCGAGTTGAAGGCGTCCTTGCCGCTCGCGGAGATCCACTGCGAGTCGAAGTTCTGCTGTGACAGGTAACCCGTGAAGCACTCGACGACGGAGGCCACGAAGGCGACCACCCCGGTGATCCAGGTCATCGCCCGGCGGCCGCGCCAGGCAGACATCCAGAACTTCCCCCACAGGTGGATGACCAGGAAGGCCATGAAGAGCTCGACGCTCCACAGGTGAAGGCTGTTGAAGAAATGGCCGACCGGGTTCGTGTGCCACCAGTTGACCCCGCCGACGGCGATGGCGAACCCGGAGACGATCGCAACGCCGAATGCGGCGAGGCTGGCCACGCCGAACGTGTAAACCCAGGAGGCGACGTAGGCGGGCTGGCGGTCGGGGAGCAGCTTGCCAGGCGGCAGCAGGGAAAGAGCACGGCGCCGCAGCCGTGCCGTCCACATGCCCTTGTCCTCGTCTTCACCCAGGTCGGCCCTGGTGGGCCCCGGAGAGCCCGCGAGCGTGCCGGGATCGGCTCCCGTAGGCAGGTCTTCCACGGGCGGGTAGGTTCGCGCCTTGGGGAACGGCAGGACCAGCGCCACGCCGAAAATAACCACCATAACGGCAATAAGCACGAGGTTCGCCACTGAAACGGTGAATATTGACCAATGCAGATAGGTACCTGGCTGATCGAGGTTGATTACCCCCGAACTGGTATCCGCCAGGGCGGGAAGATTCATGGTCTGCTCCTGTGACAGGCCGTTCGGCCGTGGTTGGGGGAATGGTATCGTCTGCAATACGATGCGCCTAGGTCCCGGCTGGGCCTAGGGATGTCAGTCACGCGCCTGTGGGACCTTGGTCCTGCCGCGGTGACGAAGCCGCGAGGGTGCGACCGGGCATCTCGGGCAAATGTGTCGTCCCGGTAACATTCTGGGCAAAGCACTGGGTCTCCAACCTCGTGGCCGGGAGCACCGGTCCGGGAGCACGTGCGTCCAGGTTCACGTCCGTCCAGGTTCACGTCCGTCCAGGTTCACGTCCGTCCAGGTTCACGTCCGTCCAGGTTCACGTCCGTCCAGCGCCCCGTACCGGAGCACCGGTCCAGGGGTTTCACCGGGCATGTTAATGGCACCCGTCGCGAGGCAACAGGGCCGGCCGTCCCGAAGTCTCCCGTCCTGGCGACGGTGGGTCTCGCGGCCGTGGTGGCCGTCATGTCCCTGTCTGACTCCGATCGGCTCCCCGGACCGGTTCCCCCTCCGGTCCCTCACTGACGGGTGCCATAACTCCAGGCTGCTCGCGGGGAGAGTCATACGGCAGGGACGGCAGACCCGGGATGGCGGGACCAAAGTCCCGCCATCCCGGGTCGCTGGATCAGACCAGTTGCCGGGGGCTCAAACCGCAGGTGCGGGGGTGTGAGCGGTGGCCGTGCGCTTGCTGAAGATCTCGGCCTCGGCCGGGACGCGGCGCAGGTGCGCGATACCGAACACCGACATGATCAGCATCACCGCGGCTCCCAGGAAGCCGACGATGGCGCCGATCAGCATGATCTGCCCCATCTGCCAGAACCCGTAAGCGGTCAGGAGCATGCTGCGCAGTGTCGTACCGCGGAAGACGGTCTGCACCTGTGCTGCCAGCGCGAGGTTCTTCGGGGCGGCCAGCGATGCCGCTGACAGCTGTGCGTACGTCTTGCCGCCGCCAATCTCCACCAGGTGGACGGCGATGAAGTGGTTGGCCCAGGTCTCCGCCTGCGGACCGGTGGTCAGGAGCTGGCCGGCGTAGGCCTTCATGGCCGTGGCGTCGGCGGCGGGCAGAGCCTTGATTTCCGGGCTGCTCGCGGTCGGGAAAACGATCTTCTGGGCAGCGAGCTGGGAGTGCACCTGGTCGTTCACAACGTTGTGTCCCCAGAGCAGCAATCCGCCCGCCACCGCCAGGACCACGGCGAGGACGAGTCCGCCGATGACGGCCAGCAGGTCGAAGGTCTTGCGGCGCATTTGAATGCCTCCTTGCATTGGAGCCGGGCCCGGTGGCCTGGCTGTACCGCTGAAAGAAGCTTCGCTCCAACCAGGAATGGCGGGCAGGGCCTCCGGTCACCGTTGCGCAAGGACTTCAGTCACCGCCCGAATGGCCGCAAGGCCCGGTCCGGCGGTCACGGAGAATGGCCGGACGGTGACGCGGGGGGAATGATCCACGGTGGCTCGGGGAATGGCCGGCGGGCACCCGGCCTGCCAGCCCCCTGCGCGCCGAGCGTCAGCCGGCCGGGCCGGGCCGGCCGGCCGGGCCGGGCCGACCCGGCGCGCAGCCGATGAACCCCGGGTCAGCGAAGGCGCCGGGTCCACCGGGGCTCGATCGCCGACCAGGCATGTTCCCAGTCGGCCAGTCGCCGCCGTTCCAGGATGCGGTCCAGGAGCCCCGCGACGGTCAGCAGCAGCAGCGCCAGCACGATCGGCGCAAGGACGGCCATCATGAAGACCCAGCCCTGGGCCTGGCTGCGCAGCAGGAGCGGTGGGGCGGGCTTGCCGGAGCGATCCAGCCATACCTGCACGGTGCTCCCGGCCCGGCTGCCGAATGGCGCCTGCACATAGCCGGTGCGCACGGAACCGCCGGGCCCCGTCCACCGTGCCATGACCCAGCCGAGGCTCACCCCCGTGGGGTAGGGGTAGGCAGAATCACCGGGAAGGCTGCGGAGCAGGGTAGCCGGGACGCGATGCCGGTCGGCCCGCTGCGCCTGCACCGCGCTGGCCGCGACGGAGGCCGCCCAGTGCCCACATCCCCATGCGATCAGCGGGGCGCCGATCAGGAACGCCAGGACGAGGCCGATCCGGATCCAGGCCGCGGCGCGGTCCGTACCCCGGCGCAGCGGGTTGGCGTCCAGTCCGAGCCGCCGGGCGAGCGCTGCCGTCCGGCGGGCCGCGATCCGCTTCGCGCGCACCCCCATCACCTTCCTCGGGAGACCGCACCGCCTGCCCTCGTGTCCGATCGGATCACGTCATCTCGCCGGTGCCAGGTTCCGGCGTGGTACCTGTGTTCCATGCTCGGGTGACGTGTGTGGCGGTGCGCAGAGATGTTGGTCCCCCCCGGAGGGGACCTTCGGCCCGCGGGCGAGTCCGGCTGGCCCGGGGTGTGCGCACACTCGCACGGGCGCCCTGGCACCCGTCGCCGACGGTCCGGCAATCGCCGGGCCGACTACCAGCACTGCCGTCACGAGCAGGGCGGCACCCAGCGTGAACGGTCTGGGTCGCGGCATCAGGAACCCCCCACGCGATGACGCTGGCAGCAGTCATGATGACTCGCCATTTACGGGGGGTTATCACTAAGTGTGATTATCTTGTACGAAGAGTCAATAGTGGCAGACGGCGGCTTGACGGATCTCCGGTCCGGACGGCGGGCCGCGATGTGATGGACTGATGCCTGCCCTGTGCCCGGGTCCTGGCGTGCCACGTCAAAACGTGTCACACATGGCCTGGGGGTCCGGGTGCAGGTTACCGTGAGTGATAGATCCCCTTGGTCCGTCCCCGCTGGAGTGGTGCCGGTGGAACCAGATTCCCGCCCTGTCCTGCCCCAGCTGCGGCTCGACGACCTGCTCGCCGAGCTGCAGTCCAGGCTGCAGGCGGTCTTGGCGACCCGTGACCGGGTTCACGCCCTGCTGGAAGCCGTTGTCGCGATCGCTGGCGACCTGGACCTCGAGGTCGTCCTCCGCAAGATCGTCGAGGCCGCGGTCCCGCTGGTCCAGGCCAGGTACGGTGCCCTCGGCGTGATCGGCGAGGACGGCCGGCTGACCGAATTCGTCCCGGTCGGCATGGACGAGGCGCAGATAGCGGGGATCCACCACTGGCCGGAAGGGCGCGGGCTGCTCGGGACGCTGATCCACGACCCGCGGCCGCTCCGCCTGGCCGACCTGGCCGATCACCCGGAGTCCCACGGCTTCCCGGCGGGGCACCCGCCGATGCGGTCGTTCCTCGGGACGCCGATCCGGATCAGGGACGAGGTCTACGGCAACCTTTACCTGGCCGAGAAGGAGGGCGGCGGACCGTTCGACGAGGAGGATGAGACGCTGCTGGTGGCGCTCGCGGCGGCGGCCGGGGTGGCGGTCAACAACGCCCGCCTGTATGAGGAAGCGCGCCGGCAGGAGCGGTGGCTGCGGGCCACCGCCGAGGTCACCAGGGAACTGCTGTCGGGTACCCAGTCGGCGCAGGTGCTGGCCCTGGTCACCCAGCAGGCCCTGGCGTTGTCGGCGGCCGACCTGGTGGCGCTGGCGGTGCCGGCCGGTGACCGGCAGCGGCTCGTGAATACGCACGCGGCCGGGGAGGGCGCGGGGAAGGCGCTGGGACTGGTGCTTCCGGCCGCCGAGTCGCTGTCCGGGCAGGTCCTTGCCTCGGGTAACGCGGTGGTGGTGGAGGACTTCCGCAACGACCGCCGGGTGAACCCGCTCGCCCGCGAGCACATGCCGCTGGGATGGGCGATCCTGCTGCCCCTGGGGGCGCCGGGGAACGTGCGCGGTGTGCTCACCGTGGGCCGTGACCCCGGCTCGCTGCCGTTCCCGCAGCAGGCGATCGAGATGGTCACCACGTTCGCGGCCCAGGCCGGGATAGCGCTGGAACTGGCCCAGCACCGCCACGACTCCGAACGGCTCGCCGTGCTCCAGGACCGGGACCGGATCGCCCGGGACCTGCACGACCTGGTCATCCAGCGGCTCTACGCGACCGGGATGTCGCTGCAGGGCACGGCGCCGCTCATCACCAGGCCGGATGTGGCGGACAGGGTCGGCAGCGCCGTGGATGCCCTGGACGAGACGATCAAGGAGATCCGCTCGACCATCTTCTCGCTCCAGTCGCAAAGCGACGTGAAGCAGCACGGCCTGCGGGCAAAGATCCTGGAGGTGGTGGAGGAGATGACTGTGCCGCTCGGGTTCGCCCCCTCGCTGCGGCTGGTCGGGCCGTTGGATGAGGAACTGCCGCGCGAGGTCGGCGAGCATCTGCTCAGCGCGCTGCGGGAGGCACTGTCGAACGCGGCGCGGCACGCGGGCGCCAGCCGGGTCAACGTGACAGTCGACGGTGATGGCGACGAGCTGGTGCTGCGGGTCAGGGACAACGGCAAGGGGCTGAGCGGCAGCACCCGGCGCAGCGGCCTCGCCAACCTGGCCGACCGGGCCAGTGAGCTGGGTGGGGTGCTGCGGGTTGGGCCCGCCGAGGGCGGAGGCACCGATCTGGAGTGGCGGGCACCCGTTCACCGGCCGGCCGAGCCGGTGCACTGAGCCATGCCGGGTAGATCTCGCGCCTGCTGCGTGACGGCATAGATCCACCAGACACGGCCTCGATCGGGCAGGGTCAGCCCGGCGCCGGAAAGATCAGCTGTGGCGCTGGGGGTGACTGGCGCCGCCGGGCTCGTCGAAGACCCTGGCGGCGTAGGCGGCGGCCTGAGCCCGGCGCTCCATGCCCAGCTTGGCGAAGAGCGCGGAGACGTAGTTCTTGACCGTCTTCTCGGCGAGGAACAACCGTTCCCCGATCTGCCGGTTGGTCAGGCCCTCGCCGATCAGCTCCAGGATCCGCCGCTCCTGGTCGGTCAGCCCGGACAGCGGGTCGGATCGCTGCGCCTGCTCGCGCATGCGCCGCATGACCCGGCTCGCCGCCTCCGGGTCGAGCAGGGATCGCCCGGAGGCGATGGTCCGCACCGCGCCCACCAGGTCGGTGCCGCGGATCTGCTTGAGCACATAGCCAGCCGCCCCGGCCATGATCGCGTCGAAGAGTGCCTCGTCGTCGCCGAACGAGGTGAGCATCAGGCAGGCCACCTCGGGCATCTTGGACCTGATCTCCCGGCACACCGTCACCCCGTTGCCGTCCGGGAGGCGCACGTCGAGCACCGCCACATCGGGCTTGAGCGCGGGGATCCGGGCCAGGGCCGATTCCGCGGTCCCCGCCTCGCCGATCACGGTGATGTCGGGCTCGGCCTCCAGCAGGTCATGGACGCCCCGGCGGACGATCTCATGATCATCGAGCAGGAACACAGTGATCTGCCGCCCACCGTCACCGTCGGTCTTGTCCATCCGCTCCCGCTCCTTCGCGCCGACCCGACCCAACTTTTCCACGATAGTCGCACCGGCGGGCTGGTCCAGGGACCATCGTCCCGGTACCTTCGGCGAAAGTCCCGGTAGACCGTGCGGTCAGCCTCTGATAAGGCTGTGCTAAATGATCTATCCTCAACATTGGCAGACTGCCAGGACTGGAGGAAGAAGAAATGTCTGGCATTGTGGTCGGAGTGGACGGGTCCCCTCACTCCCAGAACGCTCTCGATTGGGCCGTCAACGAGTCCGCGCTCCGGCATGTCCCGCTGACCGTGCTGGCGGTCGTCCCGGCTGCCGCCGCGATCTGGGGTATCACCGGGCAGGCCCCCGCGTCCGAGGAGACCCATGCGGCGGTCAAGCAAGCGGCCGAGGAGATGGTTGACAAGTCGGTTGCCCGCCAGGGTGGCCAGGCGGTGACCGTGCGCACAGTTGACGGTGTGGCCGCCGACGAGCTCATCAAGGCGTCGGAAGGCGCTGACCTGGTGGTTGTCGGCGCCCGCGGGGCCGGTGGCTTCGCGGCGCTGATGATGGGCTCGGTCAGTGCCCAGGTGGCGCGTCACTCCCACTGCCCGGTGGTTGTCATACCGAACGAGCAGGCTCGCTGACGACAGACCGGCCGCCCCTGGCCGCCCGGCGAAGCCTGGATAACCTGGGCTTGGCCGGGCGGTCAGCCGGCCGGTGCGGTACCGGGCCCGTAGCGACGCAGGGAGGCGGCCATGCCACAGCCCCAGGGACGTGAGCTTGAGGAAGTCAGGGAGCGCCGCCAGCGGCTGCGCGAGAAATACCTGCGCCCGCGGGCCGAGCGTCCGCCCACAACCGTCCAGGGGGTGCACCACCTGGCGCTGATCTGCCGGGACGTGGAGGAGACGATCCAGTTCTACCAGGAGTTCCTCGGCTTTCCCCTGGTCGAGCTGGTGGAGAACCGCGACTACGCGGGTTCCAGCCACTTCTTCTTCGACATCGGCAACCACAACCTGCTCGGGTTCTTCGATTTCCCGGGCCACGAGCACCCGGCGTTCACGGAGACCATCGGCGGTGTCCAGCACCTGGCGATCTCCATTTCGCCCGAGCAGTACGACGCGGCGAGAAAGAGGCTCGACGAGGCGGGGGTGGCCTATCTCGGGCCCGATCGCGGCGTCGAGGAGAGCATGTACTTCCGGGACCCGAACGGTGTCGGCCTTGAGCTGTACCGGGAGGAACTCGGGGTCTTCAACGGCACCAGGCTGCTCGACTAGGGGTGTCCCGCAGGTCCATGCCGGGTGCCCGCTGACCGCAGCTCGCGCCTGATCACCAGGCGCAGGCCGGACCAGACCTCATCGATAGCACAGACCTTGTTGTCAACCAGGCCCGTCGGCAGGGCCACGTCGCGGACGACGTGCTCGGTCATGTCGGTGGGAACCCTGGCTGCCCGCTTCGGCCAGGCCACCCACAGCCCGCAGGCGGGGGCCATCCGCTCCCGGAGGCTGCCCAGCTGTGCCTCCAGGTCGGCCCGCCAGGTCACGAAGAACACGATCACGTCAAGCGGGTCGCCGCCCGACAGGTCTCGCCGGGGCGGCCCGACGCCGGGCAGCCCGCTGAGGCTGTCGGCGACGCTGGCAGGCCCGCCGAGGACGGCGACCTCGTGCCCCGGCCTGATGCCGAGCTTGCGCGGCAGCGGCGTGCCCGAGTAGCCCGCGTCCGGTGCCACGACGCGCTACATGCGTGAGGAGAGTGTGGGCATGCCGTCGCCGGACAGGTCGCCGAGAGCCGCGGCGCGGCCGGTCATGGCCATCAGCAGGGAGAGCGCCGGGCCAACGACCTCCGGGCCGGTCCCGGTCGCCCACTCGAGGTCGTTGGCCCGCAGGCTGAGCCCGGCGATCCGCCGTTTGCTGCCGATGAGGAGATTCGACCCCTTGAGGAAGTCCGCCGCCCGGGTGACCGCCTCCGGCGGGTAGGCCCGTTTGATGCCCAGCGGCCGCCGGATGTCCTCGCCGTGCACCACCGCCTCGCCGAGCATGGCCTCGCTGGGGCCGGGCGGGTGAGTGGTGTCGCTGACGTGCTTGCGGAACTCCGCGAGCCCATCGGCTGGCGCCGCCGTGGCTTCGGCGGCGATGCGATTGGCCGACATGTGGTTGAAACGGAACCCGGCCCGCGCAAGCCCGATGAAGAAGGAACCAGGCGTCATCTTGGCGGTCGCGGTCAGGTGCCCGAGGACATCCCTTACGGACCAGCCCGGGCAGAGCGAGGCGGTTGCCCACTGCTCGCCGGTGAGTGCGGCCAGGTCGTCCGCGAGCGCTTCGCGCTCGCCGTGGATCAGCGGCCACGGGCTTGAAGCTGCCATTTCGCCCCCTCCGTATCACCAGACGCCAACACTAACGGCGCGGCGCCGGCCCAGGTTCAGAGGTCCCGCGCCCCGCTGCCGACATGGCACGACTTGCGCCCATGATCATGTCCGTTTCGCCCGGGTTCTCGTGGTCCCAACCCGTGCTATGTCCTGAAGTTGGAGGGGGGAAGGCGCTGGGTCATCGCTGGCCGTACTCCTCCTGGTAGCGCTTGTGGAGCGCATCTACCTGGTGCTGGGCCAGCGGTTGTGGGTTGCCGTAGGCGCGGGCTAGGTGGACGGTGCGCGCCGCGTCTTCGCACATCACCGCGGCCTTCACCGCTTCGCGCGCGGTTGGGCCGACGGTAAAGACCCCGTGGCTGCGCATCAAGACCGCCGGCGAGCGGTGGCCGGTGAGGGTGGCCACGACGCCGCGGCCGATCTCGTCCCCGCCGATCAGCGCGAAAGGCCCGACGGGTATCTCGCCGCCAAATTCGTCCGCCATGGCCGTGATCACGCACGGGATGGGCTCTCCCCGCGCCGCCCACGCGGTGGCGTAGGGGGAGTGGGTGTGCACGACCCCGCCGGTGCCCGGCAGGTGCCGGTAGACGTAGGCGTGGGCAGCGGTGTCGCTGGAGGGCGTGTACCCGCCGCTCAGCGGCGTGCCATCGAGGTCGCAGACAACCATCGACTCGGGGGTCAGGTCAGCATAGGCAACGCCGCTCGGCTTGATGACCATCAGGTTCCCGCCCGCGGCCGGGACGCGGGCCGAGACGTTGCCGGATGTCCAGGCGACCAGGCCGCTGCTCACCAGCGTCGCATGCAGTTCGCACAGGTCGGCACGGGCGCAGGCGATGGCGGCCGCCAGCTCCGGGTCGGCGGGATCGAAGGTCACGGGCGGCCTCCCGGCACGGCCGGGCCACGGTATGCCTGGTCCCGCACCTGGTCACGCAGGGTGCGCAGCCGGTGCAGCACCTCGTTGGCGCCGCGGCCGAAGTAGTCGTGCAGCCGCACGTACTCGGCGTACAGGTCGTCGTAGACGTCCGCACTGGCCGGGTCGGGCGTGTATATCGCCGGCCGGTGGCCGCCCATGGCAGCGGCCGCCGCCGCCACGTCGGGGTAGGCGCCCGCCGCCACCGCCGCATGGACCGCCGATCCGAGTGCCGGGCCCTGCCCGGAACTGATCAGGCCCAAGGGGCGCCGGGTGACATCGGCATAGATCTGCATGATCAGTTCGCTGCGGGTCAGCCCGCCCGCGATCACCAGCTCGCTGACGCCGATCCCGGCCTTCTCGAACGCGTCGATGATCACCCTGGTGCCAAAGGCGGTCGACTCGATCAGGGCGCGGTAGATGTCCGGCGCGCGGGTGGCCAGCGTCAGGCCAGCCACGACGCCGGAGAGGTGGTGATCGACGAGTACCGAGCGATTTCCGTTCAGCCAATCGAGCGCGATCAGTCCGTGCGCACCCGCGGGCTGCGTGGCCGCCTCCGCCGACAGCAGCTCGTGCACGGACACCCCGCGCCTGGCCGCCTCGTCATGGTAGGAGCCGGGCGCCGCGTGGTCAGCGAACCAGGCGAAGATGTCCCCGACGCCGGTCTGGCCGGCCTCATAGCCCCAGCACCCGGCGAGGATGCCGCCGTCCACCACCCCGCACATGCCCAGCACCTCGGCCAGCGTGGCGCCGTTCATCACATGGCAGTTGGAGGTTCCCATGATGATGACCATCTGGCCGGGTGCGATCGCGTTCGCGGCGGGGGGGGTGACGTGCGCGTCCACGTTCCCCACCGCGACCGCGGTCCCCTCGGCCAGCCCGGTCCAGGCCGCCGCCTGTGCGGTCAGCGAGCCGGCCCGGGCCCCGAGCGGGGAAACCGGATGCGCCAGCTTGTCGTCGGGGAAGCTGGCGAAACCGGGGTTGAGAGCGGCGAGGAACTCCCGTGAGGGATAGTGCCCGTCCTGCCAGATGCCCTTGTACCCGGCGGTGCAGGCATTGCGGGTCTCGGTCCCGCACAGTTGCCAGATGATCCAGTCGGCGGCCTCGATCCAGCGCTGCGCCCGCTGGTAGATCTCCGGGTCCTCCTCCAGCAGTTGCAGTCCCTTGGCGAACTGCCATTCGGCGGAGATCCGCCCGCCGTAGCGGGCGATCCACGGCTCCCCACGCTGATGCGCGAGGTCGTTGATCCGGTCCGCCTGCGGCTGGGCGGCGTGGTGCTTCCACAGTTTGGGGTAGGCATGCGGGCGCCCGGCAAGCCGCGGCAACTGGCACAGCGGAGTGCCGTCAGCCAGTACCGGCAGGACCGTGCACGCGGTGAAGTCGGTGCCGATGCCGATGACGCTGGCCGGGTCGATCCCGGCGGCGGCGACCGCGGCGGGCACCGCGGTGCGCAGCACGTCCCGGTAGTCCTCCGGGTCCTGCAGCGCCCAGTCGGGGGGCAGGGGCTCGCCGGTGGCGGCCAGCCGCGCATCCATGACGCCATGGCGGTAGTCGTGGACGGCGGTGCCCAGTTCCATGCCGTCCGCGGCCCGGACCACGACCGCGCGCCCCGACAGTGTGCCGAAGTCCACCCCGATGACGCAGGCATCCCCGTGCCGCGGGTCCCCGCGCCGGGGGTCAACAGTCATGCCGCCCCTCCCCGCTCAGAACTCGAATCCGCCGGGGCGGCCGTTGCGGTCGGCGATCAGCCCGGCCAGCGTCGCCACGGCGATCTCGGCGGGGGTCCGGGAGCCGATGTTCAGCCCGACCGGCCGGTGCACCCGGCCGATGTCGGTCTCGGGGACCCCGAGGGCGGCCAGGGCCGGGATGTGCGGGGCCGGGACCCGTGGGTTGCCCATGACCCCCACCCAGCGGGTCTTGCCTGCCAGCGCGTCGCGGAGGACGGAGCCGAGTTCGGGCCGGTGATGGTCGGTCACCACGACGTCGGTGGAGCCGTCGAGGTAGCCGTCGAAGCCGTCGGCCACGATGACGTCGGCGTCGGCCGGCCCCGCGTGCCGCGGGTCAGGCTCGACCAGCACCGGGCGGAACCCGGCATCGCCGGCGTACCGGAGCAGGAAGCGGGCGACCGGGGAGGCGAAGACCGCGACCAGGGTCCGTGAGACCACCGGGGCCGGCGCCGCGCCGTGCGCGACGTCACACGCCGGGTCCTCGTGCCCGGTGGCCCCGTGCTCGGTGGCCCCGTGCCCGGTGACGGGGTGCCCGGTGGTGGGGTGCCCGGTGGCTGGGCCGGCCGGGATGCCGTGGGAGAGGTGCTGATCGGTCATGCAGCGAGCTTGCCATGCGCTGGCGCACGCGTCGACGCGGGGGACGGAGAGTACAGTCGTTGTTACTGATGGTGACAGATTGGGCGAGGGAGAGGCGTGAGGTACCAGCGTCCACGGCCTGCCCCCGATCAGCCCAGCGGGTCCGGACGGGAGGATGCGCACTCGCGGCGACCGGCATCGATGACCCGGCGGCTGAGGCCCGGCTGGCGGCGCCGGGAGGCCGGGGCTCCCGCCCACGGCCGCGCAGGCTGGGGCGGGGGTGGATCGGTGTGAAGCGCCGCAGTTCGCTGCTCGGCCAGCTTCTCGTCGCGTTCTCGGTGTTCGCCGTTCTGGTCGCGATCGCCGCCGCTTTCGGCTATGCCGGAGCCGCCCGCCAGACCTCGGCCGCCAAGGAACTGACCGGGGACGACTACGTGGCGCAGCAGGCGGCCGGCCGGATGCAAGAGGGCTTCACCACGACACAGATAGCGATCAGCAGCTACGCGCTGTCCGGCCGGGCCCTGTTCCTGCGGCCGCTCCCCGCTGCCCGTGCCAAGTTCGCCAACCAGCTTGCCGCGCTCCGGGCGAACGCGCCGGCGTCCCTGCGTGGCTCGGTGGCCGCGCAAGGGCGCGCGGGCACCGCGCTCTTCGCCGTCGCCGGAAGGATCACCCGGCTTCCCCCGGGTTCGGCCCGGGCCAGGGCGCTGGCGACGGGGACCGCCCTGATCGCCCGGGGCTTCTACCAGTCCAACACCATGCTCCAGGGGTACCTCGCGGCGCAGGTCACCCGGGTCACGGTGAAGTTCACCCCCGAGCGGGGCCGGGTGGAGGTCACGGCGGCGGCCGAGAACTCCTGCGCCGTCATCCGGGTGAAGGACACCGGCATCGGTATCCCGGAGCAGGAGCAGGGCAAGCTGTTCAGCCGGTTCTTCCGGGCGTCGAACGCACGGCAGAACGCCATCCCCGGCACCGGCCTCGGGCTGACCATCGTCCGGACCATTGTGGACAACCGTGGTGGCGAGATCAGCCTGACGTCCGAGCCGGGCGCGGGCGCCGTGGCCACGGTCCGGCTCCCGCTGCTGACCACGCCCGGCTGACGAGATGACGCGCCGCCACCTGCGACCCTGGCCTCAGTCGAAGGAAGGCCGCTCCCCCCGCCGGGAGCGGCCTTCGCTTCGCGGGTGCGGCGCCTCCCCCCTTCGGCGCCGCCCCGGGCTCAGCTCAGCAGGTCGCCGATGATCCCCCCCACCAGGCCGCCCTCGACCGCCTCATGCCGGTCCTGGACAGCGGGCAGGTATGGGCCGATCGACGCGGCAAGCTGGGGCAGCGGCATCGACTGCAGCCACACGGTGCCCGGTCCGGACAGGACCGCGAAGTAATGCGCGTCGCCGCCGAAGTAACGGTTGGCGATACCGGGGACCCGGACCACCTGGAACGAGACGGAGGCCTCGAACATCCCGACGTGCCCGGGGTGCACCCGCAGCGACTGGCCCGCCGCCAGGACATGCGGGACCACCTCACCGGCGAGCTCGGCCCAGGCCCGGCCCTGCCCGCCGAGGTGTTGCAGGACAAAGCCCTCACCTGCGAAAATTCCGGCACGGAACGACTGCTGGAAGCCGGCCGAGAGCTGGACACCGGGGGTGCCGGCGAGAAAACCGCGCCGGTGCACCAGGTACTCGGCTCCCGGGCCCACGTCCACCGGCAGGATGCTCCCTGGCGCCTTCGCCGCGAACGAGATGCTCCCCGGGCCGCCCTGTGCCGTATAGGTGCTCATGAGCAGCGACGAGCCACCCACGGCACGCTTGAGGGTACCCATCAGGCCCCGGCCGCCCGCGCCGCCCATGCCGGTCGACATCTGGATCGAATCGGTCATCCAGGAGAACTCGCCGACTTCGGCCACGACGCTTTCGCCCGGGTCGAGATGCACGGACAGCACGGGCATCGTCGTTCCGTGAACCTGCTCGCGCATCGCGGCTCCGGCGCAGACGGGGTGAAGACTGCTCATGTCTACGCCGCCGGGAGGGGCCCGCGAATCCTGGAAACCATGTACGGACCCGCCTGGCCCAGGCGGTTCCCTGGCAGGTCGAAGCGCTCGTAGGCACGGGCGGCCGGGCCACACGTGCCCGCCGTTATAACATCAGCCGCCGCGCGGCCGGTGACGGGCGGCTCCGCACGGGCGCCGGGTGAATAGGTGGCGGCGGGGCACGCCCTCACGCGCCGGGGCGGCGGGGCACGCCCTAACGCGCCGGGGCGGCCAGGCCGTGCGTGACGGCATAGCGGGCGGCCTCGACCCGGCCGCCCAGGCCCAGCTTCCGGTAGACGGTGGCCAGATGACGCTCGATGGTCAGCGGGCTCAGGCTCAGCTCGGCGGCGATCTGCTTGTTGCTCAGCCCGCCGGCGAGGAGCCGCAGGACGTCAACCTGGCGGACGGTGAGGCCATCGGGCAGGGCACCGGCAGCGGAGCTCTCACCGATCTCGGCGAGAGCGGCCCGCACTTCCGCCAGCCGCCGCGGATTGGCGATCCCGGCGGCCAGTGCCTCGGCGGCGCGAAGATGCCTGGCCGCCTCATCCGGGCGGCCCAGCTGGTGGACCGCCTGCCCCAGCCCGGTCAGGGCCATCACCACGTCATGTGCATGACCGCTTTCCTCGTGCGCGAACGCGGCCGCCTGGTAGTGGCCGGCCGCCTCAGCCCAGCGCTCCTGCTCGGCGGCGAGGAAGCCGCGGTTGGCCTCCAGCAGCCCGGTGACGTGCGGATTGCCCACGCTCCGGGCGACCTCGGCAGCCTCGTCCAGGGCACGCCGGCCCGCGTCAAGCTCGCCCGTGCGGATCAGCACGTCGGACAGGTTGACCAGGCCGATCGCGAGTGAGTTCTGGTCACCGAGCTGGCGCTTGATGACCAGTGCCTGCTCCAGGTTCTGGCGCGCCATCGAGAGATCGCCGTCGTCCAGCGCCATCAGCGCCAGGTTGTTCATGGCCAGGGACACGCCGCGCCGGTCGCCGAGCTTCGCCCGCAGGTCCATGGCGGTCTGGAAGCAGCGGCTGGCTGCCTCCCGGTCTCCCAGGTATCGGTACGCCGACCCGAGCACGGTCGCGGCGAAAGCGCTCCGCTCCCGTCCGCCGAGCGTCTCGAAGATCCCCAGCCCGGTCCTGGCCAGCCGGACTCCCTCGGGATAGTCGCCGTTCTCCACCGCGAGGACGGCCGCCGAGCAGAACGCCCGGCCGGTCCCCTCGTCCCGCCGCTGGGCCGTGCCAGCGAGGAACCTGGCCAGCCAGCCGCGCCCGGCGGCCAGCCGGCCGCTGGTGAGCCACCAGCGCCACAGGGCCGCGCTCATTTCCAGGCCGAGATCGGTGTCGTTGTCCGCCGCCCACTCCAACGCCACGTCGAGATCGGCGACGGCGGCCTCCAGCCGGGCCGCCCAGGCGGCGCCGTCGGGCCCGGGCAGACCGTGCTCGCTGGCCGCGGCCAGCGCCGCGAGGTGCTCGGCGTGACGGCGGCGGACCGAGGGCCCCTCGTCCCGCTCGTCGAGCCGGGCGGCCGCGAACACGCGCATCGTCGCGAGCATGCTGAACCGGTTGGGCTCACCCCGGTCGACCAGCAGCCAGGAGGAATCGACCAGCCCGCGGATGGCCCGGGCGAGCGCGGGCCCGCCGCTGCCGCCGACGGCGGCGGCGTCGGCCACGGTGAAAGGACCCGCGAAGACGCTCAACGCTGGCAGCAGCCGCTGTTGCTCCGGGCGCAGCAGGTCGTAGCTCCGGCGCACCACGTCCACGAGAGTGCCGCTGCCCTGGTCATCGCCGCCGTCCGGTTCGGCCGCCAGCAGGGCCGCCCCCTGCTCGACGATCTCCCGCAGCGACAGGGTCCCCACCCAGCCTGCGATCAGCTCGATCGCCAGCGGCAGGCAGTCCAGCCTGCGGCACAGCTCGGCGATGACCCGCGGCGCTACCCTGCTGCTGGCGAAGCCGGGCAGCCGTTCCTCGGCCCTGGCCATGAACAGCCGCACCGCGTCCGCCGCCGCGACGTCCGCCACCGGCGCCGCGGAGGAGGGGCAGCCCATCGGCGGCACAGGCCAGCACAGTTCGCCCGGGACACCCAGCACCGTCCGGCTCGTCACCATGATGCGCAGTCCGGGAACCGCGACGAGCAGGCGGCTGACCAGGGCAGCGACATCGTCCCGCAGGTGCTCGGCGCCGTCGATCACGACCAGGCGGGGGGTGTCGGCGAGTGCCGCTTCGACGGACGCGAGCACCTCCACTCCCGGCTGGTCCCGCAGGCGGAGGCAGGACGCTATCGCCGAGGTCAGCGACAGTGGGTGGCGCACCGGTTCGAGGGGGATGACCACCGTCTGGTCCGGGTCGGCGAAGCGCCGGATGGCCTCGAGGGCGAGGCGGGTCTTGCCCACCCCGCCGGGGCCGGTGATGCTGATCAGCCGTGACCGCCCCCGCAGCAACGAGAACAGCTCGGCGAGCTCGGCCTCGCGCCCCACGAAACTGGAATGCGGCACCGGGAGCGACCCCGGGACCGGGCCGCTGGCCGCGGCGCGGGCCTCGAACTCCGCCAGGGCGCGCTCCGCCCGGGCCGACATCCGGGTGCGCCCCGCCTCCCAGCGGTTGACTGTCGCGAAGGACACGCCCAGCCGCCGCGCCAGTTGTTCCTGGCTCAGATCGAGGCCCGCACGCAGCCGCCGCAGGCGTTGCGCGACCGCACCGGCGGCTGCGCCGGGGGGCGCCTCGCCATCCACGTTTGCCAGAGTAGGCCAAATTCGCCCGCAAAGACCCGCCTTGTTGGCGGCACAACATAGGCCCTGTCCGGAATAGGCAGATCAGATCCGGCCGAAAAGGCGATCGCCCGCATCCCCGAGGCCGGGAAGAATATATCCCCGGTCATTCAGCCGCTCGTCCATCGCGGCGGTGACCACCTTGACCCGGACCGGCTCGTCGGCGGGGAATGCGGATGCCAGCCGGGCGGCCCCCTCGGGGGCGGCCAGCAGGCAGACGGCGGTCACCGCGGCCACGCCCCGGTCGGCGAGCATGCCGATGACGGTCTCCAGCGTTCCGCCGGTGGCCAGCATCGGGTCGAGCACGAAGACCTCACGGCCGGAGAGGTCGGCCGGCAACCGGTCGGCATAGGTCGACGCCACCAGGGACTCCTCGTCCCTGACCATCCCGACGAAACCGACATCGGCCGTGGGCAGCAGCCTGACCATGCCGTCGAGCATCCCGATCCCCGCCCGCAGCACCGGTACCACCAGCGGGACGGGCCCGGTCAGCTTCACGCCGGCGGCCGGTCCCAAGGGGGTGTGCACGGTCGCCGGCCGCACGCGTATCTCGCGCATGGCCTCGTAAGCGAGCAGGGTCACCAGTTCGTTGACGAGACGGCGGAACGTGGGGGCCTGGGTGGCCTCGTCCCGCAGCACCGTGAGCTTGTGCGCGACCAGCGGATGATCAATAACCAGAGTTTGCATGACCAGTAGTGTCCCAGGTCGGGCACCCCGGCCGGCCGGTGGCACAAAGGCAGGGACGCGGGAGTTAGCCGGCCAGGTGGCGGACGATGAGCGCGATGCCCCTGCCCCACTGGGTGATCTGCCCGCCCGGCAGGTACGCCGTGCCCGCCTTGGTGTGATCGTCCATGGGTGAGGCCAGGAACGCCTCCCGGCCCTGTGGGTCGATGAAATAGATGGCCGAGGTGTGGATGATGTCGGCGTTCGGGTTGGGTGCCTGCACCTCGATGTTGTAATCGCGCCAGGCGGTCCGCAGCGCCGGGACCGGCCCGGTGAAGAAATGCCAGCCGGGGATGCTGGTCAGCGCGTGCTCACGGGAGTAGGCGGCCATGTCGGCCACGGACGCGTGGTATTGGTTCACGTTGACCGCGATGAAAGCCACCTTGCGCGCTGCCGCCCCGAGGTCGTGATAGGCATCCACGAACTCCTGCGACACGATCGGGCAGATGTCGGTGCAGTGCGGGTCCATGAACTCGAGCACCACGACCTTGCCGCGCAGGTCGGCCAGCGCCATCGTCCTGCCTGCCTGGTCGGTCAGGGTGAAACCAGGCGCCTGCTGGTGTGGCAGCGGGGACAGCAGCATCAGGTTGGCGAGGCTTGTCAACATGGCGGCGGGGATGCCGGAGGGCCGGATGGCGGCCGCGCCCCGTGGGCGGGCGACGATCAGTGCCGTCACCACCGCCCCGGCGAGCACGATGGCGATCATGCCGAACGCGAGGAACCGCCAGGGCCGCGTGCCGGAGCCCGGCCGGCCCGGCTGACCAGGCTCGCCCCTCCCGGCTGGCCCGGCACGTTCGCCTGCCCATCACTGACGGCCTGCTGGCCGGGTGAAGCTCCGGTGGTCATGGCGATGCTCATTTCGTCGGCCGGTGGGGCGGCCCGCTCGCTGATGAGCATAGCGCCAGGTCCCGGTGCGGTCCGGGGCCGCGAGGCACCGGTCACCACTCGACCAGGGTCCAGATCTCCGGCTTGGGCGGCGCGCCCGGGTCCACCGCGGCGAACCGGCGGGCGGCTTCCTTCAGGTGATCGAGGGCGGCCTCCCGCTGCCCGGTCTGGTGAAGCAGGTCGGCCAGGTTGGTGTGGAGCGCGGCCACCCGGTGCTGGTCGCCCAGCTCGCTGCCCAGGCCGAGTGCGTCGGTGGCCAGCTCGAGCGCTTCGCCCGTGCGGCCGGTGTCGGCGAGCAGCCGGGCGAGGTTGTTCAGCGCCGCCACGGCCGCCCCCGGTGCGGGCAGCTCCCGGGCCCGCGCCAGGCTCTCGCGCAGGTGTGCCTCCGCTGCTTCGGCATCCCCCGCCCGGGCCGCCAGCATCCCGAGCACATCGAGTGCCTGGGCGATCGCCACCGGATCAGCGGCCTGCCGGGCGGCGGCCAGCGCGGCCGCGCTCAGGCCCGCTGCCTGTTCGCTGGCCCCACGCCGGTAGGCGACGACGGCCCGGTCCGCCTGCACCCGGGCCCGGCCGCCGAGGTCGCCGGGTGCCAGCAGCTCCAGGGAAGCCGCCAGATGTGCTTCGGCCAGCGCCCAGTCGCCCAGCCGGTGGTGGACCTCGGCGAGCTTGTGCTCGATCGCGGCCGACGTCGCGTCGTCGCAGTCGCTGCCGGCCGCCGCGGTCTCGTACTCCGCCAGCGCCTCGTGGTAGCGCCCGAGCACGGTCAGCGCGTCACCGATCGCGATGCAGCCGGGAACCTGCGGGTACCCGAGCGCCACCGCCTGGCGGAGATGGGCGAGCGCCTCGGCGTGCGCGTAGAGCTCGCGCGCCCGGGCGGCCGCCCGCCACCACCACAGCGCGGCCTGCGCCTCCCTGCCCGCCCGCTGCAGGTGCCCGGCGATGACCGCCGCCCGGGCGGACATCGGATCACGCTCATAACGGGCTGCCAGCGCATCGGCCGCCCGGCCGTGTAGGAGGCGGCGCCGGGCCAGGGTGGCCGAGTCGTAGGCGACCCGGCGCAGCGCCTCGTAGGGGAAGTCGTAGGACGGCGTCCCCCGCTCTCCCTGCGGCGGGATCTCGGTGAGCAGGAAACGCCCGAGCGCCTCGTCGAGCGCCTCCACGGTCTCGGCCTCACCGCGCCCGCTCACCCCGCGGAGCAGGTCGATGTCGCACCCGCTCCCGAGTACGGCCGCCGTGGACAGCATCTGCAGGGCCGGCTCGCTGGCCGCCTGGAGGCGCCGGCTCAACAGCCCGCGCACCGACGCCGGGAGCAGCCAGCCTTCCTCCCCGGCCGGGCCGGGATCACCCGTCCCGGCGGCCGGCCCCAGCGCGTCGGCGTACTCGCGGACCAGCAGTGGCAGGCCATGGGTCTCGGCGAGCATCCGTGCCGCGCTGCCCGCGGGTGCCCCGGCGGCACGGAGCATCTCGGCGATCTCTTCGGTGCTGAACGGCTGCGGCTCGACTGTCGTTCCCCGGCCGGAGTCAACGGCGTCGGCCAGCGCGGCCCGCAGCCCACGCAGCCGTTCGTCGGCCTCCGGCCGCCAGCTGACGACCAGCAGCAGCGGCCAGTCGGCGAGCCTGCGGATGAGGTAGGCGAGCAGATCGAGGGATGGCCCGTCGGCCCAGTGCACGTCCTCGACGAGCACGGCGCCCGCGCCGCCCGCGCCGCCGGCCTGAGCGGGGCGCGCCGCGACGAGCAGCGTGGCCGCCAGTGCCGCGTACATACGGGTCAGCGCGACCGGGCTGGCCAGCGGCGGTTCGGGCATGTGTCGGTGGGCGGCGGCGAGTTCGGGGGTCAGCCTGCCGACCATCGCCGCGACGTGCGGCGGCAGCAGGCCGGGCAGCCCCCGGCGGGCTGAGCCGGCCGCGCGCAGCAGGTCGGCGGACAGCGCGAACGGCAGGCCGCTCTCGCCATCGTGGCAGCGGCCGCTGATGGTGGTCCCGCCGTCGGCCTCGATCCGGATGCGGAACTCCTCGATCAGCCGGGACTTGCCGCAGCCAGCTTCGCCGACCACGGCGGCCACCTGCCCGCCAGCCCCGGCCCGGCCCACCCCGCGCCAGGCGCTCTCGAGCGCGCGCAATTCGGCGGCACGCCCGACCAGCGGCCACCGGTCGCCGGCGGCCATCCGCCGCGGGCGGGCTGGTGCCCGCCGGGTCGGCCGGCCCCCGTTCGCCGGCGGTGGGGGCGCCGGGGCACGTCCGGGGGCCTGCCGCAGCCGCCCGGCCCGGACGTCGTCGTACAGCCGGGTGGTCTCGGGGAGCGGACTCACGGCGAGCTCGCGGGACAGGACGCCGACCAGGGTGCGGTACTGGCGCAGGGCCGCCGACCGCTGGCCGGTCCATGCCTGCAGGCGGATGAGCGCCTGGTGTGCCGGTTCGTGCAGCGGGTCGAGCGAGAGCCAGCGGCGGGCGTGGTCGAGCGCACGCGGCAGATCTCCTGCCGCCACGCAGGCGGCGACCAGCCGTTCGAGTGCGCCAGCCAGGTCCTGCCGCAGGCGGTCCGCCGTCGCCGACTGCCAGTCCTCGAAATCAGGGCAGTCACGCAGCGAGAATCCGGCGAGGAAATCGTCCCGGTACAGGCGCACCCCGCGCTCCAGCGATGCGGCGTCGGGCCGGCCGATCAGGGCCGCGAAGTCGGCGACATCCACCCGCACCCGGCGGGGCTGGAGCGCTACGGACGTGCGGTTGATGAGCAGGCCTTCGCCCACGGCGGCGGCCGTGACCGACAGGGTGCGGCGCAGCGAGCCCCGCGCGTGGACGGGGTCGGAGTCGGGCCACAGCTGGGCGGCGAGGCGTTCCCGGCTCTGCTCCCGCCCGGCGACCGCGAGCAGGGCGAGCAGGGCGACCGCCTTCTTGGTGTCGAAGGTGATGGCGATGGTGTCCCGCTCCACGACCGGCGACCCGAGCAGGGCAAGGCTGATATCGGCCACGGGGCCCCCCTCTCCGCATGATGCGTGACCCAGCTCCCTAGCCGTGGCTCTTACCGTAACGCAACGACGTGAAAATCGGCCCGCAGCGCCCGGTTCCCGTAACGATCCCGTAGCGGCTGTTCCGTATGGTTGCCTTGCACGTCTCGGAATGGGCTGACCTCGGAGTGTGACATGCTGCAACGGCTGGGCAGAGGCCGGGCCGCGGAGGACATCGCCGCGGTGCAGGGCTCCCCTGTGGCGGAGGATGGGGCCACGGCGGGGGAGACGGACGTTGCCGTCGCCGGCGGCGGCCCCGACGGTGCGGCCGCGGTAACCCGGGCGGGGCGGCGGGCGGCCGCCCAGGCCGAGCCGGCCGCGGCCCGGGCCGTCGGCCGCGGGCCCGCGCACGCTGACAGCGGGCCGGGCCCGGACTTCGACCTCCCGCCCCACGACCCGCTGCACGCATATCTGCAGAGCGCGGCGGGCCCGGTCGACATCACCAGCCTTGAGCTCGCGTCGCCGGCCCTGGCGACGCTGCGGGCGGCGGGCGTCGTCATGGTCATCCCGCTCATCTCCTCTGGCACGCTGATCGGGCTGCTCAACCTCGGGCCGCGCCTGTCCGAGCGCGGCTACACGGGGGAGGACCGGCGCCTGCTGGGCGCGCTGGCCGGCTACGCCGCCCCGGCGATGCGGGTCGGCCAGCTGGTCCTCCAGCAGCAGGTGGAGGCGCGTAACCGGGAGCGGATCGAGCAGGAACTGAAGGTCGCGCAGCTCATCCAGCAGCAGTTCCTGCCCAAGAGCGTGCCCGACCTGCCGAGCTGGCATGTGGCCGCCTTCTACCGGCCGGCCCGCACGGTCGGCGGTGACTTCTACGACTTCATCGCCCTTCCGGACGGCCGGGTGATGTTCGTGGTCGGTGACGTGACGGACAAGGGCGTGCCGGCGGCGCTGGTGATGGCGAGCACGCATGCGCTGCTGCGCGGCGCGGCGCCCCGGCTCATCTCCCCCGGCGATGTCCTCGCCCACGTCAACGACCTGCTGTGCGCGGACATCCCGGCGCACATGTTCGTCACCTGCCTGGCGCTCGTGCTCGACCCGGCGAGCGGCCGGCTCGACTTCGCCAATGCCGGGCATGACGTGCCCTACGTGCGCACCGCGGGCGGGGTGGCCGAGCTGCGTGCCCGCGGCATGCCGCTGGGCCTGATGCCAGGGACGGAGTACGAGGAGAAGACCTTCCAGATGCAGCCCGGTGATTGTGCGCTGCTGCACAGCGACGGGCTGGCCGAGGCGCACGGGCCCGACCGGGAGATGTTCGGGTTCCCGCGGGTCGCCGCCCTGGTCGGCAAGGGGGAGTCGGGGGAACGGCTGATCGACGCGTGCCTGACCGAGCTGAGCGCCTTCACCGGCCAGGACCACGAGCAGGAGGACGACATCACACTCGTGAGCCTGCAGCGCTCGTCGTCGGCGCTGTACTCGGGAGGCGAAGCATGACATCGGTTGCCCGTGGCGCCGCCCGCCGCCTCGCGGCGTTCACAGTCCCCAGCGAACCAGGCAACGAGCGCCTGGTGCTCACCCGGGTGGCTGAGGCGGTCGCCGGGACCGGCCTGGCCGGCATACGGCTGGACCGGCTCAAGACGGCGGTCGCGGAAGCGACCATGAACGCCATCGAGCACGGCAACCGGAACCGCCCGGAGGTTCCGGTCGAGGTCGAGGTGACCCAGCACGGCCCCAACATCGTCGTCGCGATCGCCGACCAGGGTGGCGGGCGGGAGGCGGCCGCGGAACCGGCCGAGTCGCCCGACATCGTCCGCAAGCTGGCAGGCGAGCAGAGCCCGCGTGGCTGGGGCCTGTTCCTCATCCGCCACATGGTCAACGCGATGGACGTGACGACCGAAGGAACCCGGCACACGGTCCGGCTCACCGTGGCGACCACCATCCCCGCTGACAAAGGAGCCACCCGTGAAGACGACCTGTGAGGCTGAGGTCCTGGCCATCGCCGGGGGAGCGGTCATCCGGCTCTCCGGCGACGTGGACGGGCACGCGGCCGACATGCTGACGGCCGCGTACGACCAGGCGGTTGCCGAGGGCGATCCCACCAGCATCGTGCTCGACTTCGCCGAGGTCGGCTACATCAACTCGACCGGGATCGCGCTGATCGTGAGCGTGCTGGCCAAGGCGCGTTCCCAGCGCCGCAAGATGGTCGCCAGCGGGCTGTCGGAGCACTACCGCGAGATCTTCGATATCACCAGGCTCTCGGACTTCATCGAGCTCTTCCCCGATCTCGATCACGCCGTGAGCCAGCTGACAGGCTCGGCCAGCTGACGGCCGGGATCAGGGCACAGGGAGGGAACCCAGATGGATGCACCGGCAGTGAGGATGGATGTCCGGCAGGTGGGCGGCGCGGTGGCGGTCGTCGACATCAAAGGTGAGGTCACGGCCGCCTGCGAGCCCACGTTGATGGCGGCGTACGAAGACGCCGAGGAGGCGGGTGCGCGGCGGCTGGTGCTCAATTTCGGCGGGCTGGAGTACATGAACAGCGGTGGCATCGGCATGATCGTGACCCTGCTCGTGCGCGCCAACCGGCAGCACCAGCAGCTCGCCGCCTACGGCCTCAGCGATCACTATCGGGAGATCTTCGAGCTCACCCGGCTCGACGAGGCGATCACGATCTACGACGACGAGGCGTCGGCACTGGCCGGCGCGGCGCGGTGAGTTAAGGGGGGGACATGGCACAGCAGACGGGTCCCGAAGGAGTGACCCCGGCCGAGCAGATCGGCCTGAGCCTGCGCGAGGCGCAGGCGCATCCGGCGCCGAGGGACGCGGCCAGCTGGGCGGCCAAGGTCGAGCGGCTCCAGGTCGAGCCGCGGGACGGCGTCCGCGGGAGCAACGTGGCGGGCCGGCGCCTGACCGGGCCGGTGCAGGGCTTCGGCAAGATGTGGCAGAAGACCTACCGCATGAACATCGGCACCGCGATCGCGCCGCGGGACGCGATCGCGACCTGGAAGGCCCACTTCCCCGAGTTCTGGCCCAAGGGCAACCGTTTCGCCGGCGCCCTGGCCGGGATCAGCCCGGGCGACGTGGCGCTGCTCGACCTGTCCGTCGGCGGCGGGGTGAAGCTTTCCACGGGCGTGTTCGTGCTCTACGCGGACGAGGAATCCTTCACCCTCATGACGCCGCAGGGCCACATGTTCGCTGGCTGGATCACCTTCTCCGCGCAGCAGTCCGGGCCGGAGACGTTCGTCCAGGCCCACGTGCTGATGCGGGGGAACGACCCGCTGTACGAACTCGGCCTGGCGCTCGGCGGGCACCGGAAGGAAGACCTGTTCTGGGTCCAGACCCTGACCGCGCTCGGTGACCGGCTCGGAGTAGCCGACCCGCAGGTGGAAACGCGCAGCGTGTGCATCGACTCGCGGCGGCAGTGGCGCAACGCCCGCAACGTCTGGCACAACGCCGCGGTCCGGAGCATGTTCCAGACGGCCGCCACGCCGTTCACGGCGCGGGGCCGGCGTTCCAGCTCCGCCGCCTGACGGAGCCCGTGCCCGCTGCCGCCCGGGGGGGGTGTGATCGTGATGCGTGGTGACGCCCGCTTCCGTCCCACCCAGCGGACGCCGACCGTGGTGCTGACCGGGGTGATCGTGGCGCTGCTGGGCTTGATAGCCGTGTCGGGCGCCCTGACCGGCAGGCTGACGCTGAGCAAGCTCTGGTCGGTCGCTGGCCTGCTGGTGGTCATCCTGGTGACGGCGACGGTCGGCATCGTGGTAGCCGGGCACCAGCCGCGCAACCCGATCGGCTGGCTGCTGGCCGGCGAGTCGGTGTTCATGCTGGTTTCCATCGCCGCGGGAGCCTACGCGAACCTCGTGTACGTGCTCGGCTACCGCGACCTGTCGTTCGCGGGCCCGGTGATGCTCGTGCTCGACCAGCTGTTCACCTTCTCGCTGTTCGGGTTCCCGCTGGTGATCCTGCTGTTCCCCGATGGCCGGCTGCCATCGCGGCGCTGGCGGTGGGCGCTGTGGATCTACCTGGCCATCACCGGCGCCGCGGCGCTCGCCGTCAGCGTCGCCACGCTGGGCCTGGCCATCGGGCACCACGTCAACCTGCAGCAAGACGGGAACCTCGTAGCTCTTGGCCATGGGAGCACGGCCTGGGTGGCCCCGGTGCTGGCAGCGTTCTTGATCGCGGTGGCGGTGTTCTGGCTGGCCGCCATCGGCCGCCAGGCCCTGAGCTGGCGGCGTTCCACCGGGGAGCGGCGCCAGCAGCTGAAATGGCTGGCCAGCGGCGCCGCCGTGTGCGGGGTCCTCGGCATCTGGGCCATCGCGACCAACTCGGCGATCTGGGAGGTGCTGATTCTCGGGTTCGCGGCACTGCCGCTGAGCATCGGTGTCGGGATCTTGAGGTACCGGCTGTATGACATCGACCGGATCATCTCCCGGACGCTGGCGTATGCGATCGTGACCGGGTTGCTGGTCGGGGTGTATGCGGGGCTGGTGCTGCTGGCCACCCAGGCGCTGCCGGTCTCGCTGTCCACCCCCGTCGCGGTGGCGGGTTCCACCCTGGTGGCGGCCGCACTGTTCAGCCCGTTGCGCCGCCGGGTGCAGCGGGTGGTGGACCACCGGTTCAACCGGGCCCGCTACGACGCGGAGTTGACGGTCGCGGCGTTCGCCGGCCGGCTCGCCGACGCCACCGACCTCGACGCCGTCCGCGGCGACCTGCTCGATACTGTCCGGCGCGCGCTGGAGCCCGCCGGAGTGTCCGTGTGGATCAGGCAGGGCACGCCGTGACCGCCGGCGTCCGCCGGCACCGCGTGCGCCTGGCGTCCCCGGTGACCGCGCTGGTGGCGGGCGGGCTGCTGCTGCTGATGGTGGCGTTGTCGGGCGTGCTCGCGGCAGTGTCGGGGCAGGGGCTTTCCGGTGGCTCCGTCGCCCTGCTGTACCTGGCGTTCGGTGTGGTAGCCGTCGTGGTGGCCTGGCATCAGCCGGGAAACCCGATCGGGTGGGTGCTGCTCGGCGTCGCCTTCTTCTTCGCCGTCGGCGCCCTGGCCGGCGCCTACACCGTGTTCGACTACCGGCTTAGCCAGGGGGCGCTGCCGCTCGGCTGGCTGGCGGTCCTGCTGCAGCCCAGCTGGGCGCCCGCCGTGGCACTCGCCGGGCTGACCGTGCCGCTGTTCCCGGCAGGCCGGTTCCCGTCGCGCCGGTGGAAGCCCTGGCTGTGGGCCTACCTTGTGGTCGCTGGGCTGTGGGTCGCGGGCGCCTACGCCATCTCGATCGGCGCCATCATCACCCACCACGTTCACATCGATCCCAACGGCGACCTCGCAGCGCTCGACAACCCGGCGGGCGTGGCGGCCTGGTGGGGCGTGCTGGAGGCGGTCTTTTTTCCGCTGGTCGGGCTGTCGTGGCTCGCCTGGATGGCCGGCCAGGTGCTCGGCTACCGGCGTGCTCCGGCCGAGCGCCGCCAGCAGCTCAAATGGCTGCTGAGCGGGGTCGCCGTCTTCATCGTCGGGGCGGGGCTCACCGTCTGGCTGAACAGCCCCACGGGCTTCGCGAGATTCGTCGCTGACGCCGCCGGGGTGGCGATGTTCGCGCTGCCGGTGAGCATCGGGATCGGGATACTCAAGTTCAAGCTGTACGACATCGACCGGATCGTCTCCCGGGCGCTGGCGTACGCGATCGTGACCGGGCTGCTGGTCGGGGTGTACGCGGGGCTGGTGCTGCTGGCGACGCAGGCGCTGCCGGTGTCGCTGTCCACCCCGGTCGCGGTCGCTGCCGCCACCCTGGCGGCCGTCGCGCTGTTCAATCCGCTGCGGCGGCGGGTGCAGCGGCTGGTGGACCGGCGCTTCAACCGGGCCCGCTACGATGCCGACCGAACTGTCGCGGGGTTCTCGGCCGGGCTGCAGGACGCGGTGGATCTGGACGCGGTGCGGGAGGACCTGATCGACGTGGTGCAGCGGGTGCTGGAGCCGGCGCACGCATCGCTGTGGCTCGCCGACGATGCGCCATGACGGCGGCGGTGCCCGCGGGCCGGCTGCGGCGAGTGTCCCCGGCGGCCTGGGCGGCGGCGCTGGGCGCCCTGCTGGCGGTGGCTACTGCCGGCCTGGTGCCGCTGACCATCGCGTCCGGCCAGTACTTCAACGGCCTCGTGCCGCTGGTGATCGGGGTTCCCGCGGCGGTGACCGGGGTGCTGGCGGCGAGGCGGCAGCCGTGGAACCCGGTCGGCTGGCTGCTGCTCGCGATGGCGTTGTGCCTCATGCTGGGCGCCGACGGTGGGGACTACTCGATCCTCACCTACCGGCTCGGGCATCACCTGCCGTTCGGCCTGGTGGCCCTGCTGCTGAACGAGCTGTGGGGTCCCGGCATATTCCTGTTCGGCCTGGTGATCCTGCTGTTCCCGGACGGCAGGCTGCCGTCGGCATGGTGGCGCCGGGCGATGTGGGCCTACCTCGTGCTGTACGCCGCGTCGGTGGCCGCGCTCACCGTGGCGACGGCCGGCGCGCTCGCCGGGCACTCCATCCACGTCGACGCCTCGGGCGGCCTGACCGCTACCGACCACGCCACCGGCTGGTACGGGGCGCTGGGGCGGCCCTTCGATGTGCTGATCCTGGCGCTGACGCTGAGCTTCGTGGTCCGCCAGATCCTGTCCTGGCGGCGCTCGTCCGGTGAGCGGCGCCAGCAGCTGAAGTGGCTGATGAGCGGGGCTGTTGTCACGCTCGCCGCGCCGTTCGTGGTGATCGTGGGGCAGATCTCGCCGGGCTTCTGGAACGCGCTGAGCGGCATCGGCTGGCTCTGCTTCGCCGGGCTGCCGGTGTCCATCGGGGTGGCGATCCTGAGGTACCGGCTGTATGACATCGACCGGATCATCTCCCGGACGCTGGCGTATGCGATCGTGACCGGGCTGCTGGTCGGGGTGTATGCGGGGCTGGTGCTGCTGGCCACCCAGGCGCTGCCGGTCTCGCTGTCCACCCCGGTCGCGGTGGCGGGCTCCACCCTGGTGGCGGCCGCACTGTTCAGCCCGCTGCGCCGCCGGGTGCAGCGGGTCGTGGACCGGCGCTTCAATCGCTCCCGCTACGACGCCGACCAGATCATCGCCATCTTCCGGGCGCAGATCACCGGCGCTGTCGACTTCGATGCCGTCCGCGACGATCTCCTCGGCGCTGTCCGCCACGCGCTGGAGCCTGCCCATGCCTGGCTGTGGCTGGACGAGGACCGCCCCGCGGATGAGACCCGGCCGGGCCGCGGCAGGTAGTACGACAGCTGCCGGGAACGAGCCTGGCACGCGTGTCACCCGTGCAGTTTCGCCCAGTCCTTATAGGCCTCGACCGCGGTGGGCAGGGTGGGGAAGAGCCATTCCTCGCCGATCTTCCCGGCGATGCCGAAGGCCCGGAACTGGTCGCGGAGTTCGGCCTTGACGCGGGCGAAGGCGAAGACGATGCCCCGGCGGGTCAGTTCATCGTGGAGCGCGGCCAGCGCTTCCATCGCCGTGTAGTCGGCTTCGGTGTTGGCTTCGGCGTTGAGCAGGAACCACCGGACCGGGCCGTCGCGGCGCTCGGAATAGCTGACAGCGGCCAGCGCCTGCCGCCGGAAGTCCTCCGAGTTGGCGAAGAACAGGGGTGCGTCGTACCGGAAGACGACCAGACCGGGAACGGTGATGGTGCCGGGATAGTCGGTGATGTCGTGCATGCCAGCCACGTTGGGCACATGGCCGAGGATCGCGGCGTGTGGCCGGCTCACCCGGAAGAGCAGCTCGGCGACCGACAAGCCGACGGCCACCAGGACGCCGTAAAGGATGTTGAACGCCAGCACGCCGGCGCAGGTGGCCAGGGCGATGAGGAACTCGCTGCGGCGGAATGCCGCCAGCCGGCGGAACGCCGCCACGTCGATGAGGCGGGTGGCGGCGTAGACCACGATCGCGCCGAGCGCCGCCTCGGGGAAGCTGGCCAGCACCGGGCGGCCGAGCAGCACCACGGCCAGCACGGTGACCAGCGCGGTGAGCGAGTACACCTGGGTGCGGCTGCCCGCGGAGATCGCGACGGCGGTCCTGCTGGCACTGCTGCTGACCGGGAACCCGCGCAGCAGGCCGGCCCCGATGTTGGACACGCCGAGGGCCAGGAATTCCTGGTTGACATCCACCCGCTCGTCGCGCCGCGCGAAGGAGCGGGCGGTCAGCACATCGTCGGTGAAGGCCACCGCCAGCACGCCCAGCGCGGGAAAGAGCAGCGCGCGAAGGTCCGCCAGGCCCAGATGGGGCAGCCCGGGCGCGGGCAGCCCCGCGGGTATCGTGCCCACCACGGCAACGCCGTGCCGGCTCAGGTCGCCGATCTTCACCGCGGCCGCGCCCAGCAGGACGGCGATCAGCAGCGCGGGCACGCGCGGCCAGCGTGCCCGCACCACGAACAGGAAGACCAGCACGAACGCGGCGAGCACCACGGTGGCCGGCTGCGCCTGGCCCATCCCGCCGGCGAACGACACCAGTTCGGCCACGAACGTCCGACCCGTCACCGGCGCCCCGGTCAGCCGGGCGAGCTGCGCGGCGATCATGATCAGCGCCACGCCCGCCAGGTACCCGACGAGCACCGGCCGGGACAGCAGGTCTGCCACGAAGCCCAGCCGCAGCAGCCAGGCAAGGACGGCGAACAGTCCCACCCCGAGCGCGAGGGCGGCGGCGAGCAGCGCGTAGCGTCCCGGGTTTCCCGCGGCGAGCGGGCCGATCGCGATCGCCGTCATCAGCGCGGTGGTCGATTCGGGTCCCATCGACAGCGAGCGTGAGGAGCCGAGCACGGCATAGATCAGCAACGGCGGGAGGGCGGCCCACAGCCCGGCCACCGGCGGCAGGCCGGCGACCCCCGCGTACGCCATCACCTGGGGGACCAGGTACGCCGCCACGGTCACGCCCGCGATCAGGTCGCCGCGCAGCCAGGACCGCTGGTAGGAGCGCACCTCGGCGACGCCAGGCGCATGGGGGCGCCACCAGCGCCCCCGGCTGCCGGGCGTGTCCGTGATCACCGCAGCCCGCCTCCCAGCATGGCCGCATCTGCCAGCCGGCCGCGACCCTGCGGTACGGATTATCCAGGCCCATTACCGCGAGCGCCATCTGGCAGGTGCCTGGCGGACGCCTGTTAGGCGGCCCGGGTTCGCCGGCGGTTCATCTGGGCGGAGTACTGTGCCGCACGGAACCGTCCGTGCCGGCCATCAGGGCGTGAGCAGGAACAGGGAGACAATGACGGCTGCGCAGCCCGAGAGCCCGGTCGCCGGCGGAGCCCGCACCCTCGAGGTGCGCTGGATCTTTCCGGGCGAGCTGGAGACGGCGGTGGCCGGATGGTTCGGGCGCTTCCCGGCCGGGATGGAGCAGCAGGAGGACACCTACCTCCTGGGTCCGCACCTGCGCGGGCTCTCGGTGAAGGTCCGCGGGGGCGGGGCATTCGACGTGAAGGTGTACCGCGGGAGCCCGGGAATCCTCGACGTGGCGGGACAGGCCCGCGGCCGCATGGAGTTCTGGCAGAAATGGTCATTTCCCTGTGATCCGCTCAGCCCGGGCGGTGACCCGGCCGGCTGGCAGCTGGTGCACAAGAGGCGGCGGATCAGCTGGTTCTCACTGGCCAGCGGGCAGATCGGGCCGCGCTTCCCCGGGCTGGGCGAGCAGCCGGGATGCGCGGTGGAGCTCACCGAGGTGCGCACGCTCGGCCAGGTCTGGTGGTCACTGGGATTCGAGGCCGCCGGCCCCGCCAGCCTGCTCCGCGGTGAGCTCGAGGCCACCGCGGCGCGCGTGTTCAGCCAGGCGGTGCCGGCTGGCGTGAAATTTGGTGTGGATGACTCCCGGTCCTATGCGGAGTGGCTAGCGCTTCACTAGCTGCCCTATCCGGCCAGGCTGCTGTGCCGGCGCGAGGTCCCCAGCGGCGGCAGGGCGGTCGCCGGCGGGTCCCGCACTCTGAATCCTCCCCGTTGGCTGCCATGCGTGCCTGCCCGTGCCGGGCCGCACCACTGCGGCCGGGTCTGGCCGGCCCGTTCGCCGGGGGGTGTCCCCATGTTCTTTGTCAAGCTCGTTGGGCGCTTGGCTTGGTCCGGGTCAGGCGGCGTTGGCCAGGCTGGTGGCAGGGCGGGCTGGCTGGTAGGGCTGGCCGGTGCGGAGCATGGCGAGGATGACGTCGCAGCGGCGGCGGGCCAGGCAGATGAGGGCGGCGTTGTGGCGTTTGCCTTCGGCGCGTTTGCGGTCGTAGAAGGTCTTGGACGCCGGGTCGCGCAGGGAGGCGAACGCGGCGAGGAACATGGCGTTTTTGAGCCGGTGGTTGCCGCGCCGGCTGCGGGTTTCGGTGGCCAGGGACGTGCCGGACTGGCGGGAGACGGGGGCCAGGCCGGCGTAAGCGGCGAGCTTGCTGCCGTTGGTGAAGGCGGAGCCGTCGCCGATCTCGGCGAGGATCCGGGGGCCGGTCCGCGGCCCGATCCCTGGCATGGTGGCCAGCAGCTCACCGAAAGGGTGGGACAGGAACGCCTCCTCGATCTCGGCGGCCAGGGCGTCGCGGCGGGCGCAGATGCGGTCCAGCTCACCCGCCAGCCCGGCGATGACGCGGCCGGTGGCGGCTTCGGCGGGGACGGTGACGTCCTGGGCGGCCAGGGCAGCGGCGATCGCGGTGGTGACCTTGGCGGCGATCCGCGGCGAGCGTGCCTGGACGGTCCGCTCGATGCGGGACTGGCTGGCAGCGCGCAGCGCGGTCAGCGTGGGGTACTTGGTGAGCAGGTCACGCACCCCGGCCTGGCCCAGCCGTTTCCCCACGGCCCGTTCCAGGGCCGGGGAGACGCTGGTCAGGGCATCGCGCAGCCGGTTAGCCAGCCGGGTCGCATCCGCGGCCAGGTCGATATCGAAGCCGTTGAGGACCCGCAGCGTGGCCAGCAGCTCATCAGAGCCGGCATCCAGCCAGTGGACCTGCTTGCGCCTGGTGCGGCCGGTATCGGCCAGCACGTACGCGTCCCGCCGGTCGGTCTTGGCCTCACCGGGGTACAAGCCGGCGGCCCGGCGCATCACCAGGCCCGGCACATACGCCACCGGCGTGCCGCGGCGGGCGGCCACCGCCAGCGCGAGCTGGGCGATCGAGCCCGGCTGGTCGATCACCAGCCCAGGCGTGCCATGCCCGGCGGCCCGGTCCAGCAGCGCTTCCAGGTCCGCCTGATCGTTAGCCACGGACCGGGCGAACAGCCGCTCACCGTCGTTATCGAGGACATCAGCGAAGTGTTCTTCCTTGCCGACATCCAGCCCGGCCCACACATCCACCTGCCCGGGTGTGGCCACCTGCGCCCCTTCCTCCGCTGTCTTGCCTGGTCACCTGCGCGGGAAGGCCGTCCGTGGTGCGCTCGCCGTCATCCACCTTACGAATCAGCGATCAAGCCGCATGTCCCCATCAGAGGTTCACGCACCGACCGCGCCGGGGGCAACACCCCCCAGGCCATACCAGCTGCAGGGGGCGATGAGCCATACCGGCACCGCCGGACTTCCCAAGCCCGAACCGTAGTTGCCCGGGCTCAGTGAAGAAGGTAAGGGGGAGGGGGACGTGCGCCCGGAACCGGAGGGGTAGGGATCCGTTCGTGGCAAGCCCCCGCGTGCAGACGGACCGGGCAGTCGGTGACTGTCCGCTCACGGACCGCCGGCCGTTATCAGCCGATACCCCGGGGCGGCGGGGTGGTAACGGGGGGCAGGGAGAATTCACCGGCGCACAACCCGACGCGCAGGCTTTTTTCTCAGCGAATACCAAAGTTTTGCCAGGGGCCGATGTTAACCAAGAGATCAGAGTGTCGCCAGGCGACCAGTGTTACCGGGAACGGCGGAGTGGCCGGTGCTGGCCGGTTACCCGCGTGCCGGATCCGTCGGGCAGGCTGGGGGCATGACAGACGATCTCACCCTGATGGCGGTACACGCGCATCCCGACGACGAATCGTCGAGCACCGGCGGCGTGCTGGCCGCCTGTGCCGAGACCGGTATCCGCACCGTGGTCGTGACCTGCACGAACGGTGAGTTCGGGGACGCGCCCGGCGGAGTCAAGCCCGGCGAGGACGGTCACGACAAGGAGGCGGTGGCGCTGCTACGGCTCGCGGAGCTCCGCGAGGCATGCAAGATCCTCGGCGTCACCGATGTCGAGCCGCTGGGCTATCACGACTCCGGCATGCCCGACTGGGACTACAAGGACCGCCCCGGCGCCTTCTGCAACGTCCCCACGGCCGAGGTGGCCGCCCGGATTGGCGGCCTGATCGAGCGGTACCGGCCGCAGGTGCTGATCACCTACGATCCGGCGGGCCCCTACCAGCACCCCGACCACGTCCACGCGGCTGAGGCGGCCGTCTCCGCCGCCGCGGACACCGGCATCCCGGCAAAGGTCTACTTCACCGCGATGCGCGGCAGCGACTGGCAGAAGGTATGGCAGGCACTGCGCGAGGCCGGCGTGGACGTCCCCGACGGCCGCGGCGCCCGGCCGGAGATGATGCGGCAGATGGCCGAGACCGAGCGGCGCATCACCACGACGATCGACATCCGGCCGGTGCTTGGCCGTAAGCGGGACGCCCTGATGGCCCATGCCAGCCAGATACAGGACTCGTGGTTCAGCAAGATCCCGCCGGACGTCGCCGAGGCGGCCTTCGGCCGGGAGAGCTTCATCAGGGCCAGCGATTCCACCGGGACTGGCGTCCCCGAGGACGACGTGTTCGCCGGGCTCCGCCCGCCGCCTGCGGGCCAGCGGTAAAGCCGTTGCGCCGGCCGAGGGCGGCTGCGACCCTTCGGGCATGGCCGGTGCGCCGACGCTGCGGGAACTGCTGGACGAGGGCGCGTCCGTGCCGCTCGAAGGCTGGGATTTCTCCTGGTTCGAGGGCCGGGCCAGCGAGGAGCGCCCGCGCTGGGGATACTCCCGGCTGCTCGCGGAACGGATGGCACGGGCGGCTGCCGCGCTTGACATCCAGACCGGCGGCGGCGAGGTCCTCGCGCAGATCCCCCATCCTCCGCCGGTGCTGGTGGCCACGGAGTCCTGGCCACCGAACGCCGAGGTCGCGCGGCGGAATCTGCGCCCGCTCGGGGCGTCGGTCGTGCGCGCGGACGACGAGGGCGGCCTGCCGTTCCTGACCGGGTCGTTCGACCTGGTCGTCAGCCGCCACCCGACGGTCGCGGTCTGGGATGAGATCGCCCGTGTCCTGCGGCCAGGTGGGGCATACCTGTCGCAGCAGGTCGGGGCGGGCTCCAACCGGGAGCTGACCGACTTCATGATGGGGCCCCAGCCGGTCAACCCGGGGAGGAGCGCCCAGCTGGCCGTCAACGAGGCGCGGGCGGCCGGCCTGCTCGTGGTCGATCTGCGGGAACAGGCACTCCGGGTGGTTTTCAACGACGTGGGTGCGGTCGTCCACTTCCTGCGCAAGGTGCTGTGGACCGTTCCCGGCTTCACCGTTGACGGCTATGCCGACCAGCTGGCCCGGATGCACGAGCGCATCCGGTCGCAGGGGACGTTCGTCTCGCACGCCCAGCGTTTCCTGATCGAGGCACGCAAGCCCGCCGCACCGGGCATGCAGTGACCCCGGCACGGCCAGTGGTATTTGTCCGCTGCGCTCGGCATGGGGATACTGCTGGGGTGGGCGAGCGCAATGTCATGGGTGATGAGCTGGAGCCGTGCGGCACCGACCCCATCACCGGCTTCTACCGCAACGGGTGCTGCAGCACCGGCCCGGAGGATCTGGGCAGTCACACGATCTGCGCGGTGGTGACCGCCGAGTTCCTGGAACACCAGCGCCGCATCGGCAACGATCTGTCCACTCCGGTACCGGAGTTCCGCTTTCCCGGGCTCGTGCCGGGGGACCGGTGGTGCGTGACGGCGGCGAACTGGCTGCGGGCGCACCGCGACGGCGCCGCGGCGCCGGTGGTACTGGCGTCAACCCATGAACGGGCACTGGAGATCGTGCCCCTGGCAGCCCTCGCCTCCTACGCCGTGGACGTTCCCGCCGACCCCAGCACCCTGGAGGACTAGGGCATCCCGCCCGGGCGGGCCTGCCCGGTGATCAGAGCCTTTCCCCGGCGCGCACCGGCGCTGTGATGGTGTTCCCGCTGGGCGCCAGCGGGCACTGCCACGAGCTGTTGTACCGGCACGACGGGTGGTAGAGGAAGTTCAGGTCCACCACCAGCGACCCGCCGGTGCCGCCGAGGTCGGCCCCCTTGGCCGTGTCGAGCAGGTACCGCCCGCCTCCGTAGCTGGCCGTGCCGGCGGTGCCGTCCCGCAGGGGCAGGAAGAGCCCGCCCGCGTACTGCTCCAGCCACCAGACGTCAACCGTCGCGCCCAGCGGCGCCGGCAGCTCGACCCGGCCGGCGAGCCGGAGGGAGGTGACGCCGTCGCTGCCGGCCGCCAGTGACAGATGCGCGGGCCCCGGTGCGGGCAGCAGCGGCAGCGAGAACCGCAGCTGCGGATCGTAGGGCCAGTACGGCAGCCCGGTGCCGCGCAGCGGGTCATGGGGCGGCAGCGGGCTCTGCGGGTGTGCGCGGAAGAGCTCGTCGCGGCCGGCCCGCCACAGCGCATGGCCGCGCTCGGGACTCTGCTCAGCCCGGACCGCGGCGTAAAGATCGCTCACGCGCCGGCGCCAGCCGGCGAGCTCAAGCTCGGTCATCGGATCCCCCGCACCGTGGCCGCCGGTCAGTCAGGAACGGCATAACCGGGGACGGACGGCCAGCGGACCGCCATCACCACTGATTCCTCCTCAGCATGCCAGGAGTGGTCGATTCCGTGGAACACGACATAGTCGCCTTGCTGGGCAAGAAGCACGTCGCGCTCGGGCAGTTCCACCCGGAACCGGCCGCTGATGAGGATGAGCACGGTGGTGCGCTTCTCGCCGGTGACCCACTGCGCGCGCCGGTCCCCGGGGGGATGGATGCCCCACTTGATCTCGACGTCGCCGCTGTGCCGCACGCTGCCGGCTGGCCTGAAATGCCCCAGCAGCCAGCCGCGGTCGGCCGGGGCGTCCACCGTGGCGCTGCCCACATAGATCTGGTCCTCCATGAGGCGCGACGCTAGCAGTGGGCGGCCCTGGCCGGCGCTCGCGGGCCACCGCGGCCGCCCGCGGCGCCGGCTCGTGCACGGTGGCTGAGACCGTCAGATGACCTCGTTGAGCTTTCCGGTCGCGACGTCGAACACGAACCCGCGGATCGCGTCCTTGTGCGGGATGAACGGGCTGGCCTTGATCCGGGCGATGGACTGCCGCACATCCTCGTCGAGGTCGGGGAAGGCCTCGGCGGACCAGGTCGGCTTGATCCCCGTCTCGTCCTGGATCGAGCGCTTGAAGGCGTCGTCGGCAAAGGTCAGCATGCCGCAATCGGTGTGGTGGATCAGCACGATCTCGCTGGTCCCGAGGAGCCGCTGGCTGATGGCAAGGGAACGGATCTGGTCGTCGGTGATGACGCCGCCCGCGTTGCGGATCACGTGCGCCTCACCCTCGGAGAGGCCGAGGATCGCGTAGACGTTGAGCCGGGCGTCCATGCAGGCCACGACGGCGATGTGAGCGGCGGGCGGCATGGGCAGCGGGCCGGAGAACGACTGCACATAGCGGGCGTTGTTGGCCAGGTAGTCCTCGGTGGCACTCATAGGGATTCCTCCGCCTTGTCATGAGATGGGGCCAGCCATCCGGATTGTAGCGGTTCCGCCGTGGGCAAATCATATATTTCCGATAGACTTAGGGCAATATGCTCCAGGGCACGAGGGCGAAGCCGGGTGCGGACCCGGGGTGGGTGCACGGGTGGCGCAGGCCGCAGGATGCCCAGCGCCGTCACCGCCAGGCGGCCCGGACGGCCCAGGCGGGGATCCGGCGGGTCAGACGAAGATCCGGCGGGTCACCACGCCGCGGCCGACATCGTGGCCGCGCCACAGCGCGAAGCGCTCTCCGGGCGCCAGGTAGTCGGCGGCGTCATCCCCGACCAGCACCACGGTCACGATGATGTGGGAGTCACT